>NZ_NRRG01000035.1 GCF_016583575.1 Thiocystis violacea
CCTCCTCGACCGCCCCGCCCGACTCGGACTCCCGAGGATCCGAGCCACGCCTCGAGCTTACGAACTGGTAGTAGACCAGCCAGCCGGCCAACCCCAGAAACACCATCAGCTCCATCGCCGCCAGAGAGCCCTTATCCATGCCCCATCCCCCTTGAAGTGAATACGTGACAACGATTGACAGATCGAGCGCCCGGTTTAGCATTGGGATCGCCCCGATGAATGCAACCACAGGGGGAATCCGCCTTGCGGAACTGGCCAGCCCAGAGCCAAACCCAGGGTTCATAAGCTGTCATACTCGGACCCCGCCCAAGCCCTCCGCCGCCTGGCGCGAGCCAAGCCAACTTCAGGCCCCACTGACAACCGACCAATCAAATGGACACCGGACACGACCTCTATCCCGCCACTGAGCCCTTCGCGACCCACGCCCTGATCGTCGACAACGGGCACTGTCTCCATGTCGAGGAGTGCGGGCGTCCCGACGGCCTCCCGGCCATCTTCCTGCATGGCGGACCGGGCGCCGGCTGCGAGCCGGCCCATCGCGGCTTCTTCGATCCCTCGCGCTACCGCGCCGTGCTCTTCGATCAACGCGGCTGCGGTCGCTCCACCCCCCATGCCTCGCTCGCGGCCAACACCACCTGGGATCTGGTCTCGGACATGGAACTGATCCGCGAACGGCTCGGCATCGAGCGCTGGCTGGTATTCGGTGGCTCCTGGGGCTCGACCCTGGCGCTGTCCTACGCCCAGATGCACCCGGAACGGGTTTCCGCGCTGGTCGTGCGCGGCATCTTTCTGTGCCGGGACGAGGAGATCCGCTGGTTCTATCAAGAGGGCGCGAGCTGGGTCTTCCCCGATTACTGGGAGGACTATCTGGCACCGATTCCGGAGGCCGAGCGCGGCGATCTGCTCGCGGCCTACCACGCCCGTCTCACCAGCGAGGACGAGGCCCAGCGGACGCAGGCGGCGCACGCCTGGTCGATCTGGGAGGGACGCACCGCCACCCTGCTCGGCAATCCGGGCATCCAGGCCCATTTCGCTAACGCCCATGTAGCCCTGAGCCTGGCGCGGATCGAGTCCCACTACTTCGTCAATCAAGCCTTCCTGGCTCCCAATCAGCTGCTGCGCGACGCCCACCGGCTGGCCGACATTCCAGGCGTCATCGTCCAGGGCCGCTATGACCTCATCTGCCCCCTGCGCTCCGCCTGGGATCTCCATCGGGCCTGGCCCACGGCCGAGTTTCAGGTGATCCCGGACGCCGGGCACTCGGCCTTCGAGCCGGGCATCCGTCGCGCCCTGGTGGCCGCGACCGACCGCTTCGCGCGGGAGCTGACTTGATCGGCCTGCTCCAGCGGGTCAGCCAGGCCAGGGTCGAGGTCGGGGCCGAGACGGTCGGCGCCATCGGACGCGGTCTGCTGGTGCTGATCGGCGTACAGAAGGGCGACACCGAGGCCCTTGCCGAGCGCCTGCTGGAGCGCCTGCTCGGCTATCGGGTCTTCCCCGACGCCGAGGACCGCATGAACCTGAGCCTGTGCGACATCGGCGGCGGTCTGCTGCTGGTGCCGCAGTTCACGCTCGCCGCCGACACCCGTAAGGGCACGCGAGCCAGCTTCACCTCGGCCGCGCCGCCCGACGAGGGTCGACGGCTCTTCGCGCATCTGGTCGAGCGGGCGCGCCTCGCCCACCCGATCGTCGCCACCGGACGGTTCGGCGCCGATATGCGGGTCAGCCTGATCAACGAAGGACCAGTGACCTTCTGGCTGGAAACCTGAATCGAGCGAATCTGTCCGCGCGACGCTTCGCGACCCGGCTGTTATCCTTCGCCTCCAGGAGCGGCTCCAACGGGTTCAAGAGGGCCATCCCAAGGTGATTTCCGGGAAAGTCCGTACCTGATCGAAAGCTCCGGGACTGGACAGGATTAACAGGATTCTTCAAGATTTACAGGATTAAAAACAGGACTTTATAAATCCTGTCAATCCTGAGAAATCCTGTTAATCCTGTCTATGATTCGGCGGATCGCGGGTACAAGGTTTCCTGGAAATCACCCAGGACTCGTCGAACAGGCACCAGCCCGACTCCACGCCCGAACCCTCACCCGACCATCCCCCGCCTCGCCACCGATGGAGACCCTGCCCATGGACCAAGCGGTCCAACGCTGCAAAGACATCTATGCCATCGATCGCTGGGGCGAGGGCTATTTCGGCATCAACGCCGCCGGTCATCTCTACGCCCGACCGGATCCGGACGGGCCGACCGAGATCGACCTCGCCTTACTGGCCACCCAGATCGAGTCCGAGGGGCTTTCACTGCCGGTGCTGGTGCGCTTCAACGACATCCTGCGCCACCGGGTCCGCGCGCTGCATCAAGCCTTCGCCGACGCCGGCGCGGCCTGCGGTTATCGCGGGCGGTATCAGCCGGTCTATCCGATCAAGGTCAACCAGCAGGCCGGCGTGGTGCGCGAGATCCTGCACTCGGGTCGGGCGGGACTGGAGGCCGGCAGCAAACCGGAGCTGATGGCGGTGCTGGCGCTCTCGCCGGCGGACGGTCTGGTGGTCTGCAACGGCTACAAGGATCGCGAATACGTCCGGCTCGCCCTGATCGGCCGCCGGCTCGGGATGCGGGTCCATCTCGTGATCGAGAAGCCGTCCGAGGTGCCGCTGATCCTTGAGGAGGCCGCGCGGCTGGAGGTCGAGCCGCTGCTTGGCGTGCGGGTACGGCTCGCGGCGGCGGCGGCCGGCAACTGGCAGGGCAGCGGCGGCGAGAAGGCCAAGTTCGGCCTGACCTCCCAGCAGATCCTGGATCTGGTGCGCACGCTCGACGCGGCCGGTCATCTCGACTGGCTGGTGCTCATGCACGCCCATCTGGGCTCGCAAATCCCGAGCCTCCAGGACATCCGCGCCGGCGCGGCCGAGCTGGTCCGCTTCTATGCCGAGCTGCGCCGCCTGCAAGTGCCGATCCGTGTGATCGACGTGGGCGGTGGACTCGGGGTGGATTACGAAGGCACTCACACCCGCAACTACTGCTCGGTGAACTACGGCTTCGACGGCTATGCCAGCGCCATCGTCGACACCATCGCCGCCGAATGCCGTCGCGGCGGACTGCCCGAGCCCGATCTCTTCAGCGAATCGGGCCGCGCCATGACGGCCCATCACGCCGTGCTCATCACCAACGTCATCGACCGCGAGGTGGCCGGCGGATTGGATCTGAGCGCGCGCGACGAAGAAGGCGATCCGACCCTGGACGCCCTGGCCAACCAGCTTCGGGCCGCGACCAGCGGCTCGCCGCAGGAGATCCACGCCGAGGCGCGCGAGCTGCTTGGGACCGCCCGCGAGCGGTTCGCCCGGGACCAGCTCGATCTGGCCGGCCGGGCGCGCGCCGAGGAGCTGTTCTTCGCCATCTGTCGGGTGCTGGCCGGACGCCTGGATCCCGGCATCCGTCGTCACCGCGAGTTGGCGGACACGGTGAACGCCCGGCTGGCGGACAAGCTCTTCTGCAACTTCTCGCTCTTTCAGTCGCTACCCGATATCTGGGCGCTCGACCAGATCTTCCCGATCGTTCCCATCCAGCGGCTCGACGAAGAGCCGAAGGCGCGGGCCGTGATCCACGACCTGACCTGCGACTCGGACGGCTGCATCGACCAGTATGTCGACGAGGGCGGAATCGAGGCCAGCCTGCCGGTCCATGCCGGCGCGGGACTGGACGGACGCTATCTGATCGGCTTCTTCATGGTCGGCGCCTATCAGGAAATCCTCGGCGACATCCATAACCTCTTCGGCGACACCGACGCCATCAACGTCGAGCTGGATCCGAACGCGCCGAACGGTTACCGACTGCTCGAACACGAGCGCGGCGACACCACCGACGAGCTGCTGAGCTATGTCCATTTCGAGCCGCGCACCCTGCTCGCCCACTACCGACGCAAGCTGGACGCCGCCGGACTGGACCGCCCCACCCGCGAGCGGCTCTTCGTCGAGCTGAAGGCGGGGCTCTACGGCTACACCTATCTAGAGAGCTGAAAGGACCGAAATCATGTGTATCGCCATCCCCCTGGGGCAACGCGATGGAAAGAGCGGAACGCGCCTCGCCGTCGCGATCCCGCCGGCCCCGGCCCTGGCCTCGCTCGCCGAGTCCGGACTCCCGCGCGATCTCGGGGTCGCGCTCCTCGGCCTGCCGCTGGTGCTCATCGGCGGCCTCTTCCTCGCCAGCCGAACGGAGCTTGCCTGATGCACGAACTCTCACTCTGCCAAGCGCTCATCGACCAGGTCGAACAGATCGCGCGCGAGCATGGCGCGACCGGGGTCGAGCGTATCCTGCTGAAGGTCGGCCCGCTGGCCGGCGTCGAGCCCCTGCTGCTCCAGCACGCCTACCCGCTCGCGGCCGTCGGCACCATCGCCGAGCACGCCGAGCTGGTCATCGAACCATCCCAGGTGCGCGTCCGCTGTCAGGAATGCGACGCCGAGACGGACGCCAAACCCAATCGTCTGCTGTGCGGCGCCTGCGGCAGCTTCAAGACCCGTCTGATTAGCGGAGACGAGCTGTTGCTGGCCAATCTGGAATTGACGATTCCCTAGCCAGGGGGCGGACCTGCGAGCGCGCGACCCGTTCGTCGATTCCGGCGGCACGTCCCCGATGGATTTTCCGCGCCCCGAATGCGGGACGATTTAAGATGCGGGGTCACTCAAGGCGTGGCCGCGCGCCCCGAGCCCGGATGATCAACACCGACGATGAGGATGCCGTGATGGCCGAAAGCCTGAATCTTGTTCAGAAGAGACGTTCACAACTCCAGTCCGCCGTGGGGGAACTGGGCGCGCTGGTCATCACCGCGCTGAACCATTCGGTTGCTTGCGTGCGGACCCAGGATCTCACCCTGGCGGCGCGGATCATCGAGGAAGACACGCGCATCAATCAGCAGCGCCGGACACTGGAACAGGAGTGCCTGGTGACCCTGGCGGCCTACAAACCGGCGGGCGAGGATCTGCGCGCGGTCGGCGCCTGCATGGAACTGGTCTCGGAGCTGGAGCGCATCGGCGACTACGCCGCCGACGTGGGACGCATCATCCTGAGGAATGGCGAGACGCCCCTGCCGGCCGAACCGGTCGCGGCGATCGTCGAGCTGGCCGGCGACGCGATCGGCATGCTTGAAAAGACCCTCGCTGCCTTCACCGCCAACGGAACCGAAGCGACCATTCGCGCGGCGGTCGCGCTGGAGGATGAGGTCGACCGCGAGGAGCATGCCTTCATCGAGCAGGTGCTGAGTCGGATGCGCACGGATGCGGACTTCGCGACCGCCGGAACCTACCTGCTCTGGATCGTGCACAACTACGAGCGGGTGGCGGACCGCGCAACCAATGTCGCCGAACGCGCCATCTACGTGGCCGCCGGTCACACGCCGGATCTCAATTAGACCGAAATTCCAGCGCCGGCATGACGTCGCTGGAATGAGTATTTGAACGGCTGAATCGCTTCGTCTAGCTTTGAGCCGCTTCGCTCTTGCATCGCGCCCACTCGACAAAGGAGACACCGCATGGCCCTCATGAAAAAATCCTCGACCTCCGCCGGGTCGAACACGGCTACGGCCGAAGGAAAGACTTCCGCCGTGGCCGCGCGCGAAGCTGAAGCGCAGCGCAAGCGGGCGCGGACCCTGGCCAAGCAGCAGCAGGCGGCTGAGCGGATCGCCGCCGCGACCGGGCAATTGTCTTCCGGCATCAATGAGGCGGCCTCCGCGGCGGAGGAATTGAAGCGCGCCGCCGATCAGATTGCCACCGGCGCGGAGGAGGCATCCGGCGCGGCCCAGGAGTCCCTGATGGCCTTCAAGCAGGTCGAGCTGGCCATCGGTCGTCAGTTGCGTAACGCGGAGGTCAGCCAGGCCAAGAGCGAAGCCACTCAGACGCTGGTGGCCAGAACCAGTGCCGAGGTCGCCGGGTTGGTCACGAACGTTGGAGTCGCCGCGCAACGCCAGACGGCCTCGGTGGAACGGGTGGCCGATCTGGAAAAACAGGCGGCCAGCATTGGCGACATCGTCAAGGCCGTGGCGCGCATCGCCGACCAGACCAATCTGCTGGCGCTCAATGCCGCTATCGAAGCGGCACGCGCCGGCAAGCATGGGAAGGGTTTCGCGGTGGTGGCCGACGAGGTGCGCACCCTGGCCGAGACCTCCGAGAAGAGCGCCAAACAGATTCAGGATCTGGTGGGGCAGATTCAGAGCGAGGTGAAGATCATCGCCGAGGGAATCGGCAGCTCGGCCAAGACCGTGGAGGAGGAGGCCGAAAAGGGCAAGACCATCACCGCCCAGTTGGAACAGATCCGCCTCGACGCCGCCGAGATCGTCAAGGGGGTGCAGGAGATCGCCAGCGGCGCCCAGCAGTCCAGCACCGCTGCCGCGCAGGCGCTGAAAGGATCGGAAAACATCGCGGCCGCCGCCGAGGAGCAGTCAGCCGCCGCCGAGGAGGCCGCCAAGACGGTGGCCGAACAGGCGCAGGCGCTGGCCGAGTGCGAGCAGGCCGCGCAGGCGCTGTCCGAACTCGCGGAAGATCTCAAAACCTCCACCGATGTCGCCAAGAGTGCGGAAGAAGTCGCCTCCGCCGCCGAGCAGTTGTCCTCCGCCGTCTCGGAAATCAATCGTTCCGGCACCCAGATCATGATCGCCATCGATCAGATCCGCAAAGGCGCCGAGGTGCAGTCCGCCGGCACCGAGGAATCGGCCGCCGCCATCACCCAAATCGAGAAGGGGCTGGAACTGGCTCAGGCCCGCGCCACCGCCGGTGGCGAAAAGGTGGCGGCGATCAAGGCGCTGTTGGGCGTCAACAAGACCACGGTCGATGCCCTGGTCCATGGCATTTCCTCCGCCGCGGATTCCTCCCGCTCCAGCATCAAGCAGATCAAGGATCTGGAGCTGGTGTCGCGGCGTATCGACAAGATCGTCGATGCCATCACCACGGTCTCCATCCAGACCAATATGCTGGCGGTCAATGGCTCGATCGAGGCGGCCCGGGCGGGTGAGTTTGGCAAGGGCTTCGTGGTGGTAGCGACCGATATCCGCAATCTCGCCCACGATTCCGCCGAGAACGCCGACAACATCAAGGATCTGGTGAAGGCGGTGCAGGATCAGATCGGAGTGGTGGGGCGCGACCTGGATGAGATCGTGGCCTCGGCGATGGGCGAGGTGGAACGGGCTAAGGCCACGACGGCCAATCTGGTCACCATCGAGACGGACATCGCCGTCGTTGAGACCGGCACCCAGGAAATCCTGGCCGCGGCCAACGAGATCGCGGCCGCCATCGCGCAGGTGAAGACCGGGGTGGAACAGATTTCCGCCGCCGCGCAGGAGGCCGACAAGGCCGCGACCGAGGCGGCCACCGCCTCCAAGCAGCAGTCGCAGGGGGCCGAGGAGCTGGCCGCCGCCGTCGAGGAAATCGCCTCGCTTGCCGACGAACTGCAAAGCGCCTGAGCGGGGGAATGCAATCATGAGCTCAGATACCCCAGCGGGCAGGCTGGCCGAGCGGGACGCGGGTGGCGATCCCGACGAACAGACCTCGGACATCCGGCAGTTCGTCACCTTTCTGGTCGGCGACGAGGTTTTTGCCGTCGATATGAATCCGGTGCAGGAGATTATCCGCGTGCCCGATGTGGTGCGGGTGCCGCTGGCACCGCCCAGTCTCGAAGGGCTGGCCAATTTGCGCGGCAAGGTGCTGCCCATTATTGCGCTGCGTCATCTGTTTGGTTTTGCCGAGCGCGACCATGACGACACCTCTCGCGCACTGGTCATCGACATCGGTCAGCCACTGGGCTTCGTGGTGGATCGGGTCGCCAGCGTGGTCGGCGTCGAACCGGGCCGGATCGAGCCGGTCGGATCGATCAGCGGCACCGTGGATACCGAGTTGCTGTCCGGTCTTATCAAGGATGTGGGCGGCCACGCCATGATCATGGTGCTGGACTTCGCCCGGCTGATCGGTCGCGAATTCGCCGAGATCGCCCAGGTCACCCGCCGTGCCGCCGTGACCGCCGGCCTCGCGGGGCAGACCGAAATTGACGAGGACGCCAACAGCGACGAACTGCAACTGGTGAGCTTCGAGGTCGCCGGGCAGGAATACGCCATCGCCATCGACAACGTGCAGGAGATCGTGCAGGTTCCCGAGCAGATCATTCATGTCCCCGGCTCGGAGGCGCATGTGCTCGGCGTCATGAGTCTGCGCAACCGTCTGCTGCCGCTGGTCAGTCTGCGCCGGATGTTCGACTTGCCGTCGCGCGATGCCGATGAACATAGCCGTATCGTGGTGGTGTCGCTAGGCACGGCCTCGGTCGGCGTGGTGATGGACAGCGTCAACGAAGTGCTGCGGGTCGCCAAGTCCGACGTGGAAGCCATGCCCGGTCTGCTCGCGCGCGAAGGCGAGCTGGCCGACATTTCGGATATCTGCCGGCTGGACGGCGGCAAGCGTCTGGTCTCGATCATCTCCACCGACAACCTGTTCCGTCATTCGGCCATCAAGGAGGCATTGACGACCGTGGATACCTTGCGGGACGACGCGCGAACCAGCGACGACGAGCGGGACGAGGAAGGAGCCGATGACGACGAGCAGGTCGTCGTCTTCCGTCTCGACAAGGAGGAATTCGGCGTGCCAATCGAGAGCGTACAGGAAATCGTGCGCGTTCCGGACGAGTTGACCCATGTGCCCAAGGCACCGGCCTTCGTCGAAGGCGTCATCAATCTGCGCGGCACGGTGCTGCCAGTGATCGATCTGCGCCGACGCCTGGGTCTGCCCGACGTGGAGCGCTCGGACCGCCAGCGTGTGATGGTCTTTCTGATCGAGGGCGCGCGCACCGGGTTCATCGTCGACTCGGTGGCGGAGGTGCTCAAGATCCCCAAGACCGCCATCGAACCGGCGCCGCAATTGTCCAGTGTGCAATCCAAGCTCCTGGCACGCATGGCGAATCTAGAGAAACAGCAGCGTCTGGTGCAACTGATCGACCCGACCCAACTTATGCAGGGCGACGAACTGGCCGATCTGGCGGGGCTGTCGGCATGAGTCGGCGATACCCAGGAAGCAGGAGACCCGAGGCGACATGATCAAACTGTTGATCGTCGACGATTCAGCACTGATGCGCCGTCAGTTGACCAACGTCTTCCAGGCGGAGGGCGATTTCGAGATTCGTCAGGCGCGCAACGGCCGGGAAGCGGTGGAGGAAAACCGCGCCTTTCAGCCGGACGTGGTCACGCTGGACATCAACATGCCGGAGATGGACGGCATCACCGCGCTCTCGCTGCTGATGGCGGAACGCCCGGTGCCGGTGGTCATGGTGTCCTCGCTCACCGAGCAGGGAGCATTGGCGACCTTCGAGGCGCTCAATCTCGGTGCCGTGGATTATCTGGCCAAGCCCGGCGGAACCATTTCGCTTTCCATCGACGAGATCAGCGTCGAACTGGTGTCGAAGGTGCGGGCGGCGGCACGTGCGCGACTCAAGGCCAAGGGGACGGTAGGGCGGCTGGCGCAACGCTTGCGCGAGGAACGAGTCAAGCCAGCCCCGGCGCCACGCCCGCTCGCGGTGCGGCGCGGCGTGGCGGGTGAGGGGCTGGTGGTGATCGGCGTTTCGACCGGCGGTCCGCGCACCCTGGAGGATATTCTGCCCCGCTGGCCGGCTGATTTTCCCTGGCCGGTTCTGGTCGCGCAGCACATGCCGGGTTCCTTCACCCGTCCCTTCGCCGACCGCATGGACACCTTATGTCCGCTCAGGGTGGTGGAAGCCGCGCATCCACAGAAGGTCGAGCCCGGCACCATCTATATCGGCAAAGGTGGGGCGGACATGGTAGTGGGACAGCGCGGAGGCAAGCTGACGGTCCTCGCCAAACCGGAAAGCCGCGATTTTCTCTGGCACCCATCGGTGGAACTGCTGGGCCGTTCCGTGCTGGAGCACTGCGACCCGGCGCGGGTCGTCGCCATCATGCTGACCGGCATGGGCTACGACGGGGCGGATGCCTTCGCCGAGATCAAGAAACGCGGCGGGCGCACCATCGCCGAATCGGAGCAGTCCGCCGTGGTCTTCGGCATGCCGGCGGAGTTGATCGCACGCGGCGGCGCCAGCCTGGTGCTGCACGCGGAAAAGATCGCCGCGCAGGTCAATAGCTGGGCTGGGTGCTGAACCGCGATTTCGAGAGAGAAAACCAGCTTCATTTTGGACGCCGATTAGTCAGGCAATCTTATGGGCCTCATCAAGACACAGCCAACGGTCGAGTCTGTCACCGAGGAAGTGCGCAAACATCCGCGCGACTGCGCGGGTCTGCTCGCTCAATTGATCGACCCCAACCCGACGGTGCGACGCTGGGCGGCGCGCGATCTAGCGGATTGTCCCGACATCTCCGCCGCGCTGGTGGAGCGCCTGCATCAGGAAGCGGATATCTCGGTACGCGAGGTCATTCTCACGACCTTGACCGGCCTGGGCGACGCAACATCGGTCGCCGGTCTCGTGGAGTGCCTGCGGAGCGAGGACGCGGCGCGGCGCAACGAGGCGATTGAAGCCATGCGGCAACTGCCCGATGCGGTGGCGCCCATCATCCGGGGACTGCTCGCCGATCCGGATCCGGATGTCCGCATCTTCGCGGTCAACATCCTCGAATCCTTATGTCACCCCGAGGTGGAACGCTGGCTGATCGAGGTCATCGACCGCGATCCGCATGTCAACGTCTGCGGCGCGGCGGTGGATCTGCTCGGCGAGGTCGGGTCAGGGGCGGCTCGGGAGAGCCTGTTGCGCCTCAAGGCGCGCTTCGCCAATGAGCCCTACATTCGCTTCGCCGCCGACCTGGCCCTGGGGCGTTTACGTGACGCCTGAGCCAGCCGAGACCGGCATCACCATCAGTGAGGCGGACTTCCAGAAATTCCGGGAGTTCTTCTACCGCAAGACCGGCATCCAGTTTGATTCATCCAAGCGTTACTTCGTCGACAAGCGTCTGGCGGAGCGCATCGAAGCGACCGGCTCCGGCTCTTTTCGCGGCTATTTCATGCTGCTGCGCTTTCAGGTCAACGGGGAGGAATTGCAGGCATTGACCAATCTGATGACGGTCAATGAAACCTATTTTTTTCGCGAGGAATATCAATTTCAGTGTCTGGTCGATTCGCTGCTGCCGGAGATCGTCGCCCGCAAGATTGACCGTCGCCCCATCCGCATCTGGGTGATGCCATCCTCTTCCGGCGAGGAACCCTATTCCATTGCCATTTACCTGTTGGAACGCTGGGCCGGCATCCATCGCTGGGACGTGGAAATCATCGCCTCCGACATCGATACCCGCATCCTCGCTCAGGCGCGTCAGGGTCTCTATTCGCATCGTTCGGTGCAGTATCTGCCGGCGGATTATTTACAGCGTTATTTCAAGCGCCGCGCCGAGGGTTATCAGATCTGCGACGATCTGCGCCAGTCGGTCGAGTTCACCCGCGTCAATCTGTCCGAGCGCGCCGATACCCGAAGCTATCGCGATTTCGACGTGATTTTTTGCCGCAACCTACTGATTTATTTCGACGATGTCTCGCGTAAAACCGCGACCGAAACCTTCTACGATGCCTTGAAGCCGGGCGGCTTCATCTGTCTCGGTCATTCGGAGTCCATGAGCCGTAGCTCGTCGCTCTACAAGGTGCGCAAGTTTCCCAGCGCCATCGTCTACCAACGACCCTTGGAGGTGTCATGAAACGCGTCCTGATTGTCGATGACGCGGCAACGGTGCGTCTGTATCACCGCGAAATCCTCGAAGCGGCGCATTTCGCGGTGGAAGAGGCGATGAACGGCATCGAGGGGCTGGAAAAGGCCCTTCAGTCGCCGTTCGATCTCTATCTGGTGGACATCAACATGCCCAAGCTGGACGGCTACGGTTTTCTGCGCGAGCTGCGCGGCCAGGATCTGCCCCAAGCGCCAGCGATCATGATTTCCACCGAGGCCGAGTCCAACGACGAACAGCGGGCCTATGTGGCCGGTGCCAACCTCTATCTGGTCAAACCCGTCAAACCGGACCGACTCCTGACCCAGGTCCGGCTGCTGCTTGGGGACACGCACCCATGAATCCATTGCTCGAACAGTTTTTGTCCGAAGCGCGGGACGGTTTGCAAGACATTGGCGAAAAGCTGATGCAATTGGAGAACGCCCCCGCCGACGCCGGACTGATGAACGAGCTGTTTCGGTTAGTCCATACCCTGAAGGGCAACAGCGGCTTGTTCGATTTCCCCGAGATGACTCGGGTGCTGCATGCCGGCGAAGACCTGATGGATGCCGTGCGCAACGGTCAGGCGGCCTATTCGCGGAAACTGGCCGACCGCCTGCTGGACGCGATGGATTTCATCGGCATGCTGTGCGATGAGATCGAGGCCGACGGCGTGACGGGCGCGGCCCACGCCAGCGTTTCGGTGCATCTGGTGAAGGGGCTGCGACAATTGATGGCGCGCGACGAGGTCGCCGGGATCGCCGAGCGGCATTTGGCCGCCGGGATCACCGACGACACCTCGGCGATCCCGGCGGCGGAGACGGCGGCGAGCCTTGCGGCTTCGCTTGCGGCAGACCTGCCGCTCGCCACGATCCCGGAGCCCGCGCGCCTGGAGGCCTATCGCCGCGCGAGTGCGGGCGAACCCCTGCATTGGCTCCTCTACACCCCGTCGGAGCAGTGCTTCTATCAGGGCGACGATCCCTTCTTCCTGGCGCGCCAGACACCCGAGTTGCTGTGGGGTGGCATCGAGGCGCGTACCCCTTGGCCACCACTGGCGGACCTGGATGCCTACTGTTGCGTCCTGGACATCCATCTGTTGAGCGCCGCGCCCCGGATCCTGCTGGAGGAGCAGTATCGCTATGTCGCGGATCAGATGACGCTCACGCCAGTCTCCCGATTCGCCCTCGTTCTGCCTCAAGGCGACGCGAATGGCGGGCCGGTGTACGACGACTTCGTCTCCGACGCCCGGAACCTGCTCGCCGCCGGTGATCTCGCGGGACTGGCCCGCAACGCCGGCACCATGCTGGAACTCTCTAGTCCCGATCTATGGATCGCCTCGGCTCTGCGTTGGCTGCGGCTGGTGTTGGAAACCGAACCGGAGAACCGCGTCGTTCTCGACGCGCTCGTCGATTCCTTGAGCAGCCTTAACGCGCCCGATTGGACCGCCGTCTTGGCAGGATGGGTAGAGCCGCGCGCAACCCATCCTGCGGACCCGCCTCCCGGCCATGATCACCGCCCATTGACTGCGGCGCCCATCGAATCAATCCATGAAGATCGACCGCGGGTGGATGAGAGTCAGGTGTCGGGGGATGATGGGGTGCGTTCCGTTCTACCCATCCTAACCACGGCGGAGGCCGAAGCACTGGCGGCTATCCTGGCCTCGCAGCGTGAGATCCTGGCCCTGACCGACACGCCGACCTGGCTGCCAGGCCGTCTCAAGGCCGCTGCCGCCGTCCTGTCCGCTTGTTTGCGGGTATCCGGCGCCACTGACGCGCGGCCGGCACTGGAGAGGGCGACCGCGACGGCCCTGGCGGAGAACACTGGCGCCGCGCTGCTGGCATGGCTCGACGGTCAGTTTTCCTCCTCGACGTCGTCGGATACTCGGGCCAAGGAGGAAGCCTCGACCGCGCCGGTCGCGATTGCCGCTGATCCCCCCCAGCCATGGCCCCAGCCGGAAGCGGAGTCCGAGGTCAAATTCGGCCGCCGCGCCGAGGATGCGATCGCCGGACCCAAGAGCCTCAAGGTCGACCAGGCCAAGATCGACCGCCTCATGAACCTGATCGGCGAGATGGTGGTGGCCAAGAATGCCTTGCCCTATCTTGCCGGACGGGCCGAAACGGTGTTCGGCGTGCGCGAACTGTCGCGCGACATCAAGGGCCATCACGCGGTCATCAATCGCATCGCCGAGGAGATGCAGGACGCCATCATGCAGGTGCGCATGATGCCCGTCTCCTTCGTCTTCCAGCGTTTTCCGCGTCTGGTGCGCGATATCTCGCGCAAGCTCGGCAAGGAGGTCAACCTGGTCCTGGAGGGGGAGGACACCGAGGCCGATAAGAACATCATCGAGGCCCTGGGCGATCCGCTGATGCACATCGTCCGCAACAGTCTCGATCACGGGATCGAGTCTCCTGAGATCCGTCGCGCCGCCGGTAAGCCAGCGGCTGGCACACTGCTGCTGCGCGCCGCACAGGAATCCGATCGCGTGGTGATCCAGATCCGCGATGACGGCAAGGGCATCGATCCCGAGACCATCAAGCGTAAAGCGTATGCCAAGGGCTTGATCGACGAGGCAACGCTGGAGCGCATCAGCGATCAGGAGGCGGTCAATCTGGTCTTCGCCGCAGGCTTTTCGACGGCGGAGCAGGTGTCCGACCTCTCCGGTCGCGGGGTGGGGATGGATGTGGTCCGCACCGCCGTGGAAAAGGTCAACGGCACCGTCGCACTCACCAGCGAGCGCGGTCGCGGCACCCATCTGTCGCTGTCGGTGCCCTTGTCCATGGCCGTGACCAACGTCATGATCGTCGTCTCCGACGGTCAACTCTTCGGTGTCCCCATGGACAGCGTGGTGGAAACGGTGCGCGTCCCCCGCGCGGCGATTCGCACGATCAAGCGCAGCCTGGCCACGGTGTTGCGCGGCCGCATCGTGCCGTTGAAATCCATCAATGCCCTGCTCGGCCTCGCGGCGCCGCCCAGGAGCAATGCGGACGATGAGCTGGCCGTGCTGGTGGTGCGCCTGGGCGATGAATCGGTCGGGCTGCTGGTGGACGATTTCCGCGAGACGCTGGATATCATCCTGAAGCCCATGACGGGTGTGTTGAGCGGAATCCCGGCCTATGCCGGTTCCGCCTTGATGGGTGACGGCTCGGTACTGATGGTGCTGAACGTCAGGGAGATTTTGTGATGGCCATCGAGTACAAAAAGAATCTGGCGGTGTTTCATGACGTCGTGAGCGTCGAGGAGGCGGAAGCTTTGCTGGAGTGGCTGCAGACGAAGCGGACGGCCAAGGTGGATCTGACCGACTGCGTTCATCTACATCCCGCCAATCTGCAAGTGCTGATGGCGGCCAAACCCGCTATCCAGGCCTGGCCGACGGATGCGGGTCTGAGCGCCTGGCTAGAATCCGCGTTGGTTGCGCGTTGAAGATCTGGATCAAGGAAACAACTATGTCGAAAACCATCATGATCGTGGACGACTCCGCCACCATGGTCTTGAGCCTCAAATCCACCCTGGAGATGAACGGCTTCAAGGTCGAAACCGCCGGTGACGGGGTCCAGGCGCTCACCAAACTCAAAGGTGGGGTGAAACCGGATCTCATCATCACGGATATCAATATGCCCAACATGGGCGGGCTGGAACTCATCAAGAACGTGCGCGCGCTGCCGGGTTTCCGCTTCACGCCAATCCTGACGCTGACCACCGAGAGTCAGGCGGCGAAGCGCGACGAGGGCAAGAAGCTGGGCGCGACCGGGTGGTTGGTGAAACCCGTGTCCGGTCCGGATCTCGTCAAGGTCATCAAACAAGTGCTGCCGGGCGCCTAGAGTTGGAGGCGCGATGAAATCCGCCGATCTTCAATTCCCTTCGCCGAGCGCCTGGCTGCGACTCGCCACGGCGGCGTCGGTTGCCTTGGCGTTCAACGTCTTGATCGCCTGGGTGCTCTCGCCCTGGCTGCACGAGGCCCTGCTGGTTCCGGCTGGCGTTGGCTATGCCGCCGAAATCGCCCTGACCACCTTGTTATCCACGCTCTCCGTCCTGGCCCTCACGACGGTACTGGCCTGGCTGTTCCTGCGTCGGGATGTGAACCAGTTCAATTTTGTGCTGCGTGACGGTCGCCACCGGCTCACGGGAGTCGTTACGCAACAGGGCGTGGTCAAGGACGAAATTCGCCATGTCTCGCCCTACCTCGACATCATGGGCAGTCAGATGGACGGCGCCGTCCAGGAAACCGAGCGTGGCGTGATGGCGGTTATCGAGCAGATCAATCAGGTTCACGGACTCTCCCAGATGCAGACGGAGCTGATCGGGCATTCCATGCAGAACGGCATGGCGCTCGCGGATGTCATGCAGCAGCAGATGGTCAATAACCGCCAGGTGATCGACGTCCTGACCGAGCATCTGGATGAACAGATCGCGGAATTGAACCATAACCTGGAGCGCATCGAGCGGCTTGCCAGCCAGGTGGGATCGCTGTCCCCGCTGGTCGGGATGATTTCCGGCATCGCCAAGCAGATCAATCTACTGGCGCTCAATGCCGCCATCGAGGCCGCCCGCGCGGGTGAGGCGGGGCGCGGCTTTGCCGTGGTGGCGAGTGAGGTCCGGGCGCTCTCCACCCAAACCGCCAGCGCGGCGGCGGATATCGACAGCAAGATCAGCGCTGTCACCCAGGGCACGCTGACGGAACTCGCCGTCGCCAGGGAGGCCAGGGACAAGAAGCAATCCTCCAACCAACTGCATCGCATCATCGCCGATATCCGCGCGATGGAGGCACGTTTCGTCGAAGACAGCGGTTTGCTGCTGGACGTGATTCGGGGGGTGGAGGCAGGCAACCAGGACATCGTCATGCGCCTCTCCGAGGCGCTGGGCTACATCCAATTCCAGGACGTGGTGCGTCAGCGACTGGAACAGGTCGGGACGGCATTGCGCGAACTGGGCGAACACTTCAAACAGTTGGATGACTACTGGGGGCATCCCGACTGGGACGGCAGCCTGCAACCCAGTCTCAAGGATCGGCTGGACGGACATCTCGAACGCTATGTCATGTCCAGCCAGCGCCAAACCCACGCATCCGTGACCGGCGGGGTGTCGCTCGGCGACGATCGCCCAGCCATCGAGCTGTTCTAGCCATGGCCCGCGTCATCGCCATCTCCAACCGCAAGGGCGGCACCGGCAAGACCACGGTGGCGGTCAATCTCGCGGCCGAGCTGGCGGCGCTGGGGAAACGGGTGCTGCTAGTCGACCTCGATTCCCAGGGCCACTGCGCCGCTGGACTTGGGGTGAAGGTGGAGAAAGGCGCTCCGACGGCCCACACCATTTTTCTCGATCCGCAGGCGACCCTTACCGAGGCGGTTAGGGAAACGACCTACCCAAACCTCGCGCTGGCCCCAGCCGATCAGCTCTTCGAGCACGGCAGCGGCCCGCGCGACGAGCAGCGGCTCGCCCAGGCACTCGCGCGCGATGACATCGCCACCGCCTTCGATCTGGTGCTCCTGGATACCCCGCCATCCCTGGACCATCTGCTGCTCAACGCACTGACCGCCGCACACTGGGTGCTGGTGCCCTACGTGCCGCACCATCTCTCCTTCGAGGGAATGCGGCAACTGATGCGGGTGCTGTTCAAGACCATGTCGGGCAGCAATCCGCGACTCAAGATCCTCGGTTTTCTACCGACCATGGCCGCCGAGCACATCCGCCAGCATCGCCTGGTGACGGGCGAGGTCTCGCGTCAGTTTGGCGCCCCCAGGGTGCTGGCGGGCATCCGCAACGATATCCGGCTGGCGGAAGCCTTCGGGGCTGGCAAGCCCATCCGGCAATACGCGCCCAAGTGCCGTGGCGCCGAGGATTTCGCCGCCCTGGCCGCGACTCTGGCGCCCATTCTGGATGTTGTGAGCACCTAACGACGGCCCCCAGCGGGAACCCAGGATGCGCCGCTTTTTTCCGCGCATGCTGCGTTTGGACTAGGCGGGCAGCGCCTCCCGCAAGGCCCGCGCCGTCGCCAACAGCACCGGCCGCTGAGCGGCCGGCAGCTCCGAATAGATCATCATCAGCTCGCGCATCTCCTCCGGAAAGGAGAGAAACAGCGGGTCACGCTCCACATGCTGCTCGTCGAGCCAGCCGACCTTGGCGCCGAGCAGCCGCTCCAGCCGCCGCGCCAGCTCGTCCGAGACCGGCAGAAAGGGATTGTCCAGATGCTCGCGCAGCCGCTTGCGCGAGGTGCGCAGCCGCTTGACCGTCTCGTCCAACCGTTCCTGATCCGCCTCGATGCCATCCAGGGCGTGCGCCAGGTTCTGGTGACGGATCGCCTGGAGGTCGCGCTCATTGGGGCGGATCGGTCCCTGTCCGAACATCAGCCAGCAGGCGGAGACGTCGGTCGCCTGGGCGATCAGCAGCATGTCATCGGCGCTCGGTGTGGAGACGCCAGCCTCGTAGTTGCCGAGCCGCGAGGGCTTCCAGCCGGGGATGCGCGCAAGCAGGCTGGCTTGGGTCGGGAGACCGGCCATTTTGCGGGCGAGCTTGATGCGGCCGGGGATGGTGGTGGATTGCATCGGTTCAGGTTTCAGTTGGCAGTTGGCAGTTGGCAGTTGGCAGTTGGCAGTTGGCAGTTGGCAGTTGGCAGTTGGATTGTAGCGCGGCTGGATTTACAAGATTCTTGAAATTTGCTGTTGACATGCTTGAAATCCGCGCTAGACTTGCGGCCCATTGAAGTGACCGATAACCGCAACCGAGAGGGTACAGACTCAAGATGAAATCCAGAGGCGTCAACCATCAACCAGGGCTCCGGACCCCCTTTGCGGGGAGGACGGCTGGTGTCATGTCTCTGAGCTGAGTCTTCTCCAGGTGCAACCTCGGGAGGCCCAGTGAAGGGCCTTCCGGTGGGAATCGAAACCCCGACCGGGAACACTGATCGGGGTTTTTTTATGCCCGGAATCCTCGTGTTTCCGGCGCAACCTTCTTCGCGGAAGACGTCGAGCCATCAGCGCCAGGGGCTCGGAATGCCCCGGTGGCGGGCCTGCGCACCCCTGGTGTCCGCGTGGTCAGTACCCTTTGTTTCGATGTCCGTGAAGTGACAACGTAGCTCAATGCTGAGCGCCGGGCTGGACGTCGACGCCGGGCTGATGGAGCGCATCCGCCGGCTGCGACAAACGGATGCCTGGACGCGCGTCCCGGCCGCCCTCCGGGAGAAGGCGCGTGCCCTCGGGAAGGCGCTGGCCGGGACGGATTTCCTCGACAACATCCTGGAGGAAGAGGTCGCCGATCATCAACTGGGGCTGTTGCTCCTGGACGGTCGGCTGGTCCGCACCCTGGAGCCCGGCGTCCATGCCTTCTGGAACTTCACCCGCGCTGTGCAGGTTGAGGTAACGGATCTGCGCTTGCAGGAGTTGGAGGTGCAGGGTCAGGAGATCCTGACGCGGGACAAGGTGAGCCTGCGGATCAACCTGGGCGCGCACTACCGGGTCGCCGACCCGATCAAGGTCCGCGCCGGGCTGCCGAAGCACCGGGACTTTCTCTACCGCGAGTTGCAATTCGCGCTGCGCCAGGCGATCGGTGATCGGACGCTGGACGAGCTGCTGGAGCAAAAGGGTGCGCTTGAGCAGGGCCTGCTGGAGCGGATTCGCGAGCGCACCGAGCCCTACGGCGTCCAGGTGGACGGGCTGGGGATCAAGGACGTCATCCTGCCGGGTGACATGAAGCAGATCCTCAACCTGGTGGTGGAGGCGGAGAAGGCGGCCCAGGCCAACCTCATCCGTCGCCGCGAGGAGACGGCGGCCACCCGCTCGCTGCTCAACACCGCCAAGCTGATGGAGCAGAACCCCATCCTGCTGCGGCTCAAGGAACTGGAGTCGCTGGAGCGCGTCACCGAGCGGGTCGGCAGCCTGACCGTCTTCGGTGGGATGGAATCCCTGCTGCAAGGGCTGGTGAGGATCGAGGCACCCAAGGGGTGAAGGTGAACAGGGACGCCAGCGACCCGTTGGCGCCCCCTTTCAAAGGAGTCAGCAAGCCATGCACAAACCAAGAAACCCGGTGGCCCGCTCCCCGCTGATGCGCAAAGGCGGACCCCACCAGCGCTCGCCGTCCGCCATTCGAGCGGACCAGCGTAGAGACATCCGGGGCGCGATCGACGCTCATCTTCAGCGAGAGGCCAGTTGCGCCCCTCGCCGGATGACGCGCGGCGACCTGGATACGACCAGCGATTGAGACCGAAGCGAGAGAGAATAGCCGAGCACCGGCGGGAACAAGACCATGCCCATCAAGCGCGTCATCAGCAAAGGCCGTATCCCGGTCAAGATCTACACCGACGACGTGTCCGAGAACGCCGTCAAGCAGTTAGAGAACGTCGCCCAATTGCCCTTCATCCATTCACACGTCGCCGCCATGCCGGACGTGCACTGGGGCATGGGCGCCACCATCGGCTCGGTGATCCCGACCATCGGGGCCATCATCCCGGCGGCGGTTGGGGTCGACATCGGCTGCGGCATGAACGCCGTGCGGCTGTCGCTGCGCGCGGACCAGTTGCCGGACGCGCTCGGGCGGGTGCGTGCCGCGATCGAGCAGGCGGTTCCGGTCGGGATGGAGGGTCACGGCAACGGCGCCTGGTGCGAGGACGGCCTGGCGCGGGTCGCCCCCGGTCTCCAGCCGATCCTCGACAAGCATCCGAAGCTCAACGCGCGCTGGCAGAGTCAGCTCGGCAGCCTGGGCGGCGGAAACCACTTTATCGAGCTGTGCCTTGATGAGTCCCAGCAGGTGTGGATCATGCTGCACTCCGGCTCGCGCGGGATCGGCAACCGCATCGGCACCCACTTCATCGACCTGGCGAAACGTGAGATGGAGCGCTGGAAGATCCAACTGCCGGACAAGGACCTGGCCTACCTGCCCGAGGGCAGCCGCTGGTTCGACGACTACGTCGAGGCCGTCGGATGGGCGCAGGACTACGCCATGGAGAACCGCCGCCAGATGATGCGCCTCATCATCGAGGCCCTGCGTACCCAGTTGCCGCCCTTCGAGGCGACGGCCGAGGCGATCAACTGTCACCACAACTACGTCGCCCGCGAGCACCACTTCGGCAAGGACGTCTACCTCACCCGCAAGGGCGCGATCAGGGCGCGCGAGGGTGATCTGGGGATCATCCCAGGCAGCATGGGCGCGCGCTCCTACATCGTGCGCGGACTGGGCAACCCCATGTCCTTCTGCTCCTGCTCGCACGGCGCTGGACGGCGCATGAGCCGCAGCGAGGCCACCCGTCGCTTCACCCGCCAGGATCTGGAGGAGCAGACCAAGGGGGTCGAGTGCCGCAAGGACAAGGGCGTGATCGACGAGATCCCCGCCGCCTACAAGGACATCGACGAGGTCATGGCGAATCAGAGCGACCTGGTCGAGGTGGTGCATACCTTGAAGCAGGTGTTGACGGTAAAGGGGTGAGCGGGCGAGCGCGGTGCTTGCCGCCCCGGAGCGACGCCGAGCAAGGATGCCGAACGCCCGAGGCGGCCTTCGCGCGACATCAGACGCCGTTATAGTCGATGTCGTCCTCGGCCGTGCCGCTATATTGCGAGCTGTTGGCAATGGCGCGATAAAGCGGTTCCAGGCTCGCCACGGGAATATTGGGCGTGCTGGTGGCCCCCACCGCGATCGGCCAGGCGGCTTGCAGGATCGGATCCGCGAAGGTCGGGCTGGCGCCGCCCTCGATCGCGCGCTCGTTGACGTAATAGAAAAACAGGCATTGCGCGATATAGGCGCCGGCCTCGCTTTCCTTGACCTTCATATCCATCTCGTTGATATCAAAGATGGCATGGGTCGCCTCGTGCACCAGCAATGCCTGCCTGTCGGCGCTGCCACCGATCGCGGTGAAACCGAGCCTGAACATATTGTGCGTGTAGCGATAGGAAGCGCGGTTCACACCCAGGCTCGGCACATGCACCACGGTAATGCGGTCATTACGGACGGCGTCCTTGACCGACGTATAGCTCCTGGCGTCGACGGCCACCGGACCGAAACTGAAAACAATGCGCGATACGTTCGCGTTGTCGAGGGTACTGATAACCAAGTCCTTCAGTGCCATGTCGTGCCTCCCGAAATATGTCAGGACGTTGGGACGTCAGGGTATTCGCATCGAGAAACGCTTATATACCTTTCCGGTCAATGTCTCGCGTGGCTCAACGGCAGTCGACTTGCGATTTAAGATATTGATTCTCAAGCTCACGCGGTTGTTGGGACGTTCATCGACGAAGTCGCGTTTGACCTCGCGCTTATTCGCCTTGCGCAGGCTGATGACAGGGATGCCACTCTCGGTTTCCGCGAACACGAGTGAATGCACCGGCCATCGATCAAGCCGAGTGCGGACAGGCGCGCTTCCGGGTAAACCTTTCTGGTGTCGATCCAAATCAGCGCTATCTCGAAATCGAAGTCCGCCGCACGCTCGAAGCTCAAGCCACGCCCGGCGAGATCGCGGGCGTTCTGGCGATGTCGTAGCGGATGTCCATAAAAATAATTGTACGCACAAAAATAAGGCTGGCCATTATTTTTATGCATACGCTAGTGGTGCCGGGCGTTGATACCCTCGATCGGGCAAGCCTATTCTTCTCGGCAAGAGGCGTGAGACGAGACTGGCGTCATGGGATGCGGCCCGTGCGCCCGCTCTGGCCAATGGCCAATGGCTGACTCCCTCGATCATCCTCAAGATTCCCGCAATCGGATTTCCATGGTTTCCAGCTCCCGCAGCGCCGAGCTGAAGTCATATTCGTCGATGGCTCGCGTCATTCGTTCCAGGGCGTCGGAGAGCGATATGACGGATAGGTGCGGCGCCAGTTCCTCGATCAGGTCGGCGGCTTCGGTGTCGGAATCCTCAAGCAAGGCGCGCAGGCGTTCCAGGCCCGGTTCCACGATGGAGCGGTCGATTGGGCTGGCCTCGGAGGTGATCGCCGGGGGCTGGTCCAGCACCGCTAGCCCCTGGATGACCGGCTCCAGTGCCGCGACCACCTGGGCCAGCCGGGCGTCGATCACCTCGGATCCCAGACGCGCGTCGCACGCCGATTCGAGGGCTTGCGCGGCTTCCTGAACCCCTTTCGCGCCGATGTTTCCGGCCACGCCCTTGAGTGTGTGGGCGCAACGGGTCGCGCCCTCGGGATCCGTCTCCCGGAGCGCCAGCGCGAACCGCGCGGCGAAATCCCGCTGGTTGTCGCGGAACTTGACGAGCAGTTTGCGATAGAGCCTGGGATTGTTCTGGGTGATCGCAAAACCCGCCGCGGTATCGATGCCGGGCAGATCCGGGATTTCCAGTGGGCTGGGCGCGAGGCCCGCCTCCATCGCCTCGGGCGGCTCGTCGGGCGGGTACGCGGGCTGGATCCATTTCGCCATGGTGGTGAACATCTCGCGCACGTCGATGGGCTTGCCGATGTGGTCGTTCATGCCCGCGGCCAGCGCCTTCTCGCGGTCTCCGGCCATGACGTTGGCGGTCATGGCGATCACCGGCAGGGTTTTGCAAGACGCGCGCTCGCGGATCGCGCGGGTGGCCTCGTAGCCATCCATCACCGGCATCTGGCAGTCCATCAGGACGCCGTCGAAGTGGCCCCCGTCGAGTTTTTCCAGGGCCTCCCGGCCATGGCTCGCGACCTCGACCCTCAGTCCGTTGCCGGTCAATAGCTCCAGGGCCAGTTCCAGGTTGATGTCGTTGTCCTCCACCAGCAGCACCCTGGCCCCGCGCAGCTTGGCGATGGCCTCCGACGCCTCTTCCTGGCGTCCGGTGGCGCGGGTTCTGGACGCGGTCTCGCGTCCGATGGCGAGCATGATGGTGTCGAGCAGGGTCGAGGGCGTCACCGGCTTGGTGAGGAAACCGGCCAGCGCCAGTCCATCGGCGGCCTGCCGTGCCTCTTCGCGCCCGTAGGCGGTGACCATGATGACCATGGGTACATGGGTGATGCGGCGATGGCCGCGCATGGCGCGGATGGTGTCGACGCCGTCCATGCCCGGCATCCGCCAATCGACGAGCACCAGGTCGAAGGGCTCCTCTCCGTCGGCTTGCTCCAGCAGGGCGATCGCCCGTTCTCCGGTTTCGGCCGAGTCGACCCGGAAGCCAAAGGCCGTCAGCATCGCGGCCAGGATGTCGCGCGAGGTGGCGTTGTCGTCCACGACGAGCACGCGCAGGGGAAGCAACTCCTGGGCCTTGACGCTGGGTCGCGCGATCTCCTCTTGTGGCTTGCCGAGCCGCGCGGTGAAGGTGAAGGTGCTCCCCTGCCCCAATGCGCTCTCGACGCCGATCTCGCCACCCATCATCTCGATGAGTTTCTTGGAGATCGCGAGTCCGAGACCCGTGCCGCCGTATTTACGGGTGGTGGACATGTCCGCCTGGCTGAACGACTGGAACAGCCGCGCCTGCTGTGGCGGCGAGATGCCGATGCCGCTGTCGCGCACCGCGAAGCGTAACTCCAGCTCGCTCCCGGACATCTCGCGCGCGCCGACGGAGACGACGATCTCACCGCCCGGCTCGGTGAACTTCACCGCGTTGTTGCCGAGGTTGACGAGAATCTGCCCCAGCCTCAGGGGGTCGCCGATGAGCGCCATCGGTACCTCCGGGTCGACATCGAACATCAGCTCGACGCCCTTCTCCTCCGCCTTCAGCCCGACCAGGTTGGCGAGGTTGTCCATCACGTCCTCAAGGCGGAATCCGGTCGTCTCCATCTCGAGCCGGCCGGCCTCGATCTTGGAGAAGTCGAGGATGTCGTTGATGATCCCGAGCAGGGCCTCGGCCGAGCGGTGGACCTTCTCGATGTAGTTGTGCTGCCGGTGGTCCAGCTCGGTCTGCAAGGCCAGGTAGGACATGCCGATGATGGCGTTCATCGGGGTACGGATCTCGTGCGACATGTTGGCGAGGAAATCCGACTTGGCGCGGGTCGCCTCCTCGGCGGTGTCGCGGGCCTGCTCCAGGGCTTGCTGAAGCTGTTTGAGGGTGTCGATGTCGGCGCGCACGCCCGCCACCCGGCTGGGCTGCCCCTGTTCGTCGCGCTCGATGACCTGGCCGGCGTCGAGCAGCCACTTCCAGTCGCCGTCGGCGCAGGGGACGCGGTATTCGGCGCGATAGACCTCGGTTTCTCCCGCCAGGTGCCGCCGCAGATGCTCGGTCGCCTGGTCGACGTCCTCCGGATGGATCCGTTGCCGCAGACCCTCCTGTCCTCCCATCACGCGCGCCCATTTCTCGTCCGACTCGCGGATCTGACCTGGGGCATAGCCGAGCATCGCGGCGAAGTTGGCGTTGGCGAAGACCTCGCCGCGCTGGGGGAAGAAGTCCCAGAGCCCGAGATTGGCGGCGGTCGCGGCGGCCTCCAGCCGCGCCTCGCTTTCACGCACGCGCTCCTCGGCCTGCTTGCGCTCGGTGATGTCGAGCAGCCAGCCGAGGACGCCTTCCTCGCCCTGGTAGCTGAAGGGCATGAAATTGCCGAGCATGTCCCGGATCTGGCGGTCGTGTCCGTACATCCGAACCTCCTGGTTCTCGACCCGCCCCAGCCGCGCGAGACTGGCGACGACGGCCTCGCGCTCGGCGGGATCGACATAGAGGTCGCGCGCCGGCGCGCCGACCGCCAAATCGAACATGTCCAGAAACTTGGGGTTGGCGAAACGAATCATCCCCTGGGTGGAGATGGCGACCCCGATCGGGCTGGCATCGAGCAGGGACTGGAGCTGCGCGCGCTCGCTGGCCAGCATCGTCTCCATCCGTTTGCGATCGCTGATGTCGATCACGGTCCCGGTCAGGTTGATGGGCGCGCCGCCTTCGTCATAGGTCGCCTGACCCTGCTCGTAGACGAAATGCACCCGACCCTCCCGGTCGATGACGCGGTACTCCAGGGTGTAGGGGAGATGCGCCGCGACCGCCGCGCCGATCACCGCCTCGACATGGCCGGTATCCTCCGGGTGGATCAAGCTGGCGAAGGTGCGCGTCCGGTTCTCGATGAAATCGCCGGCGGGATAGCCGGACAGGTGCAGGATCTCGTCGCTGATGAAGAGCATGGTCCAGTGCCGGTCCAGCCGACAGCGGTAGAGGGTGCCTGGAATGGTATCCACCAGGTTACGGAAGTGACGCTCGCGCGCGGCCAGATCCTCCGCCGCCCGCTGGCGCTCGGTGATGTCCTTGAACACCACTACCGCGCCGATCACCTGGCCGGATTTACGCATGGGCACGGTGACATACTCGACCGGGAGCGCGACCCCATCCTTGCGCCACAGCCGATCGTCGTCGATCTGGTGTCGTTCGCCATCACGAATGGAGGCATCCATGGGACAGTCGGCCACCTCGTGGGACGGATCATCCGCGCGCCCGGCGTGAAGGGTGGCGTGCAGGGAAACACCCAGCAACTCGGACACCCGATAACCCAGCATCTCGGCGGCGGCCCGGTTGCAGAAGGTGATCCGCCCGGCGGTATCCAAACCGATGATGCCCTCGCCGGCGGAATCCAGGATCAGCTCGTTGCGCTCCTGGGCGGTCTTGGCGGCGGCCTCCGCGCGGCGCAGCTCGGTACGGTCGAAAGCGACCCCATCGATGCGCAACGGATGGCCGGTCTCGTCGAAGACCGTTCGGCCGCGCGCGGCGATGTCATGCAGGCTTGCGTCGGGCCAGATGACGCGGTACTCGATATCCAGATCCCGTTGGCCCAGCAGCGCCGCTTGCAGTTCGCGCAGGATGCGCTCGCGATCCTCGGGATGCAGCACCTGCCGCCACAGCGCCAAGTCGGGAACGCTGTCCTTGGGGAGTCCCAGCATCTGACTCAGCCGCGCGTCCCAGTGCCAGATTCCATTGGGGATATCGCCGCTCCAGAGGCCGACCCGAGCCGCTTCAAGCGCCAGATTTCGGGCGTTTTCCGATTCGCGCAGGGCCAGTTCCACCTGCTTGGTCTCGGTGAGATCCTGGCTGATGCCAACGAAGTGCGTCACCCGGCCCGCCTCGTCGGTCACCGGAGCGATCGAGACGGAAACCCAGAACAGCTCGCCGTTCTTGCGGCGGTTGCGAAACTCGCCGTGCCACACCTGGCCGGCGAGAATGCTTTGCCAAAGCTCCCGATAGCGCTCCGGCGGGGTCTGATCGCCTTTCAGCAGGCGCGGGGTCTGCCCGATGACCTCGTCGGGCTCGTAGCCGGTGACCTTGGTGAAGGTCGGGTTAACGTGCTCGATGCGGCCATCGGCGTCGGTGATGAGGATGCACAGCGGATTCTGCTCGACCGCCTGGGCGATGCGGCGCAACTCGCTGGTGCGTGCCTCGACCAGCACCTGCAAACGGCCGCGCGTACGCTCGCCCAACCAGACGATGAGTGCCGTCAGACCCAGCGCGAGGAGAGCGATGCCCAGCAGCGAGCCCAGCACCAGCGAGCGCATGGCGTGATAGGGCGCGAGCGCCTCGGCCAGGTCGATTTCGGTGGCCACGCCGATGCCCAGCCGCTCCGACCAGCGCCAGGCCCCCAGGACCGGGACGCCGCGATAGTCGCGATAGCCCTGGGTATCCAGCCCGCCGCGGCCGCTCGACGCCTCGCCGGCCATCCGGGTCAGGGGCCATTGGGCACGTTCGGTTCGGGGGCGGTAACCTTCGAGCAGGTTGCCGCCGGGGTCGCGGGCGCGCCGGCCCAGGAGGGTGGTTTCGCCCCGATAGAGTTCGGGGAAAGGCGCCAGTGCGTCGGCAAAACGCGATGGGGTCAGCAGCCGGGCTTCTTGATCGAAGGCATAGGTCTCGCCGGTCTTGCCGATCCGCGCGATCCGGGTGATATGGCCGAGATCCGCGACTGGATCAAAGCTCAAGGCCAGCACGCCGATCACCCGGCCCTGATCGTCCGGCACCGGGGCGATCAGGAAGATGGCCGCCGTCGGTTCAGCCTGGCCTTCCTTGACCCCGGCGGACGCTATTTCGGGACCGCCCGGTGGGATGAACAGCGTTTCTCCGGCAAAGGCACGATCGATCCAGGCCGAGCGCCGCGTGACAAGGGGATGAATGGCACCGAGATCGGCGTCTTGCCGGGCGGCGATGGTGAGCCGATCCGGGGCGATGAGCAGGAACCCCGTGGCGCTCATCCCTTCCAGATGTCGCCGATAGAGCGCGCGCGCCGTGCCCAGGGCTGGGCTGGCGAGCAAGGCGGCCTGATCGCGCGACAGGGCGGAGAGTTGGCGGGTCGCCAGTGACAGTTCCGGATCCTGGGCGATGTGACGAAGCTGGTGACGCTGACTCTCCAGCCAGATCTCCAGCGAGTGGTCCGCCGACTCGTTGACGGTTCGCAGGGTATCGCCGATCTCCGCGCGCAAGAGTCGCTCCATCTCCCCCAGGCCATGGCGCGCCACCATCAGGACCGCGGCCAGAATGACCGCGACCACGGCGAACGCGACCTGACGAAGATTGCGCCGATCGAACAGCCGGTCTTCCGTGCCTCGCGCCATCCGTCGCAGCAAGACCAGAATCAACCACGACAGGGCCACCGTCGCGATCACCCAGGCCAGCGCCGCCCAGGGAGAGAACATCCGTTCCGGCTCGCTGGCCGCCTCGCCTCCCGTCATGTCCGAAGCCTGGTCGAGCCACCGCTGGCGCAGGTCGTTGAGCTCTTGCGGCCTGACCTGGGCCATCGCCTTGCCGAGGGCCGCATGCAACAGCGGCCAATCATCGCGCACCCCGATACGCATGTTCCCCAGATCGGGATTGCCGATATCGAACTCCCCGGTGACCCGCAGATTGGTCAGGAGATGCTTGCCGATCTGGTAGCGCAGCACCGCATCCTTGCCCAGCGCGGCATCCGCCTTGCCGAAGGCCACCGCCTTGAGCGACGCCAGGGTGTCGGTGACCACCAGGCGTTCGATCCCCGGATAGTCCCGCGCCAGGATCTCTTCCTGAAAAAAGCCGCGGGGGAAGGCGGCGGCGCGGCCGTCCAGCTCGGCCAGGCTCGCGATCGGCGCGTCCCGGCGACTGACGATGACGTTGGGGGTCGTCGCGTAAGGCTCGGTGAACAGCAGAAACCGCTCGCGCTCCGGCGTCTTGACGATGTTGAGCATGAGATCGAGCCGCTTGTCCCGGATCTGGTCCAGGAAGGCGTTCCAGTCGGGGCCGCTCTGGTAATGGATCTCGATGCCCAGCTTGTCCGCCAGGAGGTTCATGTAGTCGATGGAGAAGCCGCGCGGCTCTCCTTGGTCACGAAAGTTGAACGGCGGCCAGTCCTGCTCGTTGTGTGCCCGGATGACGGGATGCTGTTTCAGCCAGGCGCGCTCGTGCGCGGTCAGGTGGATTTCCGGTAGCGGCTCCCGAAGGCTTGAGTCCGGTGGCTGGTCGCCTGGCTCCTCCCCGGCGCTGGCCGCCGCGATTCCGAGACATCCCATCAAGGCGGCGAACACCAAAAGGACTCGCGACAGGGTCCGAACCATCCTTCGCATGATCGACAATCTCCCGAGGCGACTCCAGATCCGCATGCGGTAGTGCTCCAATTCGTAGGATGGGCAGAGCGATAGCGATGCCCATCCTGTACGCTCCGAGGCTCAAGATACAAGGATGGGCAAAGCCCGTGGAAGTAGGCCGAGTCTGGCCGTGAGGCTGGTCGGGCGTGCCATCCTCCACGCGCCGATCATCTCGATTGGGGCACCGCCGCCTCCCGATCATCCTGTCCCATCCTGTCCAATCGAGCGGCCGATCGGCGGGTACGGGGTGTTCTGGAGATCGCCCAGCCGCTCCGGATTCGGTCGCTGGAAGCAGGCGGTTCTCCCGGAGTCGAGCCTTCAGCCACCCAGCACGGCCGCCACGCGCTCCAGCAGCTCGGTCGCGTCGATCGGCTTGGCGACATAGCCGAGCGCGCCGAGCGCCAGACCCCGCGCCCGCTCCGCGTCGTCCTCGCGAGCGGTCACGAAGAGGACCGGGATCGCGGCGGTGAGCGGATCGGACTTGAGTCGACGGCAGGTCTCGTGCCCGTCCATCCCAGGCATCATGACGTCGAGCAGGATCAGATCCGGTCCCGGCGCCTTGGCCGCGATCCGCAGCGCGCTCTCGCCATCGGTGGCCGCCTTGACCTTGCAGGTCTCGCGGAGCATCGACTTGATCAGGTCGATGTTGGCGGGGGTGTCGTCCACGATCAGAATGGTCGGTCTCTGGGGGGCGTCGTTCATTGGTGTTGTCCTCCTCGGCTCAAGCCGCCGGCAAGGTCACGGAGACCCTGGTGCCCCGGTCGTCGGACGTCTCCATCGAGATACTCCCGCCCTGCGTCTCGGCCATCAGCCGCGCCGAATAGGTTCCGATGCCCGTCCCATTTTTCTTGCCGCTGGTGGCATATTTCTCGAAGAAGGTGTCGCGTACCCCCTCGGGCACGCTTCCCTCGTTATGGATGCGCACGACGACCTGGCCGTTTCCGGGTTCGATGTCGATGCCAATCGCCGTGTCGGCGGGCGCGGCCTCGGCGGCGTTGCGAATCAGGTTCGAGAAGATGGCGTGGCACAGCAACTCCTCGCCGCGCGCACTGACGGCTTCGGCTGACGGCTGGCGTATCTCCACGCTCAGCGATCCGAAGGCGGCGCGGGTCTCGGTGATGACCTTGGCGAGCAGGTCGGACAGACCGACCTCGGCCGGCACGAACCGGTAAACGCCCATCTCCATGCGTTGCAGCGCCAGTGAGTGATTGACCATGTCCAGCACGTATCGCGCGGAGTCCTCCATCGCCGTCAGGGATTCCCGCTGCTCGGGTAACAGATTGTCGCTGGAGGCCAGGCCGCGCGCGAGGGCCAGCAGGGCATTGAGGGGATTCTTGATGTCATGGCGCGTCATCCGTTCGATGTCTTCGCGCAACCGGGCATTCTCCAGCGCCAGTGTGCGCTGCTCGCGCAGTTCCTCCTGCTGACGGCTCAATCGCAGATGCGTGCGGATACGCGCCTTGAGAACCGCCGGGTTGGTCGGCTTGGTGACATAGTCGACCGCCCCCAGGTCGAGGCCGCCGATCACGTCTTCCGCATCGGCCTTGGCGGTCAGGAAGATGACCGGGATGTCGCGCGTCAGCGGGTCGTCCTTGAGCTGGCGGCAGACCTCGAGTCCATCCATGTCGGGCATCATGATGTCGAGCAGAATGAGGTGGGGCGGATCGTCGGAACGCGCGATCTCGAGCGCCAGGGCGCCGCTCTTGACCCCTTTGACGCGATAGTCGTCCTTGAGGATCCCCGTGATCAGGCGAATGCTGTCGGCGATGTCGTCGACGGCGAGAATCGTCGGGACCGCGTCGAAAATACCTGGACGGGACGCGCTGGGGCGAGCCGCCGGCGCGACGGGTGTCGGGATGGGTTCGGCCAGGGGCGCCGGCCTGTCCGGCGACGAACGCTCATCGCGCGCGGGCGGGCGCGACCCGAGGCCGTCGACGATCCGCTGGACCTTGCGTTGAAAGGTGCCGAAGGTAAAAGGCTTGACCAGGAAATCCGAAACGCCCGCAGTGATCGCGTTTCGTACCTGGGCGCGATCGCCCTCGGCGGTGATCAGGATGACCGGCACATCCGGATGGCGTTCGGACCCACGGATATGGACCAATAGCTCCAGGCCACCCATCAGCGGCATGTTCCAGTCGGTGAGCACCAGGTCGAAGGGCCAATGCTTCAGTAATTCGACCGCCTCCCGACCGTTCGCCGCCAGCATCGTGTTCTCGATCCCCATGGACCGAAGGTTGTTGCGCACCAGCAGGCGCATGACCCCGATGTCATCGACAACCAGCGCGCGTAACTGTTGATTCGCCTTGTACGAATCCATCGATCACCTCAATCCGTCGCGGGACAGGCCTGTCGCCAGGGCCCCCGCTTTCCAAGGCTCCTGGCTTCCCAGGGAATGGATTCTAGGCGACCCGCGTCTTCCGCGCTGAGCGCTGGTCCAGCTTTTCGGTCATCGGATCGAATCATCCCAGCCGACCTGGCGGCCAAAAACGGGTGCGACTAAACCTGATGCGCACCGGCCATCGCCCGTGGATGGGATTCCTGGAACGTCCGTGCCCTAACGCGAGCGACCGGCCAGAGTTGAAGTCGAGCGATTCGGCCGCTCGGGCTCAGTCGCCGATACTCATCCGCTCGGTCGGCTGGTTATCCTCGGAGGGGCCATGTAGCCATTCAATGGCTCTATCCCCATTGACGGCCGGCGCATCCACCCGGCAGCCGATGACGTTGGAGAGCGAGGGCAGGTCGAACATGGCGCGCTGGAGCAGTCCCTCCATCACGCTGCGCAGACCGCGCGCGCCGGTGCCGCGTTCGATGGATTTGCGGGCGATGGCGCTCAGGGCCTCGGGGGTGAAGGTGAGCGCGACTCCTTCGAAGGCGAAGAGCTGCTGGTACTGACGCACCAGGGCGTTGCGCGGCTCGGTGAGCACGCGCACCAGCGCGGCCTCGTCCAGGTCGTGCAGGCCGACCAGGACCGGGAAGCGTCCGATGAATTCCGGGATGAGTCCGAACTGGCGCAGGTCGTCGGGGTGGGTCTCCTGGTAGAGATGGGGATCGCGTTTGTCGGTCGCCTCGGGCTGGCTGACGACGGCGTGAAAGCCGATCCCGGAGGCGCCCTCGCGCAGCCGCCGCCTGAGCAGTTTCTCCAGTCCCGCGAAGGCCCCGCCGACGACGAATAGAATGTTGCGGGTATCGATCAGCAGGCTTTCGCCGCCTTCCTTGCGGCCCTTGGGATTGAGCTTGACCTGGGTGCCCTCGACCAGCTTGAGCAGCGCCTGTTGCACGCCCTCGCCGGAAACGTCGCGGGTGCCGTGGGCGGTCTCGCCCTGACGGGCCAGCTTGTCGACCTCGTCGATGTAGACCATGCCCCATTCAGCGACCTCGCGGTTACCGTTGGCGGCGTCCAGCAGACGCATGAGGATGCTCTCGACATCCTCGCCGACATAGCCGGCCTGGGTGAGCGTGGTGGCGTCGGCGATGACGAAGGGGACGCCGACGATCCGCGCCAGGGTGCTGGCCAGGAGCGTCTTGCCGGTTCCGGACGGACCCAGCAGCAGGATGTTGGACTTGTCGATCTCGACCCGGTCGTCGTCCTCGAGCGAGCGCCGCGGTTGACTCGCCTCGACGGCGAGCCGCTTGTAATGGTTATGGACGGCGACCGCCAGCGTTTCCTTGGCGGCCTCCTGTCCGATCACGTAGCGGTCCAGATGCTCCTTGATGCGCGCCGGCTTGGGGGGCGATTTCAAGGGTCCGACCAGCGCTCGGGCGCGTCCCCAACTGGTGACGACCTGATGGGCGAGCGAGACGCAGGCCTCGCAGATGTGACCCTCGATCCCGGCGATGAGCGGGGTCTCCGGGGCCTGGGCGGCGCCGCAGAAGGAGCAGTTGTGGACCTTGTCGTTCATGCCATCGATCTCTCCGTGCGGGGTGGGGCCTGTTGGCGCAGCCCGGCGATCCAGGCCCGTTGACCGTCGCGCCGCCGCCGGGCCTCAAGGATGGCGCGGATCCGGGGTCTGGCCTGCTCGAAGGAGATGAAGCGGGGAGGCTCGATCCGCTCGCACAGGAGCAGGTGAAAGCCGATCTCGGATTCGAGCACGCCGCTGACCTCGCCCTCGCCCAGCGCGAACAGGGCGGTATCCAGTTCGGGATAGAGACGTCCGGGCGGCAGGGTGCCGAGGTTTCCCTGTTGCATGGCGGTCGGGCACTCGGAGTGGCGTTCGGCGAAGGCGCCGAACACCTCGGCGCGGCCGTTCAGCTCGGCCGCGACGGCTTCGATCCGGCGGCGCGCCTGTTCGCGGCGGTTTTCCGCGTAGTCGTCGTTGATGGTGATGAGGATGTGGCGCGCCCGGCGCTGTTCCGGGGTCGTGAAGCGATCCCGGTGCAACTCATGGAAGAGGCGTTCGTCGATTTCGGTGACGGGTTCCACGCGCGCGCCGATGCGGGTCATCACGGCGTCGAACAGCAGCTCGCGCCGGAGCGCTTGCCGCAACAGGGTCGCGTCGAGTCCGTTGGCCTTCAGTTCGGTCAGGAAACCCGCTTCGTCCGGATAGCGTCGACGGATCTCGTCCACCGCCTCGTCGATGCGTTGCTCGGGGATCAGCGTGTCACGGGCCTCGGGCGTGGCGAGCACCAGCGTCTCCAGCGCGAAGGTCTGGTCCGCCTGGCGCTCGACCTCGCTCCTCTGTCCCGGATCCAGCGCGCCGAAATCGGCCTGGAAGCGCTCGCTGGCGGCCCGCAGCAGATGGTAGCGATACTCGGCGCGCGGTTCTTGGGGGCAAGGAGAGGGGAGGCTCATGAGGCGGCACCGGCTCCAGGTTGGGCGACCCGATCCAGCTTGGGGAGCGCCTCGCCCTCGGGCGAGGGATCGGCCTCGGTCAAGGCGGTTTCGGGCACCACCAGGGTGTTACGGTCGGGAAAGTGGACGTGATAGGCCGGGCCGCCCGGATGATCGCGCAGAACTCGGATCACCTCGCCGACCTCGCCCGCCTGGACCAGGACACGCCCCTGGATGCCGAGCGGAATCACGGCCGCCACTAGGTCGCGGAACTCGAAACGGCTTGGGATCCAGGGCGCGTCGACCGGTTGAAGCTCCTCGCTCCGGCAACCGACCACCCGGTCGCTGTCCAGGAAGTGCACCGAATAGATGATCTGGTCCTGAAGAAAGGTGCCGACATCGCGCACGAAACCGGTGCTGCCGCGACGAATCAAGAGGGCGCCGGTCGGCTCGCCGGGATAGGTTCCGTCGTTGCGCACATTGCGTAGCACCCGAACCTCGTCGCCATAGTCATACTCGGGGCGCATGGGATACCTGCTCCATCAGGTCGCTGAGCGGGATCGAGACCGACTTGGGCTCGTGCATGTGGAACACCCGGAAGACCTTTTCGGTCGCCGCGTCCGATTGGACGAAGTCCTGGTAGGCGGCGCGCAGCAGGTCGGCATGCAGCGCCCATTTTGCCTGGACCGAATCGGGCATCTCCTCGATCTGCGCGAGGTAGTCATGAAAGCGTTGCAGGATGTGCAGACGATTGACATACACCACGGCGGGTTCGTACTGGATCGCGAAATAGTCGAGGAAGTCCTCGGCGCTGGACAGTTCGCTCAGGTCGAGCTCGAAGTCGTCGTCGTTCATGGTGATCGTCTCTCTTTCAGTGGTCGGTGTTCAGTTGGTGGGATTCGGTCGGTCGCCTGACCCCTTGTCCGCGCTTGTTGGGGTCCGGCTCAACGGCCGAGATACCGAATATTGTCGCCGGCTCCCGCGAGATTCGCCTCCGCGACCGCCGCGCGCGCGATGCCCAGCAGTTCCTTGATGCCGAGCCGGTCGCTGGTGTCGATCTCGGAAAGCTTCTCGAAGCGGGCCAGGGCCTCGGCCGATTCGCCGAGACGCATCAGCAGATAGCCGGAGCCCTTGAGCGCCAGCAGCAGAAACCGGGTCAGCGACATGGACACCAGCGCGGCGCGCCCGAGATCGGCCTCGTGGATGTCGCCCCAATGGGCCGGCATATCCAGGCGCTCGGCCGTGATGCCGATGGCGCGTTCGGCGGTGATCAGGGCTTCGCGATAGCGGTGCCGGTAATAGAAATAGCGATAGAGGGCGACCAGGACCGTCAGGTGCCTGGGCTCCAGGAAATAGGCCTGAAGCAGACTCAACTCGGCGGCGTCCTCGCCATAGCGCCGCGCCGCGTCCATCAGCAGACCCTCGACGTCCGCGCCGATGGGCTCGTCGAAGTACATTTCCTCGCCGGTGAAGTCCAGGAAATCCATGGATCTAGGCCCCGCTCGGACCGAAACGTCGGTCCGCTGTCTGGCGCATTGGCACAGTTCTGTTCATCGTTCCTGACTCCCGCTCGCCTATTGGAGCCGTGTCGCCCGTGGGTGGCCGATCTCGGTCAGGAAGCGTCGCAGATCGCCGGTCTCGGGACTGCGCTTGGTCTTGGTGACGAAATGGCGCAACAGCGGCAGCACGCGCTCGGCCTGATCCGCGTCGAGCTGAAAGCGCAGGAGGTCGGCATAGACCTGCTGGACCGCGTGTCGGCCGGAATGCTTGCCGAGCACCAGTCGGTGCCGGCGGCCCAGTTCGGCGGGGTCGACGCCCTGATAGTTCAGTGGATCCTTGAGCAGTCCGTCGACATGGATCCCCGCCTCGTGGGTGAAGGCGCCATCGCCGACCAGGCTCTTGTGCCAGGCCACCGGCTTTCCGGAAGCCTTGGCGACCAGGTGCGACAGCCCCGCGAAGTGCTGGAGGTCGACCCCGGTGTCGATCTGGTGGACATGTTTCAGACCCATCACTACCTCTTCCAGCGCCGCGTTCCCGGCCCGCTCGCCGAGTCCATGGACGGTGGTGTTGACATGGGTCGCGCCACCCCGGACGGCGGCCAGGCTGTTGGCGCTCGCCAGTCCCAGATCGTCATGGGCGTGCATCTCGATCTCCAGATCCACGATGGCGCGCAGATCGCGGATGCGTTCATGGACGCCGAAGGGATCCATGAGGCCGACCGTGTCGGCGAAGCGAAAACGCCTGGCGCCGGCCTCCTGAGCCGCCTCGGCCGCCCGCCAGAGGAATTCGGGATCGGCGCGCGAGGCATCCTCGCCGCCGACGCAGACCTCCAGATCCAGATCCTGAGCGGCCCGGACCTGACGGCTGATCTGATTCAAGACCCATGGGCGGTCGCGCCCGAGCTTGTGGGCGATCTGCTGATCGGAGAGCGGAATGGAGAGATCGACCAGATCCACCCCGAGTCCGCGACACTGGGCGATATCTTCCGGCAGCATGCGGGTCCAGACCATGAGTCGCGCCGAGAGTCCCAGCGCGGCGACCGCGCGGATCGACTCGCGCTCCTCGTCGCCCATGGACGGGATGCCGATCTCCAGCTCCGGCACGCCCAGCGCGTTCAAGCCCCAGGCGATGGCGAGTTTCTCCTCCAGCGAGAAGGCCACGCCGGCGGACTGCTCGCCGTCGCGAAGGGTGGTGTCGTTGATGGTGATCGGAAGGGTTCTGTCCGACATGGCTCGCTCCTGAGTACCTGATGGCGATCAGTGAAGCAAATCATGCGCCAGTTATTGGTTTTATTTAAAACAGTGTGTTAGGTGAGCGGGGGATGGCGTTTTGGAGGATTCGCGACAGTTCGCGCGTGCGCGAGGGTGTCGTGGAGGTTACCCAAGTGGTGCGAGGCGATCCATCGGAACGAGGCTGGCCGTTCCTTCATCCTCCGGATGAGTGTCCGAAGCCCAGGATTCGCATCCAAGACAAAGCCCTACGCTGGATTCCAGTGGCTAATCGCTCTTGCTCGGTCCATCGGCTTACCCGGGCGAGGGTTGCTAACCCCCCGCCCAGGATGGGATGCGCCAGGCAAAGCCTGGAAGAGGAGGAAGGGTGCCAAAGTGATACGAGCCTGGAAACCTTTTGCTTTGACCCGTCAATTGAAAGTCCCGAGTCGCTAAGGACTAGCCACCCACCGGAAACCTAACCCCGCGCCAAGTTTGGGCGCCCTATTCCTCAACGCGCGGTTCGGACGGTTTGGATCCCAGAGTCGAGACCGGTTCCGGTTTTATTGTAGGCCCTGACGCGATAATAATAGATGGTGTTTGGGCTGAGTCGCGTGATGTTGCGGTAAACCCTATTGCCGACATTAAGGTTATTGTAGCCGCTGAGGAAACTCGTAAAGGCTGCGCTTGTGGAGACGTCGAGTCGATAGCCGGTGGCGCCATCGACGAGATCCCAATTGGCCACGAAGGCCTTGGTCGTAATATTGGTCGCTGGTCTTGCCGAGGGGGCTTGTGGAATCGCCACGAGTGTCTTTGCCGCCTGCGCTTTCGAGGACCCGCTGACGCCGCCCGAGTTATAGGCCCGGCCCCGGTAGTAATAGGTCATGCCGGGACTCAGGCCGGTGACTTTGAAGCTAATGGCGTTGCCTACATCCAGATCAAGGAAGCCATTGAGGAAGTGCCTAAAGCTCGCGTCGGTGGAAACGTCCAAACGGTACCCGACCGCCCCGGTGGTGACTCCCCAGTTAGCCGTGAAGCGGTCTGTAGTGATGGATGTCGCTTTCTTGCCGGTCGGCGTTGGAGGTGGGGCTGGGGTCGTTGTGATGCTCACGACATTGGAATTCAGGCTAGTGCCGACGCTATTGTAGGCCCTGACACGGTAGAAATAGGTGACGGATGGCTTGAGGCCATCGATCGAGCGGCTTGTAGTCGGCGCGACGTCAAGATCCCGGTAGCCTTTGAGGTAGCTCGCGAAATTGCTCACGGTGGAGACGTCTAGCCGATATCCCGCCGCCTCGTTCACGCCGTTCCAGTTGGCGACGAAAGACTGGCTGTTGATGGCGCTGCCTGCCGTGGCCAAGGGGTTCTTTGGCTGAAGCGACGGGGACGGCTGAGTCGGTGCCTCGCCGGCTTGGAGGTTGGCAAGGGCTACGTCGACCTGGATCCTTTGCTTAGTCAATGAGTTATATGGGTCTTGGATCGGTTTTCCGGATGTTTGCAGGGCGGCCAGAATCTCCTCGACTTCGGCGTTCGGTTTGGCCGACTTGAGTACCGCCCAGGCGCCGGCGACGTGCGGGGCGGCCATGGATGTGCCCATGTAATAGGCGTAGCCGCCGCCGATCACCGAGGACTCGATCCTTTCTCCGGGGGCCAGGAGGTCGAGAAAATGGGCGCTATTCGAGAAATCGGAGACCTGATCCGGGTAGGTGCCACTGTTTTTCGTGGTGGTACTGCCAACCGTAATGGCGCTGGAGACGCAGCCCGGCGCGGAGATGGCGTTGGAATAATAGCCATTGCCGCTCGCGATGACGGTCGCTATACCCTCCGCGAGCAGGGCATCGATCATTGGTTTGGTCGAATCCCAGTCGCAGTAACTCGTATAGGCGCCCCCTCCCAGACTGAGATTCGCCGCCGCGATGGCGTACTGGGTTCCTAATGATCGGACGCGCTCCAATCCCCGGATGATGTCCGAGGTGTAGGCCATCGCGCAGGGCGCTCCACCGCACGCGCTGGCGGGGAACCGGCTGTAGACCTGAATGGAGATCAGCTTGGCCTCCCTGGCGACACCGGAGAATTTCTCACCCTTGCCGGCGGCGATGCCGGCGACATGAGTGCCGTGACTGCATCCCGAGAGGCTGGCGTTGCAATTGACGCCCGAGCCGATCGCGGTCGATGCGGTGACGCCCTGCGGGCAGAGCGAGCTTACGCCCTCGGATGAATTGTTCGTCGAATAGCAGGCCTCGGAGACGATCTTGTCCTTGAGGAAGGCGTGGCTCTTGTCGACACCCGTGTCGAGGATGGCGATGACCTGTCCCTGACCGCTGTAACCCTTGAAGTCGCCGTTTAACGTGGCGCCGACCAAGGGCAGGCTTTCCAGAAGCGCGGGCGGATAGGCGACGTCCTCGAAGACCTCGAGCACCTCGGGTTGATCGAGCAGATCGAGCAGATCGAGAGCATCGGCCCGCATGGCGAGCCCTGGCATTTGATCGAAGCCTTTGATCTTCGCGCCAACCCTGTCCCGGCCCTCCCGGAGACCCAGGTGGTCGAGTACCCGCCGCTGGCGTGCCGCCTTTATGTCACCCTTGGCCTGGGCGGAAATGGATCCGGAGCCAGTGGTTTCCGCTGGCTGATCCTTGAAACGCACGATGATCGGAATGGTACCTTTCGTCCAAGCGCGTTCCATGAGGGCTTCGAGTCTCTGGTTCGCGGAATCTTCCAGGGACGCCCCGGCCATGGGCGCCTCCTCGTCATCGAGATTTGTCCAGCCGAGGGTGGCGAGCATCGGGTCGGGTTGGTCGGACGGCACTCCAGCCACCGCGAACGGCGCCATGAACATCAGGATCGATGTCACTAGGAGGCGGCAAGTGAATTCGTGGCGCTTGGTTTTCATGGTTCAGGGTCCAAATTTTCGCCTCGGTGGGCGGAAAGTCGATGTCTTCCGCGAAATCCACGGCAAGGACTGATGGCATCTTGAATGAGTCATAGGATGGCAGGTGCCGGAAACCCGGAATGAGTACGGCTCCTCGTTTCCAGCAAGACCGGATTCCGAGAAGGAACGACGCCTTTCAGGAGGGTCTTCGTTTATCCTAAAAAGAGCTTTCAGCTCCCAGCCTCCGGCTATTGGGAATCAGCTACTTGGCCATTGACCGAGACCGGCCGAGGCTCATCCATTGCGCGAAGCCCGCAAGAAGCGAAACCTCGGCCATACAACGGCTGGAGGCGGATCCCTGGCGGCTGACGGCTCTTTCTAGGTTTATCGTCTTCAAGAACCTGCGTGATGAACGCGGCACGAATGTCATCCGACTCAACCCCGAACGCCAACCCGATCACCGCGCGAGAACCTTGAAATGCTCACCAAGCCCAGCACCTGCTACGAATGCGACGCCAACTGCCCGATTCAGGTCGAGTTCGACGGCGCGGGTCAGCCGATCGCGGTCAAGGGGCCGGATTGCCCGCGCTGTTACGCCCAGATCGACCGGCGTAATCATCCCGATCGTCTGCTCTATCCGCTCAAGCGGGTCGGCCCACGCGGCAGCGGAGAGTTCGAGCGCATTTCCTGGGACGAGGCGCTGGAGACCGTCGCCGAGCGCCTGTCCGCGACCAAGGCCGCCCACGGGGCTCCGGCGGTCGCCTTCTTCGCGGGCTACACCAAGGAGGCCCGGCCGCAGCTCCAGCGGCTCGCCCATGCCTTCGGCTCGCCGAATTACCTCACCGAGAGTGGTTGCTGCTTCTCCGCGACCATGGTCGCCGAGAAGGTCACCTTCGGTTACAAGATCAAGACCACCTCGACCGTGGTCTCACCCAAGACCCGCTGTCACCTCATCTGGTCGACCAATCCGCGCGGGTCGATTCCGCCCTTCGATACCCATGGACTGGTGACCCTTAAACCGGGGCGTCGCATGATCGTGGTCGATCCGCGTCGCACCCCAATGGTCGGTCAGGCGGACATCCATCTCCAGATCCGGCCCGGAACCGATGGGGCGCTGGCGCTGGGTTTCCATCATCTGATCTTCGCCAATGGCTGGCAGGATCAAGCCTTTCTCGATCAATGGTGTCATGGTGTCGACGCCTTTCGGGACTATGCCCGTGACTTCACCCCGTCGCGCGTCGCCGGAATCTGCGGCATCGCGGAGGCGGACCTGCGCGCGGCGGTCGAGCTGTTCGCGACCACGCCGCCGGCGCAGATCACCCTGTCGCCGACCGCGACCGTGCAGCACAGCAATGGCTTCCAGAACCATCGGGCGGTCATCCTGCTCTCGGCCGTGACCGGCAATCTGGACCGCGAGGGCGGCAACCGCTTCTTCAACGACAAGGTCACGCCCAAGCCGATCGAGCTGTTCGACTACTGCCGGACCCATCTGCCGCCGCGCATCGGTGACGAGGTCTATCCGGTCTGGACCAAATACTGGCCGGCGGGTCAGAGCATGCTGCTGCCCGACTGCATCCTGGACGCCAAGCCCCAGCCGGTGCGCGCCCTGCTGGCGATGGGGATCAACACCGCCATGTGGCCCAATTCCAAGCGCATGGAGCAGGCCCTGGGGTCGCTGGATTTCTTCGCCGCGACCGATTTCTTCCACAACCCCGCGACCCTGCAGGCCGATATCGTGCTGCCGGCGGCGACCAGCCTGGAGCGTCCGGCGCTCATCGCCTATCCGGGCTGCGCCTATCAGGGCGAGTTGCGCTACCGGCGGCCGGTGGTCGCGCCCAGGGGCGAGGCGCGTCCGGATGGGGCGATGTTCCTGGAGCTTGGGGTGCGGCTGGGGATGGGAGACCAGTTCTGGCAGGGCGATCTGGAAGCCTCCTGGGCGGAGGCCGCCGAGGGGATTCCGGAGGAGATTCGCGAGGAGGTCTACGGCAGCGCGGATGGCGTGACGGTCTACGCGGGGGCGATCGAGGATCTGGTCGATCACGGCTTCCTGGACGCCGACCGTCTCTATCGACTGCGCGGCTTTCCCACCGCCAGCGGCAAGGTCGAGTTCGATTCCAGCGAACTGCGGGCGGTTGGCCACGAGGGTCTGCCGATCTATCGGGAGCCGGCCGAGAGTCCGATCTCGACACCCGGGATCGCCGGCGATTTTCCGCTGGTCCTGACCAGCGGGGCGCGGACCAAGTTCGATACCCACTCGCAGCATCAGTACATCGAACGCATGCGTCGCGCCGTGCCGAATCCACTGGTCGAGATCCATCCGCTGGACGCCGCGCCGCGCGGGATTCAGGACGGGGCGGCGGTTCTGGTGCGTTCACCGCGCGGGGCGGTGCGCTTCATCGCGCGCGTGACCGACAGGGTCAAGCTCGGTGTCGTCCACTGCACGCATGGTTGGAACAGCGCCAACGTCAACGAGTTGACCGACGACCGTCACCTGGACCCCATCAGCGGCTTTCCGCCCTTCAAGTCCGGCTTGTGCGAGGTGGAACGGATGCTCGGGGCCGCATGATCGGCGGCCTCACGGGAGCCTCCACATGCCTTTCATTGGTGTTTTGCCGGAGCGGATGGGCCTGTTCAGCCCCCAGCCGATCAGGGATGTCGCCGTCAGCGACGCCGCCGCCTGGCGGCTGAATCCAGGCCACCGCCGGATCTACGACAAACTGGAACTGGCCCTGGCGGCCGGGTTGCGCGCGGCTCCCTGCGGGGTGGATCCGCGCGATCTCGGGTTTGCCGCCGACGAGACGGTCTTCGTCAAGCCGATCATCAACCTGGCGGGGATGGCGCTCCAGGCGCGCGCCCTTCGCGCCGACGCCATCCCCATGGAGGCGGGCAGCTTCTGGTGCGAGCGGCTGGAAGGCGTCCATAGCAGCAGCGATTGTCTGGTGCGCGATGGGGCCGTCATCTGGCACGCGCCTACGCGCGGCTCCGATATCAAGGACCGCGAGCGCTCCATTTACTGGGACGTCGGCGTCGAGTCGCCGGAGATCGAACCGGCCGTCATCGCCTGGGTCGAACGTCATCTGGCCGGCTACACCGGGCTCTGCAACCTGGAGATGATCGGCGGGCGGCCGATCGAGGCGCATCTGCGCGGATCCAACGGCTTCTTCGATTTCTACGGACCGGGGTTCATGCCGGCCTGGGTCGCGCTCATGGATGGCGAGCCGTTCGAGATCCCGCCGCCGGTTCCGGGCGGCCTGGTGATCTCGGTGTTCGGCACACAGCCGCTGACGCCCCAACAGGAGGCGCTGATCGCCGCCGCCGGCCTCGCGGCCCAGCCGGATCCCCATACGCCCGACCGTATCGCCATCCTTCGGTGCCACGACAAATCGGTCGGCCTGGAACTCTGTCGCGCGCTTCGGTTGCTCCCCTAGCGGCGCCTCGCGGACGAGCGGCGGTTGCCCTTCCAAGGGGCGATGGCTAGGATACGCGGCCTGGTTTGGTCAAGTGGACGGACCGGACGGACGGGTCGTCGCCGTGCTCCGATGGGCACGGTCGCGGTTCGACCAAAACCTCTCCACCGAGGAGCGTTGCGACCAGGATTCCCAGGGATCCTGGCCAGGCTCGGAGGAGGGGTCGACTTTTCCAACGGCGCTCACTCAAACGTGACATCGAGAGTTGATCAACCATGAGTGAGTTTACCGATTACAAGGTCGCGGATCTGTCATTGGCCGATTTCGGCCGTAAGGAAATGGTCATCGCCGAGACCGAGATGCCGGGTCTGATGGCCCTGCGCCAGAAGTTCGGCGCCTCCAAGCCGCTGGCTGGCGCGCGTATCACCGGCAGTCTGCACATGACCATCCAGACCGCCGTGCTGATCGAGACGCTGGTGGAACTGGGCGCCCAGGTGCGCTGGTGCTCCTGCAACATCTTCTCGACCCAGGACCATGCCGCCGCCGCCATCGCCGCCGCCGGCATCCCGGTCTATGCCTGGAAGGGCGAGACGCTGGAGGAATACTGGTGGTGCACCGAGCAGGTGCTGAACTGGCCCGACGGTGGCGGCCCGAACATGATCCTAGACGATGGCGGCGATGCCACGCTCATCGTCCACAAGGGCGTGGAATACGAGAAGGCCGGCGCCATCCCGGCCCCGACCGCGACCGACAGCGAGGAGTGGGGTTCCATCCTGGGTCTGTTGAACCGGACCTTCGCGCGCAATCCGCAACACTGGCAGGCCATCGCCAAGGACATCAAGGGCGTGACCGAGGAGACCACCACCGGCGTGCATCGGCTCTATGAGATGGCCAAGGCCGGCACCCTGTTGTTCCCGGCCATGAACGTCAACGACTCGGTCACCAAGTCCAAGTTCGACAACCTCTACGGCTGCCGCGAGTCGCTGGTGGATGCCATCAAGCGCGCCACCGATGTCATGATCGCGGGCAAGCTCGCGCTGGTCTGCGGCTTCGGCGACGTGGGCAAGGGTTCGGCCGCCTCGCTGCGCGGCTTGGGCGCGACCGTCTGGGTGACCGAGGTCGATCCGATCTGCGCCCTGCAGGCGGCGATGGAAGGCTATCGGGTGGTCCGCCTGGACGACGTGGTGTCGATGATGGACATCTTCGTCACCGCCACCGGCAACACCGACATCATCACCCATGATCACATGGCGGCGATGAAGGATCAGGCCATCGTCTGCAACATCGGTCATTTCGACAACGAGATTCAGGTCTACAGCCTGAAGCAGTACGAGTGGGTGAACATCAAGCCGCAGGTGGATCAGATCGTCTTCCCGGACGGTCATCGCATCACCCTGCTGGCCGAGGGACGGCTGGTCAATCTGGGTTGCGCCACCGGACACCCGAGCTTCGTGATGTCCAACAGCTTCACCAATCAGGTGCTGGCTCAGATCGAGATCTACACCAAGCCGGAGGAATACCCGATCGGCGTCTATGTGCTGCCCAAGCATCTGGACGAGGACGTGGCGCGGCTGCATCTCGACAAGATCGGGGTCAAGCTGACCCAACTGTCGAAGGCGCAGGCGGACTATATCGGCGTGCCGGTCGAAGGGCCTTACAAGGCCGAGCACTATCGGTACTAATCAGGGTTCGGAAACAACCGAAAAGCCCCTCTCCCCAGCGGGGAGAGGGGTTGGATACTCGCGCCAGGCGTCCGCGACGCCGGCATCATCCAACGAGAGCGCCACCCGTTGCCCGCCTTCGGCCAAGCGGAGGATCGCTCGGCCGTTGGTCGACGGCGGGTGGCAGGAGGCCCATGGCCATGCCGTCCGAATCAACCCAGATTCCCATCCACAGCGTCGAGCTGTTCCCGCCCAAGACCCCCGAGGGCATGGAGAAGCTCAAGCTGGAAATCGCCAGCCTGAACAGCCTGGCCCCCACCTTTTTCTCCGTGACCTACGGTGCCGGAGGCTCGACCCGCGAGGGCACCTTCGACACCGTCAACTGGCTGCGCGGGCAAGGGATCGACACCGCCCCGCACCTGGCCTGCATCGGCTCCACCCGCGAGCAGGTCCGCGAGATCCTGACCCAGTATCGGGAACAGGGGATCGATCGCCTGGTCGCCTTGCGCGGCGACATGCCCTCGGGCATGGGCGCGGGCAACAGCGGCGACTTCCGCTATGCCAACGAGCTGGTCAGCTTCGTGCGCGCCGAGTTTGGCGACAGCTTCATGATCGAGGTCGCCGCCTATCCCGAATACCACCCGCAATCGGGTAACCCCGCGCGGGATCTGGAGAACTTCAAGCGCAAGGTCGAGGCGGGCGCGGACGGGGCCATCACCCAGTATTTCTACAATGCCGACGCCTATTTCGGCTTTCTGGAAAGCTGCCGCAAGGAAGGGATCGGGATCCCCATCGTCCCCGGCATCATGCCCATCACCAATTACACCCAACTCGCGCGCTTCTCCGACACCTGCGGAGCGGAAATCCCGCGCTGGATCCGCCGACGGCTGGAGGGATACGGGGATGACGTCGAAAGTCTCCGCGCCTTCGGCCATGAGATCGTTCTGAACCTCTGTCGCCAACTGATCGCGGGCGGCGCGCCCGGACTGCATTTCTATACGATGAATCAATCGGGACCGGTGCGCCGACTTTGGACGGAACTAGGACTGCCGACGGGCGTATGACCCGAGCGGTTTGTGAAGTCCTTCACAAGAAGGACACCGGAAAGGGTGGATCCGCGCCCAACCCGCATGGAATGACACTCGGATTGAGATTTCTCAACTCCTCGGCGAAGGCGCGCTGCTAGTCTTGGTTCCGCGAAATCATCCACTCCTCCTTTTGAAAGCCGCCTACTGACTTGAGGCGGCTTTTTTTATGTCCGGCATTGCTCGCGGATCGTTCGGCCATCCTCTCCGGTAGGCGGGAGACGCGGCGGATGGAATAATCCAGGCTTCGATCCTTCCATCCATTAGCCGCGGCCGCTGGCCCAGAGATGCCCCCCGATGCCCGACCTTGACCGAACCTATCGGATCGGCCCGATCCACCTGGCCCCAACCGTCACCCGATGGCAGGCCGCGACGCTCTTGTTTGGGGCTTTCTTCTCCATTGGCTTGATGACCTTCATCGCCATCGGGCAGACCTACATCCTCAACGAGCACCTCAAGATCCCGACCTCCGAGCAGGGGACCATCAGCGGCGACCTGGTGTTCTGGACCGAGATCTTCGCGCTGGCCTTCTTCATGCCAGCCGGGATCCTGGTCGACCGTGTCGGTCGTCGTCCGATTTTCTCTGTCGGTTTCCTCCTGCTGGCCGCGACCTATGTCCTCTATCCGAGGGCGGCCGAGGTGGATGACCTCTATCTCTACCGTATCGTTTACGCCCTGGGTGTCGTGACCGTCGCCAGCGCCCTGTCCACGGTCCTGGTCGATTACCCCGCCGAGCGCTCCAGGGGCAAGATGGTGGCGATGGTCGGCCTGCTCACCGGGCTTGGCATCGTCTTCACCAATCAGTTCTTCGGCGGCCTGCCGAAGATGCTGACCGCTCGGGGCCTGGATAGCATCGAGGCCGGTTTCTTCACCCACTACGCCGTGGCCGCCCTAGCGGTGGTGGTCGGCATCGTCATCTATTTCGGTTTGCAGAAAGGCACCCCCGTGCGTCGCGAGGATCGTCCCGCGGTCAAGGATCTCTTCATCAGTGGCTTCGCCCAGGGGCGCAATCCACGCATCCTGCTGTCCTATCTCGCCGCCTTCATCGCCCGAGGCGATCAGTCCATCAACGCGACCTTCCTGATCCTCTGGGGCACGACCGCCGGACTGGCGGCCGGCATGGACACGGCGGCAGCGGTCAAGAACGGCACCATCATCTTCGTGCTCGCGCAGGTCGCGGCCCTGGTCTGGGCGCCCATCATGGGGCCGATCATGGACCGCATGGATCGGGTCAGCGGACTGGCGCTCTCGATGGTTCTGGCGGCGATCGGCAATCTCTCGGTGATCCTGCTGGTTGATCCCCGCCCAGGATCGGGACTGATCTTTTACATCCTTCTGGGCATCGGCCAGATCAGCGTCTACCTGGCCGCCCAATCGCTCATCGGCCAGGAGGCCCCGATAGCCAGGCGCGGCTCGGTGCTGGGTGCCTTCAACATCGCCGGAGCGATCGGCATTCTACTCATCACCCTGATCGGCGGCCGTCTCTTCGACGCGATCGACCCGCGCGCGCCCTTCATCCTGGTCGGCATCATCAATATCCTGCTGTTCGGCGTCTGTATCCTGGTGCGCTTGCGATATCCGGCGCCACCCATGGTCGCGGTCCGGTCGTAAAGCCGGTCGTAAAGGGGACGGCGAGTCGGCTCGCGCGGCTCGCGCGTCCAGCGCCGAGGATCGACGCCTCCTGCCGCTGGGGCGATTCCGGCTGTCCGGCACCTCTGGCTCTCGCCAGCGGCGGGACTCGGACGGTATCGCCTCAACCACGAATCCTGCCGCTGCATTGTGTCGAGGGGCGCATGCGAACGGACTCTCGCGCTATTCAGAGCGCTGCCAGTAAATTCGCCAACCTGTCAGCCGCGACGGGCTTCACCCAATGATGATCGAAACCGGCGGCATGCGTCCGTTGACGATCCTCCTCTTGGCTCCAGCCGGTGAGGGCGATCAGGATGGCGTTCTGTCCCCAGGGTTCGGCACGGAGGCGCTTGGCCGTTTCGTAACCGTCAAGCGAGGGCATCCCGAGATCCAGCAGAATGACCTCGGGGCAAAAGGCCGCCGCGCGGCTCAATCCCGAGAGACCGTCGTAAGCCATCCACACCGTATGGCCGAGGCATGTCAGCATCATGCCAAGGCTATCCGCCGCGTCCTGGTTGTCGTCGACGATCAGGATGCGGCGCCCCGCCATGGTCGGTTTCGTTGACGCTTCGCCGAGCGGCGGATCGGGTTCCACGGGGTCGACGGTGAGCGGCAGGCGCACGATGAATGCGCTCCCCTGACCCCGTCCCGCGCTCTGTGCTTCCACCTGCCCTCCGTGCATCGCCACCAGTCGCTGGACGAGGTGAAGACCGATGCCCAGGCCGTCTTGGGCCGATGAGCCCGCGTGATCCAGGACGAACAGATCGAAGACCCGTGGCAGCAGGTCTGGCGCGATGCCGAGCCCGTTGTCCGTCACCCTGACCACGGCCTCCTTGTCCTCTGGCGCGACGCTGATCTGGAGATGGCCGCCGTCCTCGGTGTATTTGGCGGCGTTGCTGAGCAGGTTGGCGAAGATCTGGGTGAGCCGCACCGGATCGGCCTCGACTAGCAGCGGCTCGTCCGGGATGGAGACGTCCAAGCGGTGACCGTGCGCGTCGATGAGCGTGCGCGTGGTTTCGACCGCCTGGTACAGGCTGTCGGCCAGCGGCACGCGGCGGCGCTGGAGTTGGATCCGCCCCTGGCTGATGCGGCTGAGATCGAGCAGATCGTCGACCAGGTGCACCAACTGCCCGAGCTGACGCTCCATGAGGGAGAGCGCCCGCGCACTCATGTGAGGATCGTCTGGCGTCAGACGCAGAATCTCCAGGCCCGTGCGCAGCGGGGCCAACGGATTGCGCAGCTCATGAGCCAGGGTGGCCAGGAACTCGTCTTTGTGCCGGCTGGCCGCTTCGAGCGCCGCCTTGCTCGCCTCGCGTTCCGTGACGTCGAGAACCAGGAACAGGATGGAAGTCACCTTGCCCGTACGGTCATAGATGGCGGAGTCGTGCCACAGGCAGTCGACCCAGACGCCATCACGACGGCGGTGGCGATTGAGGTGGACCGCACGCCGTTGCTGGCCGTTGAGCATGTCCGCGATTTGCGCCTCGACCTCCTTGACATCCGGGGGGTAGACCCAGGCGATGTCGCTGATACGGCGGCCCAGCACCTCGTCCGCCGTCCAACCGAACAACGGCTCGGCGGCGGACGACCAGCGAACGAAACGCAGCTGTGCATCCAACTCGATGACCGCCAGCGGCGAGTTGTCCATGTGAGCACGCAGATGCTGCACGGCAGCAAGCAAATTGCCGTTGGCGGTCGCGAGCCGGTCGCGAGCGCGCAAGAGCGCGTCCGCCAAGACGGTCAGGGTCAGGAAAAGCAGCATGACGACGGTGACGGTCGGCCACAGCCAGCCGATCCGGGCGGCGATCCGGTGGTCGATATCTTCCGCGGAGAAGCCCAAGGCCAAGAGCAGTGGCAGACCGTCGACTTGGCGATAGGTGTAGAGACGCCGCACCCCATCCACCGCGCTCGCTGTCTCGTAGATCCCGACCGGCGACTGCTCCAGGGCGGCCCACAAGGGAGACTCAATGGGCTGCGCCCACTGCTCGGGGCGGGGTTCTGGGATACGCGCCCTCAGCTTGTGGTCACGGGTGCTCAGCAGGGCGACCGTGCTCTGGACGCCAATTTTCATCTCGCTGAAATGGAAGGCGAAGGCGCGCGGGTCGAGGGACGCCAGCACCACGCCGCCGAACGAGCCGTCCGGCTGGTCGACCCGGCGGCTGATGCGAAAGTAGTAATCACCAGTCACCCGGCCCGTCTCGACGACCGAGATGAACGGCACATCGGCGGGATGATCCATGTGAAAGCGGACATACTCCCGGTCGGAAACATCGCGGTTGAGCGCCTCCGGAGAGTGGGCAATCTGAATGGTCGCCCGCGGGCCGATGAAGTAGAGGTTGCCAATGGCGAACCGATCGAATCCGAGCTGATTCACATACCGCTCGGTCTCCTCCAGCGAGCCGGTCCGCCGATAGACCCAGCGCATCCCGTGCAGCAGGGCATCGGCATCGTTGATCAACTGACGGGTGTGCTTAGCCAAGGCGTCCGTTGCCAGGCGCGCCTCGCGTTGCGCCGTCTCCGTCTCCGCGAGAGAGGTGGCATGCGTGACGTAGCCGCCGCCGACCAGAATCGCCAGGCAGACCAGTGCCGCCATCCCCCAGAGCCACACTCGCCAGAACCTGACTTTAAACGCCGGCTGGTCGATCAGGGAGACAGCGGCGGGATGGACATCAAGGTCTTCAGGGGCTTCGGATCCGACTGACCGATCGATAAGCTGTTTCGAGTGGTGCATAACCCTGGCGAGATGCAAGTGGATAAAGTTCTAAACCTGAACGAGACGGTCGGCGGGCTTGCGCTGAGGCCATATTACGAACGGCAGGTGCTCGAAACCAGGCTGGCGTACGATTGACGGTGGGGCGCCAGACCTGGATATACGTCCGAAGAGAGATTTGTAATCAATTGATCGCGGGGATCCATATCCACATCAGGAGCACTACCGGATTGTTTATCAATCGATACGATTTTGGCCGCTCCGTGTAAGCACCAGATCTAGAGCACTACCCGTTCTTTCATGGCGATGGGTTTGAGTGGGGGAAGCATGGTGGACGTCCCTGTTAGGCCAGATCAGGTCCAGGGGTTGAGTAAGTTGACCCCGGTGCGTTCGAAATCGCGTGTATTGCGCGTGACCAGAATGAGGCCGCGATTGAGCGCGACAGCGGCCAGCAAGGTATCAAGCGCTGGCCGCGTTTCGCCCTGTTTGATGGCGGCGCCCATCATCCGCCCCCAACGCTGCATATCGTTCAGATCGAGGGCCAGGATGCGCTGTTGGAATCGGGGAACCAGGGACTGGTCGAGCCACGCCTGGAGATCTGTTTGCCGCCGTCCCTCAGACATCCGCGAGAGACCTTTCTGAATCTCCCCCACCGACACCACGGAGATCGCCATCCGGGTTTCATCGCTGTGTTGCATCCAATCGAACAGTCCCGGATTGACCCGTGGCTTGGTGAACTCGGACAAAACATTGGTATCCAGCAAAAATGTCACAGGCGTCACAGGTCGACATCCCGACCGAAGTCCTGGTCGCGCTCAATCTCGATTCCAGAGCCTCGCAGCGGTGAGTTCATCAAGAATTCGGCCAGCGTCTCCTGGTGGGGCAAGAGCCGCCGATAGTCATCCATCGACAGCAGGATTGCCGCCTCCTCTCCACCGACCGTGATGACTTGCGGCCCGGAACGCTGGGCCTCCTCGAACACCTGGCTAAATTTGTCCCTTGCTTCTTGCAGTTGCCAATTCATGAGGGTCTCCTCTCGTCTGAATGAAACGCTCACCGAGAAGCCTAGCTCACAGGAGCGTGACCCGACGCACCAGCAGCAGACCGTAGCCGAAGGCTTTGGCGGGACCGATGCTATTTTCCAACACAGCTTGCACGTCAGCCAGGCTTGCTGGTCATCTTCCTTGATCAATGGAGCGCGACAGGTATCGCGGGTCTTCTTGGTCTTCTGCTCCAGTTGCTGACGGTCTTCATCGGATTAGCGGTGAGCAGAAAAGCGAGTCGCTGGTGGGTCGAGGGCTGGGGGCGCAACTCGCGGCTGCCGATCAACTGGACGCTGCGGGTGGGCTGAGGCCGTTACCGCGCTCCCAGCGGGCAGCCAAGTTCGCGGTTCATCCCAGCGAGCGCGGGGAACACATCCTGTCTCGCCGCGACTATCGACAGGACACCGGTTCATCCCCGCGAACGCGGGGAACACTAAACAATATGTGAAGATGGCGATCGAGAGATCGGTTCATCCCCGCGAGCGCGGGGAACACCCAACACCTGTCTGTCGGCCGCCACCGCCTGTCGGTTCATCCCCGCGAGCGCGGGGAACACGGCGGTGCTTCGCCGAACCTCAATTCGTACATCGGTTCATCCCCGCGAGCGAGGGGAACACTCTTCCCGTACTTACCTGATCTTCAAAAGAAAATCAGGCACGGACAAATCGACCAACAAAATGGCCGATTTCAAAGGGGTTTTCTTTAAGGCGTTCGGGCTTCCCGACCCCTCTAATTTTCCGCCCTCATGATATTTCAGGCAGTTAGCGCCTTGGCAGACTGCCAAAATGGCCAAAGTCGAGTTTAAAGGTGATTTCCGAGAAAGCTCAGTTCGGACGATCCTAGCGCACTTAACACTAAGACTCAGAGGGTGGCAAGCCGTCCTTGCATCGCGACTCAATCAGACACTGCGTGGGCGCTGGATGTATCTGGCGCATTCTGGTCGGGAATCGAGACTGGCAAAAAAAAATCTCAGCGAATTTGCGCGCGAAACTCTCGCGGCATCTCGGTTTCCGCGTTTATTGCAAGGTATCATGGTTGCCGTTGGTGGTGGCGGGTCGTTACGGAATCGACTGCTTGATCGCGCCAAAAATCAGGATGGCTCCTGATCGTCGCAGCATCCCTATCATGGAGAATTTGATGTTTTTCAACTCGATCTTGGAAACTCTGCTATTCGATACGCAAGCAACGATTATCACGGAAGTATTTCTCTGGATGACGGCAATTGGTTTCGTCTTTGCTGTGCTACTGGCTTTTCTTGGTACAGGACAACGCTTCGTCCGTGAGGCTCCGACCCTACTGACTTCGCTCGGCATCCTCGGTACTTTTGTCGGGATTGTGGTTGGTCTGATGCATTTCGATCCTCAGAACATCGACGGCAGTATCTCGACGCTGCTTGAAGGACTGAAGACCGCTTTCATCACCAGTCTTGCGGGCATGGGTGCGGCAATTGCGTTCAAGATCTTGACCACGACGCCCATCATGGCGTCGCGTCGTGAACAGATCGATACGACAAACGCAGGGCCAGAGGACATTTTGAAAGCCATACTGGATCAGAACAGCCGTTTTGATCAGTTGCGATTAGCCATTGCTGGGACGGAAGAAACGAGCCTTGTTGGTCAACTGAAGCTGCTGCGGTCTGATTCGATCGATCATCACAAAGAAACGCTGCGCACCCTGACGGATGTCCGAACCGCTGTTGCGGGGACTGAAGAGACGAGTCTCGTCGGACAGTTCAAGCTGTTGCGAAGCGACGAACACGACCGCCATCGGGAAACCATGCGCGCCATTGGAGAGGATCGCGACCGACACGACAGCTTTGCAGAAAAACTCTGGAAAGAACTGGATGCGGTTGGCGAGATGCTTTCCAAATCCGCCACCGAGCAAATGATGGCGGCACTCAAGGAAGTCATCGCGGATTTCAACAAGAACCTCACCGAGCAGTTCGGTGACAACTTCAAGGCGTTGGATGCCTCCGTCCAGAAGCTCGTGCACTGGCAGGAGAACTATCGCCTGCAACTGGAACAGATGTCGTCGCAGTATGCTCAAGGGGTCGCGGCAATCACACAAACCGAAGCATCGGTCGCGCACATTTCGGAAGAATCACAGCAAATCCCCGCCGCCATGGAAAAGCTCAAGGCGGTGATGTTGGTGAATCAGCATCAACTCAGTGAACTCGGCCGCCATCTGGAAGCATTCCGCGACATGCGAGACAAGGCTGTTGAAGCGGTACCGCAGATTCGAGAACAGATAGAGCAAACGGTCAAGGACGTTGCGGCCTCGGTCGAGGTTGCCAGCGATCATTACAACAAGCTGCTGGAAAACTCCGACGCCTATATCCAGAAACACGACACACAGAGTCAGGCGCTGCTAGAGAAATTTGTCAAGACCACCGATGACGGCATCGACAAGGTGCGGGTTGGTCTGGAAAGCGGTGCCAATGAGGTCAAGACGGCAATAAGCACCGGGGCACAAGCCTTTGGCAAGACGGTTCAGGATCTGCTGACCGACACCACGAACGAAGTCACCAAGACGGTCGCGGTGGCCAGCGATCATTACAACAAGCTGCTGGAAAACTCCGACGCCTATATCCAGAAACACGACACACAGAGTCAGGCGCTGCTAGAGAAGTTCGTCAAGACCACCGATGACGGTATCGACAAGGTACGGGTTGGTCTGGAAAGCGGTGCTAATGAGGTCAAGACGGCAATCAGCACCGGGGCACAAGCCTTTGGCAAGACGGTTCAGGATCTGCTGACCGACACCACGAAGGAAGTCACCAAGACGGTCGCGGTGGCCAGCGATCATTACAACAAACTGCTGGAAAACTCCGACGCCTATATCCAGAAACACGACACACAGAGTCAGGCGCTGCTAGAGAAGTTCGTCAAGACCACCGATGACGGTATCGACAAGGTGCGGGTTGGTCTGGAAAGCGGTGCTAATGAGGTCAAGACGGCAATCAGCACCGGGGCACAAGCCTTTGGCAAGACGGTTCAGGATCTGCTGACCGACACCACGAAGGAAGTCACCAAGACGGTCGCGGTGGCCAGCGATCACTACAGCAAACTGCTGGAGAATTCCGACGCCTATATCCAGAAGCACGATGCGCAGAGCCAGGCATTGCTAGAGAAGTTTGTCAAGGCTACGAGTAAGGGAATTGATCAGGTGAAAGAGGGGCTGGAAAGCAGCGCGTCAGCCGTCAAGTCCGCCATCATCACCGGAGCACAGGAGTTTGATAATAGCGTCCAGCGACTACAGGGCAACCTCACCAGTACATCGGATCAGATTGCGGCGCAGAGTGAAAAAATCCGTGAACAGTTGCAGGACACTTTCAAGGAAGTCAATTCACATGTTCGAGTCATGCTGGCCACGCTATCCGATGAATCCAAATCACTCTCGCAGACGCTGAAAACGACAGGCGAACAGGTGCAGCGTGACACGCAGTCGGTTCAAGCGCAGGTTGCAGAGAGCATCAAGCAGATGCAGGCGCGTTTGGAAAGCGCCCTTGCGGAAGTTTTCAAAGCACAGGCGCAAACAATGGATCGTGCAGCAGTGGGACTTGAAGAGCACATGAAAAAATCAATCGCGAAAACAGGAGAAGGTGTCAATATCCAGCTTTCAGCCATTGATCAGGCGATGCAGAAAGAAGTTAATCGGGTCATGAATGAAATGGGGACTGCATTAGCGCAGATTGCTGGCCAGTTCACAAAAGACTACACAAAATTAGTCTCCGCCATGCAGCAGATAGTCGATAAACAGGCTAGACAAAAATAATGAACAAGGAATTCGAGAGAACTTTTGGGAAATCATCAATCGGAACAAGCAATAGCGATACTGGAGAGCATTGGCTTTCTGTTTCGGATTTGATGTCAGGATTGATGATGGTGTTTCTTTTCGTGTCAATCGCACTGATGCGAGACGCCATGATCGAACGAGACAAAATCAAAGAGGTTGCCGTCGCTTATCAAGAAAATCAAGTCGAGCTTTATAATGCCTTGTACGATGAGTTCAAGAGTGACCTTAAACGCTGGGATGCTGACATCGAAAAAGACACGCTTTCTTTTGAATTCAAGTCACCCGACGTGTTGTTTGACACCGGGAAAATTACCCTCAAGCCAGCGTTCAAGGAAATCTTGAACAATTTCTTTCCACGTTATCTTGACGTTTTAATGAATTTTCGCGATTCTATTGATGAGGTTCGCATCGAAGGACATACCAGCAGCGTCTGGAATCACGGCTCGACTGAAGATGAAGCGTATTTCAATAACATGGAGCTTTCACAGGGGAGAACACGCTCAGTTCTCTTATATGCTTATGAAATAAATGGCATTGTTGAAAATCGAGCATGGGTAAAAGAGAATGTCGCAGCGGTTGGCTTTTCATCTTCGCGCCTCATTAAAAAGATTGATGGCAGCGAAGATCTTGAACGTTCGCGTCGTGTTTCGTTCCGGGTCATCACCAATGCGGAAACCCAGATACGCAAAATACTTGAAAATTAAGAGTACAATATTATGCGGCTAACGGTCGATTTTTCTAAGTTACATGCGGCCGTGAAAGCAATGGGAGCCGATACGATAGTACCGCCGCCTCTTCCAACGCAATCTGCAAATCCAATTGATCCGATCGATATCGCTCTTTCCGAGGAAGGTATTGAAGTCGATCTAAAAGAGATCACGATCAAGTCGGGGCTTCTTGATTATCATGGAAGACAGATTTTACTTTATATTCAAGATCATGGATCGAACATCCAAGCGGCTTTAGACGATCCTGATAAAGGAAGAAAATATCATGTGGCGGACTGTCGAACACTGAAAAGAATGCGAGAAGAAGGTCGGTTTCAACGATATGTCGCAACAAATGACTTGAGTGGCTATTTTTTAATTTCTGGCTATGACTATATCACGCGAAAAAAGATTCAAGGCCGGACTAAACTAAAAATCTGTAGAGATTGCCTGACGCATCTTAACTATCAAGGCTATCGCGTAAACAACAAAAACATGATATTTTCTAAGTTCTCTATTGAAGAGTTTTTTGAAACTTATAGCTCTTTCTTCCCGTACATGCCACGACGGAAGGCTGGAGATAATGACAGCATCTATACTGATGACTGGCCAGTCATTTCAGGTCAATACAAAGCTGATCAAGAATTTAAATGCGAATCGTGTGATGTCGATCTCACTCATCATAAAAGACTGCTACACACTCACCATAAAAACGGCGTTAAGACCGACAATCGGCGTTCCAACTTCCAAGCCTTGTGCGTCGATTGCCACAGGAAGCAACCTTCCCACGAACGCATGTTCGTGCGCCATGAAGACATGCAGCTCTTGACGCGACTGCGTCAAGAACAGCAACAAGACAAGCGGCGCTTGAATTGGGATGATATTTTCGAAATTGCAGATACCGGGGTGCATGGCGTTCTGCATTGGTGTCGCGCCAAACAAATGTCACCGCCCATCGTTGGCTACGCACTGAAAGATTCTAGCGGTCAGGTTATCGCACAACTCGAACTTGCCTGGCCACTGAGAAAGATCTGCGTCGCGATTTCCACTCACGATCTTGAAACCGCTCGTAAGTCTGGATGGCAGGCATGGTCGATACTGGATGCGCTAGAGCAGCTTTGATAAGGATGCAGAATTTGTCTGTTTCCTCCCCCTGACCCGAAACTTCAAAGGCAGGACTCCACCTTTCCACGAACGATTCAGCGATGAAGCGCTGGCGCCAGGGTACGCAGCC
>NZ_NRRG01000036.1 GCF_016583575.1 Thiocystis violacea
GGGCGAGGCTTGCGCCCCGCCCCCTTCGATTCACACCGAAACCAGCGTTACGTTACGCCACCTGTTTGTCCTCACCCTCGAGCTTGCGGATCAGCGGGTAGAGGTACTCGGTCTCGCGTTGCAGGCGGTCCATCACCAGGGCGAACATCTGCTCGGTGTCCTGTAGGAACGATGCGTGGTCGCTGATGGTCAGGGCGTGGCGCTTCTGCGAGCACCATTGCTTGACGTAGGAGGCGAAGATGCGCTTGATCTCGGTCGAGCCGGACAGGAATCGGTTGGCCGTGTTCTTCACGGACTGATCCGGGTAGGAGATCAGTTTGCCGCAGAGTTCGCGGTCCACCAGTTCCATGTGCTCGCGCACGCGATTGGTCAGGTCGAAGAAAACGTCACAGGCCACGTCCGTGTCGCACATGGAACGCTCGCGAACCAGGTAGAGGAAGACGTTCGAAAGCTCTGTAATCTTATGGTTTTGAGCGTGCAATTGGGCAAAGGCGACCATGGTAGATACTCCTCCGGTCGATCGGTGGATAGCGGTAACGGTTATTTTTGGTGTTCCTAGGGAAGAGGCTCCCTGTCGGGATAGCTGGTGGCACAGGCCGCGTTTGGTATCGTGGCTCAAGTAAACCATAGCGCTTTTCGTATCTTACGCGAAACGTCGGTGTGAATGTAGATTGCGCATGATCAATATTTATTTCTCAAGCACCAACCAGCGGGAAGGTCACGGCGGTCGCGATGGCGAAAACGACCGCGTTGGCGATGGCGCCGACCATGGGATGGCCGACGCGCCGGTAGATCCAGCCGCCGATGAGCCCGTAGACCAGGAAAAAGATCAGGATCGCGGGCACGATGATGATGAGAAAGAAGAGTTCGTTCAAGTTGAGCCCCACGGCCAGCAGCAGTGACAGCAGGAACAGGAGCTTGGTCAGGGCATGCCCCCCGCGCGCCGCGCCCTCTCCGCGCGTCGCCCACTCGTCGGCACTGAAATAGACGAGGGTTCCGATCAGCATCGCGATCACCACGCCGATGCGCTCCGGCCCTGGCAACAATGTGGTGACGAAGCGATCCGTCGTCAATCCGATCGCCAGCGTTCCGTAGGCGGTGGCCGCCAGGGTCGCCAGGATGAAGCCGCGCCATCCGAAAGCCCTCGGCTCGGCCGGCCGGGTCGCTTTGGGCGATCCCGACCAGACGCCGGATTTCATGATCCAGAGCCCAAGCGCCGTGATGGCGCCATAGAGCGCGAAATGCAGGGCCAGGTAGTCGCCGACCAGGATCGGCAGGAAGTCGCTCGGCAGCTTCCAGAGGATCAGCGGCGTCAGCACCGCCGGGGCGAGCGCCACCGGCCACAGGCGACGCCAGCACAGGCCGGCGCCCAGCGGGCGGGTCGAGAGACGCGGCAGCAACAGGGAGAGCGGCCAGGCCAGGACCACCAATCCAAGATAGAGCAGACCGAGCCAGGGACCGCGCTGGTCGAGATAGCCCTCGCCCGTGCGTCCGAACGTCTGGTCGAGCCAGGCGAGCGTCTCCGCGAGCCCCTCGCGGCTGTAGAGCACGCCGATGTGCTCGACTCCGTCGGCGAGGATCAGGCGGCGCGCGCGACCATCCGCTGGCGCGCCCTGGGTGACGCCCTCCTCGGCCGCGCCCTCGCCGGCCTCCGCGAGGATCTTGAACCCTTGTTCATGCAGCATTCCCGGTTCGAGCGCGCCGTAGATCAGAAGCAGGTTGCTCAAACTCTCCGTGACGACCTGTTCGGAGAGATAGGGCGATAGCAGCACCATGGCCGACACCGACCCAGGATGGGCCTGCGCGTGATGGGCCAGCACATCGCCGGCCATGGAGTGTCCGACTAGGGCGAGCCGACCATCCGCGCCTGGCTCGGCCATCCCCAGGGCGATGGCCGGTTCCAGCCCGGCGAGCAGGACTTGCAGCCGCTTGTCCCGATCCATGAGGCTGGAGACGAAGGGGTTGGCGTTGCGGCCATGACCGGCGAAATCGAAGGTGACCGCGATGTAGCCGTTGCGCGCCAGGGTGACCGCCTGGGGCTGCATGAGCGTCTGGGAACCGGCGAAGCCGTGGGCGATGACCACCACCGGGGCGGAGACCAGACCAGACGGACGGTAGAGCGTGACCGGAACCGTTCCGACCCAGGCGCGCGTGACCTGGAGCCCCTGCGTGCCCGCGAGCAGTTGCGAGAGCCCGACGGCGATCGCCAGGGAGGCCGCCAGGGCGAGAACCAGGGCGAGGCGACAGCGGCCCCGGCAACGCGCCAGGCTGGCCGAAATGATCCGATGCATTGAGTTTTCCGATCCGAGTAGGTGAATGAGGCGGGTCGATGGGCACCCGAGGCCGCTTTCCGAGTCGGTCTTGTACCCACCCTGGCCTCCGAGGGTTACACTTCCGGCTGTTCCTGAATCCGTCTCGCCGAGGAGCGATCAACCCATGCTAGACAAGAAATTACTGGATATCCTCGTCTGCCCCGTTACCAAGGGGCCGCTGATCCTGGACAAGGGGCGTGGCGAACTCATTTCGCTGTCCGCTCAACTGGCCTATCCGATTCGCGACGATATCCCGATCATGCTCGAGGAGGAAGCCCGACGGCTCTCGCTCGATGAGATGGACGCCTATCGCCAGGCCCGTTAGCCAGCGGCAGGACGCGCGATATCTGGCCGGCGATCGCGGATAGCCGGCCAGGGCTTGGAGAACGTGGCCGGACTTTCGCCAAGGCGGATGGCACGGGAATTGTCGAGGCGTCCTGTTGAAAAGACTCTTTTCCCATCCGACCGATCCCCTGGCCCAGCGCATCCGCGCGCTCAAGGTCGAGCATGCCTATCGCCAGCTCCCAACGTCCCTGCTCGTCAACACGATCAACGGCCTGATCCTGGTCCTGCTTCTTTGGGGCTCGATCGACGTGGAACGCTTGCTGGGCTGGTTGCTGCTCCTCTATGCGGTCACCCTGGTCAGGCTTTGGTGGCTCCGTCGCTATCTCGCCACGAACGATCAGACGACCCCGGCCGTCATCGCCTGGAGGATTTTGTTCGCTGTCGGCGCCCTGGCCTCGGGTCTGACCTGGGGCTCGGCCGCCCTGCTCCTCTTTCACCCCGACTCCTTGAACCATCAGATCTTCCTGGCCTTCGCCCTGGGAGGAATGGTGGCTGGGGCCTTGCCTCTGCTCTCGGCCCTGCCGCCCGCCTTTCCCTTGTTCGCCATTCCGGTCAGCCTGCCGATCCTGGTCCAACTCTTCCTCCAGGGCGAACGCCTGCCGGTCACGATGGCGATCCTGTTCCTGATCTTCACCGTCGCCATGCTCGTATCCTCGACCCAATTCAGTCGGATCTTCCGGGAGTCGGTCGAACTGCGACTCAGACTGAAATCCTCCATCGAGGAAAAAAGACAGCAGGCCCTGCTGGCACGCCTCGACACACTCACCGGCATCGCCAATCGGCGTCATTTCGATGAAGCCCTGGAGAGCGAATGGAAACGCGGCGCACGGATGCACACCCCGCTCGCGATGATCATCGCCGACGTCGATTACTTCAAACGCTATAACGATCACCTGGGCCACGTCGCCGGCGATAGCTGTCTGACGCGGGTCGCCCAGACCATGGCGACGGCGGCCAGACGCCCCGGCGACCTGGTCGCGCGGATCGGCGGCGAGGAATTCGCCTTCCTGCTGCCCAATACCTCGTTGCGAGACGCCGCCCTGATCGCGGAGCGCGTGCGCGAGGATCTGTTGGAGGAGCGGATTCCACACCCCGCCTCGCCGGTGGCCGATCGGATCACCCTCAGTCTGGGCGTGGCCAGCCTGATCCCCGACGATGGCGCCACCAAATCGGATCTCGTCAAGGCCGCCGACGCGGCGCTCTATCGGGCCAAGCAGGCGGGTCGCGATCGATTCGCCATGATGACCTGAATCAAAAGCCGCCGGGGCGCATCGCGCCCCTATCGGGTGCGACCAAAAGTGGGTAGTACCTTGATTCGTAGGATGACGACAAGCATGACGACAAACGAGCCCCCCGTGGGAGCGGCTTTTAGCCGCGACGAGCGCCGACGCGAGGTTTTTCGCGGCTAAAAGCCGCTCCCACGAAATCCTATCGATTGGGGCGCTACCCAAAAGTGATGCGTACCGGCCATCACACAACCTCTCAGGCCGCTCGGCGCTCCTCGACGACCCCGATCTGGCGGGCGGGTTGCAGGGGATCCGCTCCCAGTGTGCCGACCAGGGCGTCCAGATAGGCGGGATCCCGCGCCCTGGCGAGTTGGGCCTTGGCGCGCTCCAGACGCGCGGCGGCGTCCAGACGATCGGCCTCGTCGGCGTAATGGCTCAGCTCCAGGAACTGCTGGAGGTTGAACACCAGACGCCGGGCGAGTTGGACATCGCGCGCCTGCTTGACCTCCAGCCGCTCGCGATACCAGTCCGAGGCCAGCAGCGACTCGCGCGAGAAGAGATCCCGGACGGCGGGATCGCGGATGGTGCGCCCCTGATGATGACCCTCGGCCATGATGTGGATCAGGGCTTGGAGCGGCGGGCAGGCATCCTCGATGCTGCCGTCCTCCAGATAGCGCCGCGCGACCCGCTCCTGCGCCTCGCGGATATTCTCGACGCCATCCACGAAGACCCCGAGATCCTGGGTCTCGGGACGCAGGATGGCCGGGGTGAAGACCGCCTGGGGGTTATCGAAGATCTTGCCGAGGAAGTGGGCGACGAAACGCTCGGTGATCCGATAACCCAGCCGACTCGCCAGCACCTGGCGACCCTGGTAGTCGAAGTCTTTCAGCGGTTCCAGATAGCCGTGCTCGATCAGATAGGCGGGATCGCGCTCCTGCTCCGAGAGCCGCGCCCAGATCTCCGGAATCAAGAGGGACACGTCATGGGCGACCTTGACGTCCGGCCCGATGTAGCCGGCGGAGCTGGAGAAGCCCGCGTAGCCGGTCAGGATGTAGGAGACCAGGGCGTTGTTGAGGTCCACGGTCGGGCGCAGGGCGTTGAACGGGGCCTTGGTGAGCGCGCCCTCGCTACCGGCCCCGGTGGTCGAGGGGGATTTGCCGGTCAGGGAGCAGATGAAATCCATGAAAAGCTCTGGAAGCTCTTGATAGTGGATGGGGTTGTAGACCGCCAGCGCGCGCACGCCGGGTTCCGGCGGATTGTTGCGCCGTCCGGTGAGGACCGCGTTCACCGGGTGGCCGATGGGGACATCGAGCGGCAGTTTGCGATGAAAGCGGGCGCCGATCTCGGCGACATAGGCGCGCATCGGATCGACCAGGTCCGGACGGATCTGGAGATAGCGCGGATTCTTGGACGGCTTGCCGTCGACCAGCCGGGGATGGGCGGAAGAGACCACGGCGACCCGATCGCGCGCCGCCTGCTCCAGACGCTCGCGCATGGGCGCGCTGAACTTGCCCAGGGTCAGGACATCGTTCACCACCGCGTCCAGTGACTCGCCCTCCAAGGGCTCGTAGTTGGCCATGAAGTTGCCGGGCTGGGCCATCTCCAGCTCGGTCTGGCGGTCGAAGCCTGGAAGGATGGCGTCATCGGGACGCTGGAACAGCCGGTACTCGCAGTTCTTGGTCAGCTTGACGCTCTGGCCGGAGGCGCGGATCGCCGCCTTGCAGCCCTTGAGCGACTTGGCCGGAACCACGACCGAGGCGGTGATGTCGTCCTCCATCTGCACCTTCTCGGCGGCGATGAAGTCCTGACGCAGCTTGAAGGTGCGCCACTTGCCATCCAGGTCGAATCCGACCCGCAGATAGGAGGCGACGATGCGCCGATCGAACGCCTTGAGTTCGTGCCCCGGCGCGCCGTCCACCTCGTCCACCGAGAAATAGCCGCGCCAGTTGTCGCCCCACTCCCGACGATAGAGACGTTTGATCATGAAGGTCAGCGCCAGCAGACGCGGCGGGGTCTCTTGCAGCCAGGCGTTGAATTCCGGCCGGTAGCTCGGCGATGGGGTGAGGAGTTTGATGACCGATCCGAGACTGCGCTCCGGGGACAGGGGTTTGCGCCGGGGATCGCGATCCTCGTGCTCGTAGCCTGGCCGGAAGCGGTCCTGGTAATCGCGTTCGAGGATTTCCTGAACGCGGTCCAGATCCCGGCCCAGATCGTCCACGAAAATGGGGCCGTAGAGCACGGCATCGTTCAGCGACTTGGAGATCTCCGACTTGCCGCCGCCCGACACGGTGCAGGGCTTATGGCAGAAGGTTCCTTCCGGCTGGGTTCCGATCAGGCGCCAGGACGGCGCGCCCGGATGCTGGCGCATCTCGATGCGGTAGCCATTGGGCTGGACATAGATCCGGTCCGGTCGCAGACGGATCGACTGGGTGACGCCCTCCCTGTCCCAGGTGATGCTCTGGGCATTGAGATCCATGCGCAGCGCCTGCGGGACATAAATGATCCGCGGAAAACGTCGATCGATGCCGTAACCCTCGGGTCGCGGATCCATCAGATCGCCATAGCGCGCGAGCGTGTCGGCGAAATCATATCCCGGCTCGCGGGTGGTGCTGCCCACCCCGAACTCCTCGCCGTGATTGATCCGGGGGAAGGCGAGCGCCCCGCCGGCATGCTCCTCCTCCGCCAGCCCGAAGAGGTTGGCGGCGAAGCTGATCTGGGTCTTGACCTCTTTCTTGCAGTAGCCGAAGTAGTTGTCCGCCAGCAGGGTGAAGATGACTCCGGAGGCATCGCGGGCGGTGAGCTTGAACGCCTGACCGTCGTTATAGCGCTCCTCGGGGTCGCGCCAGCACATACCGTCCCGGCGCTGACGCTCGCTGGCCTGATCCCAGCGAGGCAGACCCAACGCCTGCTTGGTGAGCGCGGTCAGGTGCGGCGCGAGCAGGACGCAGCCGCTATGGCCGGACCAGTGATCCACGTCGAGCGCGGCATCGAACTCGGCGAGATGGGGGTTACCACCATTGCCGAAGATGCTCTCGACGAAGTCCAGATTGGAGACCAGATTGCCGGGGGCGAAAAAGCGGATCTCCATGTTCTTCTCGGGCTGGAACCCCGGCACCTCGGGACAGATCACCGGGCGCAGCAGCAGCGAGACGAACATCCGCGCGGGCCGTTCCTGATTGGCCGAGAAGGGGATGGTCATCAGATCCGCCGGGGGCTGGAGCGCGGCCTCCAGCATCCGGGCGAACACCGCCTTGGGCACCGCCTTCTTGTCTCCAGGGATCGGCAGGCCGCCCTCGGCGACGTGGAAGGAGCCCTCGGTGGTGCGCCGGTCGCTCGCCGGGTTGTGCAGCACACCCTGGGCGACGCGGTAGCTGGAGACGATATCGGAGTGAAAGCGGTCGCTATCGATGGGGATCGATAGCTCGCGCGCCAGACCATGACGGTCGAGGATGAACGACTGGACCGGAAGGGTCGGAGTTCGATCCAGCTCCAGTTCCTCGAAATAGCGGTTGAGGAAGTCCTGAAGGCGTCGATCCACCGGACAGTGATAGGACGACAGCAGACGATTCTTCTCGCGATAACTCAGCAGCAGGTCATGCGCGATCTCGATGAACCGGGCCGTCTCGCCGACGCCGCACGAAGGCTGACCGGACGAGACCAGCTTGAGGTTGATGTACAACTGGAGGTCTTGGCGCTCCTGCGACGTCAATCCTTCCGGACCCTGGTCGGTGGAAGCCTCCTGGGGGTCGAAGCCAAGCTCGCGGATGGTGGGCATCTATCGGATTTCCTGTATGAAGCGCGGCGTTTGGATTTCAAAAGCAAATATGGCGCCAACGCCTGTCGAAGCGGCGAGAAACAAGGGGATGGCTGGCTGGGCAGGGTGTGCGGCCTCGGATCGAGTCGCACCTCGATGGTGCGGGCGATACCAAGGCGGGGGCTTCGATCCCGTCGGGAATCCGGCTCAGGTCGTGACGATCACGCGCGCGGCGTCCAGGCGCGGATGGGTCTTGCGTAGCGACTGTCCCAGCCGCTCGCGCCGTCGCCGCAGGCGTTCGATCTCGTCCTCGCGGACGGATGGATTGACGCGGGCAAGCGCGATCAGACGGTCCAACTCCTCGCCGAGCACCTGTTCCATGCGCGTCATGGCCTCCTGCTCCAGACGCACGACCGCCTCCTGGGCCAGCGTCTCGCCACGCGCCAGCATGGCGCTCAGCCGCGGGGCCTGGGAGCCGATCACCGAGCGGGCAAGCTTGAAGTTACGGGTCAGACAGTCGCCGCGCAGCGCCTCGTGCGCGATCTCCCCGGCGTGGTCCCTACCCTCCGCATCCAACAGCAGACGCACCAGCGTCGGCGGCAGGAAACGCCCCACCAGCAACTCGGGCGGCGCCGGACATTCGGCCACGTAGAGCAGCTCCAGCAAGAGGGTGGCCCTTTTGAAGCGCGCGTCCCTGACCAGGATCAGGACCGAGGTTCCGAGATCCGAGGCGGTCAGCAACTCCATGGCCTCGCGCGCCATGGGATGCTCCCAGGTCAGGAATTCGCGATCCTCGTGAGCCAGGGCGCTTGAGCGATCGAAGGTCGCGGTCAGCCCATCCTCCGGCAGACGGGGAAAGGTCTCGTGGAGCATCTGGGATCCGGGGCGCACCACCAGCGAGCCACCCGGCCCGGATTCGTGCTCGACCCCGAAGGCATCCCAGAATCGCGTCAGATAATCCGACGCCTCGCGGCTGGCATCGATCTCCTCGATGGCGTCCACCAACGCGGCGTCCCGATCGGAGCGATGGGAGTGCAGTTCCAGCAGGCGATCGCGTCCGGCGGCCATCTCGGCGTTGAGTTCCTCGCTCAAGGCGCGCGCCTCGGCGACCAGGGCGTCGGTCAGCGACGGATCCGCCAGCGCCCGCCGCAGCGTCTCGCCCTGACGGGCGAACACGGCCGAGGCGGCCGGACAGACGCGCTCGAAGGCATTCAGGCCCTCGGCATACCAGCGGAACAGCACCTCGCCCGGTCCACCGCTTAGATAGGGGACATGGAGTCGAATGGTCTGGGTCTGGCCGATGCGGTCGAGCCGACCGATGCGCTGCTCCAGCAGATCCGGCTCCAGTGGGAGATCGAACAGGATCAGATGATGCGCGAACTGGAAGTTGCGGCCCTCGCTGCCGATCTCCGAGCAGAGCAGGAGTTGGGTTCCGTCCTCGACGGCGGCGAAATAGGCCGCCGCCCGGTCGCGTTCGACGATCTCCATTCCCTCGTGGAAGATGGCGGCATAGAGGCCGGCGCGACGCAGCAGGGCCTCGCGCAGGTCCAGCACCGTTTGGGCCTGGACGCAGATCAGCAGAACCTTGGCGGGGCGCAACTCGCGCAGGGTCGCGATAAGCCAGTCGACGCGGGGATCCAGGGCGTCCCATCCGGGACCGAGGACGCGCTCGGGCGTCAGACGGGCGAGCGGATCGCTCGTCGAGGTTCGGTAGGCTTGCGGCTCCGGCAGCGGATAGGGAACCAGCACGCGGCCCGGGAAGCCTGGAATCGAGGCGCGCGTGTTGCGAAAAAGGACGCGCCCGGTCCCGTGACGATCGACCAGACGCTCGATGACCTCGTCGCGCCCCATCCCCTCGATATCGCCGAGCAGGGAACCCAGGGTCGCCCAATCGGCGGCGGCGAGCGGTTCGTCGTCGAGCAGCCGGGCCGCCAGGGCGGCGATCGGTGCGTAACGCGCCTCTTCCTCGCGGAAGGCGGCATAGTCATGAAAGCGGGCGGGATCGAGCAGACGCAGACGGCCGAAATGTCCCGCGCGTCCCAGTTGCTCGGGCGTCGCGGTCAGCAGCAGGACGCCCGGCGTGCGCTGGGCCAGCGCCTCGATCAGGGTATAGGCGTGACTCGCGCCCGACTCCGACCAGGCGAGATGATGGGCCTCGTCCACCACCAGCAGATCCCACTGCCCATCCAGGACGGCCTGTTCCGCGTCGGGCCGGGAGACGAGCAGATCCAGGCTGCACAGCACCTGTTGCTCGGCCTGGAAGGGATTGGTCTCGTCGATCGCCTCGAACCGCTCGCGATCGAAGAGGGCAAAGCCGAGATTGAAGCGCCGGCGCATCTCGACCAGCCATTGATGCAGCAGCGGCTCGGGCGTCACCACCAGCACCCGCCGCGCGATCCCGGTGAGCAGCAGGCGGTGGAGGATGAGTCCGACCTCGATGGTCTTGCCGAGCCCGACCTCGTCGGCCAGCAGCACGCGCGGGGCATCCCGCCCAGCCACCTCGGCCGCGATATGGAGCTGATGCGCGATGAGCGCGACCCGCGCGCCCAGCAGCCCGAAGGTCGAGGCGCCGGCCTCGCGCATCCCCTGCCGCCAGGTCCGGTAACGCAGGCCGAACCAGTGGTCACTGTCGATCCGCCCGGACAAGAGGCGCTGCTGGGGCCGGTTGAAGCGCTGGTGATCGTCCAGTTCCGACTCCGGCAGCTCGTGGTCCAGTCCGTCGAGATCCTCGCAACGATAGGTGATGAGCCCGCGCTCGGCGCGCGCGCCGATCACCCGCAGCTCGCGCCCCTGGCGATCCCGGATCCGTTCGCCGACTCCCAGTTCCAGGCGCGCCAGCGGCGCATCGCGCATCGCGTACAGACGGGTCTCGCCCGTCGCCGGATAGTCGATCCGCACGCAGCGCCCATCGGTCGCCATGACAATACCCAGGCCCAACTCGGCCTGGGTCTCGCTCAGCCAGCGTTGGCCAGGCACGAAATCTTGCATCTTGGTCGGTCGCTCAAGCCGTTCGTGAAAAGCGGGGTATCCTACACCCAGTTCCCATTCAACCCAATTTCTCGGGGCCTTCGGGTGCGACCATAACTGATGCTTGGCCCGCGATGCGCCCCGTCATAGACAGGATTCACAGGATTTCGCAGGATTGACAGGATTTATAAGGAATCATCAGTTAAACGATTGTAAGAACCTGTTTTTAATCCTGTAAATCTTGAAAAATCCTGTGAATCCTGTCCAATTCCGGAGCTTTCGGTCGGGTACGGAGGGCGTTTTTCCTTTACGCCGTCGCCATCCGGGCGCCCGAGAAGCACGATGGAGGATTTCAAACGCGACACGCGGCGTCTGCTGATCGAGCATGCGCATGAATTCGCTCCGGAGGAACGCCAGGCCCGGCTGAAGCGCCTGGCGGTGGAGGATCGGCGGCGCGGACTGGATCCCGAGTTGATCAGGGATTGGCTCAAGCGCGGCGGCCAGGGCGCCTCGGCGGACAACGGGTCTCGCATCGATCTGTTTTGAATGCGCTACCATGCGGTTAGATGAGCGGCATGCCGGCCGAGTCCGCGCGCCCTTGAACCCCCACCCCCGGAATTTTAAGGAGGGCGAGACCCAACCATGACGACCTTACTCCAGCAACTCCTGCGCGAGCACCGCGCGGAGCTGCTCGCCGACTGGCTCAAGAGCCTGCACGCCCCTTGGGAACATCCGACCCCACAAGACGGCACCCACCACGAGCCAAACCAGCGGCTGCACGCCCTGTTCGAGGATATCCTCACGGCCCTGGAGCGCCCGCCCAGCGACCGTTTCGAGCTGGACGCGCTGGATCCGCTGGCCAAGCATTTGCGCCAGCTCGTCGCCGATCAGGCCCGCCGCGGCGCTGGCTCCAGCGAGACCATTGGCCTGATGCTGTCTCTGAAGCGACTGATCTCCAAGCGTCTGATCGAGCAATCACCGAGCGACTCAAGCGGCGATCTACTCTGGCTGGAACAGGTCTTCGAACAGTTGACGCTCCTGGCCTTCGCCGCCTTCCTCGATATCCGCGAACACCTCATCACTCAGCAGAGCCTGTCGCTGCTGGAGCTGTCCACCCCGGTGCTGCGGCTCTGGCATCGGATCCTGCTACTGCCGCTGGTTGGCGTCATCGACACGGGGCGCGCGCGCCAGATCACCGAGAGCCTGCTCGAGGCGATCGCCCGGCACGAGGCGCGGGTCACCATCCTCGACCTGACCGGGGTGCCGGTGCTCGACACCAGCGTGGCGCAACATTTGATGAAGACGATCGACGCCGCGCGTCTGCTCGGCACCCGCGTCGTGATGACCGGCATCAGCCCGGAGGGCGCGCAGACGCTGACCAAGCTCGGCATCCGCTTCGCCGATGTCATCAGCCGAGCCACCCTGCGCGCGGGCATCGCCGAGGCGCTGCTGATGGTCGGCCAGCGGATCACGTCCATCGAGGATGGGCGCCCATGAGGATCCCCATCCTGCGACTGGAACGGACCCTGCTGGTCTCGATCCAGGTCGACCTAACCGACAACGACGCCATGCAGTTCCAATCGGATCTGGTCGAGCGCGTGGCCGAGATCGAGGCGCTCGGGGTCGCGATCGACATCACCGCCCTGGACGTGGTGGATTCCTACATGGCGCGGGTCATCAACGACACCGCGAGCATGGTGCGCCTGCTGGGTGCCGAGGTGGTCATCTGCGGGGTTCAGCCCTTCGTGGCCCTGACCCTGATCGAGATGGGCCGCGACCTGATGGGAGCGGACTGCGCCTTCAACCTCGGGCAGGGTCTGGAGATCCTCAATACCCGTATCGCCACGCGCGGGGACACCCGCTTCAACGAGGACGAGGATGCCTGAGCTATTGGTCAGCGAGCGGATTCCGGTACGCATCGCCACCGACATCGTGATCGCCCGCCGCGCCGCCCGCGAACTGTGCGAGCGACTGGGTTTCGGCAAGGCCGACCAGACCCGGCTCGCCACCGCCGTCTCCGAACTCGCCCGCAACGTCATTCAATATGCCGGCGAGGGCGTCTGTCTCATCGAGGACCGCTCGGACGGGGTCTCCCGGCGGATCCGGGTCGTGGTCGAGGACCAGGGGCCGGGCATTGCGGATCTGGGACGCGCCCTGACGGATGGCTTCAGCACGGGCGGCGGACTGGGTGCCGGACTACCAGGCACGCGCCGCTTGGTCGACGAGTTCCAGATCGAATCGGCACCCGGCCGTACCTGCGTGACCATCGTCATGGCCAAGCCTTTTTAGCCCTGGCGGAAGGCCCAGGAATCAACGATTGGTGTCACGCCAAGCCATGAAAGATCGATTGCTGGATGAACCCTTCGCGTCTGGGCTCGTCGACGGGCGCGTGCGCGTCCTGGTCGGCGTCGAGCAGGACGTCATGTCGGCCTGCCGCCAGGCGCGCCAACTAGCCGAGACGCTGCGCTTTTCACGAACCGCCGCCTATCACATCGCGACCGCCGCCTCCGAGCTGGCGGCGAATCTACTGATCCATGCCGGCGGTGGTCTGCTCCAGGCCAGCGCGCTACTCAACCCGACGCTGGACGGCGAGACGCTCGGACTCGAGCTGCTGGCCGAGGACCAGGGTCCGGGGATCGCCGACCTGGCGCTGGCCCTGACCGAGGGTTACAGCACGGGCCATGGCCTGGGCTGCGGATTGCCCGGCGTCAAGCGGCTGATGGATGAGTTCGGCATCGAGTCTCGACCGGGGGTCGGCACCCGGATCAGGGCGGTCAAATGGCTCTGATCCCCAGCCAATCGGCGCCGAGCGGGCGAATCGGCCAGGCCCTCCGCGCCCTGCATGGCGAGAATGTTTGCGGCGATCAATTGGGCTGGTGGATCCGCGATGGCCATTGGCGTCTGGCGCTGGCCGATGGCCTGGGTCACGGGCGCGAGGCCCACACCGCCGCGGCCGCGGCCATGCGCCGGCTCGCCGAACGGGGCGAGCCCGGACTCAGGGAGGTCTTCGGTGACTGTGACCAGGCGCTCATCAACACGCGCGGGGTCGCGCTGGCGGTGGTGGATATCCGGCCCGCGGAGGCGACGATCGACCATGCGTCGGTCGGCAACATCCGGACCCTTCTGATCCAGTCGGGGCAGGTAAAGCGACTCGGTGGCGCGCGCGGCATCGTGGGGGCCGGGTTTCGCGGGCTGCGGCCGGAGCGCCTGGCGATCGCCCCCGGCGACTGGCTCGTCCTCTTCTCGGACGGCATCCGCGAGAACGCGGGGCTCGCCGAAAGCCTGATGGATGCACAGCCCTCCGACCGACTGGCCGAACGCCTGCTCGAACAATGGGCCGGCGACCAGGACGACGCCAGCCTGCTGCTCTATCGCCATGACTGAGGCCCTGACCGACTCCGACGTCTCCGCGGTATCGCCCGAGATCGCCCAGCGCTATGCCGATCTGCTCCAACGCGCGGTCTTCGCCAGGGATCCGCTCGCTTCCGAGGGCGCGCTGGCCGAGGCCGCCGATCTGGGCCGCGAGCTGGTCGCCCGCGAGATCCCGCTCGAGGAGGTCAGCGAGCTGCATCACGAGGCGCTGGTTCAACTCGCGCGCGCCAATCCAGAGCTGCGCTTGAGCCAGGTCGCGACGCGGATCACGGCCCCGCTGATGGAGACCTACATGGCCTACAGCCTGGCCTTTCGCCAGCAGCTCGAACGCCGCGCCGAGGCGACCGTCAACGCCCGGCTGGAACAGTCGCGCCGACTGGAGGCGATCGGTACGCTCGCCGCCGGCATCGCTCATGACTTCAACAACATCCTCGGCGCCATCCTGGGCTTCAGCGAGCTGTTGGGCGAGGATCTGCCAGCCGACTCGCCGGGCCAGCGTCACTTGGGATACATCCAGCAAGCGAGTTTTCGCGCCCGCGACCTGATCGCGCGTCTGCTGACCTTCGCGCGGGCGGTGGCCGACTCGCCTACGCCCGTCGAGGTCGTCGCCCTGGCCCAGGAGACCCTGAACCTGCTGCGCGCCTCCTTCCAGGCCGGCATCCGTCTGCGCTTCGAGCCCTCGGTCGCGGCGGCCTGGGTGCTGGCCGAACCGAGCCAGATTCAGCAGATCGTCATGAATCTCTGCATCAATGCCGCCGATGCCATCGGCCATCGCCAGGGCTGCATCCATGTGGTGGTCGCGCTCGTCCCAACCTCCGGCCTGGAGATGGATGGCGACAACCTGGTCAGGCTGACGGTCGGCGACGATGGCGAAGGCATGCCTGCCGAGGTACGGCAGCGCGTCTTCGAACCCTTCTTCACCACCAAGGCGCCCGGCAAGGGCAGCGGACTCGGACTCTCGGTCATCCACGGTCTGGTCGGCAAGCTCGGAGGCACGATCGCGATCGACAGCACGCCCGGAGCGGGCAGTCTCTTCACCATCGACCTGCCGAGTCTGCCGCCGCACAGCCATCGCCCGAGCGCCCCTCCAACGATTCAGCCGGAGACCCCCGCATGATCAAGGTATTGATCGTCGAAGACGACGAGATCTTTCGCGCCATGCTCGAGGAAATGGTCCGGCGCGAAGGCTACCAAGTCAGCGCCGTCACCAACGGAAACGAGGCGCTCGCGGCCATCGAACGGAACCCTCCCGACCTCGTCATCACCGACATTCTCATGCCCGAGAAGGATGGCATCGAGCTCATCATGGATCTGGCGCGACTCGGCAGCCAGGTTCCCATCATCGCGGTCTCGGGGGGCCGGCGCGCCATCAGTCTGGAGTTCAATCTGGAATCGGCCAAGCTCCTGGGCGTGCGCGCCACCCTGCCCAAGCCATTCACCCGCGAGGCCCTGCGTCGCGCGATCGCGGAAGCCCTGACGCCGACGGATGAGACGGATTCCTGAGACCGGCGGATTCGCGCCGCTTCAGCCTTCCGCGTCGAGCACCCGCTCGGCCCATTGCGTCAGGGATTCGAGAATGGCGAGCTTGGCTGGATCGCCGGCATGGATCCTGGCCAACTCCGCCAGGCGCGTCTCGTACTGGTCGATCTGGAGGCTCCCACCGCCGCCGGGATCGGTCAGCCGGTCGAACCGGTAGGCGTCCCAGTCCTCGCGCTCCTCGGGCGTCAGGGTCTCTGGCCAGTTGCGGGCACGATAGCGGAACAGCAGCGTGGCGAGTCGCGGATCCTCGAAGCTGGGCGAGGATTCGGCCAGCTCGGCGGGCGTCGAGCGCTGGATCTTCTCCATGGCGCGACGATCCGCGTCGGAGAAAAAGCCACCGGAATAGAGCATCAGGTCGGGATCGGTCTCGCCCGAGGTTTCCGGCGTCTGGTGAACGGCCTGGACGCGCCGTTCGATCTCGGTCGCGGCGGCCGTGATCTGTCGGGCACGGCTCGCGACCAGATCCGGATCGATGCGCCAACGCTCGGCGGATGCCGGGGTCAGGGTCGACATCGGCGCCAGAACCGGCGCGCGATTGAGATGGATCGTCTTGAGCGGGACGCGCTCCGTCCCGGCGGGCAGATCGGAGACTGGGGTGAAGAGTCGCCGCCGGATCTCCTCCACGGACAGATCCAGGAGTTGGGCCGGATCGGCGCGCAGATCGAAGACGATGACGCCATTGCCGTTGGTGGGATGCCGGGCGACCGGAAAGACCGGCGCGAGGCAACCGAGCGCGGCCGGAAAGCGGGCCGAGACATGCAGCAGCGGCTGGCCCTTGTCGAGCCATTCGCGAACCCGGCGCTTATCGCGCAGGGTCAGGGCATAGTCGAAGAGTTTCGGTTGAACCCGGCGCAACAGACGCGCCAGGGCGATGGTCGCCCGCACGTCGGCCAGCGCCTCATGGGCCTGCGCATGTCCGATACCGTTGGCCGCCGTCAGATGCTCAAGCTTGAAGGAGGTCGTGCCGTCCTCGTGGGTCGGCCAGACGATTCCCTCGGGACGCAGCGCGTGGGCCAGCCGAAGCACGTCGATCAGATCCCAACGAGAGTTGCCGTTCCGCCACTCGCGGGCATAGGGATCCTGGAGATTGCGATAGAACAGATGACGGGTGATTTCGTCGTCGAAACGCAGGCTGTTGTAGCCCACGCCGCAGGTCGCGGGCCGGCTCAGCTCGGCTTGAATGGCCGCCGCGAACTCGGCCTCGACCAGTCCTTCGCGCTCGGCGAGTTGGGGCGTGATGCCGGTAATGAGACAGGCGTCCGGTTGCGGCAGCAGATCCGCCGCGGGACGACAATAGATAAGCAATGGATCACCGATCTCATTGAGATCGGCGTCGGTGCGCAGGCCAGCGAACTGGCAGGGGCGGTCGCGACGCGGATCGGCGCCCCAGGTCTCGTAGTCGTGCCAGTAGAAGGTCTCGGACACAGGCGGTAAGCCCAGCGCCGACGGACAGCCGCCCGGAGGGACGGCCGCCCGCGAATCAGATCTTTTCCTTGATGCGAGCCGCCTTGCCGGTCAGGCCACGCAGGTAATAGAGCTTGGCGCGACGCACATCGCCCTTGCGCTTGACCTCGATCCCGGCGATCGCGGGGCTGTGGGTCTGAAAAACGCGCTCCACGCCCTCGCCATGCGAGATCTTGCGCACCGTGAAGGCGGAGTTCAGGCCGCGACTGCGAATGGCGATGACAACGCCTTCGAAGGCCTGAAGACGCTCACGGACGCCCTCCTTCACCTTGACCTGAACGACGACGGTATCGCCGGGGGCGAAGTCAGGGACTTCGCGGGTCATTTGCTCTTGATCGAGCTGCTGAATGATATTGCTCATGGTTTCCTTGGCTCCTGTGCTCACCCGGCGCCACCCTCGCGATGGGCCAGCATAAATTCATCGAGTAACGCCCGCTCGGCCTCGCTCAGCCCGCGGCGCTTGAGTAGATCCGGACGCCGCCGCCAGGTCCGTCCAAGCGCCTGTCGCAGCCTCCAACGTTCGATCGCGGCATGATCGCCGCCGATCAGCACCGGGGGGACCGAGATTCCGTCGATCGTTTCCGGGCGGGTGTAATGCGGACAATCCAGGAGCCCATCCATGTGCGAATCCTGCCGCGCGGAATCGGCATGTCCAAGCGCGCCGGGCAGCAATCGGATGACCGCGTCCATGACCACCATGGCCGGCAGTTCACCGCCGCTCAGCACATAGTCGCCGATCGACCATTCCTCATCGACATTGGCCTCGATCAGACGTTCGTCGACTCCCTCGTAGCGACCCGCGACCAGGATCCAGCCGGAGCGTGAAGCGATTTCGAGCATCGCCGCCTGATCGAGTCGCCGCCCCTGAGGCGAGAGATAGGCCACCCGACTGTTCGGCGCGACCGCGCGCGCGGATCGGATGGCGTCGCGCAGCGGCTCGACCTTCATGACCATGCCGGGTCCGCCACCGTAGGGGCGATCGTCCACCGTGCGGTGCGGATCCTGGGTGAAATCCCTGGGATTCCACAGATGCAACTCGGCCAGCCCGCGCGTCATCGCCCGCCCCGTGACACCCTGGTCCGACAGAACGCGGAACAGATCCGGAAACAGGGTGATGACATCGAACCGCATGAACTTGCCCTTCGGTTGGCGGCGCTGCGGCTCGTCCGCCGATTTGCCCGGTCCGGGCCGGTGTCGAACGGCTTGGCCGAACGACGGAACAGGCTAGAAGTCGGCGTCCCAATCGACCCGGATCCGCCCGCGCTCGAAATCGACATCCTTGATCACATCGCCCCAGACGAAAGGAACCAGGCGCTCTCGATCGCCTTGGATGACCAACACGTCGTTGGCTCCGGTCGAAAAGAGATGTCCGACACGACCGAAATCGATTTCCTGCTCGTTCACGACGGCCAGCCCCTCAAGATCGAACCAGTAGAACTCGTCCGGTCGCGGCGGAGGCAATTGCGAACGCCTGACGGCGATCTCCTGACCGATCAGCAAGGCCGCCTGATCGCGATCTTCGCAGCCCTCGAAACGGGCGATGACACCCTTGCCATGCCGCCGGCCCTCGACGATGCGACGGGGATGCGCGTCCGGACCCACGAGCCAGGGCGCGTAGCGAAGAATTCCCTCGCGCGGGTCGGTATCCGAAAAGATCTTGACCCAACCCTTGACGCCATGCACACCGCTGATCCGCCCGAGAGGGATCCGCGCCTGTTCGTCCCGCTCGACCACTGTGGGCGTCCGAGGCGTCTGGCTAGGCCGCGATCGCCGCAGCCTCGCGCGCGGCCTGTTTGATCAACTGCTTGGCGCGATCGGTCGGCTGGGCGCCTTGACGGATCCAGTGCTGGGCGCGCTCGCCGTCGATGCGCAGTGGAATTTCACCGCCACGCGCGTTCGGATTGAAGAAACCGAGGCGCTCGATGTAACGACCATCCCGCTTGGAGCGGATGTCGGCGACGACGATCTGATAGAAAGGGTTCTTCTTCGAACCACCCCGAGACAAACGAATCGTGACCATGTGCTGTCCTGGCTCAAGACTGACAATAGGGCGTCGCAGGGAAGGCCCCGCGGGTAAACGCGCCAATATACAGAACCAGGCGAAAAATGGAAGAGCCGATTCATCCATCCCAAGCGCGCCGAATTGGCGCAAACCCCCGTAAAACGGCCGGATTCACCGACCCGCACGATGGACGTGAGCCTTCCTCAAGCAAGCGACCCATATAAACGACGGCTCGATTTGGCCATTGGACCGGAATCGCGCCGCCCGAGGCGGGTCTCCCCAAGCCACGGATGCGTGCCATCGCCGTGGGTCCGCGACCAGAATTGCCGGCAGCATCACAATTTTGCTTAAAAAACAACAAATACGTCTCTAGGGGGTGACATTTAGTGTCTCAATGTTGTTATGCTTCATTCTCGGAAGCCCATCGGGATTCGCATTGCCGCGCCGACACCGAGTCGGCTGGCGAGGCCCCTGGATAAAGGTTCGGCATGACGCCGACCGCGGACCTCATGTAATTGGACCCATGCCAATGCGTAAGCTACTCGTTGTTTCGCAGGAAGATTTACCAGCGGATGTCGTTTCCATCCTAGAGCGGAAACATTGGTCCATTACCTACGCGCGGGAGATCGACAGCCTTGATTCTCCAGCTTCAGAGGAAGCCTTTCTCATCGGTCTGGTCGTTTTCCCCGACTCACGCGACACGCGGCACGAGACCTATCTGCAACAGCGTGTCGAGGCGCTGACAGGAGTCAAATGGGTAGCGGCGCTCACCGAGGAGCAACTCATCCAGAGTGGCATCAGACATTTCATCGCCGATCATCTCTATGATTTCCACGTCTTCCCGTTCGATGCCGAGCGGTTAACGACGGTTCTCGGACATGCCTACGGGATGGCCCGGATCGAACGCGAGATGACCAGCAAGTCGAACGCGCGTCAGCCGACCCGTTTCGGACTGGTGGGAGAAAGCCCCGTCATGCGGTCTCTCTACCGGATGCTGCAACGCGCCGCCGAATCGGAGGTCTCGGTGCTCATCACCGGGCCGACGGGCACGGGCAAGGAACTGGCCGCGCGGGCGATTCACGACCACTCGGCGCGCTCCAAGGGTCCCTATGTCGCCATCAACTGCGCCGCGATTCCACCCTCCCTGCTCCAATCGGAGCTGTTCGGCCACGAAAAGGGCTCCTTCACGAGCGCGAACGCGCGCAAGCACGGATACATTCAGAGCGCGGCCGGAGGCACACTCTTCCTCGACGAAATCGGCGACATGCCGATGGAGTCGCAGGCCACCCTGCTGCGCTTCCTGGAGGACAAGATCGTCACCCCCATCGGAAGCACACGCGGCCAGCGCGTGGACGTGCGCATCATCGCCTCCACCAACGTCGACCTGGACCAGGCCATCCGGGACCGCACCTTCCGGGCCGATCTCTACTATCGGCTCGCCTTTCTCACCATCCAGACCCCGGAGCTGCGCGAACGGGGCAGCGATATCGAACTGCTGGCCAGCCATTTTCTGGACGAGGTCACCGCCGACGCCGGAACGCGCAACCTCAGGCTCGGCAAGGAGACGCTTGCCAGGCTGCGCGGCTATGCCTGGCCCGGCAACGTGCGCGAATTGCGCAGCGTGATCTTCCAGGCCGCGCTGAGCTGCGAGGGATTGTCGATCCGCCCGGACGACCTGAAGATCCAGCTCGACGGAGCGAAGAACGGCGAGAGGCCTGGAGAGCCCAACTCCCCGCCCCCCGAGAAACTCAACGGCTCATCGCGCCACCACGTCATGGGAACCCTGAAAAGCGCGCGCGAGCAGTCCGAGAAGCGCAATCTCGAACACGCCCTGGCGCGCAACGCGAGCAACATCACCCGCGCGGCGCAGGATCTGGGGGTCTCCAGGATGACGCTCTACCGCCTCATGTCCAAGCATGGCGTGACCCGCGCCACCGCGGACTGACAGCCCCCCTTGTCGCTCGATTCCCAGCGCGCCTCCAAGGGCGATGCCTGAATCGCGCATTGCCCAGCGAGGCCCTGGTTCCGTATCCTCCCGGTTCCGATAGCGACCGAGGTCACGTACGGAACGCCTCCCATGTCAGTCAACGCCTGGCTCAAATCCCAACGGCCCCTCGCCGGCGGGGCACTTACACGGACCCTTTGGCTCAATACAGCCAACGGGCTGCTTGCCGTCACCCAAGCCTGGGCGCTGGCGGTGATCCTGAACGACGTGATCTTCGAGGGAGCGGGGCTGACGGACATCCGCGCCTGGCTGTGGGGACTCCTCGGGCTCTTCGCCCTGCGCGCCCTCATCGTCTGGCTCGCGGAACGCTCCGCCTTCCAGGCCGCGGCGGACGTGCGCGCCACGCTGCGCGACCAGGTCCACCGGCATCTGCAACGGCTCGGACCCAGCTATCTCTCCGGCCAGCGCAGCGGCGCCCTGGTCGAGACGCTGACCAAGGGCATCGACGACCTGGAGGGCTATTACGCCCGCTTCGTCCCGGCCATGACGCTGGTCATGATCCTGCCGCTCGCCATCCTCACCGTCGTGATGCCGGTCGACTGGCTGGCCGGCCTGGTGCTGCTGCTGACCGCGCCCATGATTCCGCTCTTCATGATTCTGATCGGCTCGGGCGCGGAGGTACGCAATCAGCGCCAGTGGAAACAGCTCGCGCGCATGAGCGCGCACTTCCTGGACGTCATCCAGGGATTGACGACGCTCAAGCTGTTCGGCGCCAGCCGACGCGAGGTCGAGGTGGTCGCCCGCGTATCGGACGAGTATCGCCACAGCACCATGCAGGTGCTGCGCGTCGCCTTCCTCTCATCGGCCGTGCTCGAATTCTTCGCCAGTGTCGGCATCGCCATCGTCGCCGTTTTCATCGGGTTCCGGCTCTACGGACTGGCCGTTCCCGTGGCTCCCTGGCTGCATGTGCCGGAGATCGGCTATCTACAGGGGCTGTTCGTACTCATGCTGGCCCCCGAGTTCTACGCGCCCTTGCGCAATCTCGGCACCCAGTATCATGCCCGCATGGGCGCCGTGGCCGCCGCCGAACAGTTGATCCGGGTGCTGGAGACCGAGCCCGACCGGACCAATCCGGGAACCGAACCGCTGGCCGCCACCCGCCCGCTCGGCGTGCGTTTCGAGGCCGTGCGCTTCCGTTACGAGGAGGGTCGCGAGGCGCTCCAGGATCTCAGCCTCGAAATCCCGCCCGGTCAGCGGATCGCGCTGGTCGGCACCAGCGGGGCCGGCAAGACCACGGTGGTCAATCTGCTGCTCGGCTTCCTGGTGCCGACCGAGGGGCGGATCCTGATCGGCGCGCAGTCCCTGTCCGACATCGATCTGGACGACTGGCGCCGGCACCTGGCCTGGGTGCCCCAGCAACCCCGGCTCTTCCAGGGCAGCATCGCCGACAACATCCGCCTCGGGCGACCCGAGGCGGATCTGGAAGCGGTGCGCGAGGCGGCCCGCCGGGCACGCGCGGATGGTTTCATCGAGGCGCTTCCCGACGCCTATGACAGCCCCGTGGGCGAGCGCGGCGCCGGTTTCTCCGGTGGACAGATCCAGCGGATCGCCCTGGCGCGAGCCTTTCTGCGCGACGCGCCGCTGGTCATCCTCGACGAGGCCACCGCCAATCTCGACCCGGAAAGCGAGCGCCTGGTGCAGGAGGGCATCGACGACCTCGCCCGCGACCGCACCCTGCTGGTGATCGCGCACCGCCTAGCGACGGTGCGCCGCGCCGATCGCATCCTGGTGCTCGATCAGGGTCGGGTCGTCGAGCAGGGCCGGCACGACGAGCTGATCGAGACCGGCGGACTCTATGCCCGCATGATCGCCGCCGACGGCGCTTCCCATCTTGCCCAAGGGGGTATCGGACAGGGGATCGAGGACCGATGAACGAACTGCTGCGTCTCTGGAAGCTCTTCCAGCCCTACCGTCACTGGATGCTGTTCGGCACCATCGCCGCCATCCTCACCCTGCTCGCCAACGTCACCCTCATGGCCGCCTCGGGATGGTTCCTGACCGCCATGGCCGCCGCCGGACTGGCCGGCGTATCCATGAACTACTTCACCCCGGCGGCCATGATCCGCGGCAGCGCCATGCTCCGCACCGTCGGGCGTTACGGGGAGCGGCTCGTCAACCACGAGGCCACCTTCCGGCTGATCGCCAGTCTGAGGGTCTGGTTCTATCAGCATCTGGAGCCGCTGGCCCCGGCGCGTCTTCAGCAGTACCACAGCGGTGATCTCCTGAGCCGCATCCGCGCCGATATCGATGCCCTGGACAATCTCTACGTGCGGGTGCTGGTCCCGGTCGTGGTGGCCAACGTGAGCATCCTGCTGTTCACGCTGTTTCTCTTGCTTTATCACCCCTTCCTGGCCCTGTCCGGCCTGACCTTCCTGGTCATCGCCGGCGTGGGCCTGCCCATCTGGTCGCAGGCCAGGGGCGCGCGGCCGGGGCAGCGCATCGCCGAGGACGAGGGCGCCCTGCGCGCGGCCGTCATCGACGGTGTCCAGGGCATGGCCGAACTCACCCTCTACGGGGCGACCGAGCGTCAGGCCCAGCGCGTGGACGCCTTAAGCCGCCGCATGATCGCCGACCAGACGCGCCTGAGCAGCGATCACGGATTGACCCAGGCGGCCGTCGGACTCTGCGCCAGCCTCAGTCTCTGGGTGCTGCTCTGGCTCGCCATCCCCATGGTCAACGATGGACGCCTCCTGCCACCCCAACTCGCGATGCTCGCCCTCTTCACGCTCGCCAGCTTCGAGGCCGTCGCCCCCCTGCCCCACGCCTTCCAGCTCCTCGGACGCTCGCTGGCCGCCGCGCGCCGGCTCTTCAGCATCGTCGACACCCAGCCCGCCGTACCCGAGCCGACGGGCCTCTCCCCGCGACCCGCGCACTTCGATATCGAATTCGCGGATGTGGGTTTCAGCTATCCGGACGCGCCCCGGCCAGCCGTGACGGACATCCGGCTGCGGGTCGCCGAGGGATCGCGCGCCGCCGTGATCGGCGCCACCGGCTCGGGCAAGAGCACCCTGTTCAACCTGCTGCTGCGCTTCTGGGCGCCGGACTCGGGGACGATCCGCATCGGCGGCCACGACATCCTGGATTTCCATGGCGACGACCTGCGCCGTCACATCGCCGTGGTCAGCCAGCACACCCATCTATTCGACACCACCATCCGCGAGAACCTGCTGATCGCCAACCCCGAGGCCTCGCAGGGCGCCATCGAGGCGGCCTGCCGGGTCGCCCAGATCCATGACTTCATCGCCGAGCTACCCGAGGGCTACGACACCTGGGTCGGCGAGACCGGCGTGCGGATGTCCGGCGGACAGGGCCGACGGATCGCGGTCGCCCGCGCCCTGCTCAAGGACGCCCCCATACTGCTCCTGGACGAGCCGACCGAGGGCCTGGACGCCGCCACCGAGCGCGATCTGATGCGGGCGCTGGACAAACTCATGGTAGGGCGCACCGTCCTGCTCATCACCCACCGCCCGGCCGGGCTGGACTGGGTGGACCAGGTACTGGTGCTGGATCAGGGCCGCGAACTGGCCCGAGGCGACACCTCGGTCATCCCGGCGGCGATGCAAGCGACGCTGCTGCCGCTGCGGCCCAGGATAGAGTCCGCCTGATGGATCGGAACGGCCGTGCAAGACAGGGACCGTGAAAGTGAACCCTTCGCCTTTGACGCGAACAACTGAAGATCCGAAACCTGACCGACCCCTCACCCAGACGTCTTACCGCGACTCACGGGTACGCCCGATAGAGCGAAATGCCGAGCGGTCAAGGGAAGCACGAACGGCTGGATGTTCCGCGGTCTCGATTCGCCACCTCAATGACTCTAAATCGCCTCCGGCGTATCCCGCGCCAGACAGCGCCGGTAACGTCCCTCGACCCGCTCGGCGAACCAGCGGGTGGTGAGCTTGCGGGTGATCTTGGGACTCTTCAGGGCGATATCCGGAACCGCGGCGACCGGAACCGCAAGTCCACGCTGCCGGGCTAGATCCCGCACCCGCCCGTACAGCTCGGTGCGCTCGAAATCGAAACTCTTTTCCAACAGCAGGTCGCGCTTGATGGCCGCACGCCCCAGGCCGAGAGCGGGGATGTCCTCCAGCGCGGCCTGGGTCTGGCTGCCGCCGACCGGCTGGCCGTCCTTGTAGCGCAGGAGATCGCCGTCGGGCGCCAGCTCATGCCCCGACAGGGCCGCCGCCAGACGCTGGAAGGCGGCGTTGCGGCTGGCATAGCGGCCGGCGTTGAAGTCGGCGAAGCGGTAGATCATGCGGTCGTAGCTCACCGGATAGTCGAGCAGCATGGCGGTTCCGAAATAGACGCCGCCACGGCGGGTGAAGACCTCCTCGCGGGCGCTCCCGGCCTTGCGCCAGGGATAGGGTCGCTCGCGCATCACTTGGGCCGCGAAGCCGACGCTCACCTGCATCGGGCCGCCGGTACGCACCGGATTCATGCCGCCGAGGAAGCGTTCGCCTTGCGGCAGCTCGGCGATCATCTCCTCGTAAAGCAACGAGAGTTCGCGCTCGGTGCGCAGCCCGGCGATGCGTTCCGCATAGGTCTTGCCGTTGGCTGACTCCTTGCGCAAGGCCACGTCCAGGACCGCGCCGGGGATCATGTAACGATCCAGTTTCTTGTCCATCTCGCGCCGCGCGATGCCCGGAAGGTCATGCACGACCGGGTCGGCCTGCCAGCCCGATTCCTGTTCGATGATGGCCGCGACCGCGCAGATCTTGTGCGGCTCGGAGGGAATGGACAGGGCGACGAGACTGGTCGCGATATCGCGCGCCCAGCCGTCGCGGTCACGGAGATCCGGCGGCAGCAGCTTGTTGGCGAGCGCCAGCGCCCGCGCGCGAGGGGATTTCGGGATGGCCGGCGCACTGGGCTTGGACGCGGATCGCGGCGCCCGCGTCAAGGGCTCGGGAGGACGCGCCGGCGTGTCGGCGCCCTTGCTGGATGTGACCGGCTTGCTGGCGCAACCCACCAGCATCGCCAGCACCGAGCCCATCAGCAGTAAACCGACCAGCCTAGACCATGCCTTCACCTTGGTTCCAACCGCCATCGCTATCGCCTTTCGTTGTTCAGCCGACATCCCCCTTCCCTATCGCCAGCTTCTCGCGCAGCCGCTCGCAGCGCCGCTCGCGCTCGGGTCCGGCCGGCAGGTCCAAGGCAAACGCCAGAACCTGACGCCGGTCGTGGGTCTGGTGCTCATGATACTTGGCGAGCGCCGCCCGCGCGCTCGGATCGCCCTCGGCAGCCAACGCCTCCCAAATCCGGACGGCTCCGCTCCAATCGCCACGCCGCCGATAGAGCCGCGCCAGTTCCAGCCGTCCGGCGGCCAGCGCGCCCTCCTCCGGCTCGGGCCGCGCCGGCTGACCGCGCGGACGCCTCAGGCGTTCAGCGACGGATCGGTCGGGCCTGTCCATCGACCACGCGCCGACGCGGCAGCGGTTGCCGGAAAAACTGAATCAGACCCACCACCAGACAGGTCAGGGAGACGCCCAGCGCGAACGCCGAGTAGACCGCCTTATGGAGCAGGGACGCCTTGACCGGCGCCCAGTTGTTTAGACGCACCTTGAACAGTTCGGGTGCCACGAAATAGGCCAAGCCGTTCGTGTCGAGGGCGGTCAGCGAGCGACGCTCCAGATGGTTCTGGATCGGCTCGTTGTCGAGGAAAAGCTGGAAGCTTCCGCGCGTCTGCTCCAACGGCAAGGCCATGGTCGCGGGGGTCCACCAGATCTGGTCGTCGCCCCAAATGGCGCGGCTATAGTCGACGCCGAATTGGGCTCCGGCGACGGGGGCACCGATCAGCCCGATCAGCATCAAGGCATTCATCTTACGTGTCATAGCTTGGGTGTCATCAAAGGAGATCCAAAACGGTCAAGGCCGCCTGACGCGGGGTGAGCGCGCGACTCGTCGCCCGGCGGTATGGGGCCAACACAGGCCGGACAGCCGCCGACGCAGGCGCAGCCAGTCACCAATTCCCGCGCGTCGGCGACCAGCCGTCGGGCATCGTCATAGAGCGGCGCGGAAAGCCCGACGCCGCCCGGATAGTTATCGTAGAGAAAAAGGGTGGGCTCGAAGCGGTCGGCCGCCGCGACGTCGAGCGTGCTGTTGTCCGGACCGCTCATCCGACCGCGTCTATCGCCGATAGCGAACCAGGTGCCCTGCCCGTCCCCCACCGCGCGCCCGAGATCGCGCAACTCGGCCATCGCCCGCAGGGCCGCGACATGATGCAGGACATAGGCCGCGCCAAGGAAGCCCTCGATCGCCTGCTGTCGATCCGGCAACGCGATCTCCAGCGCGACCGGATCGGCCTGCCACCAGACCGCCGTGGTGTGCATCTCCTGATCCGGGAGCGCGATGTTGCCATAGCCGATGTTGTCGTGGCTGTAATAGCGGATCTTTTTATAGCCGGAATAGCGGCGGACCAGATGCACCTCGCCATTGGCCACCGCGCCCCGACCCCGAGCCCGGCCCTCGAAACGGTCAAGGATTTTAAGCCGGCTGTAATCGATGGCGTCGGTGTAATAGTCGGCTCGGGTGGGGGTGACGAACGCCTTGCGGCCGGTCCAGTCGAGCCGTTCGACCTGGTAGGGCTGGGACTGGACCATGTAGATGGCCCCTTCGTAAAGGGTGCCCGGCGCGCTGCTGAAATCCACCTCGGCGATGATGGTCTGACCGCCCCCGGTCGTGTCGATGACGACAAAGTTGCCCTCCGCGACCGAACGCAGCGAGACGGCGTTGGCCGGGTAGCTGTCCGCGACCCAATACCAGTGCTCCCCCTGGTGCTGGAGCACGCCCTCGTCGCGCAGATAGCCGAGCATCTCGCCCAGATCCTCCGCGCCGAAGGTCTCGCCGTCGCGAAACGGCAGCTCGAAGGCGGCGCAGCGCACCTGCTCCAGCAGGATGAGGAGTTGATCCGGGTGGATGCGGGCGTGCTCGGGCGAGGCGTCGAACAGAAACTCGGGATGGCGGATGAGGTATTGGTCAAGCGGATCGCTGGTCGCCACCAGCACCCCGAGCGAGGGTCGCAGCCGCCGCCCGGCCCGCCCAAGCCGCTGACGGGTCGCCGCCACCGTGCCCGGATAGCCGTTGAGGATGGCCACATCCAGCGCCCCGATGTCCACCCCCAGTTCCAGCGCCGAGGTCGCGACGACCAGATCCACCGTGCCCGCGCGCATCGCCTGCTCTCCACGCCGCCGCTCGCTCGGCAGATAGCCGCCGCGATAGGCCAGCACGCGCGGCGGGCGGCGCGGGTCGCGGTCGAAGACGTCCTTCAGATATTTGGTGATGACCTCCACCATGAGCCGCGAGCGGGCGAAGACGATCACCTTGAGCCCCAGCTTGGCCGCCAGGCGGGCGATGCGGGTCGTCTGCGAGCGGGCCGAGGCGCGGATGCCGAGATCCGGATTGATGACCGGTGGGTTCCAGAGCAGCAGATGCCGCTCGCCCTGAGGCGCGCCGCTCTCCAGGATCGCCTCGACCGGCGCGCCGATCAGCCGCTCCGCCAGCTCGGCCGGATTGGCGATGGTCGCCGACGCGAAAACGAAGGTCGGCTCGACACCGTAGAAGCGGCAGATGCGCCGCAGACGGCGAAAGACGTTGGCCACATGCGAGCCGAAGACACCGCGATAGCTGTGCAGCTCGTCGACCACCACGTACTCCAGCCCCTCGAAGAACCGAGCCCACTTGGTGTGATGCGGCAGGATCGCCTGGTGCAGCATGTCCGGGTTGCTGACCACGATGTCGCCACGCGTGCGCACCGCCTTACGCGCATCGCCCGGCGTGTCCCCATCGAAGGTGAACGCCTTGACCCCCTCCCCGCCCGCCTCGGTCAGCGCCCGGCTCAGCTCCATCAGTTCCGCCACCTGATCCTGGGCGAGCGCCTTGGTCGGGAAGAGATAGAGCGCCTTGCGGCCTTCGCTCAGGACGGATTGCAGCACCGGCAGGTTGTAGCAGAGCGTTTTACCGGACGCGGTCGGGGTCGCGACCACCAGATGGCGATGGGCGCGCGCCAGATCCCAGGCGGCGCGCTGGTGGCTGTAGAGCTGACTCAGACCGCGCGCTCGTAGCGCCTGGCTTAGGGTCGGATCCAGATCGAAGGGCAGATCACGCCAGCGCGCCGCGCAGGCTGGCTGTGTCTGCTGGGCGGTAATGCGGTAGGCATATTTGGCGAGCAACCTAACACTCAAGCGTTCGATCGGCAGAATCGCCGATTCAGCGCGATGGCTGACTGTAGATTCATCGTGCGATTTCAGGAGTGTCACTTCCGGATGGCCTGCGTCTCGTCGCAAAAAATTGGGCACTACTTGGCCACTGCGCAACGCGCTGGCATGGTCGAGAGGATCAATAACGGTAACTGTTGATTACACGGCTTGGAAAACCACTTCGCCAAACACGCACGACCAATCGCCTTCCGCGCACCAGCCTCGCCGATTGTGTTACAGCCGAGTGCGCGACACCGTTCACGTTCCCGACGAGTCATCGAAATGCCGAAGAATGGTCGGATCAGACCCAGTTGCTCCAAACAAACTTCACCCAGCTCCCGACATGCCGCAGAAAGGCTCGACGGCACGCGCAGTGTCGATCTTACTCGGCGAGCGCCGACACTGGTACGTCATGGCGATGAAACATCATTTGCCAAGAACACACAGCGGTTAGCTGATCGACCGCCTTTCGATGCAACCACAGCAATTGAATTGGCATCCATTGGTGTCCAACGGGGCCAGCAATGAGTATCTTGATGCACTGTTGACACTCCGACAGACCGCATCCTCGAAAACAGCAAGCTCAGGATCTTCGCCATGCAGATCGAATCCATACGCCTGAAGAACTTTCGCGCCTTCAGGGACGTGCATCTGAGAGAGCTTCCGCGCTTCTGCGTGCTGGTAGGCGCCAACGGCACCGGCAAGAGCACGCTGTTCTCGGTGTTCGCCTTCCTGCGCGACGCGATGACGACCAATGTCACGGCGGCGTTGGGACGGTTGGGCGGTAGCCGCGGCCTGACCGAAGTCCGCAGCCGGGGATGTTCGGATCCGATCGAGATCGAGATCAAATTCCGTGCGACGCTCGCCAAGGGTCAGTCGCGGCGAATCACCTATGAGCTTCACATCGACGAACAGGCGGGCCGGCCTGTCGTCAAGCGGGAGATCCTGCAATACCGGCGCGGCAGCCGGGGACAGCCTTGGCGCTACCTCGACTTTTCCTGCGGAGTCGGCGATGCGGTCACCAACGAACTGGAGTCGGTGAGCGACGAGACCCAGTTGCAGCGTGATCAGCAGACACTGAAGAGCCCGGACATCCTGGCGATCAAGGCGCTGGCCCAGTTCGAGCGTTTCCCCGCCGTGGTCGCGCTTGGCAATCTGATCGAGAACTGGCACCTGTCGGACTTCCACATCAGCCGTGCACGACCCGAGACCGACGCCGGCTATGCGGAACACCTGTCACGCGAAGGGGAGAACCTCTCGCTGGTGGTGGACTACCTCTACAAGCAGCATCCGCCCGTCTTCCAGGACATCCTGGATCGGCTGAAGCATCGCATCCCAGGCATCACGCGCGTGGAAGCCAAGCCCACCGAGGAGGGACGGGTGCTGCTGAGATTCCAGGATGGGGCTTTCGAGGATCCTTTCCTGGCGCGTTATGTCTCGGACGGGACGATCAAGATGCTGGCCTATCTGGTCCTGCTCTACGATCCGCATCCGCACCCCCTGCTCTGCGTCGAGGAGCCCGAGAACCAACTGTATCCATCCTTGCTGTGGGATCTGGCGGAAGAGTTCAGGGCTTACGCCCAACGTGGCGGACAGGTGTTCGTCACCACCCATTCGCCTGATTTTCTCAATGCCGTCGGGATCGACGAAGTCTTCTGGCTGGTCAAGGAACAGGGTTACACACAGGCCTATCGCGCCGCCGACGATCCCCAGATCCAAGCCTACATGGAAGCAGGCGATCAGATGGGTTATCTCTGGAAGCAGGGACTTTTTCCAGGTGTGAACCCGTGATCGAGCATCTTGTCTTCCTGCTCGAAGAGCCGTCCGCCGCAGACTTTCTGAGAGGTACGCAACAGCACTGGCTGCCGCTCGGAGTGACAGCGCATTTCCTGGTCTTTGAAGGCAAACAAGATCTGGAAAAGCAGATGGTGCGGCGACTGCAAGGGTGGTTGCGGCCCAACAGCCGCTTCCTCGTCCTGAGAGATCAGGACAGCGGCGATTGTGTGCAGATCAAGATGCGCCTGGCCGACCTGTGCTCTCAGGCCGGCAAACCAGAAGCCATCGTCCGGATCGCATGCCGGGAGCTGGAAGCCTTCTTCGTGGGTGACTGGCAGGCGGTGTCGGAGGCGTTCGACAAACCCGCGCTCGCGGCGCACGACCGCAAGGCGAAGTACCGCAACCCGGATAGCCTAGGCAGTCCGTCACGCGAACTGTCCAAGGCGATTCCAACTTACCAAAAGGGCGACGGCGCTCGCCGGATCGCACCGCTGCTGATACCGCAGCGGAACCGCTCGACGAGCTTCCTGGCACTGTACCGGTCACTGATCCAGTTGGCAGAGTCGTAGCCAGAACGGCTCGTCGTGTCAGGACCTCGCATCTGCAACGCGAACTCAGATCCAGCGCTACCGAGGGACGCAAAGATGAAGGTCGGCTCGACCCCATAGAAACGGCAGATGCGCCGCAGACGGCGAAAGACGTTGGCCACATGCGAGCCGAAGACACCGCGATAGCTGTGCAGCTCGTCGACCACCACGTACTCCAGCCCCTCGAAGAACCGAGCCCACTTGGTGTGATGCGGCAGAATCGCCTGGTGCAGCATGTCCGGGTTGCTGAGCACGATGTCGCCGCGCGTGCGCACCGCCTTGCGCGCATCGCCCGGCGTGTCCCCATCGAAGGTGAACGCCTTGACCCCCTCCCCGCCCGCCTCGGTCAGCGCCCGGCTCAGTTCCATCAGTTCCGCCACCTGATCCTGGGCGAGCGCCTTGGTCGGGAAGCAGCAATTCCCGGCGAACGCTAACCTCTTGAAAAGATAGGTTACTATTTTGCAAACCTTGTTGCTTCCAAAAGCCAGATTATTTCTAAATCAGCGGCTTACGATCCGTTCGCCGGGAATTGCTGGTCGGGAAGAGATAGAGCGCCTTGCCGCCTTCGCTCAGGACGGATTGCAGCACCGGCAGGTTGTAGCAGAGCGTTTTACCGGACGCGGTCGGGGTCGCGACCACCAGGTGGCGATGGGCGCGCGCCAGATCCCAGGCGGCGCGCTGGTGGCTGTAGAGCTGACTCAGACGGCGCGCGCGCAGGGCATGGACGAGCTGGGGCGAGAGGTCCGAAGGGAAATCACGCCAGCTCGCCGGGCGCGCCGGCTCGACCCGCTGGGCGGCGATGCGGGCGCGATACTTGGCCGCGAGGCGATACGTCAGGCGAGAGACCGCATCCTCGGAGAAATCGCTCCGCCCGCCAGGGGCGTTGCTCGACATGGAGCGCATTGGCCTCTACCTGCTCGTTTCGGTTCACATGGATTCGCCAAACAGAAGTCGACCCGGCGGCGCGACTCTTGCCGTCGGTCCTTGGCTTTGGCGCCTGGTCTCACCAAAGAGTTTCCACGGGTCACGACATGGGGGCATTTTGGTATTCCTGACAGGCACCGCGGCTCGCGCGACGGATCGACGATCCGCGCGCCAGCCTCGAACCGATCCCCGAATGTCTGGTCAAGCGTTTCGGTGCGGAAGCCTCGTAGATGGGTCGAGCTTGTCCTGAGCGAAGCCGAAAGGCGCGGTGAAACCCATCGCCCCGCGCCGCCCCGAAAAACCGGGGGCCGGGCTTGTGCCCAATGGCCTTGCCGGGTCGCGCCGCGATCCGCTAGAGTTTGTGTATTCAGTGGTTTGACAGAGGACACGGGCATGGCCCTGGCCCAGGAAGACATTGCCTTTATCAAGGCCCACCTCGGGGACTGGCTGGCCGAGCAGAGCCTCGGCAAGCCGCCGGTGGTCTATGAGATCGAACTGCGCGAGCGCATGGTGCGGGTGGAGGAAGAACTCAAGCACCAGCGCGAGTTGATGCGACAAGGCTTCGAGCAGATGGACAAACGCTTCGAGGCCATGCAGACGAGCATGGACAAGCGCTTCGAGCAGATGGACAAACGCTTCGAGACCATACAGACGAGCATCGACAAGCGCTTCGAGCAGATGGACAAGCGCTTCGAGGCCATGCAGACGAGCATGGACAAACGCTTCGAGCAGGTGGACAAGCGCTTCGACGAGATGCTCAAGCGTCACGACCAGCAGTTTTTTTGGCTGGTTGGCTTTATCGCGACCGGAGTGGGACTGGTCATCGCCGCCCTGCGGTATCTATAGCAGGGATGGGTAGAGCGACCAGGCCGCGACGCCGATCCGCGGGCTGCCGCGAATCATCCACGGCACTGTCGGGTTGGAGGCCGCTCGACATCCGCGTCGCGCGTCGATCCAAGCCTTGGAACCGATCATCGCGCGCCCGGCATCCTCGGCGGCGCGGTGCGCCACAGCAGGTCGATCTCCGCGTCGGTGAGTTGATACGCCTGGATGACCAGATCGGACATCCGCCGTTCCAGGGCGCGCCGTTGGGCGGCGCGGGCCTGTGCGGCGGTGGCGTAGCGACGGTGGGTGTCGGTCAGCTCGGTCAGGGTCCGGGGGGTGAGACGGGGCGCACCCTTGGGACGGCGTTTGCAGACCTCGGCGGCGAACGCCTCGCCGGTCAGGTCGGCGAAGGTCTCCAGACGCTGACCGGGCTTCTCCACCCCCAGTTCCAGACGCAGCCAGGTCAGCAGTTCGCCGGATTCCCGCTGGGTGAGGCGCGTCAGCTCCAGGGCGGCGGCGGCCCGCTCCTCGACCTCGCGGCGGATTTCGGGGGTCGGGTCGGCGATCGGCAGGGTGGTCGTGAAGGAGTTGAACAGGCGCAGCGCTTCATCCTTACCGTGTTGAGCGTGACGCCACATATAGGCCCACATCACCGGGGAGTTCATGGCGGCAAGGGCGAACAGATCCGCCGTGGGCCAGATGTAGCAGGTGTTGACGAAGTAAAGCGGCCCATCCGAATAGGCGAACTGGGGGTACCAAGCAATGTCCGTGTGGATGATTTTCGGCTCATCGAAGATTCCGTAGTAATCGCAGGATCGCAGTTCCCACCAATACCGCCCCTGGTCCTGACGCGCCCGCAGACGTTCCTCCATACCCTTCATGTGACCATGGAGACTCGGATAGGTCCGTGCGAAGACCGCCTCCGCCTGGTCGCCCGACTCCTGCCAGGGCCAGGCGAAGTTGAGGCTCGACTTGAGCACGATCATCCACAACCCCTGCCAATCCGGTGCCCAACGCTTGATGTCCTGACCCCGCAGATAGGGCTTAATGACATCCGCGCAGCCGGGATCCTGGCGGATCAGCTCGGCGCGGGTCGTCTCGTCGATCAGGAAGGCTTCGTTGAGTCCGGTCTTGATCCCGTACATGGGCTTCACGCCGACGAACTCGGCCAGCGGCACCCCGCGCTCGCGCAGCCGGCCCATCAGGGTCTCGACCTCGGGCGACTCCAGGCTCCAGGGTTCGGCGCCGTAGCGCGACCAGGGCACGGGGTAGCCGTGCTCGTGGACATAGTTGTCCAGCGACAGCTCGGCGGGACGGTCGCGCGGAACCGGACAGACCCGCACCAGGGATGGCTCCGGCCTTGGCTCGGGGGGCCGATGGCGGGCGATCAGGATGCAGGGAAAGGTGTCGGCGTCCTCGAAGATGGGCGCGTGACCGAAGTCCAGGATCTCCTCGATCTCAGCGCGCTCGGCGAAGAGTCGGCGCAGTGGCTCGCCATAGCCGGCGCGCAGCCATTTGTTGGTGACGATGTAGCTCAGTTTGCCCTGGGGGGCGAGTAGCTCCAGGCCGCGCTCGTAGAAATAGACATAGAGATCGGCGACCCCGTGATAGCTGGCGTAGCGCGCGGCCAGATAGGGCTTGAACGGGCCGAGCGCTGCCTGGCGCACGTAAGGCGGATTGCCGACGACGATGTCGAAGCCGCCCTGGGCCATGACCTCGGGAAAGGCGGCCTGCCAGTCGAAGACGCGGCTGTCCGCCGGCAGGCTGGCGAAGGCGTCGCGCAGCGCGGGCCAGTGACGGCGGTCAACGCGGGGGGGCCGTGTCAGTGGGTCAGACGGTGACGATCAAAAACGGCGCGGCCTATCCTGTGACCAAGGTGGGGGTGAGGTATGCATTGTGAGGGGTCAATTAACGGCTGTCAGTGAAAACCCCTCACGATGCCAGCGCGTCAGACGTTCACCGTCCACCAGCAGGAGGCGGTCAGTTTTGGCCGCGCTCTCCATCGCGCGCGCCGTAAACGCACTGGTGGTCACGAACACGCCTAAATCCGCTGCGTTTTCCTCAACCACGCCCTTGAATTGCTGAATCGCTGGGCGTCCGACCGGGTGATCGAGCGCGTAGCGCTTGCATTGGATCAGCAAAACGCGCTGGCCATCCTTGGCGACGCCATCAATGCCGCCATCGCTACCAGCGGGCGTGGCCCACGCGGTCATGCCCGCTTCGGCAAAAAAGGCCATGACATGACGCTCAAAATCGAGCGAGGATAAGCTCAACAGTTTTGCGAGAATGTCCGCTTGTGCTTGTGGTATCGACTGCCTGCAGGGGACCGTGATGTCTTGAGCGACGGCTTCGCGGGTGGCTTGCTTCAAGCGGAACAGCGCGCCATCGGTCGCCAGAATCGCCAGGATGCCTTGCATGAACAATGCGGACTCGTCGTCGGTGTGCAGCAGCGCGGCGATGATGCTGGTGATTCCTGACGCGCCCAGAAAAAACACCAGAAGCGCTGGCAGTCCGATGGCACCGCCAAAGGCGGCAATGCCAACGCCGGTTCCGCCCAGAAAAGGGATGGCGGCGACCGTGGCGGGCAGTGATAAGCGCAACGCCAGCGGTAGTCGTTGGTAGCCGTTCCAAACCGCGCCGCTGGCTGTTTTCAGGATAGAGAGCGTCGCGCCCGTGGGCTGGCTGTCGTTCAGTTTGTCCAATTTTTCGGTAATAGAGAGCTGCTCGCTCGCCAGAATATTCCGCGCGGAGAGCAACCAGGCGATGACAGATGCCTGACTTTGCTCGTCCTTGCCGGTGGCGGCGAATGTATTGGCGATGTCGTCAGCCGCCGCTGCGGATTGATCACCGTTATGCTTCAGCCAGTTCAAAAGCGCTTGACGTTCTGACGCGGACAAATGGTCTAAGTTTTTCGGCACAAAATCGGTGTGGTCAACTGGCTTGACCGGGCTGTCCGTCATGAGCCAGTCGAGAATGTCTTGCGGTTGCTTTGACGCCATGTGTGCCTCCTGTGATAAATCTGTTATTGCCTCGCGTCGAAAACTATACCAGGCCGGACGGGGCATTCGCCCCGTCCGTAACGTTTGATGACCAGCCAGGGGTTCGGCGGTGGCCGATCCGTTCGGAAAATGTTCAGGACGGGGTGTATACGCCGTACCGCCCTAGATCCTCGGCGATCACGCATCCCCATGCTTATCGCATGTAAGCATATTAGTGAACCTTGATGCGATTAGACCGCTCGATGACCGACTTGAATTAGGTAGAATCCCGTGACGAGCCTCGGCGAAACGCGCGCGACCTTAGGCGAGACTCTTTCGACAGGGGCCATGATCAGACAATCCTCGGAGGCACGATGTTCGTTACCAAATCAAGACATGAACACCACGTCCGCGCCTTGATGGAGAAAAACAGGGGTTTGGTGGCTGAAAACGCCCTACTGCGCGAGGAGCTTGAGCAATTGCGCGAGGAGATCGCGTTATGGCGTACTAATGAGCAACGCGAGCAGCAGCTCAACGTGCTCATGACCTTTCAGGATGAACAGCTCAAGACCGGACTCGTGGACATTCAAGGTAACCTTGCCGTCTCCATCGGCGAGGCCAAGCAGACGTTGTCAACCATTGACAACCTCGCCGGCGATTTCAATGCCGTCGCCACTGAAATCGTTCAGATCACGCATTTTCTCGATTCATTGGCGAATACCGCCCAAGAGTCCAATCAAGTCGTCAGCCAACTATCCGCCCATGCGGCCAAGATCAATGCGGTTCTGACGCTGATCCGCTCCATCGCCGAGCAAACGAATCTCCTGGCCCTGAACGCGGCGATCGAGGCGGCCCGCGCGGGCGAAGCCGGTCGGGGTTTCGCGGTCGTGGCGAGCGAGATCCGTTCACTAGCGGATAAGACACAGTCCGCGATCCTGGAAACGCGCGATGTCATTCATAACATGCTAACCAATATCACCAGTGTGCAGGAAACCTCGCTGACGCTCATGGGTGGCGTTCAGGAGATCAATGGCAATGTCGTCGGATTCGAGAAAAACCTGAACACGCTTCAGACTCACGTCAACTCGTCATTCCATGAGGTTCGGACCATGTCGGACAGTGTCTTCATGAGTCTGGCCAAACTGGACCATGTGATATGGAAGGTCAACACCTACCTGTCCATCAGCAAGCATGAACCGGCCTTTCAGTTCGTCGATCACCATAATTGCCGGCTTGGAAAATGGTATGAAGAAGGTGATGGAAAGCTGTTTTTCGCCCACACGCGATCCTATCGCGATCTGGACGCGCCACACGCCAAGGTGCACGATTGCACCCATCAGGTCTTCGATCTTATCGGACAATCGCCACTTGACTACCGGGCGCTGCTGGACACCCTGGACGTGATGGAACGCAATAGCCGCCAGGTCTTTGAATCGCTCGACCGGATCCGTTCCGATCTGGGATCATCCAAGGCCCCATGAAGAGGGCCGAGCCTGTTTCGTTCATTGGAAATCGCAACGCCAGAATCCAGGATGGTCCATGAACAGGATTGCAATCCGGGTGATTGGATGAATGACCGAGACCGAGGATTCGACAATACTTGTCGGTGATCGCCCGGACCAGAGGCCCGAGGCGAGGATTCAGGCCAAGGCAAGCCGGGAGTACAAGCAAGTCGGAGGTCTTCGTGGAATCCATGCACTGGCACCGTTTGACCCCAGCGGAAACGTTCGAGCGGCTTGACGCCCACGAGAAAGGTCTCGCGTCCGACGAAGTCCACCGACGCCTGGCGCGCCATGGACCCAACCGGCTTCCCGAGGCGAAGCCGCGCGGCGCCTTGAGGCGTTTCCTGGCCCAGTTCCACAACGTCCTGATCTACGTTCTGCTCGCGGCGGGAGTGATGACCGCGTTCCTGCGCCATTGGGTGGACACCGGTGTCATCCTGGGCGTGGTCCTGATCAACGCGGTGATCGGCTTCGTGCAGGAGGGCAAGGCGGAAGACGCCCTGCGGGCGATTCGCCGGATGCTCTCGCCGCGCGCCATGGTCTGGCGCGATGGCCACCTGATCACCCTGGATGCCGCCGAGCTGGTGCCGGGCGATCTGGTGCAACTGCAATCGGGGGACAGGATCCCGGCCGACCTTCGGCTCATCCGGGTCAAGGGCTTGCGGATCGATGAGGCGGCCCTGACCGGCGAGTCGGTTCCGGTGGACAAGGGCGTCGATCCCCTCCCCGTCGGCACGGTGCTGGCCGACCGGCGTTGCCTGGCCTATTGCGGAACCCTGGTGACCCAAGGCCAGGGCCTGGGCCTGGTGGTCGCGACCGGCGCCCGCACCGAGATTGGACGCATCAGCGCCCTGGTGGCCGGCGTACAGCGATTGACCACGCCGCTGCTGCGCCAGATGGACCAGTTCAACCGCTGGCTCACCGCCGCCATCCTGCTGGTCGCGCTCGCCACCTTCGCCTTCGGCGTGCTGGTGCGCGACTACAGCGCCGCCGATATGTTCCTGGCCACCGTCGGTCTGGCGGTCGCGGCCATCCCCGAGGGACTACCCGCGATCATGACCATCACGCTGGCCATCGGCGTGCGGCGCATGGCCGGGCGCAACGCCATCATCCGCCGCCTGCCGGCGGTCGAGACCCTGGGCACGGTGGCGGTGATCTGCTCCGACAAGACCGGCACCCTCACCCGCAACCTGATGACGGTCAATCGCATCCTGACCGCCGAGCGGACCTTTACCCTGAGCGGAAGCGGTCATGATCCGCATGGCGCCATCCTGCTCGATGGCGAGGTTCGCTCGCCCCAGGACGATCCCGCGCTGTCGGAGACCTTGCGCGCCGCGCTCCTGTGCAACGACGCCGCCCTGGAACAGGTCGATGGAGGCTGGCGCATCCACGGCGATCCGATGGAGGGCGCGCTGCTGGTGGCGGGCGTCAAGGGCGGTCTGGATCCGGAGCGGCTTGGGCGGGAGTTTCCGCGCACCGATCTCATCCCCTTCGAGTCCGGGCACAAGTTCATGGCGACCCTGCATCGGAGTCACGCCGGCGAATCCTTCATCTTCGTCAAGGGGGCGCTGGAGTCAGTGCTGGGACTGTGCGCGGCCCAGCGCGCGGATAGCGGTGCCGTCGCGCTTGACCGCGACTTCTGGCTTGAGCGCATGGAGGCACTGGCGGCGGACGGTCAGCGGGTGCTGGCGGTCGCGTCCAAGCCGGGAAGAACGCACGCCTCGGAGCTGGATTTCGAGGATCTGGGCGAGGATCTGGTCATGCTCGGCCTGCTCGGACTCATGGATCCGCCCCGCGAGGAGGCCATCGCGGCGGTGCGCGCCTGCACCCTGGCCGGCATCCGGGTCAAGATGATCACCGGCGATCATGCCACCACGGCCAGGGCGATCGCACGGGCGGTCGGACTCGCCAATCCCGATCGTGTGCTGACGGGACCGGGCATCAAGGCCCTGGACGATGCCTCGCTGCGGGCGTGCGTGGCCGAGGTCGATGTCTATGCCAGGGTCACGCCCGAGCACAAGCTGCGACTCGTCGAGCGCTTGCAGGAGAACGGCCAGGTCGTCGCGATGACGGGTGACGGGGTCAACGACGCGCCCGCGCTCAAGCGCGCGGATGTCGGCGTGGCCATGGGCGTGAACGGCACCGAGGCCGCCAAGGAGGCCGCCGAGATGGTGCTGGCGGACGATAATTTCGCCTCCATCGCCAATGCGGTCGAGGAAGGCCGGACGGTCCACGACAACCTGAGAAAGGCCATTCTCTTCATCCTGCCGACCAACGGCGGCGAGGCGCTGGTGGTGCTCGGCAGCATCCTGTTCGGCTTCCAGCCGTTTCCGCTGACACCGGTCCAGGTGCTCTGGGTCAACATGATCACGGCGATCACCCTCGCCCTGGCGCTGGCCTTCGAGCCACCGGAGCCGGGCGTGATGAGGCGTCCGCCGCGCAAGGCCCGCGATCCCATCCTGACGCCACTGTTTCTCTGGCGCATCGCCTATGTCTCGCTGATCCTGACGGCGGGAACCTTCGGCCTTTTCCTCTGGGAAATGGCGCATGGCGCGAGTATCGAGCAGGGCCGCACGGTCGCCGTGAACACCCTGGTCCTGTTCGAGATCTTCTACCTGTTCAACTCCCGTTATATCGACGCTCCCGTGCTGAACCGGGCCGGTCTGTTCGGCAATCCTTATGTGCTGATCGCCATCGGGCTGCTGATCCTATTCCAACTCGGCTTCACCTATCTGGGATGGATGCAGACCCTATTCGGCACCGTCGCCATCGATCTGGACGACTGGCCGCGCATCGTCCTGGTCGCCTCCTCGGTCCTGTTTCTGGTGGAATTGGAAAAGCTGGTGGTCCGACGTCTGAACCGAGCCGGTTCAAGCCGGGTTGGCGATCCCGAACCGGCGAATCTTATTGAATAGATCCTCGCTCCCTGAGTCGCGAGGCGCCGATGGGGGCGACCAAAAGTGAGGCGTACCGGCTATCATTTGATCGGGGCGGGGTGAACGGGAGTGAACCCCAACGTCCCCGCCGCCGGCTGAAGGTTGGTTGTATCTTGAGCCTCGGAGCGTACAGGATGGGCATCGCTCTCGCTCTGCCCATCCTACATTCGGTGGACGCTGGACGGGGGCGGTTGGAGGCGGTATCAACGTGATTTCCCGACCGTCGACATCCGTCCCGGCCAGGATTCCAGTCCGTCCTAGGCTTCCTTGAGCGGACGAAAATAGATCGCGGCTGGCTTCATGAAATGGTAATAGATCGGCCGCAGGATGGACTTGACGAAAATCTTGGCGTTCATCGCCGGAATGATCGAGTATTGATACCAGAATGGGACCGCGATGGCTTCCAGCCCCAGCGTTTTACCGAACGCCCGCAGACTGGAATAGCTGAACGTATTCACATGCTGTCCGGGAGTGACCGGAACCAGATAATTCCGATGCCCACGCGGAGCGGAAAAGTCCATATGCTTTAGGCGCTTTTCAATACCTCGTCCGTTAGGCACGGAAATCCGAATGATCCCGTCTTGCTTCAAGAGTGAAACCAGTCCCTGAAGCTGCTCTCTAGGGTTACCCAGATGCTCGAAAACCTGCTCGGTATTGATGAAATCGAACTTTCTTCCATTCAGATCCTCCAGGCGACTCGTTTCAATACCGTCCTTCGCCGCCGACTCAAGGACTTCGACCGAGATATCGGAGCCCGTGACCTGAAAACCCATGGATTTGGCAACCATGCAGAATCGCCCTTGCCCCATGCCGAAATCCAGTATTGAAATATGCCGCGACGGACGCCCCATGAGCTTGGCAAGCACGAATAATTCCTGCGTCAGCTTGGCATGCTGCTCGGCCTGATCCTTGGCGGCCACGGCATGAATAATGGGAGAATTCGGAAGCCATTCATTGTAGAAAGCCATCATGCCCGCGTCATTGAGTATCGCCCGCTGAAAGATCAGCTCGCAACGAGGACACTTCATGAGCGTATAGTCTTCGTTCGAGAACTCCCGAGCGATCACATCCTCGGGCAGCGTGGTTTTAATGTAATCAACGGCCGGCTTCTCGGTGAAGCGGCCATTGAATACCACGAGGTTATCATGATTGCCGCAACTCGGGCAGGCGTCTCGTCGGGTAAAGAAATCATTCATGGCTTATTTCTCCAAAAGGCCCAGTATCCAGGGGCGGTTTAAATTCATCCCATGACGCCTATCCTCACGAGGACTTTTGGAGAAAACCGGGATATCGCCCAAGCAAGTCTTCCGCGTCATGACGCTGCCAACCCTCTTCGAGTTTTTCTTTCACTCCGATGCAAACCATGCAATATTTCCGCATGACGACCGATCTGTTCCGCGACTGTTCGAGCATGCGGATGCTTCATGATTTCGTAGTGATTGCAAGGAATCGGGTGAATCCGAGCACTCCCTCCGGCCAGCGCAAGCCATTTCAGGTCATCGCCCCTCTCGTTCCCGCCTTCATTTTCGCCCACGCACTTCCAGTACACCAGGCTGCCCGAGTAGGATCGAGGCTCGTAATTGTCATATAACCGCCGAGCCCTCAGCGAAATCGGAAGATCGCTTTTATTGCTCGCGAACAGGGTCTTCATGTGCCTAAGCCGCTGAGCGATCCAACGCCCAGGCTTGATGGGAGCGTCCATCCTGGCTGGATTGGATAGAATCGCGAGCCCTTTGGTCATCTTTCCGAACAGTGAACTCCCGCCCGTCGTCGGATAATAGGTGTCGATCAATCCGACCAAGGGCGCCCCCTGACCAAGCGCGGACAATTGCCGCGCCATCTCATAGGCCACCAAGCCAGCGGCGGAGTGTCCGATCAATAAATAAGGCCCCCGCGGTTGAAGACCGAGCACTTCAGCGACATAGTGCGCCGCCAGATCCTCGAGCCTCGCGGGCAAGTCGGGTATCGACTCCTCCCCCCTCGCGCCCACTCCATAATTGAGTCCGTAGAGAGGTTGATCCTGGTCGAGGTAGCGAGCCAGATCCCAGCTACTCGACTGGACCACGAAGATCGGTGGCCTGGATCCCTCGGGCTTGATCGGAACCAGGGAGAACCAGTCCGAAGGCCTTGAAATCGCGGTGATCCTTCCCGCGAGCGCCTCGATCGTGGTGGCGTGAAAGACGGTGCTGACGGGCAGCGACAGGCCGAATTCCGTTTCGATCTCGGCGACCAGCCGAACCGCCGACAGGGAGTCTCCACCAAGGTCGAAGAAGCTGTCCTGGATGCCGATATCCCGCGTCTCCAGCAGGCGCGACCAGATGGCGAGCAGCTTCTCCTCGGTCGGACTGGAGGGTTTGCGCTTGATCCCGGCCTCGGGATCGAGGATGGCGGCCAACCGGGCTCTGTCGACGCCATCGGCCGGCCATGACGGCAGTGTTTCGCGAACCTCCAGACGGCAATCGAACTGGGTTCCGAAGCGATCGCGGAGAATCCGGGTCTGGGGTAGCGAGGCGCTCGACACCCCATCGCCCAGCTCAAGATAGGCGATCACCGAGGGTCGCGGATCATCCGCGTCCGTGAGCAAACGCCGGACCGGCCGCTTCGAGTCGTCCAATCCAACGATGGCCTCGGACTGGCCCGTATTCAGCAGCGCGAGCAGCGAGCGCAGACCCTCGTCCAAGGCCAGCGGCCGAAACCCCTTGGCCGCCGCGATGGAGCCGACATTGGCCTCCCGGCTCATGCCGAGACCATCCCAGGGACTCCAGGCATAGCTGTGAACGCGAAGCCCGAAACGATTGCTCCGGTGGCAATCGGCCTCCAGATAGGCGTTCGCCGCCGAATAGCCGCCGGTCGAGGATCCGCCAAAGCTGGCATTGACCGATGAGAAGGCGACCAGGAAGGTCGCGGGACGATCGCTCAAGAGCCCCGTCAATACCCGCGTTCCCAGAATCTTGGCGCGTGCCGCCGCCAGGAAGGACTCGGGGCTCTCTTGCGCGACCGAGCGCTCATGGGCCATCCCGGCCAGATGGAAAATCCCGTCGAGCGCCCGGCCCCAGCCGGCTTCCGCCCGCGCCACGCCGTCTCGCACCGCCGCCTCGTCGGCGATATCCGCGAACACCAGGGCGCAGTCGATACCTTCGTCGCGCAAGGCCAGGTAGCGCGTCCGAGGCGCTTGATCGGGGCTCGATAGCCGATCCGCTGGATCGGTTTCCAGGTCGAAGGCGTCCCGCTGGACGATCAACAGCCGTGCCTGACAGATCCGCCCGAGCCAGCGGCAGAGCTCGAAGCCCAAGCCGCCCAGCCCACCGGAAATCAGATAGAAACCACCGCTCTTGAGCACGACCGGTGCCTGACGCTCCGCGACCAGATCCAATCGGCGCAGCCTGGCCACTCGCCGCTCGCCATGCCGATAGGCCACGAGGGGATCCTTGGAGAGGGCGTTCAGTTCCGCGAGCAAGAGATCGCTGTTGAGCCGCTGGTCGTCGACCCAGGGCAGATCGATGTGACGCGCGTCGATCAACGCCTGCTCCAGCCGCAGCGACTGAATGAAGCCCGTCATCATGGCCTTCGCTGGCGAGCCCTGGTCGTTGACCTCCAAGGCCTGACAGTCGTTGCCGACCAGGATCAGCCGCCATGGCCCGACCGCCGCGCCGGTCTCGAGCACCGCCTGAACGGTATACAGGAAGGCGGCGACCCGCTCGGTCAGCCGGTCGGACAGCTCGTCCGGACTCTCGGTCGGCGCTTGGTCAAGGCGATAATCCAGAAGATCGAGGATCTCGCCGACGACGACGCCAGCCTCCCGGAGTTGGCGCATCAGGGCGAGAAAGGACGCCTTCGACCAGGAGTCGAGCCGGTAAGCTCCGGCATAGGTCGGAACGGGCGCGACGCCGGTCCGGATCTCGACACAGGTCTGTCCCAACGCCCTCAGTCGATGGGCGAGTGCCCGACCAAGTCCGGCCTCATCCATCAGAATCAGGGTGGCTCCGGGCATCGGGTAGCGCCCTTCCCCGCTGGCTCGCTTGGCCACCCAGATCCTGCGATAGAACCAGGACGGCAGGGTGTTGGCATTGCCGAGGCGTTGGTCGATGCGTTTCAAGCGCGCGTCGAATTCACCGGACGCAAGCCCGCGCGCGAGCTGGGTGCGCTGAATCTTGCCGATCCCGGTCTTGGGGATCAGCGGCTTTTCGAGCGGCACCAGATAGGTCGGCGTGATTCCGAAGCGCGTGGCGATCCGGGTGCGAATCGAGCGGATCAGCTCACCCTCGTCGACCGAGCCATCGGGGACGAAGAAGAGCGCGAGCCGCTCATCGTCGTCACCGGCGCGGCGCGCGCCACAGGCCGCGGTGAACGAAGGCTCCAGTCCCTCGATCCCCTCGGCGGCGGATTCGATCTCGTGGCAGGCGTAATTGGCGCCATTGACGATGATGGTTTCCTTTTCGCGCCCGGTCAGCACCAGACGCCCCTCCGACAGAAAGCCGAGATCGCCGGTATCGAGCCAGCCATCGCGCAGGGCGCTCGCGGTCGCCTCGGGATTGCCGAGGTAGCCCTGGAAGACCATGTCGCCCCGGACCTGGACCCGCCCCACGCAATCCACGGGCAGGGGTCGATCCTCGCTGTCGAGAATGCGCAGCGTCACGCCCGGAATGGGCGGCCCCAGATCGGCGAAGGCGGCCGCGTCGGATTGCCCCTCCTCCGCCGCCTCGACCCGATCGCCCAGCGATGGCTGACGGATGCGGTGAAAACGCAGCGGCTGGTCCTTGGTGGGAACCTGGTAGGTGATCCCGGAGGCCAGCTCGGCCATGCCGAAGGCCGGCCAGATGGTCGTGGACCTGAGACCATAGCGAGACGCGGCACGCGCGAAATTAAGCACCGATCGGTCCGAAACCGCCTCGCCGGCGGTCAAGAGGCCCTGCACGCAGGAGAGATCCAGGCTGGACGGTGGCGACTGGCTCAGTTGTTTGTTCACTAGGGCGAAGGCGAAGCTCGGAGCCCAACTGTGGGTGACCCGGAAGCGATCGATCAGGGTCAGCCAATTCATCGGATCACGCAGCACATACTCCTTGTCGACGTAGATCAACTCGCATCCCAGCAAGACGCAGCGGATGTGCCAGTCTGAGAGACTGCCGATGTGGTCGAGCGGGAGCCAGTTGAGGATGAGATCGCGACTGGAATAGGGACAGAGTCGATTGGTGCCCTGGGCGCGCGTGAGCAGATTGCGGTGACTCAGCATGATGCCTTTGGGCACGCCGGTACTGCCGGAGCTGAGGTTGAGCAGCGCGATATCCTCCGGCCGCGACTGGTGCCGCACGGGGCGCGCGCCCGAGGCGCGCAGATCGCCGATCGCCTGGACGCGGATCCCTCGCGGGAAAGACCCGTCGTCGAGGCACGCCAGCGCGGTCACGACGGACCCGTCCCCAATGATCGTAGGATCCCCGAGCAGCCGAATCAGGCCGAGCAGTCTGTCCAGCGCCTGACTGGGGCGCTCGTAGCTCATCGGAACCTCGACGATCACCGGGGTCAGTCCGCCCATTTGGCAGGCCCAGAACGCCGACAGGATGTCCTGGCTCTCGACCAGTTGCAGAATCACCCGATCACCCGGCCTCAGGCCAAGCTCCGAGAGTCCCGCCTGGATGCGCTCGGCCTGGTGCCACAAATCAAGATAGGTCCATTCCACGAGCGCCCCATCCGCCGCGATGAACCGCAGGCGCCCGTCGCCGCGACGCTCGACGGTCTCGCGCAGCACCTCAACGAGTGTCATGTCCCGCAGGCGCCGGTCGGCCTCGACCGCGGGCACGCTGACGATCGCCGGCGGTCCGGTCCGGGCGGATCGAACCGCCGCGTCGGCGGCCGGCGTCTCCTTTGGGTCGCCGTCGGGACGGCGACCGTCCGCGGCTGGATGCAGGTCGGTCAGGTGATATCCCGGCACCTCCTCGGGGGGAGGCTCGGCGGCGATCATAAGCACCTGCTTCACGCCAAGCCGCTGTCGCAACAGCCGTTCACGGCTCGCGAGCCAGGGCTCGTCGAGCACCGGGATGGACTCCAAGGCCCGCTCGTCGAGCGAACCATCCGGGCGAAACGGAAGCCTGACCAGGGGCACCAGACGCATCGTCGGCCCGCCCTCGCCGACGACCTCGCGCAGACGGGCCAGCAGATCCGCTTGGTTGACCGGGCCGCTCGGCTCCCAGTAGAGGATCAGCTCATCGTCACCATCCTCCGACCGTCTCGCCAGGCAGGTGCAATCGGCGATATTTGGATCCTTCAGCACGGCGGACTGGATCTCCCAGTATCTTGCCACCGAGCCGGTTTCTGGCTTCATTGTCCGAACGTCCATCTCCTTAAACCTCGACATCAACCTCGCCTGGAATGGAAAACAATCGACCCGAGTAAGGGCGATCGTCGATTCGGGACGATCGCGCCTCATGCACCCCAGCCGATCCAATACCCGCGACTAGGCCCTGGGCAACTCGCCGAGGAACGGCCCCGCCCCCATGTCGAGAATGTCGTAGCGGGTGCGAACCCTTCTATCCAGGAGTTCCCAGGCGAGGATGAGTCCGATCGCCAGCACGAATCCGCCCATGAACGCGGCGGCCAGGCTCATCATCAGGCTGGAGTTAGCGGGCAGGAAAGGCGGCTCGGCCGGATCCAGCACCGAGACATTGCCTTGATTCAGGCGCCCGTGGGTGGCGTATTCGCTATGCATGCGCAGCGACCTGTCATAGCTCTCGCGCGCGCTTTGCATTTCACGCAGCAAGGGCTGCAGGCCGTCGCGACTGGTCTTGAGCCCAAGCACCTTTTCTTTCTGCTCGGCCTCGCTGCGCCGCGCACCCTCGGCCAACCCGCGCACCTCGCGCAGCTCGCGCCGGAGCGCGCCGAGCAGGCTCGTCTTCTCGGCCTCCAGACTGGCGCGCGTCGTCGCCAGATCCGCCTCCAGCCGCTGCATCTCGGGATGACGCTTGCCGAGCGTGGTCGCGCGCTCGGCGAGCACCGCCTCCTTGCGCGCGATCTCGATCTGCAACCGCTCGATGAGTTCGTTGCCCCGCATGTCCGGCAAGGTATCCGGCATCTTGCCCCGCGATTCCATCCGTTCCAGCGAGGCCAGTCGGCTCTCCGCTTCGCGCGCCTTGGCTTCGGCGACCAATCGCTGCTCTCCCAACACCCTCAGTTGCGAGGTTTCGAGGTCGAGTTGCTCGTCTGTGGCCAGGATTCCCGCGCGCTGTTGATAGCTGCTGAGCTTGCGCTCCGCGTCCTCCAACTCGGCGCGAAGCTGTCCGATCAGCGGCTCGACCGCACGCGCGGATTCGATGGCCGGGGTATGTCCGAGTTCTTGATTGATCTCCCGATAGGCGTCCACGAAGGCATTGGCGATGTTCGCGGCACGCTTCGGATCCGTGTCGCTGTACCAGAGACTCACCAGTCGACTGTCCTTGCCGATCGTCACGACCAGGTTGTCGAGCAACAGGGGCACGGCCCAGGACTCGAAGCTTTGCCCTGGCAGCCCCTCCGCCTCGAATCCCTCGACCCAATCCGGGTCGTTCGCCAGACGCAGCTTGACGAGCGCATCGTTGGCCACGCGCTGACTCTTGATGATCTGCAACTGGGTGGCGACGTAGCTTTCCTGGAGTCCGACGGGCAGCAGTTCACCCGCCAATTCGCCTTCCAGGGGCGTTCGGTAGTCGATCAGCAGCTTGGCCTGCGCGGCGTAGACGATGGGCTGCCGCTCCAGGAGCGCGAAGGCGATGCCGGCGGAAAGGAGCGGCAGGAGCAGGATGACCCACAGCCGAGCCCTAAGGATTTTCAACAGGCTTCGAATATTCATTGCGATCCCCCAATCTCTGAAACCAGAAGTGATCCCGACCGTTCCGAGCCAGAGCCAGGCGCTCGCAAGCTGGCGCGCGGCGCGATCCGATCGTCATGTCCACCCATGAGGGTGGCGCCGGCCTCCGCCCGAGTCCCGGTCCGCCAGGTCGGCAGGGGGCGCTCAAGCAATTCCTCGACCAGACGGATCTCCCCTTCCAGACGCTCGCGCAAATGCTGTCTGGTCGCTTCCGACACCCGAGGGATGGCCAGCGTGGAGGCTCGGCGGTTGAGCCGACGGTAGAGGGGTTGCAAACCGGCGCGTTGAGCGGCCCGCCAGACGGCATCCATCCCCAGGGAGCGCGCCGTGCCGCGCAGCCCAAGGCGAACCGACTCGAGTCCGCGCGAGCGGTGCAGATGGCTCTCGTTGGAGCGCGCATGCAGCGCCGCCGACAGATGCCCAGGATCCAGATCGAGAAAACTGTATACCTGTTGCGCCACTGAAACGGGATTGGCCTCGATGTCTTCCTGGAGCACCACCAAGATCCGCGAGGCTGGGAAATGACTTCTCCATCGGAGCAGGTGGGTGCCGTAGCGGCTTTGCTCGAAATACATCGGATTGTTGTCCAGACCGGCCTCGAATCCGAGATCGGGACCGGAGAAGTTGCCGAGCCGCACCTCGTGCCGATGATTGGAGATCGCGCGTTCCACGGGATCCCTCAACGACAGGAGGATCTTGACCGAGGGGTTGTACGCCCGGAGACGCGCGGGCACGTCCTGGGTCACGAAGTAGGAGGGCGAGATCTCTCCCGCCAGAACCCCCTGACGGAGTTCCGGAAACTGCCGCTCATACCACTGGTGGCCGCGCCCGTAGTGGTAGGAGAAAAAATCGATTTCCTTGCGCTGACCGAGCACGACGCCCGGATGGTCAAGCAAGATGTCATGGAGCCAGGTGGAGGCGCATTTCTGCGCTCCGATCCCGATGAAAAAATTCTGAGTCATGGCCGCTCCGCTGTTCGGTCAATCCGTCGCTTCGGATGACTCGCGCCGACTCCTCGGCCGGCACGGTCACGAGGGTCTCCTAAGCACGGAGGATGCCATGCGACCTTGAAGCCGCTCGCGGCGAGCGGTCAATCGGTCTTGCCGGATCGGAAGCGCTCGGAGCCCGCGTCCGCGACGGCGCCGGCGATGACCTGGACGGAACCCAGCGCGCACCAGTAAGACTCGTCGATGAGGGCACAGTCCTCCGGGTCATGCGCCAGCTTCAGAGGCCGCACCTGCGTAAAGCGTGGGTCTTGAACCACGCCGATGGAGATGTCGTAGGTGCCGGCCCGCCCAAGCCTGGCATCCGAGGTCGTGAAGCTCAGGGGCGCGGCCTCCGGAAGCACCGAGGTGATGTCCCCGACCAAGGGAACGAGGATGTCCCCGCCGTCCGTGCGTGGATGAAAACGCAGCCAGACACGATACCAACGCCGATACACCGGCGCCGTTCCGGTGTTCTGGAGATCGATACGGATATCCAGGGGCAGACCCGCGTCGACAGTGTCGGGAATCGAGCCGCCCGCGACCGCGAGCCGATAGCCTCCGATTGCCCGCCATTCGTCGATGGCCGCTCCATAGGTGGCCGCGTCATCGGGATAGGCGTGATATTTCGTATTCCAGGCGCTGACATGCCAGGCCGCCAAGCGCTGGTTCAGCGCCTGGTATTGCGTGCGACCATTGGACCAGGGATCGCGATTGACCGGCGACTCGGGGGCCAGGGCGGTCCCGTTCAGCTCGCCATGCACGGGGCCCTGCCTCCAGCAATCACGGGTAAATGGGTAAGCCGAGAAGACCGCGTCGATCAGATATTTGGTCGAATCGAGACCATCGGTACGCCAGCCGACGACCTTGTCGCGCCGACGCGCCTCTTGGCAGAGATAGACCCATTGGCTTTCCAGCGGCGCCTCGAGCGCCGTTTTGCCATTTCTCACATTGGCCAGGATCGGCAAATGCGTGAAGGCGAGATAGGCATCCGCGATCCTGATCTTGTTGACGTACGAGGGCCTCGGCCAGGGGATGTCGGTTCCCGCCAGATAGACGCCATCGACGTGATTCTCGGTCCATGAGCCGAGTCCGCCCCGGACGTCGACATAGGCGATCCTCCCCGCCCAGTCCGGCGTGTCGTAGCGTTCCCCGAGCGCCTCGATCAGCTCGATCTGCTGGCGGATGTATTCCTCGTCATTGTGATTGAAGGTCCAGATCCGCGCGCACTGCTCGCCCGCCTGACAGCCGAGCCGGTAGTCCGTGAGGTAATGGGTGCATCCGCCCGGAGTGCCCGTTCCATCCCCCGCCCCCGAGCAGCGTGGCCCGCGCCGTTCGGCGGCCTCGATATACCATTGGGGAATCGCCTGAGTGTATTGGCTCCTTCCGCCAAGCTTGGGCACATGACCCATGATGGCGATCGCCGCCTGCTTACCATCCTCCGCCGATTGAATGATCGCCTTGTCGAGCGGGGCGAAATTCCACTGATTATCGCCGTCCTTCTCGATCAATGACCATTGCAAGCGAATATAGCGAATCGTCGCGATCGCCTCGACGTCTTTATTGACATTGAGCACGCCGGACGGAGTGAGAAGACGCGCGGCCTGTTCAATCCCGATTCCTGGATTGCTCAGCGGCCTTTCGGGCGCAAGAAGCCTGGGGGCGATGGAACGATGACCTGGGCGGATTTCCGCCAGGTCCGTTGGATCGGCCGCCACGCCAGACGTACCCAAGGCGCCGGTCGCGATCGAGCCCGGCGCGATCAGGAGGATGAAACAGGCGGCCCAGGCGCGCCATATTCCAAAAACACTAACCGAGGATCCCGCGAAGACCTGGCGCCCTGGATCCGCACGCCCCGCATGGCCCAAAAAAAATAACTTAAAATCATGTTTTTTAAATAAAAAAAATAATGATTTTAGCATTTCGTCATTCTCTTTCGAGCATTAAAAGTAAAACAAGATCAGAGTAACTCTATGTGACCCTGCTCATTGTCTGGCGTGACGTGTGCGAACGGTCCAAATCCCTATCCTGAACGGGAATCGGCGTCGCCATTTTTAGCTTAATGACCATGATTGGACATAAGGATTTAATTTCTGGTCATTACCGCCTTCAGTCGTGACCCAACTCACAGTTCACACCCCCGCCACGCTCATCGGTCGACTTAACCTCGACTGCATCACAAAAACCCCCGCCCCCCGTCGATAGCATTGCCACATCCGGAAAGTCCATCCGGGCACAGGCTCACCGCGAGACACCGAGGATCATTCGCGGGAGCGACTAGACAACTCTTTTTCGTTTCATTCACTCACTCCTCCGTGAGGGAGTCAAGGCAATGCTACAGAATTCATTCCGGCCAATCCCCGTTCAACAGCGCCAGGACCGATTCGCCACCAGTCAATCGACCGTCCTGCGAGAGGCCATCCGCCGCGAAATGCCGTCCTGGAAATACGCCGGGGCCATCATGATCGCTGGCAGCCTCTTGTATGGCCAAGCGCAGGCCGCGCCGGATGTTTGCGGCGCGCCGCCGCTCAATCTCGATTCCGAAGCCGCGGTTCTGCTTTGGAAAGACTGCGCGACCGATACCTGGAGCGTCGTGGCCTCGGCCGGTGGCAACAGTAGCGTGCTGACCTTCGAAGGCCGCGTCAGCGCCGATCAGCCCGTCAGCCTGGTCACGGGCGTCGCGCTAGAATCCAATGATGTCCTGAACGCCAGCGATCCTCGCGACATCGCCTACAAGCTTAATGTCACTCAAACCTGGTACGACGGTTTCGACTTCCGGCACCCGAGCACGGCGAACGCCTGCTTCGACGTCACCACCCCTGGCGCGAAGGTGCTGGTCGGTCCCGGCCGCGTCCCCGTGACTTCTCCGGTGAACCTCAAGACGCTCGGCCCCTGCGGGGAGACGGAGACGACTTGCGGGACGCTCGATTACAAGGCGGCCACCGACGGCGGCACCTTCCTCTGGCGCGATTGCGACACCGGACTCTGGCACCTGCGCATCGCGGGCGGCGGCAAATCGAGCTACACCAGTAATGATGGAAACCTCACGTCGGATAAGGCTCTAGCGTCCGTCACGGGATTCTCGATGGAAGCCAACGACGTCCTGGATACCAGCCAATCGGGGCGGATCAACTACAAGCTGACCGTTGGCGGAACCTACGAGGACGGCATCGACTTCGCCCTGGCCGATGACGCGAGCGCCTGTCTCGACACCGGCAACGGCGACGCCCAGGTTCTGGTCGGCCCCGAGCGTATCGCGGTGTCATCCCCGTTCGATATCCGCACCCTGGGCGCCTGTGGCACGACCCCGGTCGAGCCGCCGCCACCCCC
>NZ_NRRG01000037.1 GCF_016583575.1 Thiocystis violacea
CCCCGCCCTTCGGCGCGACGATGAGCGCGACACAGGCCAATCCAGGGTTCGATGCTAACCCTACCCTGGCGATCGGCGACCTGATCCGGCAGACCGGCACGGCGACGAGTCGCTCGATCGCGAGCGGCGGGGAAGGCTGAGGCTCTTGTCCGGGGCCCGTGACGACTTGGCTCCCGAGGTTGCCGATGACCCGGCGGTCCTGGAAACGGGTTCGCGACCGTCTCGGCATCCTTCCACGTTGACCCGACCGGGGATCTACCAGGCGATCGGCTCGCCCTGTCGAAAGAACCCGCCGCTCGGTCCATCGTCCGGGAGGGTCGCGGCCCAGACGATCCCGCGCGCGCCCTCTTCCACCGCCAGGTAGGCATTGGGACCGCCCATATCGGTGCGCACCCAACCGGGACAGACCGAGTTCACCTTGACGGTGGTGCCGTTCAACTCATCGGCGAGGATCCGGGTCAGAGCGTTGAGCGAAACCTTCGACAGTCGATAGCCGGGGCAGCCACCGTTCATTTCGGCAAGCTGGCCCATGCCCGAGGAGACGTTGACCACCCGGCCGCGCCCCGCCATCAGCGGGATCAAGGCCTGGCAGAGCCGCAAAGGTCCCAGGGTATTGGTCTCGAACGACTCCCGAACCCGCGCGAGGTCGGTCCGGAAGACGCTGGCCTCCGGGGTTCCAGGAGCCGGATCGCCGAAAATCCCGGCGTTGTTCACCAGAACATCGAGTCGGCCGATTCCTCGCACCGTTTCGGCTAGGGCGCGGACGGACGCCTCGTCGGTGATGTCCAGGGGATGAAAGCGGATCGACCCTCCTTGAGTCGTCAGCGCTTCCGCGGCGGCGCGGCCATCGGGCTCGCGCCGCGCCGTAAGGAGAACCAGATAGCCCAAGGCCGCGAGCTGACGGCTGGTTTCCAGACCCAGGCCGCGGTTGGCCCCGGTGACAACGGCGACAGGCGGTTCGGACACGGCAATCTCCGGCGTATGGATCGGGCGTAATGGGACACATAGGGCACGCGATCCAGGGACTCAAGCGCTGAGCCCATTTCCCGGGGCTCGCGATCGACCCATGGCTGATAGGCTGAGCGTTGGGTAGTGCCCTAATCTATAGGATGAGAAGAATTATTTATCGTTATTGGCCAAAGACTTACGCAGACCTTCATCCTATAGATTGGGGCACTGCCACAAGTGGATGAGGTTCTGTTATCCGAAAATCCCAGACGTAATCACGTTCTGCTCGCCACAATCCAATTTACCCCATTGATCGTGTGTGTCAATTCATGGAGACGCAATGAAATGGGATATGCTGATCGTTCGTGGCAGGGCAATATGAGGTAATGGTATGGGTCTACCCCCAGTGGCAGGGTAGCTCCGCCGCGTACCGAGGAGCCTCCTTGAGATAGTCGAGGAAGGTGCTCGTGACGACCGACAAGCGCTTGCCGGCGGGATAGACGACGAACCAATGGCGGACGATCGGGAATCCCTCGACGTCCAAGATCGCGAACTGGCCCATGGGTGCGTCGAGCGTCAGGGTGTGGCGCGATAGGACGGACAGGCCCAGCCCACCCACGATGGCCTGCTTGATGGCCTCGTTGCTGCCAAGCTCCATGCGCACGTTCAGCCGTAAGCCGCGATCGGCGAAGATCCGCTCGAGGGCCGCGCGGGTTCCCGAGCCCTGCTCTCGCACCAGAAATGGCTCTTGGGCGACGCGCTCGAGCGTGATCTTCTGCTCGCCGACCAGCGGGTGCCGGGCGGGTGCGAGCACGACCAGTGGGTTTTCGAGAAAGGCCTCCGCCACGATGTCGAGGTCCTCCGGCGGTCGGCCAAGGATATAGAGATCGTCCTCGTTGGCGGCGAGGCGCTCCAGCACATGCTCGCGGTTGGCGACCTTCAGCGACACCTCGATCCCTGGGTACTGCTGCCAGAAAGGCCCGAGCAGGCGTGGCGCGAAGTACTTCGCGGTTGTCACCACGGCAATCTTGAGCCGGCCCTGCTTCAGGCCCTTCAGGTCGGCGAGCGTCATCTCGAAGCGCTCGAAATGGTCCAGCAGCTCGTGGGTGAATCCTTGGAGCGCGCGGCCGGCGTCCGTCAGATACATCTTCTTGCCCACCTGCTCGCACAGCGGCAAGCCAACCGCGTCCGTGAGCTTCTTGATCTGCATCGAGACTGTGGGCTGCGTAAGGTGAAGCTCTTCGGCGGCGCGCGTAAAGCTGCCGAGCCGGGCGATGGCCTCGAACACTTCGAGCTGACGCAGGGTACTGTGGCGCATCGTGGCTTCCAGAATCATGATAGATGATCGTCTATCGTAGCAATCAAAAGAATTGACTGTTATCGATGCTTTCCCTTTGGCACCCTCTCATCACGCGCTGCGGTCGACCTGACGTCTGCGCTTGCGATCCGAATCTTGGGAGGCACCCAGGTCTTGAGCGGGATCACCGAACGACGTTTTCGCCACACTAAGCAAACACGCCATTGGGGACAGTTATGGGTAAGTTCGAAACCAACATCGACGCCAAGCCGCGCTACTCCGCCGGTGTCATCCCTTACAAAAAAATGGGCTACTGGGAGCCCGACTACCGTCCGAAAGACACGGATGTGATCGCGCTGTTCCGCATCACGCCCCAGGAAGGGGTCGACCCAGAAGAGGCCGCCGCAGCGGTTGCCGGCGAATCCTCCACGGCGACCTGGACCGTGGTCTGGACGGACAGACTGACCGCCTGCGAACTGTATCGCGCCAAGGCCTACCGAGTGGATCCGGTGCCGAATACCGGAGCCGGCACAGCCATTGACGCGCAATATTTCGCGTATATCGCCTACGACCTGGACCTGTTCGAGCCCGGCTCCATCGCCAACCTCACCGCCTCCATCATCGGCAACGTCTTCGGCTTCAAGGCGGTGAAGGCGTTGCGCCTGGAGGACATGCGCCTGCCGGTCGCCTACCTCAAGACCTTCCAGGGGCCGGCCACCGGGATCGTGGTGGAGCGCGAGCGCTTGGACAAGTTCGGCCGACCGCTGCTCGGCGCGACCACCAAGCCGAAGCTCGGTCTGTCCGGGCGCAACTATGGGCGCGTCGTCTACGAGGCGCTCAAGGGCGGGCTCGACTTCGTGAAGGACGACGAGAACATCAACTCGCAGCCCTTCATGCACTGGCGCGATCGCTTCCTTTACTGCATGGAGGCGGTGAACCGAGCGTCAGCCGCCACCGGCGAGGTCAAGGGGCACTATCTGAACGTCACCGCCGGCACCATGGACGAGATGATCGAGCGCGCCGACTTCGCCAAGAACCTGGGCTCGGCGATCGTGATGATCGACCTGGTCATCGGCTACACCGCGATCCAGAGCATGGCCAAATGGGCGCGCAATCACGACATGATCCTGCACCTGCACCGCGCGGGGAACTCAACGTACTCACGCCAGAAGAACCACGGGATGAACTTCCGCGTCATCTGCAAATGGATGCGCATGGCCGGTGTCGACCACATCCATGCCGGGACCGTCGTCGGCAAGCTCGAGGGCGATCCGCTGATGATCAAGGGCTTCTATGACACCCTGCGCGAAACCCGCACGGAGATGTCGCTGGAGCACGGCCTGTTCTTCGATCAGGACTGGGCCTCGCTCAACAAGGTCATGCCGGTGGCCTCCGGCGGCATCCATGCCGGTCAGATGCACCAGTTGATTCACTACCTGGGTGAGGACGTGGTGCTTCAGTTCGGCGGCGGCACCATCGGGCACCCAGACGGCATCCAGGCGGGTGCCATCGCCAATCGCGTGGCGCTGGAGACCATGATTCTGGCGCGCAACGAGGGCCGCGATTATCTGAAAGAAGGCCCGGAGATCCTGGAAGCGGCGGCCAAGTGGTGCAGCCCGCTACGGGCCGCGCTGGAGACCTGGAAGGACATCACCTTCAACTACGCGTCGACGGACACTGCGGACTTCGTGCCCACGGCCACCGCCAGCGTCTAAGCAAACCTGCCAGGAGCACTCATCATGATGACCAATCACGGCAACCGCGTCACGCAGGGCCAGTTCTCCTTCCTGCCCGATCTCAGTGACGAGCAGATCACCGCGCAGATCAAGTACGCGCTCAAGAACGGCTGGGCCGTCAATGTGGAGTACACGGACGATCCGCATCCGCGCAACACCTATTGGGAAATGTTCGGCATGCCCATGTTCGATCTCAAAGACCCTGCGGGGATCCTCATGGAGATCAACCACTGTCGCGAGACCTTCCCAAACCACTATGTCCGGGTGACGGCGTTCGACAGCACGCGGGGCTGGGAATCGCCGCGCATGTCCTTCATCGTCAATCGACCGGACAAGGAGCCGGGCTTCCGACTGGTCCGAGAAGAGCGCGGCGGGCGCAGCATGGGCTACACCATCGCCCCCTACGCCGCCGACCGGCCGGAAGGCGAGCGCTACTGACGCCGTCGCATAGCGTCGGCTGGGCGGGGCTCGCGAAGCCCAGCGTTGCGGGGGAGGCTGGGCTTCGTCAGCCCCGCCTAGCCCCTCTGAGCTGTCTGAACATTCAGCGGAGCGATCCATGGGTAAGAGTGACGATGCCGTCGCGGCCATCGTGTCGCGCCACGCTCAAGAGGACGGAGTGGTCGATCTTGAGGCCGAATTCAGGGCGTCGAACATCCAGGAAGTGCTCGACACGCTCGACCGCGAGCTCATCGGCTTGATGCCGATCAAGACGCGCATCCGCGAGATCGCGGCCCTTCTGCTCGTCGAGCGGTTGCGCAAGCAGTTCGCGCTGACCTCCGAGACCCCGACGCTGCACATGTGCTTCACCGGCAACCCGGGCACCGGCAAGACGACGGTCGCGATGCGCATGGGCGAGATTCTCAAGCGTCTGGGCTACGTCCGCGAAGGCCATCTGGTGACCGTCACACGCGATGACCTGGTCGGCCAGTACATCGGCCACACCGCGCCCAAGACCAAGGAGGTGATCAAGAAGGCCATGGGCGGCGTCCTCTTCATTGACGAGGCCTACTACCTCTACAAGCCGGAAAACGAGCGCGACTATGGCGCCGAGTCGATCGAAATCCTGCTGCAGATCATGGAGAACCATCGCGACGATCTGGTCGTGATCCTGGCCGGCTACAAGGACAAGATGGACCAGTTCTTCATGAGCAATCCCGGCATGCGCTCACGCATCGCCCATCATCTCGACTTTCCGGACTACAGCGCGGACGAGTTGATGGCGATCACGAAGCTGATGCTCGCGGATCAAAGCTATCGCCTCAGCCCGGAGGCGGAGCGGGCCTTGGCCGAATACGTTCCGCTGCGGATGGCGCTGCCGCACTTCGCCAACGCACGCTCCATCCGCAATGCGCTGGACCGTGCGCGCTTGCGTCACGCCAACCGCCTCTTCGCGGCACGCAGCCAGGCACTCACCCGGAGCGACCTCATGACGATCGAAGCCGCCGACATCCGCGCCAGTCGCGTGTTTCGCGAAGGCACGCCGGACGGAGTGCCCGCCGCCGTCGGGCTCGTCACTGGGCAGGGGGATTTGAGATGACGGCGATGCCGCGCTTACCCGCTCTGCGGTCCTTCCCCAAAACGGTCGATGCCCAGTGCTACAACCGCGTGCGTTTGGCGCTGCGTCGGTTGGGTTGTCCGCTCCGGGTCTTCCTACCCCAGCTCCGCGGTCTAGAGGCCATTCTCGAAGATCGCCGCTGGCTGTGCGTTGACAGGCGACACGACGATCTTCCCCTCTTGGCGTGGCTCGATTTTGGAGTCGCCGGACGCGACGCTGTCCTGGAGCCGATCGCGTGCCGGATCGAGCTTTACACCTGGCAATCCGGGCTCATCATGGGTCCTGCGCTGGAGGCGCTCGATCAGGCCACGCATGAGGCGCTCACCCATTCGCCTCTTCGGCCGCCGGGCTCACCGCGGATCGTTGATTTGAAGGAGCGGCGAAGGGAATCCGCTGGGAGAGGCACCAGACTTTAGCCTCGCCCAATCCGGCCCGAACGCCTGTTTGGGCGTGCTCTATGACGGGTTTTCGCCTCAGCATGTAAAGCCCAAGGGCATAAGCGCGGGTTTCGATCGGGCCAGCACTCATTCAGGTTTCCTTTCCGGAGGCCGGACGCACGTTAACCAGTCACGGGGTCTCCGCCGGAATCTGGATGACGGCTGTCCTGTGTCCTTTCGACCATCGCCAAGACCGGACGATGAGGGCGGTCACCCCTTCCGGCAACTTACTACTTGGAGGAGCCGCACCAATGAATCTTCCGACACTCGTATCAGGTCGTTGCTGCGGGGGACCGGTCATGGCACTCTCGCTAGGCTTGATCTCCTTCGGCGCCGCTTTCTCCTTCCTGTCTGCCGCCGCATTGGGCATGGCCTTCACAGGCATAGGGCTCGCAACGCTCGCTCTCTGCTGGTGGCTCGGTCAAACCCGCTGTGCCCCCACACGAACGGGTACCCCGAACGGCCCCCAACGGCCCAGATAGGGGTTTGCTCGCGATACGTGTGAATTCTTGGCGTCTGTCCAAGACGTTCCGATTGAATGACATAGGGTCTCTGAACGGTGTACTACGGGTGCACTGCCCAGAAACCGCGTTTGCGCCTTCCAAAGCGAAGACCAAAACAGCAACTATCTATTTTCACTTGGAAAACTTTTTGGACGGACGCTTAGAAACGAGACGGGTGAGGGTGGAGCACAGGCGCTTGCGGTTGTAGAACGGGTCTGATCAGGATACGTGCAAACTTCTGCAAGCTCGGTCAGCGTTCACCTACTCACCAACCTCGCGCAGGAGACTCTGCACGATCTCGTCGGAGGCGTAGAGCCCGGTCTCCCGTAGCTTCTGGATGATTGGTCCTGCGCGATCGATCAGTCCCGCGACCTTCGCTCGACCCACGATCCCCAAGGTTCCGATGATCGCAAGCCCCATGGCCTTCGCGCAGCGTCGGGCCTGCAAGTCGTCGATGACTACCCGGTCTGCGGAATGTGTAACGGCGTGGCTGATGACTTGGGTCTCACCAGCACCGAGGTCCCAGCTGAGGATGTTCGCTGGCGGGATTTCGTCGTCTACGACGATTGCAAACTCGAGTGCCGTCAATGTTTGGACCGACCGCTCACCGTCTGGTTTGGCGCTGACCTCTCGGATCACGGATCGGGGCACGGCGATCTGCCCCGCCAAGGCTCCGAGCAGATGGATTTGATCGACCTTGCCGAGCAAGATCAGCGGCGAAGCGTTGATGACCGAGCGACTAGGCACCATGGATCTCGCCGGCGAGTTCGTCTTCCGTGACTTGGCAGGCCGGGACCTTGCGGCGGCGGAGTTCCTCCAAGAATTCCGCTCGGGTCAGCTCGGCGAGCTCGGCCGCTTTCCCCTGCGAGACGATCCCTTGTGCGTACCACTGAACCGCCGCAGCGATGCGCATCTCTTGCGCAAACTCTCCGGGCGCTAGGCGCAATGCGCCGAAGGCCGACGCATCGAAGTCGAAGGTGATCGTCGTTGTCATGGCTTCGCCCACGGTTGTCACTGGTTCAGGTTGCGGATTCAAGGTCCTGGATTCGAGGCTGGTCCGTGCACGACACGTTGCACAGTGCTGACGCCAATTCCGAGTTCGATGGCGATCTTCTTGATGCCTTTGCCTTGCGAACGTTTTACTCGGATGCGCTCCTCGACGATCTCCGACGTGCGTGGTCGCCCAAGGGTCTTGCCCTGCGCCCGCGCTCGTTCCAGGCCGGCACGAACCCGCTCGCGAATCATGGCCCGCTCGAACTCGGCGAATACCCCGCACATCTGGAACATGGCCTTGCCGGTCGCCGTCGTGGTGTCGATACCCTGTTGGTGCAGGTACAGATCGATGCCCTTGGCCTGAAGATCGGACAGCAGCGCCACGAGTTGCTGCAGCGATCGTCCCAGGCGATCCACTGACCAGGCCATCACCAGATCGATCTCCCTCCGCACGATGGCGTCGTAGAGCCGGTCGTATCCCGGTCGCCGATCCCGTCCCTTCGCACCGCTGATGCCGTGGTCGATGTACTCGGCGGAGACGTGCCAGGCCATGCGCTCGGCGACGGCCCGCAATTCTTGGAGCTGGTTGTCGGGTGTTTGTTCGCCGGTCGAGACCCGCGCGTAGATGGCCACCGGCTTCGTCATGATCCTGAGCTTATACGAAAAACAGTTGGTTTTGGTACCCTCGGCGGCCCTCGCGTAAGCCCCTGAAATGCTGAGGCGCAGATCGGCCGATCTCGCTGGGGTTTTCCGTACCCCAGACCGGAGGGTTCAGCACGCATGGCATCGATCGTGCGCACCGCCTACCCGCGGTTCTCCCAAGAGCTCAGTGACCAGGAGCTCGACGCCCGCTTCGGCCCGACCGTTGAGGAAACCGAGCTGACGCTTTCGCAGAGTCAGGGCGATGAGGCGCGGCTGACGTTTCTCGTCCTGCTCAAGTCCAGACAACAGCTCAGCGACTTCCCGTTGCTGGACGAAGTGCCTGGGCAAATCGTCGCATTACTTGATCACCACGGGGCTTACCCGCGCGCCGTGCACGGCCCTCGACGCGCGGCTCGAGGTTGCGCCGGGGGAGAGCGTCTCACCCATGGCGCGGTTCAAGGAATCGCCCGGGCCGGCGACCTTGCAGCACATCCCCGGACTACCGGCCTCGCGTTTCGCGCTTCCATGGCCGGCAGCGAACGTCGGGGATCACTACTTCCAAGTCCACACCGAGGCCAACTACCGCGACCTGGACGTCGCCGCCGGCGGCCCGGTGGTGCGGGAGATTTCCGGCGTCTTCGACCGCTTCTGGAACGGCCACTGGTCGGTACCCATCGGCGCCCTGGTGGACCGGCCCGCTACCCAAGCGGATCTACAGCAGGCCCGGACGACCCTGCGCGAGCGCATCGCGGCAGACGACTATCCCTATCCGATCGATCAGGACGCCGCCGAGTTCAAGTCGATCCTGCGGATCATCGACGTTCAATGAATCCGCCGCGAGATCCTCTTCGACCATCCGCAACACGGCTTCCAGCAATGCCTCGCGCGGAAAGTCGTTATGGTTGACGAGGGTGGAGCCGAGCGCCGGATGCGAGCGAGCCATCGGCACCGCCAGTGCCCAATGGTCCGCATTGAGGTAGTACACCGTTCCAGCTTATTTTGCGTCTCCGTGCCGACTGCGAGCTACCGTTCCCGGCACTGAGTGTGTCGGCATGCTGCCGGAACGGCAGCAAAATTAGACGGAATGAGGTAGTAGCCCATCAACGCGCTGCCAGGGATGACTTGGTCGAAGAACAGCACTTGACTGTCGTTGCGGGCATCCACCCGGCTCAGTTTCCGGTAGCTGGACTTGAGCACCGAGGAGATACGCTCGGGTTGCGGAAAGGTCACCAGCGAGTAATACGGCAATCCTGGGGGCAGCGGATGTTGTGCCAGCCAGGCCTGGCGGGTTCCCGGACGCAGGCTCTCGACCGCGCCGCCGTCGCCGGGCGGGCAGCGCGCGCCGGGCCAGTGTTGCAGCAAGGCCAGTTGTGACTGCTCGGCGTCATTGGCCAGTGGCGAGCCGCCGACCGCGCCCGCGACGCTGACGATGGCGGCCACCCGCGTGCGGATCTCTGGGTAGGACACCAGCGCCTCCAGGATGTCCGGTGCCCCCTTGGAGTAGCCGATCAGGACCAACCGCGGCGCTTCGCTCCCTAACGCCATCGGCATGAGGGCGTCGCGGATTTGGCGTGCATTGTGGGCGCTGCTCGACAATCCGCCCACCTTCAAGGTGATCTGGTCATAGCCGAAGTGGCGAACGTGCGCGGCGCCGCTGTGCTTGAGGTCGAGCCAGTCGGAGAAGCAGTCCCACCCGATGCCGGGCACCACAGCAGCGACCAGTCGGCGTCTCGATGGCCCCAGCGTCACCGGCGCACCCGTCCCCGCCGGCTCGGTTCCGTCGCGGGTGAGCGCCTCGTCGCAGGGTCGGTCATCCGGCAATGCGGTTCCGTGCTTCGTCAAGACCGCGCAGAAGATTTCCCGAAAACGCCCCCGTTGGTCCTGAATGCCAGCGTGGGAAGCCGGCATCAGGACGAGCGGCGGGAGGGCATGAGCGGTGGTGTCGAACAGCCGCTCAGGAGGATGGCCGACAGCAGCGCAAGCCGTGGGATCAGAACGTCTCTGTGCGCCCAACACAACCATCGCCTCCCGCCGCGAGAGATTCCCGCCGTCCGCTGTCGATGGTGACCGTAAGACATTGGCATTTCCCCCTTGGCGGGACACGACGGCGCTTCCGAAGCGGTCCCCAACCGAACCAGTCTTCGGCAAACGACGGCGCGATCGTCACCGGGAGCCGCACGATGATCCCGAAGCCGAGGGCAACGAGGCACATTAAGCCAAGAGTGTAGAGGCCAGAGATGATCCGCCCCGGTTCGAGACCCAAGGCCCGCGCACTCGTCAAGACCGGCGACGCTCTCGCGACCAACGACTATCTTTGGGGGAAGACCCATCGGGTTGTTGATCGGGCCGCGACAGGGGGATCGTCAACCGACTGAGATCGCCTCGTGCTGGGCTTTCCAGACGATCCCGAGGCGGGTCTCATCTTCTTCCTCTCCGCTTCCGAGGTCATCCCCATGTTGTGCTCACGCCCTCGTACCTTCGCCCTCTCCTGGCTCTGGCTCCCGATTGCGATGGCCCTCGCCCCGCTGCTGGCGGCGCAGGAGCCGGAGTCCGCGCCGCCGCCGGTCGAGGAGCCGGACGACCCCATCCTGACTCAGGCACTCACCCCCTGGCGCGGTGATCTGGACGGGATCCGGAAGCGGGGCCTGCTCCGCGTCGCCATCCCCTATGGCCTCCTCACCTACTTCATGGATGGGCCGGATCAGCGGGGCCTGACCTATGACAGCGTCATGGCCTTCGAGCCCTTCCTCAAGCAGCGGCTCGGCCGGGAGGCGGGCAACCTCACCCTGGTGATCCTGCCCACCAACCGCGCCCGGCTGCTGCCGATGGTGACGGAAGGTCTGGCCGACCTGGCGGCGGGCACCATCACGGTCACGGAGGGGCGCCGCGCCCTGGTGGACTTCAGCGAGCCGATCCATACCAGGATCCGCGAGGTGATCGTCACCGGCCCCGCGGCACCCGAGGTCAGGACGGCGGAGGACCTGCTCGCGTCGGCGGTGTACCTGCGCCGCTCCACCAGCTTCTTCGAGCACCTCACCGCCCTCAACGCCCAGCGGGTCACGGCCGGTAAGGCGCCCTATCCGGTGGTCGAGGTGGATGAGCATCTCACCGACGACGACCTGATCGAGATGGTCGGGACCGGGATCATCCCCGCCACCATCACCGACGAGCCGGCGGCCCAGCTCTTCGCCCAGGTCTTCGACAAGGTGCGCGTGCGCGACGACCTGGTGCTGGCCTCCGACCAGCACATCGCCTGGGCCATGCGCCAGGACAGCCCTCAGCTCAAGGCCGTGGTGAACGCCTACATCGCCGAGGCGCGCAAGGGCACCAAGCTGGGCAATATCCTGCTCACCCGCTATCTCAAGAATACGGAGTGGGCGAAGAACGCCCTCGCCCCCGAGGACCGGGAACGGTTCAATGCGGTGGTGGAACTGCTGAAGACCTATGCCGGCAGGTACGACTTCGACTGGCTCATGATCGCCGCCCAGGGCTATCAGGAGTCCCGTCTCGACCAGCGCAAGCGCAGCCCCGTCGGGGCCGTCGGCGTGATGCAGGTCATGCCCGCGACCGCGCGGGACCCCAAGGTGGGCATCCCGGAGATCCATCGGCAGGAGCCCAACATCCATGCCGGCGTGAAGTATCTGCGCCTGCTGCGCGACCGCTATTTCAACGATCCGGCCTTATCAGCCCTGGATCAGACCCTGTTCAGCTTTGCCGCCTACAACGCCGGCCCCGGCAACATCGCCAAAGCGCGCAAGCGCGCCGCGACGCTCGGGCTCGACCCCAATGTCTGGCTCGATCACGTGGAGATCGCGGCGGCCAAGGTGGTGAGCCGCGAGCCGGTCGTCTACGTGCGCAACATCTACAAGTACTACGTGGCCTACAAGCTGCTGAGCGAAGGCAATGTTGACTGACGATCCCGAGCCGCACCCAACGTGAGGAGATCCAGATGCTCCAGCAGAAAGCGTTCGTGGCCAATGCCCTTGAGGCGACCGTCCGCATCGGCATCCTGTTGCTGCTGGCAGCCTGGTGCTTCAGCATCGTCCAGCCATTCGTCATCCCCCTCGTCTGGGGGATCATCATCGCGGTGGCGCAGTACCCCGGCTATCTCAAACTGCGTGCCTGGCTCGGCGGACGCGGGACAACCGCGGCCACCCTGACGGCGGTGCTCGATCTCCTGGTGCTGCTGGTCCCGGCGGTGATGCTCAGCGGCACCCTGTTGGACGGCGCCCAGGGTCTCGCCAAGGGCTTGCAGGAAGGCACCCTCGCCGTGCCGCCGCCGCCCGAGTCGGTGCAGGGATGGCCTCTGGTCGGTGAGCCGCTCAGTGCCTTCTGGGACCAGGCGTCCCGGAACCTGACCGAGACGGCGGCCAAGCTCGCCCCCCAGCTCAAGGCCGCCGCGGGTTGGCTGCTGTCCACTGCGGTGGGGGCGGGGTTCAGCGTCCTGCAGTTCATCATCGCCATCCTCATCGCGGGCGCGCTGCTGGCCCATGCGGACGCCTCCGCTGAATTCGCCCGGGCCGTCGCGGCGCGCCTGGCGGGCGAGAAAGGCGCGGAGCTCGCCAGACTCTCGGAGACCATCGTGCGCAGCGTCACCAAGGGCATCCTGGGGGTGGCGCTGATCCAGGCCATCCTGGCGGGGATCGGCTTCATGGTCATGGGCATCCCCGCCGCCGGGCTCTGGGCGCTGCTGTGTCTGCTGCTCAGCACGGTGCAGATCGGCATCTTTCCGATCACCCTGCCGATCCTGATCTACGTCTTCGCGACGGCCGACACGGTGCCGGCGGTGCTCTTCCTCGTCTGGAGCCTCATCGTCGGCAGCCTGGACAACGTGCTCAAGCCCCTGGTGCTGGGTCGCGGCGTACAGGTGCCCATGGCGGTGATCTTCGTGGGCGCCATTGGCGGCTTCATCACCTCCGGCATCATCGGACTGTTCGTCGGCGCGGTGGTTCTGGCGCTTGGCTACAAGCTGCTCCTGGCCTGGGTCTATGAGCGGCCCGAGGAATCGGCCGTGTAGGGGTGAACGGCCCCAAGCCTCAACCCAAACCCGAGGCCCCGCCGACCAGGCGCGCGAACGCCTCACGTTTCACTGGCTTCGGCTATAGTGTGTTCGCACGGTCTCCATTCAGCGGGGTTCAGTCAGATGATGTCCTGGTCGCTGCGCTGGTCCAAGCTTCTGTCCTCGCTCGTCTGCGCTGGTTCACTGTCGCTCCCGCTTGGCCCACCCGCGAACGCGGGGGATGTGCTGGACGCGCTCACGTCGCGCGGGGTCTTGAACTGCGGGGTCAGCGAGGGCATCCCCGGCTTTTCCGAGCGCGATGCCGCCGGACGCTGGCAAGGATTCGATGTCGATGTCTGCCGCGCCGTGGCTGCCGCCGCGCTGGGCGACGCCGAAGCGGTTGCGTTCGTGCCCTTGCGCGCCTCGACCCGCTTTCCCGCCCTGCAAGCGCGCAAGATCGATCTGCTGCTGCGCAACACCTCCTGGACCCTGACCCGCGAGGCGATCCTCAAACTCCAGTTTCCGGCGGTGCTCCTTTACGACGGACAGGGCTTCATGGTGCCGGCTGACTCGCCGGTCCGCGCTCCCTCGGAGCTTGCTGGGGCGACGGTCTGCATCGAGAAGGGCACCACGCACGAACGCAACCTGCGCGACTATTTCGGTCTGCGCGACCTTCCGGTGACCCCCTTGGCGATCGATTCCGCTACGGGTGTGGCGGACGCCTTCCGCACCGGGCGCTGTCAGTCCTACAGCGCGGATGTCTCGCAACTGGCCGCCGCGCGCTCGCGTCTCCCCGGTGGTCGTCAGTCCTGGCGAATTTTGGATGAGCGGATTTCCAAGGAGCCGCTGGCGCCCGTGGTTTGGGGTGGCGACCAGGAATGGACGACTCTGGTGCGCTGGGTGATCCATACGCTGATCCTGGCCGAGGAGTGGGGCGCCACCCAGGCCAACCTGGACCAGGTGCTCGCCGAGGGGCGCACCCCCTTGTCGCGGCTCTCGCACGACGAGCGCGCCCTACTCGCACGGACCCTGGGCCTCACCCCAGGCTGGGCCGCGCGCGCCGTCAAGGCCGTCGGCAACTATGGCGAGTTGTTCGAGCGCCACCTGGGGCCGGACAGCCCGCTCGGTCTCGAGCGCGGACTGAACCGGCTTTGGACCCAGGGCGGGCTGCTCTACGCCCCCTCCATCGACTGACGCGCGAGGCACCGAACGATGAGCACGCTACAGATCTGGCTGATCGTGGGGATCTTCGCCGGCGTGATCCTGCTGATCGCGTTCGACATCCTGGACATGATGGTGGCGGCCCTGCTCGGGGTCTGTCTGCTGATCGTGCTGGGTCTGCTCGACCGCCATGACCTGCAGGAGGCGTCCAAGGTCGCGGGTGGGCCGCTCGCGCTCCTGTTCGGGGGCATGGTGGTCGCGCGCGTACTCGCCAAAACGGGTGTTTTCGAGCGGATCGGCGCGCGCTTTCTGTACGCCACCGGCGGCAGCGGCAAACGCTTCCTGCTCCTCCTGGTCGCGCTGGTGGCCCCCGTGTGCGCCCTGTTGCCCAATGCCACCGCCGTGATCCTGCTCGCCCCCATCATCATCGGCGTGGCACGCGCGCTCAAGGTGGACATCGTCGCCCCCATGATCCTGGCCGCGCTGGTCAGCAACTCCGCCGGCATGCTGACCCTGGTCGGCGATCCGGCCACCTTCCTGGTCGGCAGCGCCATCGGTCTCTCCTTCACCCAGTATCTTCAGCAGGTGAGCCTGGGTGGTCTGCTGGCGGTGCTGGTGATCCTGCCGCTCCTGCCACGACTCATGCCGGACATCTGGCGGCTACGCGCGACCCTGCCGCCCAAGGCCTCGGCCCCGCGCATCGAGCGTAAGGGTTTCGTGACCTTCGCCCTCCTAGTGCTGGTCGTCATGGTGGTGCTCTTTTTGATCGGCGAGACACTGCCGAGTCGCATCGTACCGCCGGCGGTCGCCATCATCGGCGCCACCCTGGCCCTGCTGGTCATCTATGGCGCCCATGTCGAGCCGGTGGACGCGGTGCTGCGCGACGTCGATTGGAAGACCCTGGTCTTCCTCGGCGCCATTTTCGTCCTGGTCCAGGCCTTCACCAAGACCGGGCTGCTCCAAGGGCTGTCGCTGCAACTCTACGCCTGGTTCGGCGCCGACCTGACCCTGGTCGCGCTGTTGCTGCTCGCCGGGATCGGAATGCTCTCCAGCCTGCTGGCCAACATCCCGGTGGTCGCCGCCGCGCTGGTCATGACCAAGGGCTATCTGGTGGCCGCCGAGGCGGTGCCCGAGGTCGCGCTCGCCGCCGGCTTCACCGACTGGCCAGCGGCGACCCTGCCGGTTTTCATCGCCATGATGTTCGGCGCCACGCTCGGCGGCAACGCCACCCTGGTCGGCGCCTCGGCCAACATCGTCAGCGTCGGCATCTGCGCCAGTCAGGGCGAGCGGGTGAGCTTCGCGCGCTTTGCGCGTTATGGTGTGCCCATCACGGTGGTGCAGCTCGGTGTCGGGGCGCTCTATGTGGGCGCGATGATGGTTCTTTAAGGGCGGACGCATGAATCTCTTTCAATCCAGTTTCGGCCGCGAGACGCGCCAGCGTTACCGGAATCACTCATCGAGAGGGCCATCGAGCGCGCGGTCGATGGCACGGATTCGCGCGATCTTCAAAGAGCCGCTCTCCCTTGATCTGGCCTGACTCCCAGAGAGCAACAGGGCGCGTGCGCGAGCACCTGCGGGCGCCCCGCGCTGCCGCCGTCGCCGGCATCCTGTTTTCGCTCCTGCTGATGGCCAGCGTCCTGCTGCTCCGCCAAGCGGTCCCGGCCGATCCGCTGGAGGCGGGTGCCTGGCTCGCGACCCGTGCCGACACGGTGGCGCTGGCGCTCAATCTCGTGCCCTTTGCCGGCATCGCCTTTCTCTGGTTCATCGGCGTGTTGCGCGATCGGTTGGGCGAACGGGAAGATCGTTTCTTCGCGACCGTCTTCCTCGGCAGCGGACTCCTGTTCCTCGCCCTGCTCTTCTTCTCGGCCGCCGTCGCTGGTGGACTTATCATCGCGCATACGTCCGAGCCGGATCGACTGGTCGGTTCGACCGCCTTCGCACTCGGGCGCGCCATCACCTACGAGATCATGAACGTCTATGCCGTCAAGATGGCGGGCGTGTTCATGATCGTCACCTCGACCCTGGCCCTGCGCACCCGATTCCTGGCGCGCTGGATCGCCGTCCTGGGATATCCGTTGGCCCTGCTGCTCCTGTTCAGTGGCCGCCACATCGAGGGCATCCTGCTGGTCTTTCCCGTCTGGGTGCTGCTCATCAGTCTCTATATCCTGATCGACAATCGCCGTGGGACTGGCCATGACGACTAACCGCGATCCGGCGCATGCCAATCAAGGGCACGTTTGGGGGACGCTGATCCAGGCCATCCTGGCGTGGATCGGCTTGATGGTCTGGATCAGGCACCCGGCTCGTTCTTCAACGCCTGTTCGGTGATCTCCCTGTAGAGATGGACCGCGCGGGCATAGAGCTTCTCGAACTCGGGCCGCTTGTCGATGTAGGGCTTGATGTGCTCGGCATCCTCGATCACATGCTTGAGGTGGTCGATGTCGGCGTCGTCGAGCGGCTCGCCGCGGTCGACCTTGGCCTTGATGTCGAGCGCGCGCGGGAGCCGGAACTTCTCGAAGCGTTCGAGGATGGTGACGATCACGCCTTCTTCGTGTGAGATCTCGCTCATGGTCTCCTCCGGGGCAGGATGTTGAAGAGAAGTTGACCCCGTCCGCCGTGGCGCTGGCACCCGACGAAAACGCGGTGCCTGGGCAGGTCGGACAGGGTGAGATGGCGGTGCCACATGCCGTACCAGTCGCGGTTTAGACCGGAATGGGTACGGCATGCAGCCCCCAGATCTCCCGCGCGTACTCCGCAATGGCGCGGTCGGAGGAGAACTTGCCGCTCCGGGCGCAGTTGAGGATCGACATCTGCGTCCACGGCTCCTGGTCCGCCCAGGCGGCGCTGACGCGTTCCTGGCAGGCGACATAGGCGGCATAGTCGGCGAGCACCAGGAAGGGATCCGACTGGGCCAGGTTCTAGACCAGGGGGCGGAAGACCTCGGAGTCGCCGCCGGAGAAATGCCCGCTGCCGATCAGCGCCATGACGGCTCCCAGCTCGGCGTTGCCGGTCAGAGAGTCGGCGGGCCGATAGCCCTCGCCCTGGAGACGCGCGACCTCGTCGGCGGTGCGTCCGAACAGGAAGAAATTGTCCGCGCCGACCTCTTCGCGCATCTCGACATTGGCCCCGTCGAGCGTACCGATGGTGATTGACACACGAGGGGCAATTGTCCGCTGAGGACGCGAGTTCAAGGCCGGTTTTCGACAATCGCCCGGTCAGCCGCGGCTAATGCGTCGTCAAGCGAGGCGTATTTCTCCTCCCCTTCCCAGACCATCCCGCCTAGATCGAGTATCCGGATGAGCGAACGGCTGTACTCGTCACGTCCGATTTCGATCCAACCATCGTGCTCATGAATCCAGGCCGCGAGATTCGGATAACGCGTCTCAAACATCTCTGCCATGGTCGGGTTTTCCCCAAATGTCGGACCGTCGATATTCAGTCTGAAATCAAACCGGTGGAGCGACCATCAACCGGAGTATTCTGCGCACGTTGGCTCGTTCCCAAGATCCGAGCGAGTGGATGTTGCCTGGAGCTGATCCTGCGGTTGCCGCCCTCCCGCAACGCGACAGCAGACGGCCAGGGCCGCGCAGCAGGGCCAGCAACAATAGGCGGTCTTCGGGCAGGCGCGCGCCGCGCGTCTTGAAGGCCGCAGACGCAACATCCAATGAGCCAGTAGCCGGTCGCGGTCTGGTCGGGAGACATCATGTCTGGCTTACACATGCGATCCTGGTGGGTGATGGCCTCGTTGCTGCTGCTCGCCGGCTGCGCCACCCGCCCGATCAATCCGCCGATCACCCAGACCGACCCGGGCGCCGGCTACCGTTTCGAGACGCGCCAGGCGCGGGACAGAAACCAGGAGAACCTGGTCATCCTCGCCTTCTCGGGCGGAGGCACGCGCGCCGCCGCCTTCTCGTATGGCGTCCTGGAGTTCCTGCGGCGCACCGAGGTGGTCGGACCGCAGGGCCACAAGGTCCGCCTGCTCGACGCGGTGGATGTCATCACCGGCGTGTCGGGCGGGAGCTTCACGGCGCTTGCCTATGGTCTCTACGGAGACAAGCTGTTCGACGACTACGAACAACGCTTCCTCAAGCGCGATGTGCAGGGCGAGATCATCGCGCGCACCTTCAGTCCCTCTAATTGGGGCAAGCTGGGGGCGACGGGCTGGGGTCGTTCCGAATTGGCGGCCGAACTCTACGACGAAATCCTGTTCAACGGTGCCACATTCGGTGATCTCAACCGGGGCAAGGGTCCGCTGATCCTGGCGTCGGCCACCGACATCTCGACCGGCTCCCGTTTCGTCTTCAACCAGCGCGTCTTCGACGTCGTTTGCTCGGATCTCAATGCGGTCCGGCTCTCCCGCGCCGCAGCCGCCTCGTCGGCGGTACCCGTGGTGCTCTCGCCGGTCACGATCAATAACTATGGCGGTACCTGTCAGTCGATCCCACCCAGTTGGGTGAAGCCATTCCTCGACTCCGACAACCCGCCCCGGCCCGCCGCACGGGCGATTCGCTCGCTCAAGGCGGAACAGACCTTTCGCGATAGCGTCCATCGGCCCTACCTGCATCTCGTCGACGGCGGCATATCGGACAACGTGGGCATGCGCGCGGTGCTCGATTCGCTGGAAATCCTCGAGGCGTTGCACGATGCCGGTCTGCCATCACCGATCGACAGTGCGCGCCGGATCATCGTGATCAGCGTCAATTCACTGTCGTCGCCTCCGACCAACTGGGACGCGTCGGAGGCCCCGCCCGGCACCGTGGACATTCTGCTCAAAGCCGCCGGCACGCCGATCGACGCCTTTTCCTACGAGGCGGTCGAGCTGCTGAGAGACACGGCCGCGCGGTGGCAAACGTTGCGCCGGATCCGCAACTCGGCCGCCTATGCGGCCAACAAGGATCCGGCAGTCGCCGCCGCGTTGCGCGTTCCCGAAGCCGAGATCTACGCCATCGATGTGTCGTTCCCCCTGCTGAAGGACAAGGCGGAGCTGGACTATCTGAATCAGCAGCCGACGTCGTTCGTATTGCCCCCCGAGGCCGTCGATCGCCTGCGCGCGGCAGCGGGAACCATCATCATGGACTCGCCGGAATTCAAGCGATTGCTCAAGGACGTCGGCGCCAGAGTCGTGGCGGCACCACCGGCGACGGGAAGTCCAGCGACGGTGCATTAGAGCGGCAAACGGCCCACGTCGGCGAAGGCAAGGGTGCTCTGCGAGTCAGCGAACAGGGATGGGGCGAGCCCGGCCTCCGCGATCAATTGGCCTGGATCAAGGCCCATCTCCGTCAGCAACGCGGGCATCACGAGGAGAGGCAGAACAAGCCGTCATGTCATAGACCGCCATTTCGTGAAACGCCAGCCATGACGCGACCTGTCGGAACAGATCTGTTTCTCGACACGGCGGGAATAACCTCGACAAGGCCCAGAAAGCGGCGTTGAAAATGCCCGGTAAAGACGGTCGGAAAACTGATTCAACCGAAAACCATGACGACACGGTTTCCGACAGGCACATGGCGGTTCATGACAGCGGTGTTGGGTCTACCTCAACGTGATGGCTCCACGAGTGCTTTTAACGCGCTGGGTTAAAGCCATCGCTTGAGTGGCTGTCATGATTCTAGCGCATGACATGTTACCATTCTTGAGGCCACTATCATTTATTGTATCAATTCGTTAGTAAAAACTATGCACTTTAGTGCAAGACTTTTAGTATACTCTCATTTATGAGGTCTTACAGAAAAGCATCGCACACTGTTCATGACTTGAAAGTCCACCTGATTTGGATTACGAAATACCGATACAAAGTATTGACGAAAGATATTGGTTTGCGTATTCGGGATCTGATTCGTCAAGTCTGCGACCAAAACGATATTCAAATTATCAAAGGCCGAGTCAGTAAAGATCATGTCCACTTATACATATCCTATCCTCCAAAACTGTCGGTAAGCGATATTGTTCGATTGTGTAAGGGTCGATCATCAAGGAAAATACAAGAAGAATTTCCGCAGCTTGGAAAAATCTATTGGGGTAAACATTTCTGGGGGATTGGGTATGCCGCTTTTAGTTCGGGTCATGTGACGGATGAGATGATACAGGAGTATTTGGAAAATCATGGTCAACACCCGAATCACAATGACGACGAGTTCGTGGTGGAATGACTTTCAGTCATCGGCTTTCAGTCGGCTTCGGCCGAAACGCTGACTTTCAGTCGCCATCGACTCACTCTTTAGTGAGTGTCTTTCAGTCGGCTTCAGCCGAAACGCGGCTTTCAGCCGCAATCCATACTATGGACTTCTAGTCCATAGTGATTGATTGCAACAAAGGATGTCGGCTATGGCCGAGATGCATTGGTTTACGACAACGGGCTGAAAGTCCCGCCGGGTGATACCCGCTTTAAGGTGGCGACTGCAAACGCCGTCTTGATTTGTGCTGAAGGCGGAAGTGCTGGCCGGAAGATCGGGGTTACTGATCGCGACATTTGTTTCGGCAACAAGCTTTTTGCGAACGAGGTCTGCGAGGGGATTCATCACCGATACATCTTCTACGTTTATCAAGCGCCAACGTTCTTTAAGGGGTTTGCCGCCAGAATGACCGGAATTATTGGCGGTATTGCGCGCAGTGCATTCCTTTCGCTGCCTATTCCCATTCCACCGCTTGCCGAGCAGAAGCGGATCGTGGCGAAGGTGGATGAGTTGATGGCGTTGTGTGATCGATTGGAGGCGGAGCAGGAGGAACGGGAGACGCGGTACACCGCGCTCGCACGCGCGTCGCTGGCCCGTTTTGCCGACGCGCCCACCCCGGCCAACCTCGATTTCCTCTTCCATTCATCCTTCAGCATTCAACCTTCAGACTTACGAAAGTCCATCCTCACCCTCGCCGTCCAAGGAAAACTCGTCACCCAGAACCCCGGCGACGAACCTGGCGAAACAATTCTCCAACGGATTCACTCAGGCGCCCCGCCCAAGAAGACTGGAAATGGATCGTCCGAGTGCAACGAGCAGGCCAAGCTCCCATTCGATCTCCCAAGTGGATGGTCACTTTCACAACTCGGCTCCATCCTGCTCCCGACACGAGGCATTTCCTACGGCGTCATCAAACTTGGTGCCGAGCCTCAGCAGGATGGAGTGTTCATTCTTCGGTGTAGCAACGTCCGCTTCCGAAGAATCGATTTAAATGGCATTCGGAAGGTGACGGAGCAGCTCTCGTCTGAGTATGGTCGAACCATACTCGAAGGGGGCGAGGTGCTAATCAACGTTCGCGGGACTCTCGGCGGATGCGCCGTGGTCCCCCCGGACTTGAAGGGATACAACATCGCACGCGAGGTCGCCGTGATTCCCGTCCATACGGAGATTGACCCGGCATTCATCCTCACTGTGATTGCGTCTCCATACTTTCAGGGCAGGGTCGAGGAGAACCTCCGTGGCATCGCCTACGAAGGTCTGAATCTTGGATTGTTGCGTGACTTTCTAGTCCCCATTCCACCCTTCGCTGAGCAGAAGCGGATCGTGGCCAAAGTGGATCAACTGATGGCCTTGGTCGACCAATTGGAAGCCCAACTCGCCACCTCCCGCGCCACCGCCGCGAATCTCCTCGAAGCCCTCGTCGCCGAACTCACCACGCAAGCCTGACCGATGCCGATGCGTCCACAACGACCTTTCGATCACGAAGCCACGCTCGATGAGTTCGCTGGCGTCGGCAAGCACTCCCGCTTCGACGCAACCATCGACGATGAGGAGATCACGGACATTCAGGTCATCTGCAAACGCGGCGACGAGGAAATCCCTCTGGCGAAGCCCAGCCGTGCCTTCTATTTTGGTGACCGCAAGCTCTATGAACAGGAAGCCAAGCGGTTCGATCAGCAGGAGAAGGCCCGTATCCTCAACACCGACCAGTTCCCGCGCAATCTGACTCGATTCGAGGAACTGAAGCGTGCTTGCCAACGCGGTTTCGTCATCCCGTTCGTGGGTGCCGGCATGTCCAAGGGCGCGGGATGCCCGGAGTGGAAAGAGTATCTTCTCAATCTCTGTGGAGATACTCGGCTCGATCGTGAGGCGATCCGGATTCGTCTTGAAGAAATGGACGATTACGAGGGAGTGATGAACGACCTTGTCACCGACCTTGGGGGAAACCGCTTCAACCTGGACTTCGAGCGCGACTTTCAGATCCCGGATGAGATCACCGGTGCCGTGACTCTGCTTCCGCGCCTGTTCGACAGTTGCGCCATCACCACCAATTTCGACCGAGTGCTCGAACGGGCCTATGAAAGCGACGGAAAGGCGTTCGTCGAAAAGGTTACAGGCAGGGGGCGTTCCAGCGCGTTCTTCCGAGCCATTCCAGCCGGCGAACGCTACCTGCTGAAGCTTCATGGCAATCTCGACAACGCGACCGAGCGCGTTCTGAACAAGGATGAATACGATGCTGCCTATGGCAACGGCGGGGACATCAACATGACTTTCCCACTGCCCAAGCTTCTGCGTCGGCTCTTCGTCAGCTACAGCTTTCTCTTTCTTGGGTGCAGTCTTTCCGTGGATCGGACCATCCTGACGTTGATGCGCGTCGCGCAACACGAGGGACTAGACAACCTCCCGCACCACTATGCCCTGCTCGCGAGCCCGGATGACATGGACAAGAAGAAGACCATCGATGACCGACTCGCCGAAGCACATGTCTCGCCGATCTGGTACCCCGATGGAGAACACGAGCACGTCGGGCAGATTCTTGCACTCTTGCTTGACTGACAGTCAACGAGAAGAACCCATCGACGCCTTTTCACGATGCCACCGGCGAGTCACTTGGGCTGACTTGATGGCTGGCGTGCCCCGTCCGAAGACGACTTCCTCATGATCGCCCCCCCCGGCAGCGTCTGACGAACAGCCAGTCCGTCAACCTTGACGCTCCGCGACCAAAAAAATCCAGCCGAACCCGAGGTCCGGCTGGAGGTTAGGCGTGAAGGCCACCCCGACAAGCCCTCACACGGAACGCGTTCCGGGCGTATTCCGGTCGCGTCGGACTCAGGCTCCCTCGGATTCACCCCCGTGCGTCGCGCTTGGGATCCGGCCCACCAAGGGTCGCAGATAGCGCCGGGGCAGTTCTTAGGCCATCCTCTCGACCTCGTTGCGCGAGAGGCCTTCCTCGTACACGACGATCACCGACCGCTCCTCGAAGAACTCCCGTGCGTCCGCGTCCAAGCCCGCCGCGAAGGCGGCGATGACGGGATCGACGGACACCAAACCCGCCACTCCATTCGAAGAACGTGTCATCCTTAGAGTTGTTCTAAGTGATATTATCTTAAATATTAGAAGCTTAAAAAATAGATAAAGCGATTCTTATTTGCGCGGAAATGGCGTATTTTTTGGTGGAGCCCTGAAATAAAGCCAGGAGTCTGAACCCTGGATCGTTGTTTGACGTTTTGATCTAAAAGATTTCGCACTTAGTCAACTCTCATTATCTTTCTGATGACCCAGTCGATGATCGTGATGAAGGCGTGAGGTATGGGTGAGCCCGTTGGATGAGCTGGAAACCCTGGAGATCCTGGAACTGAGCGCCGACGAATGGCTGAGCGATCGCCCCCCGGTGCTCCGGGGGGCGGTGCGTCATCCTCGAAGGCGGAACCAGTATTGGCAAGACCACCTACGTGCTCGATCACCTGGCCCCCGCGCGGCCCCTGATCTTGCTGCTGCCCACCGTCAGTCAGGTCGAGCAACTCGCGGCCACCCGGCCCGACCGTGATCTGACACTCGTCCATGGCCAGCGCCCGCTCGCCGACCTCCAACCCCCGATCATCGCCACCTACGACCAACTCGGCGCCATCGTCGCCCGGCTGGCGGGTGGCTGTGACGATTACCTCCTGGTGATGGACGAGGTCCATAAGCTCTATCAGGCCGGTGGCTACCGTCCCAAGGCCCTGCAAGGGATCCTCGATGCCCTCGCCACCCTCGGGCAATCGGGCGGTTTCGGCGGCTTCCTGGGGCTCTCGGCCACCCTGCAACCCGCGTTGCTGGAGATCCCGATCGACCAGTGGATCCGCGTGCGCAAACCCGCGCCCTGGGTACGCCAGGTGGCGATCGTGGAGTACGTGGATCTCCGCGCCTGGACCCAGACCCTGATCCGCCAGAACCTCTTGGATCCCGAGGCGCTCAACGTCATCCGCCTCAATGACAGCCAAGTCCTGCATGAGCTGGAAGCCTTCTTCAGCGCTCACGGGTATCGCTGCCTGGTCGTTCACAGCAAGATCCAGGACGAGGAAGACATCCAGCAGATGTTGGCCACCGAGTTGGTCACGGACTGTCAGCTCCTGCTCACCACCTCACTGCTCGATGAAGGGATCAACCTGCACAATCCCCAACTCGGCTGCGTGCACCTGATCGGGCCGGTCCACAGCGCCGAGCTGTGCCAGTTCCTGGGACGGTTTCGCCAGTGCAATCCCGAGGTCTTTCTCCACCTGGAGCGCCTGCCCGAGGCCGCCGCCCCGTGGGTGATCGCCGACGAACGCGCCCGGATGCAGACCATGCAGACCCTGGTTCATGGCACCTGGCTGGCCGCGATGGCGCTAACGGACACCTCACCCTCCCTGACCGCGCCGATGGTGCTGTCCCGCGTCAAGCGGTTGAATGCCACCTATCGGTGTTTCAGTGGTTTTGATCTCTTGTTGGCGCGCGTCCTCCCGGATGGGACGGTCGAGGTGCTCCCCAATCATCCGGGGTGGCTCGCCTACCTCTATGGACTCGATACCGACAATCACTACGGCTCGCTCGAAACCCTGCGCGCGCGCCTGGTCGCCCAACTGGAGCCCTGCGAGATCCTCCACTATCAGGTCGGCGAACCGCCGCCGGATCCGGCGTTGGGGGCGGCCTTCCAGACGGCAACCGCGCTGGCCGAGCAACAGCGCGAGTCCCTGGTCGAGGCGTTGGAACAGCGCCTGATCCGCCTGGTCGAGACGGGTGAGGCCGCCACCCCCTTCGAGGCGCTGGCCTCTCTCCTCGCGCTGGATGGACGCGCCCGGACCCATGAAGGCTCGCTGATCCAGGTCGCCTGGGAACTGGCCAACGAGGTGGTCATCGACCTGGAGAGCGCGTTCGCCATGCTGCGCGCCAACCATCAACGGCCGGGCTGGCGCTTCGTCAAAGGACTCGATGACGCCCTGGTGCGCGCCCTGCATCAGCGCCTGGCGGCCTGTCGGGCGCAAGACACGCCCGGCTATGACGGTCCCCTGAAGATTCCACGAGCGCTGGGTCGAACGCTGGTGCTGGAGGCGTTGCAGGACGTCTCGCGGCGGGATCCCCTCTACCAGGTGTCGGCCCAGCTCGTCGGCGAGTCCGCGCGCGGGGTCCGGTGTGAGCCGGATGGTCGCTATGACGTCACAGCTCAATTCGTGACCAAGCTGTTTCGCGATTACACCGACAGCGACATCGAGCGGCACCACTACCTGTATCGCGGTCCGGCCTGGGGTGGCTATCGCTATCGCGCCTTGGAGCCCGCCCGAGTGACCCGACGCCCGCCAACGCGGCGGTCGTCCCGATGACCGAAGCGATCCGGTGCGTCAACGATCCGGGGATGGCGATCCGCTGGTGCGTGGCGAAACTGCGGGATTATTAAAGGATGGGCCTATTTTCGACAGTTTCGCCGCCTGTTCGAGACAGTGAAACGCCCTTGGGGCTGATCGAGGCCGTGATGGCCTGACGACTTAAGATCCCCGACCCGCTTGAGGCGGGTCGAGGAAGTTTCTTGAAAAAGATAAAAAAAGATAAAAAAGATAAAAAAAGAAGGGTCTTCAGGCTCTCGATAGCTCTTGAATAAAGTCTTTAAACTTCAAGGCTTTAAACTTTTCATGCGCGTTCGGTGAACGGGGGGCTTCGAACCCAACGATTACAGATCAAATCGAGTTTTGCTACGTGTAAAAATCATTTTAGATCAAATGATTGAAGATACTATCAAGGGTTCGGACTCCTGGCTTTAGTTCCTGTTTCCACCAAAAACATACGCCGCTTCAGCACAAATAAGAATCACTACTATTTTTAACTAGTTGCTTTTAGAAAATATTTCTCGAAGTCACTCGAATGGTTACGTTGGAGCGCTCCGTCATCGAACCGTGATACACATCCGCAGACGCGCCAGTCATGGACTGATGTTTTAATGGGCTAGCTACCACGGGAAATCCCCGAGAGCCCACAAGAACCGCATGAGGAGCCGGAGCCCTCCTCATGCGATCCCGCTGGCGACGCCTCGCGCCTGCTTACGGCCCCCCATCCGATGAATCCGATGGATTCGCCGCCGTCGGGTTCTGGGTCGCCTGGGTCACGGAAGTGGCCACCGCCGCCGAGGCCGTGCGTAAGGCGTCATCGCTGAGATGGGCATAGCGCTGGGTGGTCTGAGCGCTGGCATGCCCCAGTAGATGTTGAACCTGATAGAGGGTCGCCCCCGCATTCACCGCCAGGGACGCAAAACTGTGACGCAGGTCGTGGATCCGCAAGTTCGTGATCCCAGCCGCCGCCAGCAGACGTCGGAAGCCCTTCTGCGGATTGTTGACCGGCCGCCCCGCCACCCGACCGGGAAAGACATAGGGATGGTCCTCGTGCCTCGGCTGGGCCTGCAGCAACGCCAGCGCCGCCGGATTCAGGACCACATAGCGCGAGCGCCCGCTCTTGGTGTCAGGCAGAAACAGCGTCCCCTGGTCCAGGTCGACGTGTTCCCAGCGCGCCTGGAGCGCCTCCTCTTTGCGCATCCCCGTCAACAGCAGGAACTTCAACGCCGCGACGATGACCTGATTGGGCTCCGCGTCCATCGCCTGAAACAGTCGCTGAAGCTCGTCCTGACTCAAATAGCGATGGCGTTGATTGTTCTCCTGGAACTTCTTCACCCCCAGACAAGGATTCTTGGCCAGACGCTCCCACGACACCGCCAGCTTGAACAGCTTCGCCAGCAGCGACAGATGGCGGTTGGCGGTGGCCGCGCAATGGCTGGTTTTGATCTCGCCGTGGTAGCGCTGAAGGTCACGGGTGGTGAGGGTGTCGAGGCGCTGGGCGCCGAAGCGCGGCAGCAGATGGACCCGCAACTTACTCTCATCCGAATCGGCGCTGCGCTTGTGCTGGCGCGCGTAGGGCAGGTACTCCTGCAAGGCAAACTCCGCGAAGGTCGGGATCGCCCGTAAGGCGATCTTCTCGGCCTGCGGGTCGCGTCCCTGATCGAGCTGATAGCGGCGTTCCAGCGCCTGCTGGCGCGCCTCGGTCACCGACAAGGCGCCCTGCTCGCCGAGCTTCACCGCCCGTTTCTGGCCGTTGACGCTATAGCGGAAGTAGAAGAACTTGCGCCCGCTCTTCGACACCAGCAGCTTGAGTCCGGCCACCTCGGTATCGCTGTACTCGCCCTCGGTCGCACGGGCCTCCTTGGGATGGGGTGGGAGTTGATCGATCCGCTTCTGAGTGAATTTGAAACGTGACGGGATGGGGGGCGTGGTCGTCATGGCGAGAGCCTCCGATCGAAAGGGCCATGGAAAAAAAGAAGCCGCCTGAGCGGCGGCTGTTCGAGGTTCAAGAAGAAGGCCAGGGGACGAGCGCGTCATCGGAGTGCGGGTGTTGCCGGGGGCGGTTCCTCGTCTTTCCAGTCCCTGGATCTGGTCAGGCCGACGGGGGCGGCACCGTGGTGATGAACAACCACGGCACCGCCATCACGCGATGACGCCTCCGTGCGCCGGTGACGCGCTTCTGGCGCCCGGTCCATGCCCGGGGCGGTGGTCGTCAGGAAGGGCTAGCGCGGACACTGTCCGCCGCCAGCCGCTTCCGGAAGGCCGGATCGAGCGTGGCCGACTTCGGCACGATCAGGATCAGGTCGGCCTCGTGGTTGGCCGGGACCACCAGGGCATAGAAGGTCGGCTGCTCCTCGACGTACTCGACCACCGCGAAGAGGTCATCGAGCGTCTCGTGCGCGTGCGGCCGCCGTCCCCAGCACGCCTCCCAGCAGGCCGGCAAGACCGCCTCCTCGGGATCCAGCCGCCAGAAGCTCACCGCCAAGCCCTCCGCGAACAGTTCCCCCATCCGCGCCTCCAGCCAGGTGCGGATCGCCGGCTCGCCGACCCGCCCCAGTTCACTCGGTCGATCGATCCGAACCATCGCGGGCCTCCCGGCGTTGCAGATAAGCGAGCGTCAGTGTCCGGGCCAGCGCCTCCGCCTCGTCGCGCGGTAACCCCGCGTCATACTCGACGACCGCCGCCCGCTCCTCGAAGAACTCCCGCGCATCCGGATCCAGCGTGACGACCCAGGCGCCGAGGGCGAGATCGCGCGTGATGGGCATGGCGAACCTCCTCAGTAGTCTTCCGGCATCAGCACCGTGGTGGCCGAACGATCGGCCTCGGTGATGATCCACACCCGCACCGCCTCGCTGAGGCGGTAACTGGAGAACAGCCGCGCGCCGTCGTGCAACGCGTCCTGGTTGGCCTGGACATCGGCGGGATCCAGCTCGCCCCAGTCGCCCTGGACGTGGCGCTGGAGCAGCGACAGGGTGTCGACGTTGTGGGTCGCCAACACCTGCACCGCATGGGGCGTGGCCAACAGGCGCCCGAGTGGAAACAGCGGGGGTTGCGGCGACTCGGGCGCGGTCGACGCGGTGGTAAGGGTCATGATGAGATCTCCGAGGGCGAAGGTGAGCGAGAACAAGGACAACAGGGATCGGGGCGGCACACGGACCGCTCGCGCGCTGGCGAGCGGCGTGACGAGGGGAAACGTTCGCCGATGTCCAGAAGGACACCGCACCATGGGCTGTAAGGTGGACATGGGCACTCCTGAACAGCGGTGACGGTAAGGGCTTCATGACGGGGCGCTGGCCCGCTTGGCGCGTTGGCGCTGGCGCGTCAGCGGTTTCGCCATCGGATCCGGGGCCGCCACCGCCACACAGGCTCCATCCGCCCGGTATTGGCGCTGGGTCGCTTCCCAGTCGCTCCAGCCCTCGGCGAGGACATGCTGATGGGCCGGATCGCCGGGCTTGAGCAGGCCAAGATGACGCAGGATCGCGGCCAGGAAGCCGCCGTTGTTGATCGAACGGTTGCTGTAGGCGGCCCGCAACACCGGCGTCGGGAAGGACTGTCCGCTGTCTCGGTAAGCGGCGAGCCGCTCCTGCAGGCGGGGCAAGGCGACCCACTCGGCGCTGAAGTAACCGCCGCCTTCGTTGGCCGTGACCGCGAGGTAGACCGTGCCGGAGTCGCCGACGCCGATCTGATAGGTCATCTGGCCGATGGCGCGTTCGCTAAGCTTGGGGATGCTGTGCTGGGCGATCGGGGTGATGGGTTCGGGGGCGGGGCTGGTAGCCTTGGTCATCGCACAAACTCCTGATCATGGATCAAAGAAAAACGCCCGCTCCAGTGACTGGGAACGGGCGTTCGAGGGGGCGCCTGGTGGTTGGCGAGACCAGGTCGCGCGATCGATCGTTAGGGCCAGAAAACGACCCACTGGATCATAGACATGATATGGCCGTGACCGGGGGGGACTCTGACGCCCTCGCGGTCCGGGCTACAGCAGCCCGCGTTCGGCGAAGGACACACCCGCGCCATCGCCGACGATGACGTGATCGAGCACCCGCACCTCGATCAACGCCAAGGCGTCCTTGAGGCGCTGGGTGAGGCGCAGATCCGCCTGGCTCGGTTCGGCCACGCCCGAGGGATGGTTGTGGGCGAAGATGACGGCGGCGGCGTTGGTCTCGATCACCCGGCGGATCACCTCGCGCGGATGGACGCTCGCCCCGTCGAGGGTGCCGCGAAACAGCTCCTCGTAGAGGATCACGCGATGGCGGTTGTCGAGGAAGAGGATCGAGAAAACTTCATAGGCGAGGCCCGCGAGGCGCAGTTTGAGATAGTCGCGAGTGGCCTCCGGGCTGGTGAGCGCGTCCTGTTTGACCAGATAGTGGCGTTCCAGACAGTGGATCGCCTGGGCGATCAGGGTCTGGTCCTCCTCCGTCAGGATCCGTGCGCGTTGGGTGTCTGGTGGTAACAGCCGGGTACGCGATGTGCGTTTCATGGAAGGATCTCCTGGACATGAGCCGAGATGACCGTCTGGGTCATTGCCCGGTTCTGAGCGATCAACGAAAAAGGCCCACTCCAGGACGCTGGAGTGGGCCTTTACATGTTTGACAGGGGCTGGATGAGTGAACCCTCAAGTCCGCCTTGATCGGTGGCGATCCGCGCGCGTGATGTCGTTCACCGTCTTGGGAAACAACCCGGTCGGATCATAGATATGATATGGGACTGAGGGTGTAGGGTGTGACGCTGGCGCCTGACAGATCGTTATTCAGACTGTATAAGGAAAATAGCATGAATGATTCCGTGGTCGACTTTTCTTCTTTTTCCTCGGTGTATTGGAGGGGCTCTCGTCAACTCAAGCTTCTTGAGCAGGATCTAGTCGCGTGCTCTCAGAATATGCGTCAGCCGGATTACGAGAAAATCCATAAAAAGGTCAATCTCTCACTCAAAAAACTGCTTGAATCTGATTATGGCCGCGTCTTGCATCACTCAATATCGCTGGACTCGATCTTAGAAGAGCTTGAACAGGGTTTGCGCGATTTGATCGTCTCCATGTCCGAGTCCGAGTCCGAGTCCGAGTCCGAGTCCGAGTCCGAAAAAGCCTTCTTGAATGATTGCCTTGAACCCTATCGCGTCGCTGTGCGTGCTTTTCATTTCTGGGGTCGAGCGGGAGGGGTCTTTGCCCGCCACCGTGAAATTGGGCGGTATGTGTCCAAAGAAGAATTCACCCAAACCGCCGAGGCTATTCACTCAACAACAGGCGCTCTTATCCATGAGATTGAGCAGATGCTTTGGCTCGGCCTTTTCCAGGCAGTGTACGCTGCTGAAATCGTAAAGCGTACTGAGACGTTTCTTGAGCGACTGTACGCTTTTGATGGGGTGTTCAGTAAGGTTGATCTGGCGCCCAGCCCTCAACGTCACAGGGATATTTTCAATAATGATTATCGATCTATTGCTCGCCAATTTACACAATCGATGGGGTTGATGTGCTTTGAGTTATTTGGACATCTGCGTCCCCAGACGCTTCGTCACTTGCTCGATATCAAAGTCACTACAGCTGAGCGACTGGGCTTGCTGCATTGGGAAAAGATGGTCGAATTTGAGCGTGCTGTTGATATGAAAGATTCTTCCCGAATGCTCCGTGAAGAGATCGAAAGCCTCAGTAGACGTGTCGTGAGGCGCGCCAAACGAGCGAATTGGCCGATGCTAACGATCATTGAGCATTTCAACAAGACACGGGCACCCCGTCCGTCCTGATAACCCGTTGCACTGTCCTGAGTCAGGAGTCTCCTCCTCGCTCAGGCGGTGCGGCAGGACTCCAAGCCGTTGCCGCACCCAAGCGACATCACCCCGGTTCGCTTGGGTTCGTCCCCTTCCGAGGCTGGCGGCGGCTCGACACGGCGACGCCTCCCGCGCGCGTTGTGCGGTTCTGGTCTGCCGCGACAGTCGGCACCGGCACCGCGATCTACACGGGCTATTCTCCGCCCTAGGCCCGTCGGTTCCTCTGTTTAGACCTGGATCTGACGCGACGTCCATTCGCGACTCTGGAATCTTAAATCAATCACTTAGCCTTCTAACTGGCTCATTACAGGCCGGTGTTTGATGTCCCGCCGTCCTGTCCTTGCCGGGTCTACGAGTCTCCGGCCCCCTGTTTAGGCCATCTGAGCCTGCGTATGCTGACCGCCGTTGACACTCACACGGCCCTCAGAGGTACGCATGAAATCAACCTTCTCTCCTATTCCGCTGCCGCCGCCCCGTGCTGCGGCTCGGCGGCAAACCGAGCGTCCCATCGCGGGTATCACGGGCTTATTCCTCGCCACGTATCCCTCCGGTCGCCGCACCTACATCTTCCGCTACCGCGACCCGCTCACCGGTCGTAAGCGTAGTCTGACGCTCGGGAGAGCGGACTGATGTCGCGGTGTCGACGCTTATCTTTGACGATGGCCGTGTTCCAGGCCGCGCAGTATCAGGAACTGCTCGCTCAGGGGGTGGATCCGCGCGTGCTGGCCGTGGTGTTGGGCGAGTTTTTCGATCGCTCCCACCTGCTCGCCATCCAACATGCGCAGCGTTCCTGGCGCTCGACGCTCTCGCGCTTCAATCGTCATATCCGTCCGACTCTGGGTGAGCGCGCGCTCGGTTCGATCACGCTGGCGGAGCTGCAACGGTTCATCGATGGACTGGCCGCCGCTGGATATGCCGCCGCGACCATCAACCGGATCATCGCCTTGCTCAAGGTCATCTTCAAGCGAGCCTGTCAACATGGTGTGCTCCAGGTCAATCCCACGTTGGGACTCTCTTTGTTTCAGGAGCGTAACCACCGGGGGCGGATTCTACGCGAGGACGAGTATCCCGCCTTCTTCGACGCGCTCGGTGACGCGCCTCCCCTGGTGCGCGCGCTGGTCTACTTGCTCCTGGTGACGGGAATGCGTCTCTCCGAAGCGCTCAGCGCTCGCTGGGAGGATGTCGATTTTGCCCGGAATCTGCTGCGCTTGCCCGACACCAAAAACGGTCGATCGCGCCTGGTGCCGCTCTCCCCGGCAGCGATTGGCATCCTCGCTCAACTGCGTGAGCACCAGCGCAACGCCTGGCTGTTTCCAGGACGGGGGGACGGTCACATGACGCGCCCCTCACGCGCGTTCCGTCGCGTGCTCGCACAGGCCGGGATCGACGGGCTCTGGATCCATGATCTACGGCGCACCTTCGCGACCCTGGCCGCTCAACAGCGCTCGCTCAGCGACGTCAGTCGCCTGCTCGGTCATTCCAGTGTCCAGGTGACCGAACGCTACATCGTCACCGCCGATGCCCGCCTCGCGGCCACCGCCGCCGTGGTGGGCGATGTCTTCGCGTCATATCTGCCGCCGGGTCCCGGCGAGGAGGGTCGCGATGGCCTAGCGTGAGATGTCGCTGCCCAAGGTCGAGCGGGTTTCTCGGTCGAGATTCCGCCATTTACCAGTTGTTTATTGTGAGGATAGTTTGATGAGTAAAACCATTCGCGCCGTGCTGTTGCCAAACATGAACAGCGTGCTGATCGCGCTGATTGCGCAAGTCGTTGGGTTTGAGAACGGGGTGGGGCTCTTGAACGATCGCGGCAAAATGATCGGCTGGATCGATATTCCAGCCCAAGATCCGGAGCTTCGCCAGAATCAGTTCGAGCGCGTGCTCGGCGAGTTCAATGCCATCCTCAACGATCCGCGTCACGCCCAGCAGCCTGACTATGCGCACCTCAATGAGGAAGGGGCGGCGTAACCGCCGACAGCGTCCACGAGCGAGCCATCCGTCGCCGGTGGTCCCCCTGGGTTCCTTGATCCCGCGAGGGGGGGCGATGGAGCCCGCTGGAAGAGCCGCCGAAGGGCGGCTCTTTTTTTGTCGCCGTCGGTTTCACTTTCGTCATGGGGGTATATAACGTGAACAATGAAACCGCTCCTCGCGCCGGGAGCGTGGGTTTTCAGGGCGTCGATCCGTCGCCGCGACGGGTTTTGGGGGCGTCAGCGGCCCGGCCAGCCGATCCGGCGTTGGACGGTGAGGCGAGTCTCCTGGCGTTTTGCGATGCCTATTTTGCCCCGCTGATGCGGGCGGCGCAGGTCGACTCCGAGGTTCCGCTCGCTCCAGCGGTCGCGCCTCCGCTGGCGCCGCTCCCGGCCAGTGTCCTGGACGGCCTTGCTGGGGTGGGCCTGCGTCCTGTGGGTCAGCCGCCAGCGTTCTCCCTGCCGAGCGGGCCGGCTCGGGGTCTGGGGGCTCGCGTCTGGATCGGTTTCGACGCGGAATGGGAGTTCGCGCGCCAGGGGCGCAATCAGTTGCTCAGCGTCCAGTTCCACCTGATTGGTCCGACGGGTGAAGCGCGGCGCCAGGTCATCCATGTTCGCGGCGGCGCGGCCGTGCGGGAGCGTCCGCGTTTGAGTCAGGCCCTCAACGATCTGCTGGAGGCGGCCTTGGAGGATGGGATTGTCACGGAGTGGCCGGTTGAAGTCGTGCTCTGCGGCTTCTTTACGCGGGCGGATATCACCGTCTTTGCCGACTTCAAACACCTGCGACCGCAGCTCGACGGGGTGGGCGGTTCCCTGGTGACCATCGGGCGCCCGGCACAGGTGGAACTGCCGCTCTCGGGTGCGCGCGAGCAATCCCTGAAGCGGCGCTATCAGGCGGTGGTGGGCGATGTCTATGAGCCGAAGTGGCTGAATGTGCGGCTGGTCGATGCCAGTCGGCTGGCGCCCGCTGGCCAGTCGCTGGCGGGTCTCGGGCAGTGGCTGGGGATCCCGAAGCTGGAGCTGCCGGCGGGCCATACCAAAGAAGCCATGGCCCGTTTCCAGCGTGATGCCTGTCCTCAGTTCGAGGCTTACGGGTTGCGCGACGCGGAGATCGCCGTCCTCTATGGGTTGTGGGTGTGGTGGTTCGCGGCTCGCCATCTCGGGCTGGGTCATCGGCATCTGTCGACGACGATCAGTGGGCTGGCGGTGCGGGTGGCGGAGCGCTGTATCCGTCTGGATGGTGTCGCCCTCGCCGTCGCCTTCAATGACGAGGTTACGTCGTTCACGCGCTGGGATACCCAGCGCGATCGCGTCCGCACCCAGAAGAAACGTCTTCCCAAACGCATTCGCCGCTGGCTGGAGCCGTTTTTGGCGGATGCCTATCTCGGTGGGCGCAACGAGTGCTTCGTCTATGGGCCGACCGAGCGGCGGCGCTATTACGATCCCGACTTGTCGGGGGCTTACTTGTCCGGACTCGCCTATCTGTTCGTGCTGGATTACGACCGGTTTTTCATGAGCACCCGGGTCGATGATTTCATCGGTCACGTTGCCGGTTTCGCCCTGGTCGAGTTCGCGTTTCCCCCGGAGACCCAGCGGCCCTGTCTGCCGGTGGTCGTCGAAGATCGCGGTCTGTTGTTTCCGCTGCAGGGTGAGTGCCTCTGTACGGCCCCCGAGATCGAACTGGCGCGGGCAATGGGGGCGACGCTGACGATCCAATACGGGATCGTCATCCCCTGGATGGCGCGCCAGACGGTCTTCGATCGCAGCGGGCAGGCGCGGCCGTGCGAGGCCGGCGGGATGGGGGTGGCGTGGGGGTTCGATCAGGTGACCCTGCCCTTTCCGCCGCCCGCTCAGGGGGATGAAGGGTATCGCTTGTTCGAGAGCTTCATGCAGGTCATGCGGAGCCTGCGGGGAGTGTATCGGCGCAAGAGCCTGCCGTTTGAATTCATCAAGACGCTCAGTTGTGCCCTCTATGGCAAGACCGGGCAGGGCTACAAGGGGAAGCGGGTGTTCGGACCGCGAGAATTGGCGAGTGTCGTCGTGGGGCCATCGCGGGTGTCGGAAGTGGCCGTGGCGGGCTTGGTGTGTGGGTTCATCCGAGCCGTGCTGGGTGAGATCCTGTGGAAACTGCCGGCCGAGGCGACATTGGTCTCGGTCACCACCGATGGGTTCCTGGTGGATGTGCCCCTGGATCAGCTCGATCTGAGTGGGCCGCTGTGTCGTCGCTTCCAGGCCCTCGTCGAGCGGGTCGCGCCGGGCTCGCCGATGCTGGAGAACAAGCATCAGGTGTGGCAACTCTTCGCCGGCCGGACCCGGCTGCAAGTCACCACCGAGGCGGATGGCGCGTTCCCGATCGTCACGGCCAAGGGCGGGATCAAGCCCGGTCCCGACGTGGCGGATGAGAACGCCTTCATGGTCAATCTCATCCTCAACCGCACGCCGGGGCAAAAGCTCGCTTACGAGTCGTTCATCTCGATGCGTGATCAGCTCGTGCTCAATGGTGACCTCCAACTCGAACGGCGCGAGATGGCCCTGAACGCGGAGTACGACTTCAAGCGTCGCCCCGTGGTGGCGAGTGGCCGGATGGTGGAGGTCGGCGACACCGGGATCGCTCACCTCGCCTTCGACACGGAGCCCTGGGTTAGGGTCGAGGAGGCGGCCCTGACCCGGACGCTGTTCGACCAGTGGCGCAAGACCCATTGCTTGAAGACCGTGGATGATTTGAGCGACTGGGAAGCCTTCCGGGGGTTTCGGGTGGCCAATCGTCAACGACGCTCGGTGCCGGAGCCGGGTGATCGCACGGCGGCGCCCGGCGCTGGCCGGACGGGGCGGTGCCATCTCACCCAGGAGGAGGGCTATGTCGGCGTGGCGAAACGGGTGTTCCTGGCGGCCTATCAGAAGCGTCTGTGGGGGTTGGCGGCGGCGGATCTGAGTCAGCGGCAACTCGCTGACTGGCTGACGGCGCAAGGTTATGCCACCTCCTTGTCGGCGGTGAAGAACGGAACCCGTGTTCAACCCCAGGCGCATGTCGTGCCGGCTACCTCGAAGGTACTGGCCTTCCTCGACGTCCTCAAAGAGCGTTTTCCGGGCCTGGAGTGTGAGCTGTTCCTGATCGTCGAGGCCTGATCAGGGGGGTGACGAGAGGCGTGCGAACCCGCCGTCGTGATGGGTGCCCGTCCAGCAGCGTCACCTCTGGACTACGCCCGACGTGCCGGAAGACGGTAATCAGTCCCGCCTGCTCCAGGTGTCGCAGGGCGTCGTAGCTGGCATCGCGCGAGACCGTAAAGCGCGCGAGGGCGGTGCGCGGCAGGCGGACCACCAGGTGCTGGCGTTGTCCGACACACCAGCACAGGGCCAGGGCGACATGCAGGGTCTTGCCGGGGAGGGCGGCGGCGCGTTCGAGCCAGTCGAGCGGAAGGGGGCTCGGGATCGTTGGCGGTGTGGGTGATGGCTGAGACGCGGTCATCAGTGAAGCTCCTGTCGCGCAAGAGATTAGGGTGGCTGGAAAAACGCCGTGTGGCACGGACGCAACGGTTTGTTCGGGGGATTCCCGTCCCCCGATGCGCCCCCCGTTGCCGGGGATGTGCCCCGGCGGGCCGCCGGGTGTCGAATCGCCTGGTCGCGATGGTCACGCCGGCGGCGTCAGGCGGCGATAGTGATAGCCTCCCCAGGCCAATCCTCGGACGATGACCTGGTGTTTGATGATCTCGCTGTCGGTGTGGTCGCGGAATAGACGGCTCGCGAACGGCGCGGTCATGGCGAAATGGCCGTTGTCCTTGACCCTCAGCCGGCGTCCCGCCTGGCTGTGCGCGCGGATCAGGCGCTTGAAGTCGGGATGGTGGAGCGCGGCTCGGATCAGGGCCTTGAACACCAGGGTCATCGAGGCCTCGTGGGTCAGGCGGAGTGCGGGCTCGGCCGGGTTCAGGTGCTCGACCAGAATCTGGTGCCGCGCCTGCACCACCCAGTTGTCCAGCCCGTGGTGGAAGCGCCAGACGGCGGCCACCTGATCCTGGCGCCCGATGGCGAAGGCGTCCTCGACCTCGGTGACCACCTCGCGGCTCAGTCGAGCAAGGAGTCGGAGCCGACTCGCCTGCTGCGTATTGACGAAGGCCAGCTTCTGACCCCTGGCCCCCTGGGCGGCGCTTCGCGAGGGGATACACCGGTCTGGACGATGCCCTCCAGGGTCTGTTCGCTGTCATCGAGCAAGGCGCGCCGGGTGTTCGCCTGTAGGGCCTGCGCCGCCGCCAGATCGGCTTTGAGCGTGGCCACCGGGGAGTCGCTCCCGTCGACCGCGCGGCGCTGGACCGTGCACCCCGGGAACTGGGCCTCCAGCGCCGCCATGAGCGTCGGGCGGGCCTCATATTGATGGGTCGCCTCCAGGCGAAACAGACTCGCCGCCAGACCCGGCGCGTTGCCCTTCACCGTCCACTCCATCGCCTCTTCGACGAGTAGCAGAGGTTCGAAGTGAAGCAAGCCGTGCAGGAATCGATTCCATTTTTGCACCAGGCGCTGGGCCTGAGTGAGCGTGGACCCTGGGGGGAGTAGGTCTGCCACCAGCGCCGCGATCTCCGCCATCTGGTCGAGCCGTTTGTTTCCTTCCGCCGTCAGATCCAAGGACGACGTTTCGTCGCGTGCGAGGAAGGACACATGGAGATAAACGACCGGGTTGGCCGCCTGGAAGCGGTCCAGACATTGGCGGACCTCGGCCAGGTGCGTCGTGGCCCCGATGACGTGGATCGACCCGAGCGCCGTGTTCATCAGGTTGATGCCCTCGTCGATCAGCGAGGTGGTCAGCAGTAAGTTATAGGACGGATCGAGCACCTGGCTCGCCAGCCTCTCCTGCACCGCCGCACTGTCCTGGATCCGGCTGTGGACGGTCAGCACCCGATAGCCGAGTCCGGTGAAGTAGTGGGCCAGTTCCTCCAGGCGCTCGACCTCGTCGAGGCGGATGACGTGGAGCTGGTCAGGTTTCAGGAACGTCTCCCGCTCCTCGGTCAGCCAGCGCCGCCACTGATTCGGGTCGGCATACTCGACCAGACGCAGGCTGTGGGTGGGCGCCCCGGCGCGCCGCACGGTCCACCAGGTGTCCGGCTCGAAATACAGCAGATCGGGGTTAAGGGTGGCCGACACGCCGATCAACTGGCGGAACTGACCGGGTTCGCCGATCGTCTCGATCAGCGCGTAGAGGTGAAACAGGGCCGACGCCCGATAGCTTCCGGCCTGATAGAGCTGATGGAGCTCGTCGATGGCCAGCACGTACTTCGCGCAGGCCGCGCCGAGTTGCTCCACGATCCAGGGGGCCTGATCGTAGGTGGCGATGATCACCGGCCCCAGGGTCTCGGGATGGCGCTGGCCATCGACGTAGTCGGCCCGCTCACCATAGGTCGCGGCGAGTTGCTGGAGCTGATTGACGGTGGGCACCAGCCACACCAGTGGGGTCTGGGTCGCGACGGTGTTCAGGAGATAATAGGTCTTGCCGACCCCGGTATTGGCCTCGATGATGATCCGCTTGCCCTGGAGCGGTGGAGCGGCGTCGCTCAGGGTCTGGTCGGGGTTGAGGGTAATCGGATAGGCGTTAACTGAGGACATGAGGCGGGTCTCCGCAGGCGGTTACAAAGGGATGTCGTCGGGGGGCGTTGGTGGCGCCCCGACTCATCGGATTGTTTAACCGGCGGGCCAAGTAGAGGCGCGAAGCCTCAGGGGGGCGGGTGATGGGTCAGGTCGGGATGGCGGCGGAAACACGCCGCATTCGCCTCAGCGACGGCTGCCGACCATACAACGGACATCGCGGGTGCAGCATCCAGCGTGCTTGCGTAGATTATTCTGGCTGGTTAGTGGGAAGTATCCGGAAACGAATAACATGCTCCCGACGGGTGTTATCTGGTTAGCACCCGTGGACGATTCTGGCTGTCGCCTCTCGGTGCGCTATGTTGCGCTATCGCTCGGAGTTATCCGGAAACTAGAGAATCACTAATTCGGCGTCATGAGTAGTATGGGTAAGTCATGAAGCGATTGATCGACCTCTCCAATGAAGAAGCGCGCTCCCATTTTCTGAAGGGCAGCAGCTACTTCAATGGGGACATGCCGAAGTATATAAGCTTTGAGCCGCTTTTGACTGATGTCGCGAATATCATGAACGGCGGCAACTACGCCCAGTTCAAAGCAAGCAATCCCGCCGACATTCCGAACGTCAACTACAACTTTATTGCTAATAAGGATGGGAAGTTCGCTTGGCGGCCCTACGAACTAATTCATCCGGCGATATACGTTTCTTTGGTCGGCGTGATTTGTGAAGCGGAAAATTGGGCGATCATTAAGTCGCGCATCTCCGAGTTCGAAGGTGGCGTGATTGACTGCTGCAGTGCTCCAGTCATGTCGGTTGACCATCAGACAGACGTTGCAACTCAGATTAAGAGCTGGTGGCAAGCGGTGGAGCAACGATCTCTGACCTACTCCCTCGAATTCAATCACCTGCTTCATACCGATGTAACTGACTGCTACGGTTCGCTGTATACGCATAGTATTGCTTGGGCCATTCATGGACTGGAAGAAGCCAAGCAGAACAAGGGCAAGAATTCCCTACTCGGGAACAAGATCGATTTCCACATCCAAGCAAGTCGGTATGGCCAGACCAATGGAATCGCGCAGGGTTCGGTGCTCATGGACTTTGTGTCCGAAATCGTACTTGGATATGTGGACCAACTAATCAATGCAGAGTTGGGCTCCTGCACTGATATCCGAATACTTCGATATAGAGATGATTATCGCATCTTCGCAAACAGCGACGAACGGGCAGAAGCGGTTCTAAAACTTGTAAGTGACAAGCTGCGTACTGTTGGCATGAAGCTCGGAGTGTCAAAGACCTTTTCTAGCAGAAATGTTGTCGAAGGCTCCATAAAGCCAGACAAACTTGCCGGGATTGAGCTGCAAGACCTCGGAAAGGCAAACGCCAAGACGATCCAAAAGCAACTGATGAGGCTTCATGCTTTCGGTCAACGCTATCCGAATAGCGGAGCATTGCGTCGGTTACTGAGTGAATTTCACACCAACGTCTCTGATCAAAAGGAGACCCCAGATGATCTCGAAGTCCAAGTGGCTATTGCAACTGACATTGCATATGTCTCGCCGGCCACCTTCCCGGCGGTCGCCGGTATTTTGAGCCACCTAATTGCGCTTGCGCCAGCCGAGGAGAAAGCACGCCTTTGGACTAGAGTGCGGGACAAGATGAAACGGGTTCCATATAACGGCTACCTCGAAATCTGGCTGCAGCGAGTAACCCAACCAAAAGCCGTAGGCGTTGAGTTCGAGAGCGACGAACCAATCTGTCAAATTGTCAACGGCGGGTCACCGCAGTTATGGGAATGTGGGTGGATTTCCAATTCTGCATTAAAGAATGCCATAAACGTCGCGAAGATTGTCGTGGCGGATGTGGCTGAAGCAGCAGAGGTTATTGAGCCAGAGGAAGTGGAGCTGTTCAAACAAAATGCGTGGGCCTACTAGGAAATGCATGCTGCACTGCCTGCCGATGAAGCGGAGCGTCAGCGAGATTCTGCGTGGCCTCTTCTCTGGGTTCTGCCGAGATCAGAGTCTCAAGCGAATCTGACGGCTTTCCGCGTGAATCAGACCGGGAGCGGTCGCTTCGGAGCGGCAGCTTACATAAACTGGCCCAAGGCACAGCTCAGTTGGTTGTCGTTTGGAATCCTGCTCGCCTAAGAGTTTGCGCTCATCAGCATACTTGCAGGCGAGGGTAGTCTTGGGCCATCCGCTGCCAGAACCCTCCGCTCCAATCGAACGCGACGGTGACAACCCAAGACTCGGGCACAGCGTTGATGACCGCTGCAACGGTCTTCCGCCCACATCCCCTCTTCGTTGATGTGAGTGCATAGAATTGTACGAGCTTCGTATCCGCGTCGATCAGTAACTCGACGGCGACGACACCTTCGGCTCCAACCTTCACGACTGGGTTATTCTTGCCGTCTGTTGACAAAGTGCTCGACGCGGAGAGCCGCTGCGGAAAGAGCTTGATATAGCGCAGATCGGGAATCGCGCTGAGCCCGACGGCCAACCTCTCGTAGATCGGCTCGATGGACCGAAGTGTCCTTGCTTTGCGGATCCTGTCACCGTCGATGAAGGATGGTGCTCGGGGCATGGGTCCGGTTGCTCGCCGCTTAGACTGGCCGTGTAGCATACCGCCGCAGATGCCCAGCCGGGACAGCTTCTTGGCCGGAGCGTCCCATGTGCCGTCACAGGGCGCGGCTGAGGCGACAGCATCGACTGAGCGGCCATTGGCTCCGCGACGGTCATTGACCGCAATGGAGCTTCGAGCCGACGCTCGTTTTCCCAAGATCATGCTGATCCGGTTGGCGATGGGCATGAGCCTGAGTCAGGGCGCGAAAATCAGCATCAAGTAAGCCAGGAACAAGGTCAGATGGACGACACCTTGCAGCAAATTGGTGCGCGCGGCACTGAAGGTGACCATGGACACCAGCAGGGTCACCGCGAGCATCAGAATATCCGCGCCCTGGAGCCCGAGCTCGACGATCTTTCCGGTCGCCAGACTGATCGCCAGCACGGCCGGCACCGTGAGTCCGATCGTCGCCATCACCGAACCGAGGAAGATGTTGACCGCGCGCTGGAGTCGGTTCGCCAGGGCGGCCTGAACCGCTCCGACCGCCTCGGGGGTGAGAACCAGGGCGGCGACGATGAACCCGCCGAGTGCCGCCGGTAGGCTGAGCACCTCGATCCCGTAATCGATCGGCACGGCGAGCTTCTTCGCCAGCAGCACCACGGGGACCAGGTAGGCGAGCAGCAGCAGGGCATGGAAAGGCACCGAGCGGGGCTTGAGTGCGCCGTGGTCCGAGTGATCCGCCTCGCCCGCCTCCGCTTCGACATGGTCGTCGGTGAAATAGCCCCGGTGGCGCAGGGTCTGAATCGCGAGAAAGGTGCCGTAGAGCGCGATGCAGATGACGATAAGGAAGGCGGACTGGAAGCCGGTCAGACTCGGGGTCGATGTCGACACCGTCATGTCCGGCAGCAGCAGCGTCAGCAAGGCCAGAGGGATGATGACGGACAAATAGGCATTAGCGCCCTGCAGGTTGTAGTGCTGCTCATGATGGCGCAGCGCACCGAGCAACAGGGTCAGCCCGACCATGCCATTGAGGACGATCATCACTACGGCGAACATGGTGTCGCGTGCCAGGGTCGGATTGCTGCTGCCGCTCAGCATGAGGGCGGCGATCATCAGCACTTCGATTGAGATCACCGACAGGGTCAGGATCAAGGTGCCGTAGGGCTCTCCGAGCTTGATCGCCAGGCCGTCCGCGTGATGCACGACTTTGAGCGCGGCCCAGAGGATGACGGCGAACAGCCAGCCGAACATCAGGGCGAGCCAGAGGGGGTTACTCAGATCGGAGAGCCAGTCCTTCCCGAAAACCAGGAAGGCCAGCGTGGTTGCGATGACGACGGCGAGCGGGGCCTCCGCTCGCAGCGTTTTGGTGATGTCGTTGGTCATGGTGCTCCTGACGCTATCTATGGATCCGGATCACCTTGGTTTCGGGCGGAATCCCGATCGGCACTGGAGATCCGGGCCATGGTGTATTCGACGCCTCCGAAAGGCGCTCGGAGGTGCCATCAAAGATTCGGACATTCTCGAAGAGGACGCTGGTCGGCGGTGGATCCTGCGCCTCGGCAACTTGACCAATGCCACTGATGGAGAGGATCACGGCACTCAGGAGCGCCTTGATAGAGCATTGCATCGTGCTCTTTACCTCTCTGATGTGGGCTAAGTTTTGGATGCTCGCCAGCGTGCTGACTGGTGCGACGAGCACGGGAAGTCCAGCAAACCAATGTAGCGCGTCAACGCGGCGAGATCCGGAAACAGCGACATCCGGGGGCAGTATACGTAGCTCGTGAACAGGACGAGCGTCGGCTGTCCGCGTGATAGCGGAAGCCGACCGATGAAGCTCCAGTGTCTGGTATGGGTTGTAACTTGGCATTCGCTCCAGAAGCTCGACTTTCCGCTCCCCGCGTCAAGCCGCCATCGTGTAGACCGCCTCCGGTCGTGCTCCGGTCACTTGTGGAATACTTTCACAATCTATCAGGTGTAATTTAACCAGCACTTTCAGGCTTAGATTCCTTTGCCATGTATCTCCTAGACTGGTTACGCGTCTGCCTCATCGGCTTGGTCGGTCTCGCCGCTTTTCCAACGGCCGCTGAAGAGCGCATCACAGCTGCGGTGCTGAAGGATTTCCCCCCGCTCTATCAGACCAGTGCCGAGGGTCACCCCACCGGCTTCGCGATTGACATCCTCACCGCTGTCGCCCGTGCCGCCGCACTCGAAGTGAGCTACCTGCCGGTCGACAGCTGGAGCGAGGCCCTGGAGGCGGTGCGCACGGGCCGGGCGGACCTGATACCCGCCGTCGGGATCACGGCGGCCACCAAGCAGGATTTCCTCTTCTCCGGGGTGGTCGAGTCGGTTCCCGTGACCTGGTTCGTCCGCGCCGACAGTGCCTTTCAGACGCAGGAGGAGCTGACCGACCGCCTGGTTGCGGTGATCGACGGCGGCGTCGCGGACATCACCCTGCGCGAGCGATCCGGTATTCGCCTGGAGCGCTTCCCCACGCTTGAGCAGGGGCTATTCGCTCTGCTGTCCGGTCGCGTCGAGGGCTTTGTGCTGCCCCAACCCGTGATGTTCAAAGAGCTGCGAGCCATGGGCATCGAGGACCGGGTCCGCGTCGTCGGCAAGCCGCTGCTGGAAATGCAGCGCGCCTTCCTATTCCCCCAACGAAACACCGCACTGCTGGAGCGGTTGGAGCCATTCATCACGGCCCATGTCCGCAGCCCGCAGTACCGTGCGGAGTTCATGAAGTGGTACGGCGCGCCACCGGCATTTTGGACCGTCGCGCGCCTGGCTTGGAGCACCGTGGCGCTGCTGGTGATCGCCCTCGTGAGCTTCCTGGTCTACCGCAATGTCTTGGTGCATCGCCACAATCGGACGTTGGGGCAACAACGACGTTTGCTCCAGTCCGTGATTGAGCACGCGCCGATCCGCGTGTTTTGGAAGGACCGCGCCTTGCGCTACCTCGGCGGCAACAGCGCGTTCGCCCGTGACGCCGGGTTGAGGCGACCCGAAGATCTACGCGGCAAGACCGACTTCGAGATGGGCTGGAAGGGCCAAGCCGAGCTGTATCGCGCCGACGACCGCGCCGTCATGGAAAGTGGCACGGCCCGACTGAATTACGAGGAGCCACAGACCACGCCTGACGGGCGCATGATCTGGCTATCCACGTCCAAGGTGCCGCTGGTCGACGCACACGGGCAAATCATTGGCGTGCTGGGCATCTACGACGACATCACCGAGAAGAAGCGCATCGAGGCCGAGCTCGATGGCTACCGCCGAGAGCTCGAATCCCTGGTCGCCGTGCGCACCACCGCCTTGCAGCAGAGCAACACACAGCTCGCGCATACCCAGTTCGCGATGGACCGAGCGGGCATTGGCATCGTCTGGAACGAGACGGTGACCGGGAGATTCACGTATGTCAACGACGAGTACTGCCGTCAGCTCGGGTATTCGCGCGAGGAGCTTCTTGAGCTGACGGTCAGCGATGTCAACCCTGAGTTTCCGCCCGAGGCGCTGCGGCCACTGGTGGCCGAGATGCGCTCAGGGAGTGGCGTCATGCAGATCGAGACCGTGAATCGGCGCAAGGACCTGTCGACCTACCCGATCGCTCTCACCGTGTACCTACACCAGGCCGCCGACGAGGCATGGTTCATTGCCTTCATCCACGACATCACCGCACGTAAGGCGGCCGAGGCCGAACTGATCGAGGCTCGGGACGCCGCTGAGGCCGCCAATCATGCCAAGAGCGCGTTTCTGGCCAACATGAGCCACGAGATTCGCACACCGATGAACGCCATTCTTGGAATGAGCCACCTGCTGCGACGTGAGGGTGTGACGGCGCACCAGCGCGACCAGCTCGATAAGATCGAGGTGGCCGGACACCATCTGCTGGACCTCATCAACGCCATCCTCGACCTCTCCAAGATCGAGTCCGGCAAGCTGACGCTTGAGGAATCCGAGATCAGCGTGCCCGCGATCCTGCGCAATCTCGTCTCGATGCTGTCGGATCGGGTGACGGCGAAGGGCCTCTTGCTACGCGTCAAGCTCCCGTCCTTGCCGCCTAATCTCCTTGGCGATTCCGCACGCATCCAACAGGCGCTCCTGAACTACGCCACCAATGCCATCAAGTTCACGGAGAACGGCTCCATTAACCTACGGGCACACCTCGAAGCGGATTTCGGCGACCGTGTCATGCTGCGTTTCGAGGTCGAGGACACCGGGATCGGCATCGCCGCTGAACAACTGCCCCGGTTGTTCACCGCCTTTGAGCAAGCTGATCACTCAATCACTCGCCGCTACGGGGGCACTGGGCTTGGACTAGCGCTGACCCAGCGCCTGGCGCGGTTGATGGGCGGCGACGTGGGAGTCGAGAGCCGCCCCGGCGTCGGCAGCACCTTCTGGCTCACGGTCTGTTTGCGCCGGGGTGAGCCTGCACCGACGGCCAAAGCGACGGCTTTCAGTTGGGTCTTCCAAGCCGATCGGATACCAGACTGTGCCGGTCGTCGACTCCTGCTCGTCGATGACGAGCCGATCAATCGTGAGGTCACCCTGGGACTCATCGCCGATCTGGGACTGGTGGTCGACACGGCCGAAAACGGCGCCGAGGCCCTCGAACGCGCGCGGCAGAACCACTATGACATCGTCTTGATGGACATGCAGATGCCTGTCATGGATGGACTGGAGGCCACGCGGCAGATCCGCCGGCTACCAGAATCCGGCGAGGTCCCCATCGTCGCCATGACGGCGAATGCCTTTACGGAGGACCGGGCGCGATGCTTGGAGGCGGGCATGAATGACTTTCTCGCCAAGCCGGTCGAGCCAGAGCGACTCTTGGCCGTCCTCCAGCAGTGGCTCTCTCAGCCACACCAGCCTCGGTGATGTGATCGTCTGCCTTTCCAGTCGCTGGGACGGCGGCCATTCGAGGGCCGAGCGGCACAAGGATCCGTGCCCTCTGTACGCGGTTATGTGAAGGTTCACATAACCGCGTCAAGCCGCCATCGGGTAGACCGCCTCCGGTCGCGCTCCGGTCACTTGGAGGCTCATCTGGTCCAGTTCTGGTCCACATAGCGATCTTTTCAACCGCGTCACCGACGACTGATCGACTGGTTTTTCAGAGGCTTAGAGCGATCGCTCAGGTCGGTTTCGTTGGACTCATAATCCCTTGGTCGTAGGTTCGAATCCTACACGGCCTACCACTAAGGCATTGAAAACCCTTGCGTTCATGGCGGACGCAGGGGTTTTTTATGTCGGTCTGGCGGTGGCTCTGGTCCATTTCTGGTCCGTCTTCGTTCCCTGCCGGAGTGGCCGTTGGCTCGGGTGCTCGACATGGCCGTCTGGAAACGTCGTTCGCGTCAGGGGCCTGGTGTGGGTGTCTCCGGTCGTTGCGGTATGATGCCAAAGGTCGTCAGACATCCAACCTGCAAGCGAACGGTCCATGGCCCTGAAGAAATCCGAACTCTATTCCTCCCTCTGGTCCAGTTGCGACGAGCTGCGCGGTGGTATGGATGCCAGCCAGTACAAGGATTACGTCCTGGTGCTGCTGTTCATCAAGTACGTCAGTGACAAGTACGCCGGCCAGCCCTACGCCCCCATCATCATCCCTGCGGGCGCGAGCTTTCAGGACATGGTCGCCCTCAAGGGTAAGTCCGATCTGGGCGACCAGATCAACAAGAAGATCGTCGCCCCGCTGGCCAACGCCAACCGGCTCTCCGACCTGCCGGATTTCAACGACGCCACCAAGCTCGGCAGTGGCAAGGAGATGGTGGAGCGGCTCACCAATCTGATCGCCATCTTCGAGAACAAGGCGCTCGACTTCTCGAAGAACCGCGCCGACGGTGACGACATCCTCGGCGACGCCTACGAATACCTGATGCGCCACTTCGCCACCGAGAGCGGCAAGAGCAAGGGGCAGTTCTACACCCCCGCCGAGGTCAGCCGCATCCTGGCGAAGATCGTCGGTATCCACGACGCCAAGACCAGCGCCACCACGACCGTCTACGATCCCACCTGTGGCTCCGGCTCGCTGCTGCTAAAGGTCGGCGACGAGGCCAGCACCGCCGTCACCCTCTACGGGCAGGAAAAGGACGCCGCCACCAGCGGCCTCGCCCGCATGAACATGATCCTGCACAACAACCCCACGGCGTTGATCGTGCAGGGCAACACGCTGACCGATCCCAAACTCAGCGAGGGCGGCCAGCTCAAGACCTTCGACTACGTGGTCGCCAATCCGCCCTTCTCCGACAAACGCTGGAGCACCGGGCTCGATCCGCTCCACGATCCCCACGAACGCTTCAAGCCCTTCGGCACCCCGCCCGCCAAACAGGGCGACTATGCCTACCTGCTACACATCGTGCGCTCGCTCAAGAGCACCGGCACGGGCGCCTGCATCCTGCCGCATGGCGTCCTCTTTCGCGGCAACGCCGAGGCGGACATCCGTCGCAATCTGATCCGCAAGGGCTACATCAAGGGCATCATCGGTCTGCCCGCCAACCTCTTCTTCGGCACCGGCATTCCCGCCTGCATCCTCGTCATCGACAAGCGCGAGGCCCACGGACGCAAAGGCATCTTCATGATCGACGCCAGCGGCGGCTTCATGAAAGACGGCCCCAAGAACCGGCTGCGCGACCGGGACATCCACCAGATCGTCGATGTCTTCAACGCGCAGCGCGAGGTGCCGAAGTACGCGCGTTTGGTCCCCTTCACCGAGATCGAGCACAACGACTTCAACCTCAATCTGCCGCGCTACATCGACAGCCAGACGCCCGAAGACGTGCAGGACATCGCCGCGCACCTGCAAGGCGGCATCCCCGCCGCCGATGTCGACGCGCTCCAATCCTACTGGGCCGTCTGCCCTCGGCTTCGGCACGCCCTATTCAAGGGGAATCGCCCCGGCTATCTCGATCTCGCCGTGGCGAAGTCGGCCATCAAGCCAGCCATCTACGAGCATCCCGAGTTCGCCGCCTTCATCGCCGGCATGAACGCCCATTTCGACCAGTGGCGTCGGACCAGCGTCATGGACCTCAAGGCATTGTCGGTCGGCTGTCACCCCAAGGAAGTCATCACCGCGTTGGCCGAAGGACTGCTCGCCCACTACGCCGACCAGCCGCTCATCGACCGCTACGGCGTCTATCAACACCTGATGGACGAGCCCCTGCAAGACGACCTCTATCTCATCGCCGTCGATGGCTGGAAGGCCGAGACCAGCCGCCTCATCGAGACCGACAAGAAAGGCAAGTCGCGCGACAAGGGCTGGACCTGCGACCTGATCCCCAAGGCCCTGATCGTCGCCCGCTTCTACGCCAAGGAACAGGACGCCATTGACCAGCTCATCGCCACGTTGGAGGCCCTCAGCGCCCAACTCACCGAGCTGGAGGAGGAACACGGCGGCGAGGAGGGCGCCTTCGCCGAGCTTGAGAAGGTGAACAAAGCCAACGTCGCCGCCCGTCTCAAGGAGATCAAGGGCGACCGGGAGGCCAGGGACGAAGCCGCCGCGCTGAACGACTGGCTCAAACTCAACACCCAAGAGGCCGAGATCAAGAAGCGCCTGAAGGACGCGGAGGCGGCGCTGGATGCCAGGGTCTACGTCCACTATCCAAAGCTCACCGAGGCCGAGATCAAGACCCTGGTGGTGGAGGACAAATGGCTCGCCGCGCTGTCCGTCGCCATTCACGGCGAGATGGATCGGATCAGTCAGCAGTTGACGGGGCGGGTGAAGGAACTGGCCGAGCGTTACGAGATCCCGATGCCTCGGATGACTGAGCAGGTGGCCGAACTGGAGGCCAAGGTCAACCGCCACCTGGAGCGGATGGGGTTTGCATGGATGTGAAGCCTGGCTACAAGCTGACCGAGGTGGGGGTGATTCCGGAGGATTGGGATGTCGCTCGCCTCGGAGGCATTAGTCGGATTATTCGAGGCGCGAGTCCTAGACCCAAGGGGGACAAGCGATTCTACGGAGGATCTATTCCCCGGCTAATGGTCGAGGATGTGACGCGAGATGGTAAAACCGTCTTTCCGCAGGTTGATTCGCTCACTCTTGAGGGAGCCAAGAGAAGCCGACCGTGCAAAAAGGGCACGTTGACGCTGGTTTGTTCCGGCACAGTTGGGATTCCGTCATTCCTAGGAGTTGATGCTTGTATTCACGACGGCTTTCTTGCGGTGGTAGACATCAGGTCCAATGTTAGCAGTGACTACTTGTATTACCAGTTTGACAGGCTTCGATTGACGTTTGAGAGTTCTGCAACGCACGGCGGTGTATTTACCAACCTCACTACCGCTGGTGTTCGCGAATTCGTTGTCTCCGTTCCCTCGACCGATACAGAACAACGCGCCATCGCCGAGGCGTTGAGCGATGCGGATGCTCTCATCGAATCCCTGGAGCAGATCGTTGCCAAGAAGCGCCAGCTCAAACAAGGCGCCATGCAGGAATTGCTCACCGGCAAGAAGCGTCTGCCGGGGTTCAGCGGAGAGTGGGAGGTGAAGCGGTTGGGGGACTTGGGTGTTTTTACGAAAGGCAGAGGCGTCACCAGGGACGAATCGGGCCTTGTTCATAAGCCCGCCCAAGTCCGCGTTCAGAACTTGGTGATGGATGTGCGGGGATTTGGCAGAACCCTCGAAATTTCCTACCCTTGGAAGTGCAAACTCACCGAGGGTTCGGAAAGATGTTCGAAGATCCTGCCGAGATTGACTTTAGACCAAG
>NZ_NRRG01000038.1 GCF_016583575.1 Thiocystis violacea
TGATTCGCTTAGGTGCGGTTTGCTTGTTTACTTAGAATGATTTTGGCTATACCGTTGATTTATAACGGTTGCGCTGTTGACTGAAAATCCGCGTGTCGGTGGTTCGATTCCGCCCCTGGGCACCAAATTTTCAAAGAGTTACGGCTTTCATGGTCTCGGCCTCCTTAAAATGGAGGCCAAACTCCTTAAAATGCCACGCCTCACCGCGTTGCCGGCGCCTTCGCCGGGAGCACGTCGTAAACCCTCAGCATCGCCGCCGATCGGTGGCCGCTGGCGGCCAGCTTGTCCCCTTCCGCGTCGCTCACTCCCGCCCTTTTGAGGTCGTGGATGGTGAACCGTGCGTTCCCAAGTTCGGCCCAGCTCGTCATGCTCCGCTGCCAGGCGGTCTGAATCGTGGTTTCGCGCATGCGTCCGCGCGTGGGGCTTGGGATCAGGTAGAGTCCGAGGATGTCGCCATGCAGCGCGAGCGCTGTCTCGACGGCTTTGCGCAGCCGTGGAGTCCAACCGGTCAGGGCGTCCTTGCTGCCCTTGCGCCGGGCGGCGAACAGCCCCTCGGGGCCGATATCCTCGCGGCGTAGATCGCAGACCTCGGAGAGTCGGAGCCGGCACAGATACGCCAGCTCAGCGACCGGCACCAGATAGGGGTAGCGCGTCGCGGCGTGGAGCAGGAACGCGGCGTATTCCCCGTCTGTCACGTAGCGCTGGCGTGGCTCCTCCTTCAAGGTCTTGACGCCTCGGCCGGGGTTGCTGGTCATGAGGTCGCGCTCATAAGCCCAGGCGAACAGGCGCCTTAGATAGCGCAGCTCATGGTTGGCTCGGGTGCGGCTCGATTCGGCGCGTTTGTCGACGTAGCCGCGCACGGCTCCTGGGGTCCAGTCGGTCAGCCGGGTTTCGGCCAGCGGGATACCCGCGCGGGTTTCGGCAACCCGTAGCCGGGTCGCGCACAGGCGGTAGTCGCGTTGCGTGGTCTGCGCGAGATCCTGCCAGGCGGGCGACGCCTCGAACAGGTCCATCAAGGCCCCGAGGGTGTCAAGCGGCGCGGGCCGGGTCGCGGTTTCGTAGGCTTCCCAGATCTCGCGCAGCGTGCATTCCGGGCCGCATAGGCGCGCGGCCTTGGTGCGGCGGGTCGCGGGGTTATAGTGGTGGCGGATCCAGCGTCCGCGCCCGCTCGGATCCCAGTAGACGTAGGGCGGGAGCGCGTCGGGTTTGATGCCGTGCGGCAGCTTGACGGTTTGGCTTCGGCGTCGCGGCGCCATCAGAATTCCAGCCGTTGCGGGGGCGGTTCGGAGCGATCGGGCCGGAGTCCGAGCGCAGCGTTGACGGCTTCGAGGGTTGTCCAGATCCCGGCCTTGCCTCGAAAATACCGCACGCCCTGGCGCTGACACCAGCGCTCGATATCCGCTTGCTGTTTGTAGCCCGTCAGGGTCGCGAGGTCTTCTGGGCCGAAGGCGGACGGGTGGCTCACGGGTTCATAGTCTCTTCGCGGCGGTACGAACAGCCGGATAGGTGGATGCCGATCACGCCGGGCTTCGGGCCGTCGCCGAGATACCAGCGCGGATCTGTGGTGGCGTGGTTCATGGCGCAAGCGTGGAGCTGGGCGGAGTGCCATCCGTCGGCCTTGGCCCAATCCGAATCGTCATCAAAGAAGAAAGCGAGCTGTTCTGGCATCGGTCCGGCCTGAATTTACGGGTTTTTGGCTGTTATCAGGGCGTGGTGGCCCTGATAATCAGTGGTTAGGGCAAAACCAAACAATCAGGCACAACCCCATGCCTAGGGGCTTCCCCGCAATATGTCGCGCCGTCAAATTCTGGCGCTCGTTTGACGCGCAGGTCGGCAAATCTTATGCCCACATACCCAGCATCCCGCGATTGAACCAGTGCCGCGATCTTCGCTTTACTTGCGCTATCCGCGAAATAAATGCCAGGCTGGAATCCAGCGCAAGTGACAAGAAAAGCCCTAACAAGCGGTTCCAGGCGAGGCGCGCTATCAACGTCGTTTGTCATTCTGAAACCTCCCAGCGGGCGCACCCGCCTGAACCTTGGCGTTATGCTGGAGAACGCAGCAACATCACGGGGCCTCGGTCCGTCACATCCATACATATCGCGTGATTGATCCAGTCCCGTTTACCGAGGCATGATTCATCCTCGTATTGCTGTGCAACGCGGCGCGCCTGGTCGCCGTCAGCGGCAAACACCACCATCGCCTCGGTGAAAGGGTCAAATTGCACCAGCCTCCAAACCCGCATAGCACGCTGCTCCAGCCGACCCGCGCGATCGGCGATGTAGTTCAATCTCGGCCATGTGCCGCGCGCGGGCGGCTGACCATGGCGTTATGCGGCGTCGATGTCAGTGCATGTCCACGAATACGATGTGAACACTCCGACTCTGAATGTTTTTTCGCAGCCATGGCATTCGTATTCAGCGGTCGATTCGTCATAAAGCAGTCCTTCGCTGTCGCTTGGCGCGTTTTCGTATCCGCAGTAAGGGCATATCGCTGATTCAACGCTGAATGTTTCCATCTTATAGCCATCGATAAAGCCGGCCTGCGCGGGTGGGCGTACCCGGTCAAAAGCCTGCATGAAATCATGCGTAAGTCTTGCGTAAAATTTCCGGGTTTTTTGGCTCCCGTAGATTGTCACGCCGTTTTCATGCCATTCGCCGTCGAGCTTGATCGGTAAACAGCGCTCGACGATGTAAGGTCCGCCGCTGTTCTTGTGGTGGTATACGGTCCCTGACACTGGTGGCGATGCCGGTACTGTGGGATTCCTCCGGTGCCGCGCAGCCACATCCGCCGGGTCGTCCAGCTTCAACACAGGGAGCTGTCCGCCCTTGCATCCTGGTGTCACGCAGCGCGCATGAGGATTTATCAATCTGTCGCGGCGCTGCAATTCTCGGCCGCAAAACGGGCATGGTTTGATGTAGATCACGCCCGCATCCACGCCAGCGGATGAGCGCGGACAATGGCCCGGAGCGCCTTCAGGTCCGGTCGGCCGATGTAGATCCGTTTCCCTTCCCAGGGGCCTGACGCGGCGACCCAACATAGGACGGGTGACTCGGTGTCTGGTGTCATGCCAGCTCTCGCATGAAGCCGGCCATTTCGCTGAACAGGGCCGAGATCTCGGGGACGGACGGGATCGCGCGCCCGGCTTCCAGTCGTTCTCCGCAGGCGTCCAGGGCTTCGGCGTAGGAGGCCGCTTCGAGGAGCTTCGGCTTTGGGTCTGGCGCGTCGCGGATCATTCGGGCGATGAAGTGGCCCGTCTGTTTGGGCGGGCTCAAGGGATCGACCCGGCGCGGGTGTTGGCTGGGCGGGCCGTTGAGGTAATACCCGTAATCAGGCACCAGGCCACCCAGGCCGCTCAGTCGTCCGACGGATCCGTCCAGGAACAGGTCAAGCAGTACCCGCTGAACGATTGGCTTGGGGGCCGCGACGCGCGCGGTCAGTTCGCTGAACGTCACCGGGGTCAGGTAACACAGCTCGGAGAGGATCAGGTCTCGAACCCTGTCGTCCGTCCAGGCCGCGGGGTTTGGCGCGTCGAACTCGTCCGCCTCGCGGCTGCCGTGGGCGCTGTAGTCCGGCTTGTCTGGGTAGACGCGCAGCGATTCCAGATGTTCGCGCAACCCCATTGTGCTGGCCGTCTCCAGCGCATCGGGCCACTCGGAATCGATCGCGGGCGGACCCTGGCGCGTCCCGATCGGCCCGGCGTCGAGCGCGGCGCTTTCGGCCAGCTCCCCGACGTCTTGGGCGAGGATCCGGGCGAGGCGGTCGCGCTCCTGGTCCGTGAGCGGCGGCGCCGCGTCCAGCGGATCGCTGGGCGCCTCGCGAGGGCTCAACAGGCTGCCGATCGGCCGACGCTCCGACGGGGCGGGCGGCGCTGGATCATCACCATCGCGCGCGGCCACCCAGGTTTTACGGGGGTTGTTTTTGGTCCCGTGAACCAGGCCGGCCTCACGAACCAGGCCGCGACGTTTGAGGTGCGAAATAGCGGTGCAAACCTGGGTCGGGCTTTCGGCGAGCAGGCACTCGCTGAACACATCCGCCGCGGTAAGGGGGCGCGTAGCGGCCTCGATGACCGCCTGGATCTCGGAGATCAACGTCGCGGGCGCGCTCATGCCGACGCCCCCCACCAATAGCCGATCGCGATCAGCAGCGAGCAAACGGCGACGAGCGCGGCGAGCAGCGCGGCGGCGAACCAATAATGCTCGCGGTCGATCGCATCCATGGGGTCGTCATAATCTGGATCGAACATGGCGGGTTTCCTCAGCCGATCTCGGCAAAAATCTGGGTGTTGGGCGCGGTCTCTTGGGTGGCGACGTAGAGCCGGATCTCGGGGGCCTGGCTGTCGTCGCCGAACAGGGGCGCTTGCGGCGGGAGATGGGCGAGGATTTTTGCCAGGTGGCCCACGGTCGGGGTTTCAAAGCGCGTGGTGGCGCCGCCGCCGATCGGGATGAGGGTCTGCCCATCCTGCTCCGCGCGCCATTGGTCAAAACTGGCCAGGGTCGCGCGGGCGATCTGGACGCCGTTGTCGGGTTCGTCTCCATCGGGGTCGAGCAGGTCGAGCACATCATCCAGGGCCTGGGCCAGTGCGTCGGCGTAGGCGCGCGTGGGGCGCACGGGTGGCGCCGCGCGGCTGGGTCGGCAAGCGTGAAGGGGCTGGGCTGGGCTGGGGAACATCGGGGTCTCCCGGGTGATCCGCGCGGCCGTTTCCGGTCGCGCGGCTTGGGTTGTCTTACGACTGGGTGAAGACGCCCAGGTGGACGCGCTCGCTGATATCCGAGATCCCGCTGGTCAGCTCGGCGCACACCAGGGCGCTGAATTCCTCGGCCCACTGGCGCTGGAGCGTCTCCCGGCTCAGCAGGCGAAGCCGGATGCTGGGCGGATCGGTCGGGGCGTAGACGAGCCGCACCTGTAGATCGCGCTCGGCGAGATCCTCGAAGGGCGCGGCGGTCACGACCATGAGCGTGGGCGGCTGGCTGGTGATCACGGCGGACTCCAGAAGTGAGCGCTCGCGCTTGAGGTCGGTCTCTTCGTTGCTCGCGGCTCGGGTGGCCTTGGTGTCGAGCTTCTGGAGTTGCTGGACCGCCGTGGCCTGGGTCATGGGCACCCCTGGCGCGGAGAAAAAGGTGAGGTCGCTGGACCAGTCGAGCACGTAATCCAGCAGCTCGCCCTGCAAGCGCGGGGCTTTCAGCAGGGATTCCAGGGCCGCGTAAGCCGGCGTTTGACGCAGTTGCAGGACGGCGCGGAAATCCCCCCACTCCGGCTCGGCCTCGGTGCCGTGGTTGATCCTGGCAATGGCCTTGAATTGTTCCGGGTCGAGAAACACGCGCGAGCTGGGGCCCGCGTGGTCGGTCACGTAGTCGGCCCAGGCTTTGAGGCTGCTGGTCTGATAGGTGCCGCGCAGACGCCGCGGTTCGCGGGCGTGGGACTCGGTGTTTTCGAGCCGGTAATCCTTGGGCAGGACGCAGGTGTCGGGCGTCGGGTTGAGCCCGGCAAGGATCAGGGCGCGCAGTTGTTCAAGGTCGATCATGGCTTAGAGCCCTCGAAGTCAAAGCTGGTTTGGGTTTCGGGCAGCACGCTCATGTGCCCATTGGCGTAGATGTAGACGAGCGTTTCCGCGCCGCTCTCGTCGCTGGTCTTGCCCTTCTCGGTCGGGCGGGTGACGGACACGCGGGTTGTCACGAGGATCTGCCCGGAGCCCTTGGAGCGGTCGAAGGTCATGTCGAGCGAGAGTCGGCCCTTGACCTTGCTGTCGTCGATGTCGCGCATGGCCTTGGCCACGGCGACCGCCGCATGGCGGAACTGCGATTCGACGGATCCACCGTCGAGTTCGGCGATGGTGGCCCAGATGTCCGGGGCGGGAGGTGTTGGCATGGCGGTGCCCTCCTGGGGCGGGTTGGCGATCAGTTGAACGGTCTGGACTTGGCGCGGCGCTTGGCTTTCAGGCGCGCGCGCCCTTGGGACAGGTCGCTGGGCGAGAGGTCGACGGTGCGCTTGGGCTGGGGCGCGCCGGTGTCGAGCTGGCTCTTGATGGGGATCAGGCAGATCCGCGCCGGAGGCTCGGGATGGTTGCGGCGACGCGCGGGGATCGGATCGGGGCGTAGCTCGCGGAACGGGAGATCGAACTGGGTGCCCATGGCGGCGTCGAGGCTGTCGACCAAATCGTTGGCGGTCGGGCTCATGGACGGGCCTCCAGGGCGAGGATCGTCACGGCGCGGGCGCTGGCGTGGCGCGCGGCGAATTCGGGCGAGGTGCCGAGATCGCGCACCAGGCGCACCGCTTCGGCGGCGATCAGGCCGGCGGCTGAGGTCTGCGAGAAGCGGGCGGCGATTTGGCGGGCGAAGCGGATGCGGGTGGCTGGTTTGTCCATGTCGATTCTGCTTGTCATTGCGCGGGGGTCGGTTTGCAAGCAATCTTGCTGTGATGGCTCAAAATTACAAGTAAACTTTGATGCCGTCAACAAGCAATCTTGCTTTTCCGATTGGGACAAGTTCGCGGAGGGTTGATCGTGAGAGTTTTGAGGCTAGCAGGACGGGCAGGCGTGCAGGTCGTGACGGTGGCGGACGTGGCCGCCCAAACAGGGGACTTTGCGGCGAGAGAGAAAAAAACAGGCGGGTGGGAGGTCGGAATCGCCGACGCGGAACCCGGTTGGCTTAGGGTCAGGTCATTTGTCGAGGATCAGGGCGAGCAATCCGAGGAACTGCTTGACGCTCAAGCGCCCCTCTTCCAGGGACGAGACTAGGTTAAGAATGCCGGCCTGGGCCTCTTCAGGTAGGCCGGCGAGATTGACGATCTGTTCCCAGTCATCCGAATACTTTGGCTCCTTCCCTGTAACCAGCCAGTTCGGATTTAATTTCAACGCCTTGGCGAGCTGAACCAGTTTTCGCGGATCCTGGGTTTCCCCGCGCTCGATCAGCCCCACGGCCTGCCCGCTCATGTTGACCATTTTTCCGAGCGCGGCTTGAGAGAGCTTCGGCTTGTCTGGCCGAATCTCTTCCCGTGCCTGCCGTAATCGTTGCCCGAGCGCGCTCATATCGCAATTGTCCGCTAGCGGGTCGCAAGTTTGCTTGTTGATATGCGGCAAGTCTTCTTGTATTTTGTCTGACATGAATATCCCAAAGCCTCTTGAGCGAGCGATTCAGGTTGCCGGAAGCCAGGCGGCTCTCGGCCGTTTGATTGGCGTGTCGTCGCAACGGGTGTGGTGGTGGCTGAACAAGTGCGACGGCCGCGTAACCCCGGAGCTGTGCCAAGCGATCGAGCGTACCACCGGAATTACTCGCCATGAACTACGCCCGGATGTTTTCGGACGGCCGAGCGAGGCCGCCTGATGCGCGCCCTGGCCGCCCTGCTCATGATCGGCGTCGCGCTGGGGATCGCCCTGAGCGCGATCGCCCTGGTGCTCGCGGCCTGGGTGACAGGGGCGTGGCGATGAGCCTGCCCTACGACGTGACCCGATGTCTCGACCAGCGCTGTGACCAGCGCGAGGACTGTCGTCGCTGGCTTGAACGGTTCGCCCTGAGAAGCTGGCGGGTGCCGTTCGCGGCGACCCTTCGACCCGAGGCCCTGCTGACGTCGGATCCGTGCCCAGCGCGGATTCCTGTCGCGAAGGGGCCATCGGCATGAGTTTTGTGCGTGTTCGGCATTCGAGCTGCAAGGATGCCCACCCGTCGGCGGAGTGGTTATCACCGACAGCGCGAGGACAGAGCCCACGTCCTAATCGACACTCCAGCCCGTCGCTCGCGTCCCTGGCTCGCTCCAGGGTTATTTCTTGGCCCTGGCCGCGCGCGGCGGGGGTCTCCTGTACGGCCGATCCGGTGTCCATCAACTCCGGCCCAGTGGCGACAGTTGTGGCCCAATGCCGCCGGATCGGCCTCCTTGTGTCGTCAGTGGAGCGCTTCGCCCATGGGCTCGACGCCTGAGTTACGCACGGTTTACGTCCAGATACAGGGCGGCCAACAAGACCTGTTCTCGTCGCTGGACGAGGGCGCGCTGGATCGAATCCTCCAGGCGCTGGAGCGCCGCCAGATCCTCGATGGTGTCGGGGATCGTGATGTCGAGCGGGGCGGCGAGGGCGAGGGCTGTCCGTCCGGCATTCCAACGCCGGATGGAACGGTGTCATGAGGCTGCGGGCGCTTCCTTTATCCGTGATGCCGAAAGGCGTTGAGCACGGAGATCTCCGCCTTTTTGCGTCCTCCTCGGGTCGGATAGCGGCCCCTTGTGCCCCATCGGTCAAGCCGGTGGGGCGTTTTTTTGGGTGAGCACTATGGCGCATGACGAGTACATCCGGGTCTGGCTGACCGCGTCGCAAAAGATCCAACTGATGCGGTTGGCGGAGGAGGACGACCGGCCGGTGTCGGTTTTTGTGAGGCGTCTCATTGAAAAAGCGATTGATGAAAATCTAGTGCCGAACCTGGGTCATGACCAGGGTCGATGCGGCCCCGCTCGGGGCCTGTAGGTAGTCGCCCCTAGCGGGAACTGTGACGGGGTTGGCGTTGAGCCATTACTGGAGGGTCTGATGGGTAAGCCACTGAACGTTGAGTCCGCGCACGGCGTCGTCGTAGATGTCGGGTGTGCGGCAGATGAAGAACAGCAGGTCTTCGTGGTTTGCGGCGGCGAGGGCTTTGCGCAGGCGAACTGGCACGGCTGGACGGGTGGCGATCTCGTGGAAGCGGATGGCGTGGACCTCTCCCAGCGCTTGGCTGACATGCTGGCTCAGGGCGAGGAGTGTGGCCGTGGCGGTGTCGGTCAGGCGCGCCTCGCCTTTCTTCACTTGTCCAAGTCCGCAGGCGGTGAACAGGTGCTTGCCGTCCGTCACCGTGTCGTAGATCAGAAGCCGGATTCCGTCTTGGACATGGTGGATCAGGTGGCTTTGGGTGATGGGTTCCATGGCTTTCCGGTGATGGTTGTCGAGGGGATCGGTACGGCGCTGAAGTGTGCCGAGCGGGTGCGCGATGATAACCATTGATTCGGACGTGCAGGAGGTCCGCGAGGCGCTCAAGCGTATGGCGGATAACACGCCGCGGGTGGTGGCGCGGGTGATCAACGATGTGGCGTTCAAGGTGATGGCGGCCGAGCGGGCGTTGATCGCCTCTTCGTTCGATCGTCCGAAGCCGTTCGTGGCGAAGAACGTGCGGGTGTTCAAGGCGACGGCGGAGAAGCTGAGCGCGACGGTCGGGGCGACGGATTGGTTCGAGCGCGGCGGGATGCAGGCGAAGGGCACGGCCTGGGATCGTCTCCTGGCGCCGCATGTCTACGGCGGCCAGCGTCTGCAGAAGGCGAGCGAGCGGCGGTTGCAGGCGGCCGGCTTGCTGCCGCGCGGCTGGCTGACGGTGCCAGGACAAGGGGCGAAGCTGGATCGGTACGGGAATATGTCGGGCGGTGAGATCGTGGCGATCCTTTCGTGGGTCGGCGCGATGAACCAGTATGCGGGCGACAACCTCAATAAGCGCGATCGCCTGACGAAGCGCAAGAACAAGACCGAGGCGAAGGGGGCGGGTTACTTCGTCGCGCGGGTGGGCAACGCCCAGCGCCTGGCGCCCGGCATCTATCAGCGGACCGCGCCGTTCCCATCCAAGTCGCGCGGCGCGCCACAGGGGCGTGGACTCAAGCCGGTGCTGATGTTTGTCTCGCAAGCCCGGTATCAGACGCGACTGGATTGGCATGGGGTCGGTCAGCGCGTGGTCGCGCAAGAGTTCCCACCGGCCTTCGTTCGCGCGGCGGAGGGGCTGCTGTCGTGAGCCAGCAAAATTCCCCGTTCCCCTTTTGGTTGGCGGGTGCGTCGAGGTCGAGGCCTGTTCGATACGCTCGAACGGAATCGAATCCGATCAATGGGTCCTTCCTGAGAGCCGCTGATGCGGGTAATTGCGACCCCGCGGTTTCGCTAGGGTCCGTGGTGCTGGTAGAGGCAACGGGCTTAGATTTCAATGTCTTGGGATAACTACAGCCGCGTCGTTTCGGAAATGATCGACGCAGGGCTGGTGTTCAAGCCCGGCGAGCCGCTGATCGATACCGACAAGACCATCCGCTGCGCGGTGCGCGATGATCGCGAGAAGCGCGGCTGGTATCGGCTCTCGACGATGGAGATCGACGGCACGCCGTACCTGGTCGGGGCCTACGGGATTTGGCACGGCAACGACAACGGCCGGGTCTCGGTGCGTCCGGACCGGGCGACGCCGATGAGCCGCGAGCAGCGCGACGCCATCACCGCCAGAATCGCGGCCGACAGCAAGCGCGCGAAGGCAATGCGCAACGCCGAGGCCGAGCGCGCCGCCCAGGAGGCCGCCAAGATCTGGCGTGCCTACCAGCCGACCGGCACCTCCAGCTACCTGGAGCGCAAGGGCGTTGGCGCCGACGGCATCCGCTTCCACCCCACGGCCGATACCCTGGTCATCCCGGTGACCGACCCCAAGGGCAAGGTCTGGGGGCTTGAGTTCATTCGCGGCGCGGATCGCGGCGACAGGCTCGAAAAGCAATTCTGGCCGCCAGGTCTCGACATGGTGGGCCGGTATCATCTGATCGGCGGTGCGCCGCGCGATCTGCTGCTGATCGCCGAGGGCTACGCCACCGCCTGGACCCTGGCCAACGCGACCGGCCTCCCGTGCGCGGTGGCCTTCAACGCCAACAACCTGCTCCCGGTCGCCAAGGTGTTGCGCAAGCACTATCCGCGCGTGCGGATCCTGGTCTGCGCCGACGATGACTACCGCACCGCCGGCAACCCGGGTGTGCAGTCCGCGAGCAGCGCGGCCCTGGCGGTCGATGGCCGCTGGCTGGCCCCAGTGTTCGCCGAGGAGCGGCCCGCAACGGGCAAAAAAGGCGCAACAGACTTCAACGACCTCGCCGCCCTCGAAGGCGTCCAGGCCGTGCGCACCCAGGTCGAGGGCTTCCTCACCGGAGTTGACTGGTTGAGTCGAGAGGCCGCCCCGCGCCTACCCGCTATCCAGGGGGAGGGGGGGTCGCCGATGGCCGCGCGTCTCACAGTCGACCAAGCCGCGGCGCGCTACTGGGGCACCTACGGCCTGGGGGGAAAGGTTCTGTTCGACGGGATTGACCGGCGCCTCGTTCACAAGGACGACGTCGTCAACCTCCTGCCCCGGCATGGATGGGAAGATCTGCGCGAGCATCCAGGCTGGCGGGTCGCCCGGGACACCGAGATCGGCTTCGATCCCACCGAGGCCGATGCCCGGATCCGCTGCAACCTGTACGCCGGGTGGCCCACGGTCCCCGCGCCTGGCAAGTGCGAGCGCCTGCTGGAGCTGCTCGAATACCTTTGTTCCAACGAAGCCGCGCAGGCCGAAACCCTCTACAACTGGGTGCTCGACTGGCTCGCCCTGCCGATTCAGCGGCCCGGCGCCAAGATGCATTCGGCAATCGTCGTCCACGGTCCCCAGGGCACCGGCAAAAGTCTCTTCTTCGAAACCTACGCCAAGATCTTCGGCGAGTACGGCCGGATCCTCGGACAGGAAGCGCTCGAGGACAAGTTCAACGCCGACTGGGCCGAAAAGAAACTCTTCATCCTGGCCGATGAAATCCTCGCCAAACAGGATCTGTTCAGCGTCAAGAACCGCCTCAAGAGCTTCATCACCGGCGCCACCATTCGCGTCAACCCGAAAAACGTCGCCGCCCACAATGAAGCCAACCACATGAACATCGTCTTCCTTTCCAACGAGCGACAGCCGTTGGTGCTGGAAGACGACGACCGCCGGCACTGCGTCATCTGGGTGCCGCCCAAGCTGCCCCCCGAGATCTTCGACGAGATCACTGAAGAGATCGACAACGGCGGCGTCGCCGCGCTCCATCACTTCCTGCTCCAGCGCGACCTGTCCCATTTCCATGTCGCCAGCAAACCGCCGATGACCAGCGCCAAGCGCGACCTGGTGGTGCAAAGCACCTCCAGCGAAGAGCGCTTCATCCAAGAATGGACCGCCGCCGAGATCGACGGCCCCAACGGTCACCCGGTCCCGGTCTGTCCCTGCCTGGGCAGCGATCTCTACCTGCTCTATCGCCGTTGGTGCGAACAGCGCGGCGAGCGCACCCGCCGCATGCAGGATCTGATCGGGCATGTCAGCAAGCTGCATGGCTGGCGTGCCGGGAAGACTCAAAACACCTGGCGCCACTTTCAGGACAAGACCAACCATAAGCGCAAGCTCGTGATCCCAAGCTCCAGCGCCATCGAGCGCGCGATTGCGGCGGATCCGAAACAGGCGGTCTATCGCGAAAGCGCTTTCAAGGAACAGATCGAGTGGTTGACGAGTGGGTACTTTGCGTTTTTGGACGCCGTAGAGCGGTCAACGCATTGATTCTATTCACTGGAACGCTATGGAACGCTATGGAACGCTTAACAATGCGCGATAAGCCGTTGATTCTATTCACTGGAACGCATGGAACGCATGGAACGCTTCACCGCGCGTATGCGTATGCGGGACACGACGATCACATGGACAGGCGCAAGCGTCTCGCGTATGCGATCCATGCGTTCCATGCGTTCCATGCGTTCCACCTGTAATAAATCATAGAGTTAAGTTTGATTCGTCCGTTCCACCAAGCGTTCCACCAAGCGTTCCATCTTTTCTGGAGTCTTTGACGTGCCGGAATCCACGCCCAAACGCCTGACCCGCGCCCAGTTCGCCCGCCAAGAGCGCGTCGCGCGGTCCACTGTCACCCGCTGGATTCAGGACGGGCGCATCACCCTGGGTGAGGATGGCCTGATCGACGCCGAACAGGGCCACGCCGAGCGCCTCGCCACCGAAAGCCCCCTCCCCAAGCACCAGGCGCGCAAGGCCGTCTGGGACGCCCTCAAGGAAGGCGATGGCACGGACCCGACCGCCGACGCCGCTACGGGCCTCCCAGCGGCTCAGGAGCCACCCCCGGCCGGCGCGCTCTCGGCCGCCAGCGACAACGCCGCCCTCGGCAGCGCGCTCAAGTTCGAGACCTGGCGGCTCCAGCAAGCCAAGGCGGACCTGGCCAACCTCGATCTCGACCGCGCCGCCGGCCTGCTGGTCGAGCGCGCCGAGATCGACTTCATCCTCGTCGACTACGGCACCGTCGTCCGCGACCAGCTCGAAAGCCTGCCCGACCGCCTCGCCCCCGATCTGGCCGCCTGCCGGGGCGAGGTCGGGCTGATTCACAAGACCCTGGGCGATGCCGCCCGCCAGATCCTCGAAGCGGTTGGGCAGCACCTTCAGCGGCGGTTGGATGGGCTGGGGGGCGCGGCGTAATGGCCGGCTGACATCACCGTAACCAACGCAACGAGAACAACATGCCGAACGAATCCCGACTCACCCTCGCCCAGCAAGCCATCGTCGCCGCATGCGAAGAACTCAAGGCCATGCTGCTCGAAAAGAACCGCCAGTACGGCAACAGCGCCCTGGAACCGGTCCGGATCTTCTCCAAGGCCAGCCCGGTCGAGCAGCTCAGCGTGCGCATGGATGACAAGCTCTCCCGCATCCGCTCCGGCCAGCCGGACGACACCGAGGACGCCCGCTGGGATCTCGCCGGTTACCTGGTGCTGGAGCGCGCCGCCCGGCTCGTGGAACTCCACGATCTCGAATTCGGAGAGTAACGCCATGCCCGCCGGCGACACCGACCGCAGCCTTGGCCAATGGAACGCCTGGGTCGAACAGGGCGAAACCCTCCAGGAGCGCCGCGCCCGGTTGGCCCAAGTCCCCGATGACATGCGCGACCAGGTCAAAAGTCACCTGACGCTGAGCTGGCATCTCAAGAGCGCCAAGCGCCAGAAATCGATCGCAGGGAAAAACTGAATCCTCAGCGGTCAGGGTGCGAATCCTGACCGGTGGGTTTCCACCAAGGGCTTGCCTGGGCTCGGCATGGCACGGCGGGGCAAGGCAGGGCAAGGCAAGGGCTGAATCCTCAGCGGTTAGGGTGCGAATCCTGACCGGTGGGTTTCCACCAAGGGCGTGGCTAGGCATGGCATGGCGTGGCTAGGCATGGCGTGGCTAGGCAAGGGCTGAATCCTCAGCGGTCAGGGCGCGAATCCTGACCGGTGGGTTTCCACCAGGGTCGAGGCTCGGCCCGGCACGGCACGGCGTGGCTTGGCACGGCAAGGCGTGGCTTGGCAAGGGCGCTACCAAGCGCAACACACAAGAGGAGCAAACAATGCAATCCATCAATCTCGAATTTCGCGGCGAAGACGCATCACTGCTGCTGCACTCCGACCGCGGCGCCAATCCGCTGGCAGCGGAGACCATCGCCCACAAGGCGCTCACCTCAAAACGCAAAAAAACCGACGAAGACCATATCGCCATCGCGCGCTCGGAATACATGCTCGGGTTCTACCCCGGCAAGGCCGTCGTCATCCCCTCGACCAATCTCAAGAGCGCGCTGGTCGAAGGCGCCAAGCTGCACAAGCTCGGCTCCGCGTTCAATCGCTGCGTCATGATCCTGGCCGACATGATCCCCGTCGCCCACTCAGGACCGGCCACCAAGGAAAAAATGTGGGAGACGCCCGCCTGCGTCGATTGCCGCTCGGTCAAGGTCGGCCAAGCCCGACTGATGCGCTACCGCCCGCGCCTCAACGACTGGCGCGTCCAGGTCGAAATCCTCTTCGACGAAACCATGATCGAACGCGCGCAAATCCTCGCCGCTGCCGAAAACGCCGGGCGCTATGTTGGCCTTGGCGATTACCGCCCCGCCAAAGGCGGACCTTTCGGCCGCTTCACCGTCACGGAGATCAAATCCTCATGACCGACCAACCGATCACCGCCGATTCCGCCCTGAAGCTGCATCCCGTCTGGCGTCAGGCGGCCATGGAAGCAGTCGCCACCTTCCAGTATGGCGAGACCATCCCGCACGACTGGCTGCTGGAGCACCTGGAGATCGAATCGCCAACCGGCCTCATGACCGCCGACCAGCATCGCGCCGGCCAGTTTGAGCTACTGCGCCGCGTCGACGGATTCAAAGACGTAATGCTGACCGACTACCAGCGGTACCTCGTCAACGTGCGCGGCGCCGGCTATAAGATCATCGAACCGCCGCACCAAACCGCCGCCGCCTTGCGCCGCCTGCAAACGGACCTGCGAAAAAGCCTCAACGCCGCGATGTCGGCCCTGGTCCACATCGACGAAACCGCCCTCAGTCTCGACGCCTCGCGCGAAAACGCCGAAGCCAAGGCCAAGCTGAAGTGGTTCCGCACCGTCGGCACGAAACGCCTCGAAGCCCCGTCCGCCACACAGGAATCCGACGACGAGGCATGAACGCCACCGCCCTCCAATCCGGCGCCCTCCGGCGCCGCTCCACCACCCCCATCCCCGCCGCGCGCGCGCATCTCTACCGCACGCTCGACAAGGCCACCCGCCCGCGCCCCATCCTCAGCGTCAGCGCCTGGGCGGACCGCCATCGCATCCTCACCAGCAAGGGCAGCGGCGAACCCGGTCCCTGGCGCACCGATCGCGCCCCGTTCAGCCGCGAGATCATGGACGTGCTCAGCCTGCACAGCCCCGTCCAGCGCATCGTGCTGCGCTTCGGCAGTCAGCTCACCAAGACCGAGGTCGCCCTCAACTGGCTCGGCTACATCATCGACCGCGCCGCCGCCCCGGTTTTGGTGGTCCTGCCCACGCTCGAAGTGCGCAAGCGCTGGGTCAAACAGCGCCTCGACCCCCTGCTCAACGAAACCCCCGTGTTGCGGAGCCTGTTCGACAACCGCCGCCGCCGCGACTCCAGCAACAGCGAGGACATGAAAGACTTCCCCGGCGGCCTCCTGGTCCTCGGTGGCGCCAACTCCCCCGCCTCGCTCGCCTCCATGCCGATCAAGTACGTCATCTGCGACGAGGTCGACCGCTTCCCCTGGGAGGCCGGCGTCGAGGGCGACCCGCTCGGCCTCATCGATGAGCGCACCAAGACCTTCCCGCGCCGCAAGGTGCTGCTGGTCTCCACCCCCACCGTCGCCGGCCTGTCGCGGATCGACGACGAATACCAGGCCAGCGACCAGCGCGAATACCATGTGCCCTGCCCCCATTGCGGCCAGTTCCAGGTGCTGCGCTGGACCCATCCCGACGGCGAACCCGGCCTCATCCACAACAAGCTCACCGGCGCCGTCTACTACCGCTGCGTCCACTGCCAGGAGCGGATCGAGGAACACCACAAGACCACCATGCTCGCCGCTGGACAATGGCGCCCACGCCATCCCGATCGCCCCGTGCGCGGCTACACCCTCTCCGGCCTCTACAGCCCCATCGGCCTCGGCTTCACCTGGGCCGAGCTGTGGGCCAAGTGGGAAGAAGCCCACGGCGACACCGCGCGCCTCAAACGCTTCATCAACACCACCCTGGGCGAAGTCTGGGAAGAGCAGGGCGACAGCGTCGACCCCGTCGGCCTCATCGGCAAGCTGGAGGACTACCCCGCCGCCCTTCCGACCGGCGTGCGCACCATCGGCGTTGACGTGCAGAAAGACCGCCTCGAACTCAGCGTCTTCGACTGGGGCCAGGGCGAGGAAGCCTGGGCGCATGACCACCTCATCCTCCCCGGTGATACCGCCCTGCCCCAGGTCTGGGAGGATCTCGACGACGCGCTCGCCGATCTACGCCCCCAAGCCGTCGGGATCGACTCCGGCTACAACACCCAAATGGTCTACGCCTTCGTCCAGAGCCGCGCCTACTGCTACGCCCTCAAGGGCCTGGCCGGACCCGGCCGCCCCCTGATCGAGGACGAACGCCAGCGTCGCCAACGGCTGCGCCAACGTCGGCAACGGCGCGCCGTCGTCTACCCCGTCGGCGTCGATCAAGCCAAGGCCCTCATCTACGCCCGGCTCAAGCTGCCCCACCACGGCCCCGGCGCCTTCCACTTCCCCCGCACGCCCGCCTTCGACGACGAATACTTCGCCCAGCTCGCCGCCGAAAAGCTGGTCACCAAGACCCGAGGCACCCGCGCCTTCGCCGAATGGGTCCAGACCCGCGCGCGCAACGAGGCTTTGGACTGCGCGGTCTATAGCCTCGCCGCGCTGCGTCTGAGCGGCCTGGATCCGGGCAAAATAGCCATCGATCCGCCCCCAAACTCGCCGCCCACAGCCCCCAAACTCGCCCCCTTGCAGGTGTTCAGTCATGAGTGATCCAGACCTCCTCGCCACCCAGCGCACGGCGATCCTTGACTGCATCGTCGCCGCCGGGATCGACGCTACGAAAGCCACCGTCATTGCCGAGCGCGTCGAGGACATCGTCCGCCTCGCCCACGGGGGGACCACCTGCTATCTGCCCGCCCCCAACAAAGCCGAGCGTAACCGCAAGATCCGCGAGCACTACCGGCGCGGCCTCGGACTGGCCTCCCTCGCCACCCTTTACGCCCTGTCTGAAGCGCGGGTGCGCCAGATCGTCGCCGACAAAATGATTTGACCACGCCTGTACAATACGCCCATTGGGCGTATACTCTCCCCATCGACCAACGGGAGAAACGCCATGGCTCGCGCCTATTTCCACTGTTCCACCTGCAACGACAGCGTCGCCATCTACGGCCACAACCGCCGCGAAGCCGACCGCCTAGCCGCCTGGCACGAATCCCAGGGGCACATCTGTGCCGACTGCGAGCAAAAAGCCTTCGCCATCAAGAACGCCGAGGCCGCCCAAGCCAACGCTGCCGCCGGTCTCCCGCCGCTCTCCGGCACCGACAAGCAGGTGCAGTGGGCCGAATCCATCCGCGCCGAAACCATCAAGGCCATCGCCGACGCCCGCAACGGCCGTCTCTCGCCCCTGGAGCAGGCCCGCCTCTGGGGCGATCTCGACACCGACGATCCAGGCCTCGACGCCGCCCTAGTCGCGCTCCAGGGCCAAACCCGCGCCTCTTGGTGGATCGACCGCCGCGACCGTCGCGCCTCCGATCTGCTCGCGGAGGTCGCCGCCAGTCCAGCCCCCGCGCCCCAAGCCAACCCAGATCAAGCCGCCCTGGCCGCCGCCGCCCAGGCCGAGGCCACCGTCCGCCCAACCGCCGAGCAGACCGCCGCCGTCGCCGAGATCCGCGTCATCGGCGACAAGATCGAGATCCACTTCCCGGAAAAGCGCGAAGACTTCCGCCAGCTCGTCCGCTTCGAGCTGGGCTACGCCTGGAACGGCACCGCCTGGGCGCGCCCCATCACCGCGCGCTCCGGCCCCCTGGCCGATCGCGTCGCCGAGCTAGGCGCGCGCCTCCTCGCCGCCGGCTACCCGATCCGCCTGCAAGACCCCGAGCACCGCCGTCGCGCCATCGAGGCTGACTACCAACCCGAGCGCAAACGCTGGATCACCGGCTACACCAGCGGCGCGCATCAGGGTTGGCTCTGCATCCAATGGCCCCGCGACGAGGATCTCTACAGCCCCGCCAAGCGCCTGCCCGGAGCGCGCTACGACAAGCCCGCGATTGCCGTCCCGGCCTCCAGCTACGACGCGATCGAGGATTTCGCGGAGGCCCACGGCTTCGCCATCAGCGACACCGCCCGCGGCTACCTCGACGCCGCCCGCGCCGCGCATGACGCTGCCTTGATGGTCCAGCCCGCCCGCATCAAGGGCCGCGAGCCGTGCGGACCTGGGTCCATGCCGGAGGCGACGGGGGAGATTGATCAGGCGTTGATGGACGATTGACCTTGCATCAAAGCAATTTTCCTCAGCTTTTTATTGCAACATAATTGGTTTTTATAAATGCAAGTATGGACCGCCACCACAACCCTCCTCCCCCACCAACAAGACGCGGTCCACAAACTCCTCCCCGCCCGTGTCGGTGCGCTCTTCGCCGACATGGGCACCGGCAAGACCCGCGCCGCCCTGGATCTGGCCCGGCTGCGTCAAAGCAAGATCGACCGCGTCATCTGGTGCTGCCCCGTCAGCGCCAAGGAGACCATCCGCCGCGAGATCCTCAAGCACATCGACACGAACCCCGCCGCCATCCACGTCTTCGACGCTCGGACCACCGAGCGCACCTGTCCCGCCGTCCCCTGGTACATCGTTGGCACCGAATCCATCAGCGCCTCCAGCCGCGTCGTTTGCACCCTGGCCGCCCTGATCGACGATCGCACCATGGTCGTGGTCGACGAATCGCACCAGATCAAAGGCCACCGCTCCCGCCGCACCGAGCGACTGACCGCGCTCGCCGCCAAGGCCCGCTATCGCCTCATCCTCACCGGCACACCCATCAGCCAGGGCATCGTCGACCTCTTCGCCCAGATGCGCTTTCTCTCCCCGCGCATCCTTGGCTATCGCAGCTTCCACACCTTCGCCCGCAATCACCTGGTTTACAGCGAGCGGTTCCGGGGGCTGATCGAGCGCGAGAAGAACGCCGAATACCTCGCCGCCAAGATCCGCCCCTATGTCTACCAGATCACCAAGGAGGAATGCCTGACCCTGCCCGCCAAGCTCTACAGCCGCCGGTACACCGATCTGACCGCCGCACAGGAGACCGCCTACGCCGCCGCCAAGGAGCGCATCCTGATCGACGAATGCCTGTTCGGCGAGGACGACTGGCAACGCCGGGTCGCGATCTTCCACCTCTTCACCGTCCTCCAAACCATCGCCTGCGGCTTCGAGACCACCCCCGACAAGCGCGTCATCCGCTACCCCCATCACCGCATCGAACTGCTACGGGAAGCCGTCGCCCGTTTGCCCGAGGAACCGGTTGTCATCTGGGCCAAATACCACCACGCCATCGAGCAAATCACCGCGGCCCTGACCGCCGACCACGGCCCCGCCAGCGTCCAGCCCTACCACGGCCGCCTCAGCGAACGCGACCGCCAGCGCAGCCTGGACGCCTGGCGCACCGGAGGACGCTTCCTGGTCGCCACCCAATCGGCCGGAGGACAATCGATCGACCTCACCCGCGCCCGCTATGTCATCTACTACGCCAACGCCTTCAAATACTCCGAACGCCAGCAATCCGAGGACCGCTGCCACCGCCTCGGCCAGACCCAGCCCGTGACCTACCTCGACCTCTGGTCCACCGCCGGCATCGACGACCGGATCGAAAAAGCCCTGGGACGGAAGGAAAACGCCGTCGCTGCTTTCCGTGCCGAAGTCGAGAAGGTCCGCAAAAGTCACAAGGACAGGCTGCGTGAACTGGTTCAGGTTCTGTAAATTCAGGCTTGCGTTTACGCCCAATGGGCGTATGATTACCCCATCGACAACGCAACAGGAGCCAGGCATGACCACGAAGACTCACACGCTATCCTGCAAAAACTTCCATCCATCGGCGCGTCCCTGGAAGCTTTACGGCCATTCCGCCAGCCGCGTTGAGCACGTTGCGGACGTAGCGGTCAAACTGGAAGACTTGGTCGACCCGCTGTCTCGGTTCCTCGCCGAGCACGCGCCGCAATGGCTCGCTGGCGGTCACATCAACCATGACAGAGCCAGCCGCATCCGCTGCTGGAACGGCCGCAGCGAGGCTGACATGGTCATCTCAGAGTGCAAGCCATACGCCGAAAACCTGATCAAAATCTATGGCCTAGACACAGTTCCGTGCCAGGTTTCCGATTGGCGTTTGCCGCAAGTCGATAAAGCCGACGACGGCGTATCTTTCTGGACGCGCGCAGCCAACCAAATGCGCGGCGCAGGAACCGAAATGGTGCGGATTGGCGAAGCGGTCTTTTTCGTCTGAATAACGGCGGGCCACGGACGTCCCGCGCGCCAGAAATCGTCCAGTTCTCCCTGAGGTCCGCATGGCCAAGATCACCAAAAAAGACTACGCCGAGACCGTCGACCTCTATCTGCTTGACGGCATCCTGGTCGAAGACGACCGCCGCGGCCGTTGGAGCTGGAGGTATAGCCTTCACTACCACGACCGCGATGACGACGGCCAGCCGGACACCCGGACCTTCAAAACGCATGAAGCCGCCGTTCGTGCCGCGACCGAATGGCTCAAGACGCATGACAGCAACCTGGCCGGGATCGCCAAGCACCACGCCTCCGAATGGATGCGCTACAACCATCACACGTTCTACTGATGAGCGCGCGCCGATGAAAGCCCTCGACAAATTCATGACCCGCCAGGGCGAGGTCGTCATCTTCAGCGCCACCAGCGCCAATGACGCCCAGCACTTCTGGACCCTAATGGGTCGCTGGTTCGCGTCCAAGCCCGTCGCCGACGCCCTCGGCGAAGGGCTCTATGACCACGACGCCATCCTCTGGACGCTCGCCCTGATCGGCGAGCAGGTGGTCGGCTTCGGCGCGATCGACCTCAGTCATCTCGGCAAAGGCGACGCGCTCCTCAACTACGCCTATGTCGCCGAGCCCAACCGCCACACCAGCATCTACCGCCGCCTCCTGGAGGCCCGCGTCAAGCTCATCCGCGACGACACCGAGGCCCGCCGCGCGGTCGCCATCTGCACCGCCGACAGCGCGCCCACCCTGGCCAAGCTCGGCTTCACCGCCACCAGCCAGCGCGGGCGCTACACCCGCTTCGTCCTGGAGATCCCGCGGTGAACGTCTACCAGGCCGCGCTCGCCCGGATCGAGGAAGCCATCCGCACCCATGCCGATTTCTATGTCAGCTTCTCCGGAGGGAAAGACTCCGGCGTCCTCGTCCATCTGGTGATCGAGGTCGCCACCCGCTTGGATCGGCTCCCGGTCAAGGTCGTCTTCTCCGACCTCGAAGCCATCTTCCAAGAGACCGCCCGCTACGTGCGCAGCATCATGGACCGCCCCGACGTCGAGCCTTACTGGCTCTGTCTCCCCGAGATCGAGAACAACGCCACCAGCGTATACCAGCGCTATTTCCGCTACTGGGATCCACGCGAACGACCCTGGGCGCGCGACCTCCCGGACATGCCCTATGTCATCACCGAGGCCAATCTGCCCGACTGGCTGCGCCCCTACTACACCACCAGATCCGTCAACGACTGGACCATCACCCGCATGGGCGAGGCCCTGTGCGACAAGACTGGCGCCACTGACGTCGCCAACTTTATCGGCATGCGCGGCGACGAATCCTATGGGCGCCTGATGAACGTGCGCACCATGAAGCACCGCGACAAGAAGAACCCCCACACCTACCGCTATATCCACAAGGATCCGCGCACCTGGATCTGCCTGCCGATGCACGACTGGCACGTCGAGGATGTCTGGCACTACTACGCCGTCAACCGCCTGGACTACAACCGGGTCTATGACTCCATGCACCGCATGGGCATCCCGCCGCACGAACAGCGCACCTGCTTCGCCTTCGGCGAAGAGCAGAAAAACACCCTGTTCCAATGGTGCGTGATCGAGCCGGAAACCTGGGATCGCATGGTGACCCGCGTCGCCGGGGCCAACTTCGGCAAGCTCTACAACCACACCCGCATCAACAGCGGCAAGGTCCGCAAGCCGGCCGATCTCACCTGGAAAGCCTACACCCAGCTCCTGCTCGACTCGCTCCCCGAGGAAGCCCGCGCGCTCTTCAAGGAAAAGTTCGCCATCGTCTTCCGCTACCACCAGCATTTCTATGGCGACAAGGCCGGCATCCCGCCCGAGGTCTACATCCAGGACAGCCGCAAGGACTGCAAGCGCGTCATGGCCGAGACCGGCCTTGGCATCAAGCACTTCATCACCTGGGAGACGCTCGCCAGCGCCATCATCAAGCGCGACTTTGTGTTCAAGCGCTACGGCTTCGGCTATAGCCAAAAGATGCAAGACCGCATCGAATCGATCTATGCCAAATACGGGGATCTCTGATGAACAACCGCACGCCCGATTTATTCGGCAATGACGAGATCCAGATCCGGCTACCCGTCATCGTCCCGCTGGCCCAGCTCAAGCCCAACCCCTGGAACCCCAACAAGGTCGCCAAGCCCGAGCTGGAGCTGCTCAAGCGCAGCATCCGCAAGTCCGGATTCTGTTTCCCCATCGTCGTCATCCAGGACGGCCCGGACAGCTACATGATCGTCGACGGCTTTCACCGCCACATCGTCGCCCAGCAGCTCAAAATGCGCGAGGTTCCCGTCGTCATCCTCGACGATCCACCCGAGGAACTCATGGCCGCCACCATCCGCTTCAACCGCGCCCGTGGCACCCACCAGATCGACCAGATGAGTCACATCGTCGGCGATCTGGTCCAGATGGGCCTGACCGACTCCGAAGTCGCCAAGAATCTCGGCATGGACGCCGACGAAATCCTCCGCCTCAAACAGAACACCGGCATCGCCGAACTCTTCCTCGATCATCAATGGTCCACCGCCTGGGAGCCCAACGCTTGACCGACCTCACCTTCCAAACCGCCCAAGCCCGTCTCGGTCTCACCCGCGCCGAGCTGGCTGCCGCCTTGGGCGTGGATTACGACACCCTCTCCAAGTGGGAGCGTGGCGAGCGCACCCCGCCCGCGGTCGCGGCCAGCCATCTTCGCCTGCTCGGCTGGCTGCACGGCAAGCGGCTCCTCAACCCCTGGCTACTGATCTGCCGGGTCAAACGGAATCCCCCATGTTCATCATCGAAAACCGAGGCCAAGCCATCGCCCGCACCAACTACTGGGGCAGCGACCACGCCCGCAACGGCTACCTCTACCTCACCTGGAACGCCGGAGCCGCCAGACTCCTCGTGCCCGATGCCGCCAAGGCCATCCTCAGAGACATGACCGGCGCGCGCGAGGTGCTGATCTCGCGCGGACCCTGGCCCGACCAGGGCGGACGCGAAGCGCTGGAGCTGCTGTGGGAAGACGACAGCGACAGCCCCTTCGCCATTCACCTGGTCGCCGAGCAAACGGACCGACTGATTCCGGAAGAGCAACAAGGAGGAGGATTCGCCGTCGCCGTTTGGACCCGCGGCGGCATGAAAGGCCGCTGGCCGGGCCGATACCGGATCGTCGAGGCTATTCCCTGCTTGAACCCATGGACCATCAACTGAACGAAAAGGAGACCGACATGAACCGCCAAGCCCTCGTGATCGTCGCCGTCCTGATCGCCGCTGGAAACGCCCACGCCGCCGGCCTCTACAAATGCGTCGATCCAGTCACAGGGAAAACCACCTTCTCGCAGTTCCAATGCGCCCCCGATGCCGCGCCCGTGGATGTCCGCATTCACGCCCCAACCGCCGAGCAGGTCCAAGCCCACGCCGCGCGTGTCGAATCCGACATCCAGTTCCTTGACGAAGAGAGCGCCAGGCGCCGCGCCATGGAGGCGGCCGCCGCGCGCCAACAGGCGGTCGAGAACGCACGCACCCGGCATGCCGCCGAAATCTCCGCGATCGCGGCCAGGCGCGCCCGAGCGGCCAACAATCTGGCCGGAGCCACTTGGGAGAATGCGCTATCCCAAGACGCCGCCGCCGCCGACGCGCGCTACCAGGCGGAAATGGACCGGTTACGCGGGGAGCGCTGACGCCCGGAGGTTTGACCCTCGCGCCGAGAGTTGCGCCCGGTCACGGACACCGCGCCACGCTTTGGATACGCTGTTCCCTCGCGAATCGGATCGATTCAACGGAGAAAACAGCATGAAGCGGAAACTGATGGTGATCGCCGGGCTGCTGCTGGCGGGAGCGGCTCAGGGAGGGTGTTACGACTTGCGCGACGCGAACGGAGCGCTCTTGTCCTCGACGCCAACTCCGCCGTTTTCACTCGCTTGGCCGGACGAGGCTCCAGACGCCAAAGCCGCCCGCGCGCGAGGAGAGCGGGTCGTCATTCGGCAAGGAGCGTGCTACGCCGTCAGTCGTGACGGCGACGTCTCGCCCGTCATGCAAGAGCGAACGCTCGGAGCGCCTGTTGTCCATTACGCTCGAAGCACCGGGTCTTATGGCGGCGTTTCTTCTGCGTATAGCGGCGGCGGATCCTACGGCGGAGGCGGTTATGGGGGAGGGAGAACCGTTCATACTGGCCCGAGAGGCGGGAAGTTTTACATCAATAGCCGTGGCAACAAGACTTACGTCAAAAGACGATAAAAACGCGCATTAAAGGAGTCAGCATGCAAGTCGTACAAGAACAATTAAAGCAATGCAATGTGTGCAACCGCCAAACCCTTCATCAGCGAAATAATAAGCAGATGTCATGGGTTATGCATTTGGTGTTGGCGATTTTTACCCTAGGGGCATGGCTGCTAATCTGGTTGTTAATCGCCATCTGGCATATCCTGACCAAGCCCATCGGGGCGCGCTGGATATGCTCGGTTTGCGGGCAGAAAGAGTCAGCGACCCCTACATTTGATCGAATGTTTGCGACGGACAAATCAAAACCGCCGCGCAACCTCCGCGCCGAGCCGAAAACAAGAGAAACGGCCAAAGCGACTCCTCCCGCCCCACCTAAGCCGAAAGTTTCGGCGGTCATCCAGGCGCCACGGCCCATCCCTGGCCAGCCAGAATTGCTGCTCCCCGTCCAGGCGCAACACGAAAACGATATTATCCGATGCTCCAATCCAGGCTGCGGGCGTTTGCTGCCGCTGGCGTCCGCGACGTGCGTTCACTGTGGGACGGTTCATTCCTGACGTGACACCATCGGCTTACGACCCCTTCAGCCACCCAACGCTGAGATTCTGGCGTTGGGTGGCTCGCTCGATCCGGCGCCTCTGGCGCAAGTCGCGGCGTTGACACCCGCGACCGACCCGGCCTATCCTAGCGCTCAAGAGGCCTCGAAACCTCGCAAACTCTACGCGGATCCCGCACCCGTCAGACATGCGGTATTTTTTTGCCCAGCCGATTTATGGCCGGGAGTGCGCATTGGATACAACACCCGAAAGGGGAAACATGCGCGCGGTCTCGTAGAGCCGTTTCGAGCCTCCCGGCCGCCCTTCTGGGTTGGTCAATTGTCTCGAAGGCAAATCTACGGAGGTCCATCATGGGCACCAGCAAGAGCAAGATCGTCACCTTCTCGTTCGACCAGTCTTTCAACGTCCGCGTCATCATGCGCGATGGAGATCCGTGGTTCTATGCCGTGGATGTTTGCGCGGCGCTTAGCGTCGCCAATGCGCGCGACGCCATCGCGAAACTTGACGATGACGAAAAGATGCAAGTCATTGATCCTGATACCGTCGGTTTAACCGACGGTACTGGAATCAATAACTTAGTAAACGCCGTCAACGAATCCGGCCTCTACACCCTCATCCTTCGCTGCCGCGACGCCACCAAGGCCGGAACCCTCGCGCACAAATTCCGCAAGTGGGTCACCGCCGAGGTCATCCCCTCCATCCGCAAGACCGGCGGCTACCAGCTCCCCGAGATCGAGATCCCCGCGACCCTGGAGACGGTCAACAGCGCCGATCTCGGCCGGCTCAGCCACATCGTCTACCTGATCAAGACCAACTTTCACATGGAGGGTAGCGCCTCGCACGCCGCCTATGCCCATCTGCGCAAACAGTTCGGGCTGGAAAAAGGCATCGCCAGCTTGCCGACGGCTTATCTGGAGCAGGCCGTTCAGATCCTGCTGGAACTCCAACGCCTGTCGTTCGCCTTCAAGGGCCTCGTCATCGAGGCCGAGAACCAGTTCATCCGCCAGGTGCTGCGCTCCGGCAAGCCCCTGGACGATGAAGCCTTCAATGCCTTCTTCGATGCCGAACTGGCCAAGCTGATGGCCGATCACCGCCAGTCGCTCCAGCGCCTGAACTGATCCCGCCCGCGACCATTTTCCTGCCCCCAGGGAAATGGTCATCAGCCCCCATTGAAATTTCTCTCAGAGAAATTTTCAAATTTCTTGACTAAAAATTTCAATGCCCGCCTGTCAGGCTGTCGGGCATGTTGTCACGCACCCTTCAAACGCTTTCCCTCGCCGAGCTGCAAACCGAGCGCTCGGCCTGCCTCTCCGCGCTCTTCAAGCTCGCCCGTGGCGAGACGACCCAGCGCGTCGGCTTCGACGGGCGCGCGGTCGACTACACCCCCGCCGACACAGCCAAGCTCGAAGCCCTGATCGGCGAGCTGGACCGCGCCATCCGCGCCAAGGAATCCGGCCGGACCCCCAACCGCCGCCCGCTGCACCCGGTCTACTGACATGGGTTGGCCATCCTTCTTCCGCCCCAAGGCCCAAGCCGCCACCGACACCGCGCACGATGCCGCGAGCCGGACCACGCGCGGCCTGGAAACCTGGCTGCCGCGCGGCGGCTCCGCCGATGCCGATCTGCTCCCCGAGCTGGCCAGCATCGCCAACCGCTCGCGCGACCTCGAACGCAATCACCCGCTCGCCGCCGGCTACCTCCAGACCAACCGCGACAACATCGTCGGCCATGTCCTGAGCCTCTCCGCGCGACCGGATACCGACCTGCTCGGCTGGGACATCGACCAAGGCCGCGCCTGGGCGCGCACCGTGCGCGCACAGTGGCGCACCTGGGCCGAATCGCCGGAATGCGACGCCGCCGCCAGCGACACCCTGCTCGATCTCACCTTGCAGATGCTTACCGGCGCCTTCCTCAACGGCGACGCGGTCTGTCTGCCGCTCTGGATCGAGCGCCCCGGCGAGGGCTGGAAAACCAAGCTCCAGATCGTCGAGTCCGACCGCCTGGCCACGCCGCCGCACCTCACCCACCGCGCCGACATCCGCAACGGCGTCGAGATCGACGCCCACGGCGCCCCGCTCGCCTACTGGATCAGCCGCACCCACCCAGGCGATAGTCTTGGTCTGTTCGGGCTTGCCGCCGTCGGACCGGACGACTTCCAGCGCCTCCCGGCCACCACGCCCTGGGGCCGTCGCCGTGTCATCCATCTGCGCGACAAGACCCGCGCCGGCGCCAATCGTGGCCGCCCGATCTTCAGCGCGGTGATCAAGGAGTTCTTCCAGGCCGGCAAGTACACCAATGCCGAACTCAGCGCCTCGGTCGTCAACGCCCTAGTCGCCGCCTTCATCGAGTCCACCATGGACTCGACCGAGGTTCACGAGATCTTCAACAGCGCCGAGGGCGGCCCCGAAGCCTACTGGCGCGATCTGCTCGGCCAGGCCCAGCCGCGCCTGAAAGAAGGCGCGTTGATCCAGCTCCCGATCGGCGCCCGCGCTAATTCCTTCACCCCCGGCCGCCCGAACGCCGCCTTCGAGGCGTTCATGCATGCCGTGCTACGCCACATCGCCGCCGGGCTCAACGTCCCCTATGAGCTGCTGACCAAGGACTTCAGCCAGACCAACTACTCCAGCGCCCGCGCCGCCCTGCTGGAGGCGTGGCGCTACTTCCACGGCCGCCGCCGCTGGCTGATCGACCACTGGCTGCGCCCGGTCTACGAACTCTGGATGGAAGAGGCCGTCAACCTCGGCCGCGTCGACGCCCCCGACTGGTACCAACTGCGCCACGCCTATCTGCGCGCCCGCTGGGTCTTCTCCGGCCGCGGCTGGGTCGATCCCACCAAGGAAGCGAACGCCGCGCAGATCCGCATGGAGATCGGCGTCTCGACGCTGGAGCAGGAATGCGCCGAACAGGGCCTGGACTGGGAAGACGTCGCTGAACAGCGCGCCTTCGAGCGGCAGCGCCTCGACGAACTCGGGCTGGCCCCAACCGACACCCTCGCCGTCGCCGCCCTGGCCGCCGCGACCGCCACGCCCGAGCCAGACCAAGACGAATCCTCCGATCCAAACCAGGACCGGAAAGAGGAGGCGCGACATGCCTAGCGCCGCCCCGAAAACGACGAACCCCCGCGCGGCTGGTACCGCGCGAGGGCTCTTATCACAACCAGCAAAGCAGGTGCTGACCATGACTGACAAGAGCTTAACACTTCACGTCAAGCCGTCCTATGCCGCGAAGTATGGCGTGGAGTTTTTCGAGCGCAAAACCATCGACTCTTACGCGCTGTGGGCGATCACGCTGAAAGACCCAGAAACCAAGCGTTACCCCAAGAATCCGACCGCTTACGGCAAAACCGCCACGCTTGAGCAAGCGCATCTCGACCTAACCGCGTGGTGCGAAGCGCATGGCCTTGCGTTTGCCGACATTCGCAGCGAGCCGCCCGCCTGGAAGCTGGTCAAGGATCTGCTGGAAGGGAAAAGCGGCGCGGAATGGCACGCGCGCCAAGTCAAACGCCCGCGCCTGGCAAATACCATTCTCGACATTCCGCGCGCTGATCAGCAGATGGTCTACGCCATCAAAGGGCAACCAGTCACCGATAGCCTGAAGGTCGCGGAGTATTTCGAGAAGAACCACAAGAACGTCTTACGGGCTTACGACAATCTTCCCAAAGATGAATTCAACCGGCTCAATTTTGAGCCCGCTGATTTTACTGATAAAAACGGCGAAGTCCGACGCATGATCCGCATGACATGGAAAGGTTTCTCCATGTTGGCGATGGGCTTCACCGGCCAGAAAGCCTATCACTGGAAACAGCAGTTCCTTGATGCCTTCGAGATGATGGGTCAGGAAATCGACCGTCGTCGCGAGACCATCGCGGACCCGCCAAGAAAGAACCTCTTGCTCGAAAAACGCCAATCCGGCGGATGGCTGACAGATGCTGTCCTGGAATGGCGCACCGATCAAGGCAAGCTGACCAATGCCAAGCATTACATGGCGGAAAACCGCCTGTGCAACTGGTGCCTGACCGGCGCCTTCGACCCCATCGACGAAGCAGCCCTGAAAAACGAAGAACTGGCGCTCTTGCGCCTGGTGCGCGAGCGCAACGCCGCCTTGATCGTCGCGGGGATCGACTACGCCGAGCGCAAGTCCCGCCTCGCCCAATACACCATCCGCCAGCGCACGCGGCTCTTGGCCGTACAGGACGCCGCCGCATGAACTACCCCCACCTCGCCGCGCGGATCTTCAACACCCCGCTGCTGATCCACCCGGCCAAGCTCGACGCCATCATCGCCGGGCTGGGCGGGCGCCTGCTAGGCACCGGCCTTGATCATGATTCCAACGCCCATACCCCGGTCGACGCCGAGGGCCAGCCGCTTCCGGCCGAGCTGTTCAGCCGCCAGCGCGGCGAGACCCGCTACGATCGCCAGGCCGGCACCTACTACCAGGTGCAGAACGGCGTCGCGCTCATCGACATCCACGGCGCTCTAGCCCACCGCACCAAGATCAACGCCGACTCGACCGCGATCATTGGCTACCAGGAGATCGCCCGCAACATCGAGGCCGCCCTCGCCGACTCCGATGTCGGAAGCCTCCTGCTGTCGGTCGACTCCCCCGGCGGCGAGGTGTCCGGCGCCTTCGAGCTGGCCGCCCTGATCCGCGAAGCCGACGCCCGCAAGCCGGTCCACGCCATCGCCGACAGCCTCTCGGCCTCGGCCGGTTACCTCATCGTCAGCGGGGCCAGAACCATCAGCGTCGCCCCGACCGGTTACGTCGGGTCCATCGGCGTGGTCATGACCCACGTCGACGTGTCGCGCGCCCTGGCCAACGACGGCGTGGCCGTCACCCACATCTATGCCGGCGCGCACAAGGTCGACGGCACCCCCTATCAGCCGCTCCCGGACGCCGTGCGCGAGCGCTTCCAAGCCGAGATCGACGACCTCTACCGGCTCTTCGTGCAGACCGTCGCCGAGTCCCGCGGCCTCGACCCCGCCCGCGTCCTCGCCACCCAGGCCGGAATCTTCCGCGCCCAGGCCGCCGTCGACGCCGGACTCGCGAACCGCATCGCCACCCAAGATTTCATCGTGTCCGAGCTGGCGGCCCAGCGCCCCCGCTCATTCCCCGTCGGGCAACCCGCCCGCGCCACCGTCAGCACAGGAGCCAAAGCCATGACTGACACCACCCAGGCGGGCGCATCCAACCAGCCCGCCATCACCGAAGCCGACCTCGACGCCGCGCACAAACTGGGCGCCGAAGCCGAACGCACGCGCATCTTCGCCATCCTCGACAGCGCCGCCGCGCAAGAGCGCCCCCAAGCCGCCCTCGCGCTCGCCCGCAAAGGAGCGATCGATTCCGCCACCGCCGCCGACGTGCTCGCCAGCCTGCCGACCGAGTTCGCCACCCTGGAGGCGACCGCGCCGACCTCCTTCGAGCGCCACATGGCGAGCCTCCAGAACCCGCGCCTGGCCCCCGACGGCGACGAGACGGATCCGGATCTCGCCGCCAGCGCGGCCTGGGCCACTGTCGTCGCGCGTTACGCCAACTAAGAGGACTTCCGCATGACCACGCTTACCGAAGGCCGCCATGCCGGCGGGTTCATCGTCTCCGAAGCCAACGGCGGACGCTCGCGCGAAACCGTGACGCTGGCCGCCGCGCAAGACCTGGAGGCCGGCACCGTGCTCGGCCAGATCCTGGTTGGCGCCGCCACCGCCGCGGCCATCGTCGGCACCGGCAACGCCACCATCTCCGCCGTGACCGTGAGTGCCGGCGCCCTTCCCGGCGCCTACACCCTGCTCGCCATCGCCGCGACCAAGCTGCAACTCTACGGCCCCGAGGGCCAGTATCTCGGCCTCGCCACGGCCGGCAGCGCCGCGACCCTCGGCGGACTCACCTTCACGGTCACGGCCGGCGGCACGCCCATGGTGGCCGGCGACAGCTTCACCATCACCGTGGCCGCCGGCTCCAGCGCCTACGCCCAGTTCGACCAGGACGGCACCGACGGCACCCAGCACGCCGCCGGCATCCTGATCTACGGGCAGACCACCGGCGAGTCCACCGAGCCAGGCGTCATCCTCGCCCGCGACGCCGAAGTCAACGGCTCCGAGCTGACCTGGCCCAGCGACATCGAAACCGCCGAAAAAGCCGCCGGCATCGCCCAACTCGCCGCACTCGGCGTCATCGTCCGCTAAGAGGAGCCCGACACATGGCCACCATGGACATTTTCAATTCCAACGCCTTCAGCGCGGTCGAGCTGACGGGCGCGATCGAGCAGGTTCCGCACAAGCCCCAGCTCCTCGGCTCGCTCAACCTCTTCGCTACCCGCCCGGTACGCGTCGAAACCGTCGCCGTCGAATCGCGCGAAGGCACCCTGTCGCTGATCCAGACCAGCCCGCGCGGCGCCCCGCTTGAGGAAGGCACCGGCGACGCGCGCAAGATTCGCGACTTCCGTACCGTGCGCATCGCCAAGGGCGACACCATCCAGGCCAGCGAGATCCAGAACATCCGCGCCTTCGGCCGCGAGTCCGAACTGATGCAGGTCATGGACGAGGTCATGCGCCGCCTCGCAGGGCCGACCGGGCTCATGAGCCAGGTCGAGCTGACCCATGAAAACATGCGCCTTGGCGCCGTGCAGGGCATCCTCACCGATGCCGACGGATCGACCCTGCGCAACTGGTACACCGAGTTCGGCGTGGCCCAGCCCACCGAGATCGATTTCGATCTCGACAACGCCTCCCCGGCTTCCGGCGCCGTGCGCACGAAGTGCAACCAGGTCATCCGCCAGATGATGACCGCCGCCGCCGGTGCCTGGATTCCCGGGTCGACCAGTGTAATGGCGCTCTGCGGAGACAACTTCTGGGACAACCTGACCGCCCATGGCGAGGTTCGCGAGACCTACCTCAACACCCAGCAGGCCGCCGATCTGCGCGAGATCAACCAGCCCTACGAGACGTTCCGTTACGGCGGCATCACCTGGATGAACTACCGCGGCACCGACGACGGATCGACCGTCGCCGTCAACACCGACAAGGCCAAGTTCTTCCCGGTCAACGCCCCCGGCGTGTTCGAGGTCGCTTTCTCCCCGCTGGAGTCGCTCGGCTTTGTCAACACCCCCGGCAAGGACATGTACAGCCTCATCGTCCGCGACAAGGATCGCGACATGTGGATCCGCCCCGAAGTCTTCAGCTACCCGCTGTTCATCTGTACCCGGCCGCTGATGCTGCAACGGGCCAAGCGGACCTGATCCGGCTGACGCATGACCGACTGGCTCGCTCTTCAGGCCACCGCCGCCGCCGCCATTGTTGACCAGGCGGCGTTCGGCGTGCCCGCGCTCTACCGCGCCGCCGGCACGGGAAACCCGATCGCGCTCCAGGCGATCGACACCCCCGAGGCCCAAGCGGTCGGGCAATCCGGATTCGTCGAGATCCGCCACGAGATCCACATCGCCCGCACCGCACCGGTGAACCCCGCCCGTGGCGACACCCTCACCCTCGGGGACGCCACTTTCTTCGTCCAACAGCACGAGCCCGACGGCCCCTTCTGGCGTCTGATCGTGCGCCAGGGCGGGAGCTGATCATGTCCGAAGCCCCCGCGACCCAGGCCCAACGGATCCTCGATCAGCTCGTCACCTGGCTGTCCGAGATCCAGCAGGTCAACGGCTACTACACCGACACCGGCCTGGACATCCGCACCGAGCAGGACCGCGACGAGGATCCCCTCGCCCCGTGCCTGTTGGTCCTGGACGAGGACGCCGCTTACAGCGCCCCCGGGAGCAGCCAGCGCGGCACCTGGACCCAGCTTTTTACCCTGGAGGGCCTGATCGGCGACGACGGCGACGGCCGCCGACTGGGTCGGCAGGTACTGGCCGATCTCCACCGCGCGCTCCGCCGCCGCCCCACGGACTGGCCGCCCGAGGCGGGCGTGCTCTCCATGTCCGAGCGTTCCCGCGAACTCCCGCGCCGACCCAGTAACAGCGACTGGCTGACCCCTTCGGTCAGTCTCGAAATCACCTACGTAGACAAAGAGGTCTAACCCATGTCCGGACTCCTGCTCGCCGTTGACGCCCACATTGACCGCTTCACCGCTGGCGTGGCCGCCGGCTTCATGGATGCGATCAACTTGCCCAAGCTGTCGATCACCCAGCCCGATCCGGACAGCATCATCCGCACCTCCTTCATGCGCTCCACCAAGGGCCAGGCGCTCGATTCCTACCTCTCGCCCAAGCCCGTCGAGATCGAATTCGACACCGACGAATGCGCGCCGGACATCTTGTCGATGGCCCTGCTCGGGCGCCCCGCCGACTACGCCCAAGCGGCCGGCACCAGCCAGTCCCTGACCATCGCCGCCAAGCTCGGCAAGTGGGTCGCGATCGGCAAGAACAACCTCTCGGCCTTCGCCGTCGCCACCAAGACCGCCGGCACCGACTACGAGATCAACATGGAGGCCGGGCTGTTCAAAAGCCTGACCATCGCCGACGGCGACGTCTCAGCCACCGCCAGCTACCCGGCTCGCTCTGGGTCCGTCATCGTCTCCGGCACCGAGAGCGTGCTCCAGATCGCCATCCACGGCCACGGCATCAACCTGTTCAACAGCCAACAGATCGAGATCGAGATTTGGCAGGCCAACGTCAGCCCCACCGGCGGCATCAGCTTCATCACCGCCGATCCCGCCACGCTCTCGTTCAAGGGGACGCTCATCACGCCCACGGGCAAGACCGGCCCGTATCAGCTCACGCTGCATTCGGCCGCCGCCTAAGCCGCCATGCCCAACATCACCATCACCCACACCTGGCAGCCGCGGATTCCAGCCGACGTGGAATTCTTTCTCACCTGCACCGCCGGCGCGATCTGGGAAGCCTACCCGATGGCCGACGACGTGACCGCGCCAGACATCGAGGAGGGCCACACCGGTAACCCCTGGGAGCGCGACGCCCTCAACCGCACCCTGATCGGCCCCGGCGTCATCTGGCTACGCCTCGCCCCGAGCGAAAGCGCCACCGGCGCCCGCGCCGTGCTTTCGACCTGGAGCTGATGCCATGCGGCACTTGATGCGACTGATGCGACTGACTGACCTCTTCCGGTCCCCGCCCGCCGGAGGCCCACTCACGACCACGCCCGTCGAGTACCGCACGACTGACGGAACCTATTACCAGACCGCCGACGGGCATTACTACGGGATCGGAGCATGACGACCTACATTTCTCCAACAATGGCCAACGGCACCGCGGTCGACGCGGCGCTGGCGAAAGCCGGCACCGCCATCCAGCCGGGCCTATCGTCCTATTTCGCCAAAGCCGATTCGGGATCTGTCGCGTGGTCGGTGACAGCCGCCAACGCGATTCAGGCCGCCATGGCTCTGCACGTCGAAGTGAACGGCGTTATCCACATCATCACGGCCGGCACATCGATCACCGTCCCAGCCTCGCCCGTCGCCGGAACAGACTATGCGATCTGGTGCAAACCCGACGGCATGCTCGAAGCGACCGACTCGCATATCAGCCCGCCCGCCGCGAATGCACGCAATGTCGGCGGCTATCACTACGCTCCTGGCGGAAACGCATCGGCGCAAGCGGGCGGCAACACGACGCCAGCCATCAATCCCTATTCCTGCTGGGATCTGAAGTGGAGACCGGCTTGTCAGGATCCGCGCGGCATGACGCTTGTGGCCAACCATTTCTGGGCCGACATCTACTTCACGAATACCGACCCAGACCTCAACGGGACGTCGAAATACAACGTCACGATCGCAGACGGATCCAGCCCACCGAAAATCCCGCTCGCGCTCAACGGCGACGGCACGGCCACCTACGGATCGCTGACATGGTTTGAGGCAAACAGCCTGCTGGCCGCCTTTGGAAAGCGCGCGCCCACCTACGCCGAATTCATGGAGTTGGCGTTTGGCGTGACAGAGGCAACAAGCTTTGGCAACTATCCGCCGAGCACCGCGATGGACGCCCCGCGCACATCGCGCTGGGGTGTGATGCAGGCAACCGGGAATATGCATACCTGGGGCGCCACACAAGGCGGTCCAGCGGGAACCGCCGCATGGACAGCGAACACCGAGGGTTTTGGCTCGACCTACAACCTGCCGAACGCCGCGCGGTTTGGGGGCAGCGGCACCGACGGCGCGGACCCCGGTTCGCGCTGCTCGCTCTGGGGCGTCTCGCCGTCGGTCTCGTCCGGCAGCATCAGCCTGCGCGGCGTCCGTGACCACTTGCAACTTGCCTAGGACGGGCGATAGCCCGGACGCGAAACACGATGGAGCCCATTCAGGAAGCCGGGCGCAGTTATCAGCAAATGGCGATCGTGGAGAAATACGAGAAAGTGATCCACTACCTCTATCCCATTGCGCAATCGGTACCGCGCAAGCACGGCGCCGCGCGGGATCTATTCTTGCGCGCGCTACTCGGGCAGGCCGATCTCTTTTATCGCGCCGGAAAGTCCAATCAAGTTTCAAAAATCTACGAAGCGGATGCGGGATTAGCGTATCTGCGGTTTTGGATGCGGTTTCTGAACGCGATCCACTGCCTGACCGTCCACCAAAAGGAGCACGCCGAGGCGTTGGTCGCCGAGGTTGGCGGAATGGTTAACGCCTGGATCGGTCACGCCCAATGGGCCGACACACACCACCTGATTCGCTGGCTGGAGAACCGCTATGCCATCACCTGTTAACACGCGCGCCGATCTCGACGCGCTTGCGCCGTCCGAATTGGCCGACCTCATGACCGTGCTGGCGGGCTCGATCTGGCGCCTGATGCGCGACGACGCCAACGAGCGCTGGATCGCGATCGAGGATCTAAGCTCGGTCACGCGCTTCGGCTTCACGCGCGAAGATTTCCCGCTGGCCGCACCGCCCGCGCTGCCGGAGTGGGTGCCTGCCCCGGACCCGCGCGAAACGATGACCTGCTCCGACCTGCAAGCCCTGCTCGCGCTCGACCAGCTCGGCCTGGCCGACGAATACGAAGCCTGGTGCACAGACCCGCAGAGAACGTTCGCGGAAAAGGCGTTCATCAACCGAGCCAGAACCTGGCGCCGGCTTGATGCCACGTTCAACGCGGCGGCGGATGCGCTCGAAAAAACCGAGGAAGAAAAGGACCAGTTGTTCGCGCTGGCGGTGACGTTATGACCCGCGACCAAATCATCCGCGCCCAGCAAGCCATCAATGACGCCGGCCTCGGCCCCGTCGTAATTGATGGCGTCTACGGGCCAATCACGGCCACGGCCTACGCCGAATTGCTGCGCCGCTCGACCGTCGCGGGGGTTGGCGCCGAGACCCCAGCCCCACCCGCCGCAAAACCCTGGTGGACCAGCCGCGCCCAGGTCGGCTGGCTGCTGACGATCGCCCTGCAACTGCTGAGCCGGACCACAGGAATGGAGATCGACCATGAGGTGGCCATTCCGGCGGTGCTCGACGTGCTTTCGGGGTTTACCGCTTTGTTGGCCGTCTGGGGCAGCACCAAGCGCGCGGCGCCCATCGATCAGACGTTGGTGCTTCCTGGCGTGCGCCTGTCTGCTCGGGGGCTGCGCCGTGAGTCACTGCCGCCCGATGCTGATGCGCCCGGAGGCGCTGACGGCTTCTGGGGGCGCGCCGGCGGCCCTCTCGACCCTGATTGACGCCTGCCCAGGAATACGGTGCCTGATCGAATGAACCCACTGATTCAATCCATTGGCCTGTCCCTGCTTAAAAAGGGCCTGTCCATTCTGATTCGCGCGGACCTGCTGAATATCATCAAGGACGGCGTATTGATTCTCTGCAACCTCGATATGGACAAAGAGGAAAAGCACAAATACGTCATTCAATTGGTGCGCGACAAAGAAAAGAAGCTCGCCGAGGACGGCGTATACGATTTCGAGGATAGGATCTCCACCACGCTGGTGGACGTGGCGATCAAGATCCTTTACATGGCGGCGCAGGCCGGCGGCAAGTGAGGTAACGAATGGACAATGAGCGGCGCCTTCAGGCTTTGGAGATCAAAGTGGACACCCTGACGACCAGCCTCAGCGGCACACAACACGAGTTCTCGGCGATGCGAGAAACCGTGAGGATCTATGTCGACATGATGGATGGATTGACCGATGACATTCACGACCTAAAGAAAGGGCTGAATCAGCACTTCATTGACGAGGCGGCCGACCGGAATAAGATGTTCATCGGCCTGGCCACGGCCACCATGTCCGGTCTGAGCACGCTCGGCGTGCTCATCTGGGCGGTGCTGCAAGTGTTGCCGGCGCTGCGCTGATGACCGGACTCGACCGTCAGCCCTTCTTCAGCGGCGTGCGTCGGCGCTTCGGGCGTCTCGACATGGACCAGATCGAGGGCCTCGAAGCCCTGCTGACGGGCTTCACGTCGGAACCCGACTGGCCACTCGCCCACGCCGCCTACGCCCTCGCCACCACCTGGCACGAGACCGACCGGCGAATGCAGCCGATCACCGAGTACGGCGGTCGCCGCTATTTCGACAAGTACGACACGGGCCGACTGGCCAAGGCGCTGGGCAACACCCCAGCGGCCGACGGTGACGGCTACCTCTACCGAGGTCGCGGCTACGTCCAAGTCACCGGCAAGGCCAACTATCGCCGCTTCGGCGATCGCCTCGGGCTCGACCTGCTCGGTCACCCGGATCTCGCGCTGCGCCCCGACGTCGCCTGGCAAATCCTCTCGCTCGGGATGCGGCAGGGCCTGTTCACCGGGCGCTGTCTGGCCGACTACCTGACTGATCGGTCCACCGACTATCTCGGCGCCCGGCGCATCATCAACGGGCAGGACCGTGCCCGCGAGATCGCCGCCTACGCGCGCCTGTTCGAGGCCGCCCTAGTCGAGGGCCTGGCATGATCCTCACCCGCACCGACACCAGCGCCGCGCTTACCCTCCCCGACGACTGGTACTGGGAAGACGAGCACACATGGACCCCGGTCGAGCAAAGCGTCGAGCCCAGCCTCACCGGCGCCGCCCTGATCCAAGAATCCACGCGCCAATACCGCCCGATCACGCTGCGCCCGTGGAGCGACGTGGCGACCTGGATCGACCGCGCCACCCTCGCGACTCTCGCCACCTGGTCGCGCCTCCCAGGGCTCACACTCACGCTCGCCTGGATGGGCACCACCCGCACCGTGCTCTGGCGCTACGACTCCGGGAAATGCCTTGACGTCGATCCTATCGATCACGCCGTCGACGACTCCGGGACACCGCCCCTGCCGCCGGTGCGCGTGACGCTGCGGTTTTTGCAGGTGGAGGCGTAAGCGATGGCCGACGGCAACATCATTACCCGCATCATCGTCGCCGCCGAGGACAAGGCGAGCAGCATTTTCGGCGCCATCGGCCGCGCCGCCGGCAGTCTGACCGGGGCGATCGCACAGGTTGGCGCTGGGATTGCCGCCGTTGGCGTCGGATTCGCCAGTTGGGCCGGTTTGACGCTCTTCGGCGACGCCGTGTCCTCCGCCGAAGCGCTGGACGTCGAAATGCGTCGGCTTGAGGGCGTGATCGCCGCGACGGGCGGCGCGGCCGGGCTGACGGCCGAGCAAATCAATGAAATGGCCATGCGCTCGGAGGCCACGGCCAGCGAATTCCGGGTGGCCGCCGCCGAGCTGCTGACGTTCAAGTCCGTTGGCGAGGATGTGTTCGAGCGCACGATGGAGCTGGCGATCGACCTAGCGGAAACCGGGTTCGGGTCGGTCGAGTCCTCCGCCGTGATGATGGGCAAGGCCCTCGAAAATCCCGTCGCCGGGCTTGGCGCACTCGGGGAGGCCGGGGTCTCGTTCAGCGAAGAGCAAAAGAAGCTGATCAAATCGCTGGTCGAGACGGGCGATCTGGCGCAGGCACAGGGGCTGATCCTTGATGCCGTCGCCGGTCAGGTCGGCGGCGTCGCCCAATCCATGGGCGGCGGACTGTCCGACGCGGCGGATTTGCTTTCAAAGCGGTTCACCGAACTGAAGGAACAGCTCGGAACGGCCCTGTTACCTGTGCTCGCCGAGCTTTATGGAAAGATCGGTGAGTTGTACACGACACTGACCGAGAGCGGCGCCGTCGCGCGCTTCGGGGAAGCGATCGCCAGCGGATTCAAAAATGCCTCGGATGCGGTGCTCGGGTTTGTCTCCGGGTTTGATTTCGCCTCCCTGATCGGAAAAGTTCAGGCGTTTGCCGATACCACCGGCGAGCGACTGACAAGCTGGGGGCAGACGCTCAAGGATCTTGCGAGCCAGACCGAGACCATTACCAACGCGATCGGCATCGCCTGGGATGTCGTCGCTGGGCTCATCCATACCGCCGCCGCCACCATCGCCCACGGGCTGTCGTATCCAGTAGCGGCGTTTGCGAAAGTAGCCGAAGCCGCCGCCTGGCTCGGCGTCATCAGCGACGAAACGGCCGCGAATTTCGCCAACGCCGCCGAGTCCATGGAGTCCTCGGCGAAAACCAATCTCGGGCAAGCCGGACAGCATTTCCGCGAGGCCGGAGAATCTCTTGGGCTGATTGAGCCCGCCGCCGAAGGGGCCGCGACCGCCACCAAGACCCTAGCCACGGAGGTCGGCGACCTGCCCAAGGGTTTCGCCAACGCGGCTCAATCCCTGCTCGGGCTGACCGATGCGCAACAGCAGGCCGTCAAAGCTACAGAGGATCAGAAGGCGTCGCTGGTTGCGCTGAAGGACGACCTGGTCGCCGCCCGCGAGGAATACGACCGCCTGATCTCCGAAGGCGACGCCCAAGGCGCGGCTAAAAAGCTTCTGGAAATTGAAGCGCTTAAGAAAGAGATCGCCGCGCTCGGGTCCGAGGCCAAGGTCAGCGCCGCCGCCGTCGAGGAAGCCTTCAAAACGCTTGGCGTCACCTCCAGCGCCGAGCTGACCAAGACCGCCGACAACGCCAAGACCGCGTTCGAGACCATCCGCAAATCGGGCACGGCGACGCCGGCCGATATCCAAAACGCCTTCACGGCCTACGCCACGACCGCTGTAGCCGCGAACGACAACGTTGTCAACGCCGTGCTCCAAGCCCAAGCCTCGCAGCTCGGGCTGAAAATCGCCGTGTCCGAAACCGGGGACGTGACGGTCGCGAAAAACGCCGCCGCCGTCAGTTCCTACGATCAAGTGATCGAGCGCATCAACCAACAGCGCGAGCTGGAGCTTCAGCTCAAGGAGATCACCGATGGCTTGATGGCCGGCTATACCACGCGGGCCACTGACGCCGCATCGGCCATGCAAATGGTCGAGGATGGCCAAAACCGCATGGCCGACGCTGGAGACGCCTACGCCGCCGCCTGGGAAGCCGGCGACGGTGCGGCGATGCAGGCCGCTCGAAGCGCTTATGAGGCCGGAGAAGAGCAGGTCAGACTGGGAGAGCGCACGGTCGCCGCCGGCAATGCGGCGGCTGGCATGCTCAAGATGCTGCTGGCCGAGATCGATTCGGTTCGCCAGTATTCCGAGGAGGCCGCCGACGCGCTCGACACGATTTTCCTCAAGACGGTCGACACCTGGCAAAACAAGATTGCCACGATGAACAAGCTCGACGTGTCGAGCTTCATCAACGTGACCAGCGTCCAGCAAGCCCAGGCCGAGATCGACGGCCTGGAGACCGCCGCCGATGAGGCCGCCGCCGCCGCCGCGCGGCTCTCGGCCTCGTTTGATCGCAGCTTCATCGGCATGGGCAAATTCTACGACGGGCTCGGCCAAATCGAAGCCTTCAAGGCCAAGCTCCTCGAAGCCCAAGCCGCCGCCCAGCGCACCGAGTTGGCGATCGAGGAAATGGGCACCGCCGTCGCCGATCTCTCCGACGAATACGATCGCGGCGACCTGTCGCTCGCCGAGTACATCAAGAAGCTGGAGCTACTCCGTGGCCAATACTCCCGCCTCTCGGAAGACGAGATCGGCGACCTCAGCGACGCCCTGGCCGAGGCTCGCGAAGAACAGGAAGACCTCACCGCCGCCGCCCTCGATGGCCTCACCTCCTGGCGGGAAAAGCTCGCCGGGATCTACGACCAAGAGGTCCAGATCCAGCAACTCAACTACCAGCAAGACCGCCTCGAAACCGAGATGGCCCTGGCCGAAGCCAAGCGCAACAACAACGCCGAAGAGATCGCCGCGCTCACCGAGCAGCTCAAGCTGATCGACGAATACTACGCGCTCCAGATCGCCAGCGCCGCCGCCGACGAAGCCCAAGCCAAGATCGACGCCGCCAACGACGCCGCCGACGAAGCGGCCCGCCGCGCGTCGCTCACGGAAGAAGAGCGCGCCTATGAAGACGCGATCAACAGCCTCAAGGACCAGCTCGCCGCCGCGATCGTCGCCAATGACGCCGCGCTCCAGGAATCGCTCCTGGCTCAAATCGAGGCCGAGAAACGCCGGCACGAGACTGTCATCGCCAACCTCGAGGCCGAGACCAAGGCCCGCCAGGTCACGACCGACAGTCGCGCCGATACCCCGACCACGGCCACCACGACGGCCAGTCGCCAGACCACGACCACCACCACGACCGCCGCCTCCGGATCGAGCGCCGCAAGCGCCCGCACCGTGCGCCTAGTGATCGACTCCGCCGAGCTGTTCGGCGATGAAAAAAACGTGAACGCCTTCATCGCCGCGCTCGAACGCGCCGGCCTTACTGCCCTCGACGCCTGAGACCCGACCATGCCGATTACCGTTTCCGACCTCCGCTGGTTCCAGTCCGAGCGCATGACCGATTTTGATGACGGCGGCGGGAAAATGACCGCCGTCGAGATCGTCTCGGGCGCCGAAAACTCGGTGTTCGACGATCTTTCCGACGTCGACCGCGCCGCCGGAGACGTCTCGATCCGCAAGATCTACGCCGCCGTCACCTCCGACGCCGCCGATAAATACCTCGACGCCGGCGTCGTGGTCTTCCGCCCGCCAGAAGACCCGGCCGTCTCGGTGCTGGCGTTCAGCACCGGGGATTTCTACGACGAACGCACCGCCCTGCGCGCCAAGCTGGAAAGCGGGATCGCGCGCGGAGCCCGCTATATGGGCCATTTGTGGGGGCCGCACGGGATCGGCCAGCGCGCCGTCATGCTCTGGGTTCGCCCGGATGTCGAGATCCCCCCCGTGGGCCGTCGGCTGGAGCTGGTCGCGTTCTCGTCCAACACCGAGACACATAGCCAGGTGATCTGGATCACCCGGGTGGTCGATGAACTGGTGACGATCTACGATAGCGATGGAGGGTTCCAAGTCAAGTCGGTGGTCTGCGAGCTGGCCGAGCCGTTACGTCACGCCTATGCTGGCACCGAGCCGACCCGCACGGACCCCGGCACCCCGGCCACGATCGCCTACCAAACCCGCTACAACCACGACGCGGTCACCATCAACGGCATCGCTCCGCTCAGCGCCGACGCCGACGTGGGCGATTACGGGTTGCGGGTCGCGTCGATCTATTCCCCGCTGATCCCGACCGCGTTCAGCGAAACCGCCCTGCCCGACGTCACGCCCGGCGGCGACAGTATCGCCTTGACCGGAACCGGCTCCGGAACCGTCACCGCGACCACCGCCCTCAACGTCGTCGGGCCGAGTAAAAGCCTTTTCTTGGGCTCTCCGGTCCTGCCCGGAACCCTGACCGTCAGCGTCAGCGGGGCCTCGATCAGCGACAGCAACGGGGTCATGCGCCTGTCCGGGCTCGATGTCGGGCGGATCGACTACGGCGCGGGCGTCATCGTCTGGAACGACACCTGCCCGAGCTATGGCACCGCGACCAAGACCCTGACGTTCCGCCCAGCCGCCAAACCGCTGCGGGTCGCCGACACCGCCACCCAGGTCGTCACGGTCGAAAATCGCGGCTACGTCTGGGTCATCACCCTGACGCCGATCCCCCAGCCCGGAACCCTGCGCGTCGCCTATCGGGTGAACAACGAGTGGTACCAGCTCACCGACCAGGGGGCTGGCCAGCTCACCGGCGCCGACTCCAGCTATGGCACCGGCCAGATCAATTTCGCCAGCGGCACCGTGACCCTGACCACCGGCGCCCTTCCCGATGCCGAGTCCGAGATCCTCTACGCCTGGAGCACCGCGGTCGAGTATCTGGATCGCACCGATCGCGCCCCGCCAGCGCTGATCGTGCGCGGCCAGACCGCGAACCCCAACGTGTTGCCGGGCACCGTCACGATCTCCTGGGGCGCCCTGACGTTGGAAGACACCGCTGGAGACGGGATCCTGACCGGCGCCGGCGGCGAGGCGCGCATCGTCTACCGCACCGGCGCCTGGTGGCTGGAGCCGGCCACCATCCCCGCGCGCGGCACCGAGATCACGCTCGACTACGAATGGGGCGATCCGGCCGCGCTGGTCGAGGACACCTGGACCGGCCCGGCGCTGGCCGAAAGCGGCGACCTGGAATTGGTCCTGTCCGAGGCCGCGAAACCGGGAACGCTGGTGGTCACGGTCGAGACCACCCTGGCCGACTACATCGAGCAGACCGGAGAGGACGCGGAGGATATCCCGGCGCCCGCGGCGCCCTTGCCGAGCGCTCCCGACACGCCAAGCCCGGCGCCGCCAAGCCCGGCGCCGACGACCTATCGCCTATGGGGCACCCTGACCAACGCCACCTGCGCCGCCAGCGCCCTATCGACAACGGTTTTCCCCAGCGCCGTCGCCGCGATAACCGCCGCCGAGGCCGTCAACGCGATCGGGACCGCCTCGGTCTCGCTGCCGGGCTACAGCTCGCGCGCCGAGTTCACTGTCGCCGGCGTGACGTTCACGGCGTCGAACCCCAGGGCCATATTCAGCGGATCGTGCGCGCTGACGAATTGGCGCCTCCGCGTCTCGCCTTACAACGGGTAAACCCATGCCAACCATCACCTTCCGCGACCGCGACGGCTCCGGCGCCCTGGTCAGCCCCACCGGGCCGACTGGCTCGGTCGATTACGTCAGCAACGATTTTTCCGTGTTCCCCTACGGGCTCGTGCCGATCAAGATCCCGCTCTATGAGCGCGAGGACACCGGCACCCGCACCGAGGGCAATCAGATCATCACCGAGTGGCGCCGCGTCCTCACCGGCTTCGAGGATGGTCTCGCCGGCTATCTCTACGAGGGCGGGGCAGTCACCGCCAGCTACCTGCCCGCCGATCACGTCGGCACCCCGGCCAGCGAAACCCTCATCCTTAACGACTTGCGGCTCGACCTGACCCCCGGCTACAACGAACGCATCGTACGCGGATCGCTGCGGTTCCGGTTCGGCTCCTCGCTCTATGTCGACCAGGCCGGTCTGATCTACCGCGACCCGAGCCCCGAGACCGGCGCCGGAGCGGTGGCCGGCACGCTCGACCCATCGACCGGCGTCGTCAGCCTGACCGACTGGCTCCCCGATAAGCCAAACACCCTCAGCGTCGAGGGCCTGCTGACCCAGATCGGCGCCCAGCCGATCGACCGCGTATCGTTCCGCACCCCGGTCAGTCCGATCAAATCCGGAACCCTGCAACTGCGCTGGTCAGACCTGACCGGCGTCAACTACAGCAAAACCGTCGACGGTACCGGGCGCGTCGACGACAACGATTGCCGGATTGAGGTCGATGTCTACCGGGGCGTGGTCCATGCCTGGTTCGGGCGCTGGGTCGCGGTCGCGGATCTCACGCCAGAGGATCTGGCCTCCAGTTGGTACGATCCGAACGCCGTGGTCACGGTCGCTGAGGTCGATCAGATCTGGCGCCCGCGCCTCGCCTTGGCCGAGACCATCGTCTACAACGCCGTGGCCTCGACCTATCTCCCGCCCGACTCCACGTTGCTCGGGCTCGACGCCGCCAAGCTCCCGCCCGACGGTCAGGCGCTGATCTTCCGCCCGGGGCAGCTCGTGCTCGCCCATCACACCGATACCGTCGCGGTCACGAATCTCTCTCCCACCCAGGTCATCGACTGCGAGCGCACCCGCCTCTACCGCGTCGCGATCGAGGACAGCCTCGGCGCGCGGCTCGGCGCCGACCAGTACGTCATCGACCGCGTACTCGGCACCGTCACCATGGGCGCCTCGCTCGACACCAGCGGATTCACCCCGCCCTGGGTCGTGCGGCACACCGTCGCCGATCTGGCCCGCCTGGTCGACACCGACATCAACGGCCAACTGACCCTGATGAGCCAGCTCTCGCACGCCTACCCGGCCGACGAGTCCTATTGCTCCGGCGTCCTGTTCGCTGGCACGTTGCAAGCGAGCGTCTCGCACCTGTTCGCGCAATCGAGCTGGACCGGGGAATGGGCCGACACCCTGATCGGCTCCGAGCCGCTCGCGCAGTTCAACGACACGCTCTATCCGGTCCTGGTCGCCAACGAGGGCGCCTATCCGGATCGGTTCCTGATCCGCTTCACCTCCGCGACTGCCTTCCAGATCGTCGGCGAGAACCTCGGACTGATCGGCGTCGGTGACATCACGACCGACTGCGAGCCGATCAACAGCCTCACCGGTCTGCGGTATTTCAAATTGGACTATCGCGGCTGGGGCGCCGGCTGGGCGACCGGTAACTGTCTGCGCTTCAACCTCAGCGGGGCGGCCTTCCCGGTCGATCTCGCACGCGCGGTCCAGCCGAGCCAGCCGACCGGGTTGACGGATTCGGTGGAGTTTCTATTCGTCGGAAATGTGGACGCCTGATCATGCCTTTACCTGATACCAGCGTTAAGTATTTCAGTAGCGACATGCCGGGCGCGCCCGTGCTCTCCGGCACGGCCGGAGCCCTGATCGCGGTGCTCGATGCCTGCCTAGTCAATGGGTTTGGATCGGTCACGGTCGATAGCCTCTCGGTGGAGGACGGCATCGCGACCGCGATCGTCAGCGCCGGGCACGGGCTGGCGATGGTCGGTAATACCGGGCCTGTGATCCTGGTCGAGGGGGCGACTCCGGCGTGGTTGAATGGCGAGTGGCGGGTGGCCTCGGTCGGCAGTGCGACGACGCTCACATTCGCGGTAGAGGGGGTCGCCGACGGGGCGGCGAGCGGAGCGATTACGGTCAGGCGGGCGCCGGCGGGTTGGGCGAAACCGTTCAGCGGCACGAATAAGGCTGTCTATGCCCGCACGGAACCAGATACGACAGCGATGGTGTTGCGCGTGGATGATACACCCGCGCAATACCCGACGCTGATCATGTATGAGTCGATGACGGACGTGGATACAGGGGCCGGGTCATCCACGCCGCAATACACGGTAAAATCGGCAGCAGCTAACACGACAGGGCGTCCCTGGCGCATTGTTGCCGACGGGTATGCGGTCTATTGGTTTATCAAATACGACGCCGGCACCTGGTACGGAAACGGACTGTTCGGGGATCCAATCAAAGCGAATTCGACAGACGCCTATTTTTGCATGCTGATCGCCTCTACGTCGGCCTCGGCAAATACAAGCGTTCTGCATAATTTTGGCTCTAGTAATGGCGGAGAGATTTGCCGCAGCCATACGCAAGTCGGAGGAGCCGTCCCCGCCGGTCATTACGCTTCGGCGCTGCAAACCACTCGTGTCGGATCAGGCGGGATGGGCAATTATCCGAACCCGGTCGATAACAACCTGCTCGCCAGCCCGATCCTGGTGTTCGCTGGAGGGTATTATCGAGGGGTGCGACCGGGGATGTGTAGCCCACTGCACGATGGAAACCCGCCAGACGGCACGATTGTCGATAACGTGATTATCAACGCGGCACCGCGCACAGTGCTCGCGCAATATATGATAATCGCATCGAACAAATGCGTGGCCATAATGGACCTAACCGGTCCCTGGAGATAATCATGGGAGGGATTGTCTATCCGCTCGTGATCGCCGCGCGAGACGTCTACGACGGGGGCCATTATCGAATCATCGGCGCCGTCGACGAACTCGGCGCCGTCGGCCCCTACCGCGTGCGCCTATTCGACCGCCAATCCGCCCGCTGCATCCGCGAGACCTGGAGCGACGAGGCCGGGAATTACAGGTTTGACTGGATCGCGTATCGCGAGCAAGGCTATTTCGCCATCGCCTACGACCACGGCGACAATCCCCTGAACGCCGCGATCGCCGATCTCATCACCCCGGAGCCCATGCCATGACCGACGAGGTCGGCTATCCCGTCGAGATCCAGAATGCCCGCGCCGCCGTGACCTGGCCGCGCCTGGCCGGCGGTCGGCTCCAGGTCTATAGCTACCCGCGCCCGGAAACCAACGGCGGAGCCATCACCACCCAAGTCCTCCTGGCCGAGTTCGCGCTACCCGACCCCATCGGTGAGATCGAAAACGGCGTGTTCACCGCCGATCCGGTCCCGTCCGCGCTGATCCTGGCCGATGACAACGCCGCCTGGGCGCGCGGGATCGGCAACCTCGGGGAAACGGTCTGCGATTTCGACGCCGGGCTGTTCGGCTCCGGCGCCGCGGTCCAGTTCGATTCGCTCGCCCTAGTCGCCGGCGGCTATCTCAACCTGCTATCGTTCGTCGTCGCCGAGGGCTGATTCGTGCCCTATGTGCCGCCCGTCGGTCACGCGGCGCTGTCGATCGGGGCCGATGGCCCCTACACGCCGCCCGTCGGGCGGGTGGATCTCTCGCTCGGGTTCGATCCCGCGCTTAACCGCTCGGCGACCATTGCCGCGCGCTCCGCCCCATCGCGCGCCAGTCTGCGCGCGGGCGTGGTCCGGATCGCCGTCATCGCCGCGCGCTCGCGCCCGAGCCGGGCCATCGCCGCGACCGCCTGGGATCCGAATCTGCTCTCCGATGTGATCTCGGCGCGCGATTCCGAGTGGAGCCCTGGCGTCCTCGCCGGCGTCGCCTGCCGCGCCCGTTCGCGCGACGCGCCCCAGGCCGCCGCGCTCGCCCGTCCGCGCTGGGCTCCAGCCGATCCCGCCCGTGAAGGCCCCGCGCTCGCGTGGCGCGACGCTTTGGCCATGGCCTGGTCCGTCCGCACCGACTGGCGAGCCGCCGAGCTCCGCGCCGAGCCGGTCGTCACTGGATGGGATCAGGCCCCCTCGCTCAACGCCCCCGGCGCTGATCAATGGGGAGAGGCCCGGCGCGCCTCGGCGTCGACGGAGACGCTGTGGATCGGGTTGCCGCTGGCCACCGGCGCCCTCAGCGACCAATGGCGCGACGGAGATCTCGAAACCCGGGATCTCGCCATCCGCTGGGTCGACGGCCAGCCGATCCGCGAGGGCCATGTCACCCGTTGGCGCGACGCCGGTTATCCCGGCCACTGGCTGCGGATCCGTCCGCCCCGTCCGCCGAGTCCCGGTCCCGGCTCCGGCCCCGTGCGGCTCTGTATCGGCTGGCCGCTCCCAGGGACCGCCCTGCACATCGGCCGACGCTGCCGAATCGCCCCTACCAAACGGTGGTACTACGTGTTCAATAGCGCCTCACTCGTCCGCCTGCCAGACCGCACGCCGCTCCCCTGCACCGCGCTGACCATCCGCGCGGATGTCGATTCCTGGGCCTGGTCGCTCTCGGCGACCCTGGTTGGGCGCGACGCCTACGCCCTGGTGGCCCCGCTCGCCCCCGCCTATCTGCCGATCGAGGTCGAGGCCACGGTCAACGGCTACGTCTGGCAATTCCTGCTCGACTCGCCCACGCATCAGCGCCAGTTCGCCCGCGACAGTGTCAGTCTGTCCGGGCGCTCGCGCTCCGCCTGGCTTGCCGCGCCCTACACCCCCGCGACCGCCGGCGCCAACGCCATCCCCACCAGCGCTGCGCAAGCCGCCGGGCAGGCCCTGGAGAACAGCGGCTGGACCGTCGACTGGTCCGCTCTGCCCGACTGGCTGATCCCGGCCGATGTGCTGCGGTGGAGCGGAACCCCGATCGACCGCTTGACCCAACTCGCCCGCCCGGTCGACGGCTGCCTGCTCAGCGATCCGGCCGACGACATCCTCCGCGCCTATCCGCGCTACCCAGCGCCGCCCTGGCAATGGTCAGAGACGCCGCCCGATCACCTGATCCCAGAATCCGTCCCGCGCTCACTCGAACGCGCCGACGACCGCCGCCCACTCGTCAACGGCGTCTGGATCGGCGGCACCACCGAGGGCCTGCTGACCTTCGCCAAGATCGCCGGCACCGACGGCGCCCAGCTCGCCGAGCTGGTGCTTGACCCGCTGATCTGCGACACCGAGGGCCTCGCCGCCCGCGCCCGCGCGATTGCCGTCCTCAGCGCCTCCGGGCCAGGCTCCATCCTCACCCTGGAAACCCTGCTGATGCCCTCCGACAGTACCGACCCGCCGCGCCTCATCCAGCCCGGAGAACTGGTCTCGATCAGCGGCGAGATGACCCTCTCGCGGAGCCTGTCCGTCACCGCTAGTTGGAGCGCCAAGGGCCTGGAAATCTGGCAAACGATCGAAGCGGAAAGCCGGGAGGTGGAGGGGTGAACGTCTGGTCCAGATTCAAGTCCCTGACCCCAGCCGCTCCGCTCCTCGTCGGCACCGTCGAGGCGGTCCTGTCCGACGGCGCTCGGCGCGTGATTTTGCCGGGTGGTGGGGTGGTCATCGCCAGCGGCGAGGCGCTGGCCGGCGCGAGGGTGTTCGTGCGCGTGGGCGTGATTGAGGGAGAGGCGCCGGTGTTGGCGACGGTGGAGATTGAGGTTTAAGTGGCCGAAAAGCCTCCTTAAAACGCTCTGTAAGATGTTGATTCGCTTAGGTGCGGTTTGCTTGTTTACTTAGAATGATTTTGGCTATACCGTTGATTTATAACGGTTGCGCTGTTGACTGAAAATCCGCGTGTCGGTGGTTCGATTCCGCCCCTGGGCACCAAA
>NZ_NRRG01000039.1 GCF_016583575.1 Thiocystis violacea
CGTGATGATGAAACGTCGCAACTTGTCACCTGCCGGGTGAGCCCTAGAATGGGCGTATTTTACCTCCATCCTCTTGTTATGTAACGGGAATTCTTGGAAGACGGTTCATTCAGTTCACGGAACCAGGTTTTAATCAATGATTTATGCAGCGGGCGGTCGATCCGGCGATCGGTGGCCTTCGGTATCGAATGAAGGATAAAGCCGAGAATCTCGATGAATCACGGAAATACGAAGGAATGGAATGGAAAGGCGAGCAGGGAGCGCGGTCGGTCGTCACGGAGTCGCTGGTTGGGTCTGCTCGCCGCGGGCGTTTCCGCTCTGATCCTGGCTCAGGCCCTCGCCCTGCTCCCGCCCTGGGATGACGCGCGCGCCGCGGACAGCCAGTCCACCGCGTCGGATCGGGAGCATGTCACCATCGCTCTCGATCAGTCGCGTGTCATCAAGCTGCGCGCCTCCGCCAATCGGGTGTCGGTGGCGAATCCCGAGATCGCCGACATCCTGGCGCTGGCTCCAGACCAGATCTATGTGGTCGGCAAACAGCTCGGGACCACCAATCTGGTGCTCTGGGACGCCAACGACCGGCCCATCGGCCGGGGAATTCTGCTGGAGGTGACCCCGGACCTGGACCTGTTGAAGACCCGAATGCACGAGGTGCTGCCCGGCGAGCGTGTGCAGGTGCGCTCGGCCCAGGGAACCATCGTGGTCAGCGGCACGGTCACCAGCCCGGACAAGGCGTCGGCGGCGGCCCAACTCGCCCAAAGCTTCGTGGGCACGGGGGACGAGAACGATGAAGCCAAAAAAGCCAAGGTTCTCAATCTGATCCAGGTCGGCGGCTCCCAGCAGGTGATGCTGGAGGTCAAGGTCGCGGAGATCTCGCGCACCCTGGTCAAGCGGCTGGATGTCAATTTCACCCAGTTCCTCAACAGCTCCGATTTCAAGATCGGAACCGTCGGCAGCGGCACCTCCTTCCCGGACGCACTCTTCACGGACCCCGTGAGCGGAAAGGAAGTGCGGGTTCCGGTCTTCAACGAAAGCGCCATCGTGGGACCAGCCGTCACGGAGCTGGCCCCAGGCAAGACGGTCATCGAGGATCGGGGTCTGTTCGCCCAGTATCTCAGCGGCACTTATCTCTTCAACGTGGTGATCGACGCCGCCAAGAATCAGGGTTTGGCCAAGATCCTGGCCGAGCCCAACCTCACCACGCTCAGCGGTCAGGAGGCCAAGTTCCTGGCCGGCGGCGAATTCCCCATCCCGGTTCCGCAGGACGATGGGAACACGACCATCGAGTACAAGGATTACGGCGTGGGCTTGCAGTTCGTCCCCTTCGTGCTCGACTCCGGCGTGATCAGTCTCAAGGTCAACGTGGGGGTCTCGGAGCTGACCACCCAGAACAGCGTCTCGCTCAGCAGCGGCGCCACCGCCGGCGGCACCAGCTTCTTCGTGCCGGCCCTGACCAAGCGCAGCGCCAACGCCACGGTGGAGATCAAGACCGGGGAGACCATCGCGATCGCCGGACTCATCAACGAGAGCCTGCGCGAGAACGTGGACAAATTCCCTGGGCTCGGCGAACTGCCGGTCATCGGCATGCTGTTCCGCAGTCAGGAGTACGTGAAGGGTCAAACCGAGCTGGTGATCTTCGTCACCCCGCGTCTCGCCCGCTCCTTCAGTCCGGATCTGGTCAAGTTGCCCACGGACAGCTTCGTCGAGCCGAACGACACCGAGTTCTATCTCATGGGACGGCTGGAGGGCTGCCGGAACCGGGATCCTCGGAATCCTTTCGCCTGTGGCGGACTGGGGCCGGACACCTCCGGCAGCGAAGGGCCTTTCGGTCACGATCTCTAGGAGCGACGCGCATGGTCAGGCAGATGAACAATCAAAAGAGACTGACTCGATATCTCGCGATCGGCACGGTCGCCGCCCTGGGACTGGCGGGCTGCGCGATGGAGGAGTCACCCGAGTGGAGCGCGGATTTCGGCGACTCGGTGCGTCACACCATCGCCCTGCAAACCGGCGGCGCCACCCACGAGGGCACCGGCATGGATGCCGTGAAGGCCGAGACGGTGCTGCGCGCCTACCGGGAGGACGTGGCCAAACCCAAGAGCGTCGAGCGGGACATTATCTTTAGGGTCGGGCAATGACGCCCCGTTCGCCACGACCAAGAACCGTCCGGATCCGCCTGATCGCCACTAGCCGACACACGCCATGCGCCATCCACTGAGAATCCTGCTCGTCGGACGTCCCGGCGTTCCGCTGTCGGAGGTCGAGCATCTGCTCGCCGACCATCGTCAGATCCTGATGACCCTCAAGCCCGTGGTGGGCAATGGTCAGGCGCATTTCCTCTCGGATCTCCAGGAACGTTGCGATGCCATCGTCCTGGTGCTCGACCGGGATTGGCGCGCGACCCTGGAGGTCTGCTTCAGGCGCGACGCCCCAGCGACCAAGCCGCTGCTGGTGGTGGGTCCGCCCGAAGACATGGAGCTGATGCGCATGGCCATGCGGGTCGGGGGACGCGATTTCTTCCCGCTGCCGGTGGGCGCGAACGATCTGGTCCCCGCGCTCGATCGGCTGGCCAAGGAAGAGCACGAGCGTCACGGCGGACTCTCGGCGCGGGTGACGACCTTCATGAATGCCAAGGGCGGCAGCGGCGCCAGCTTCTGCGCCGCCAACTTCGCCCATATCCTGGCCGCGCGGCATCGGCGCCGAAGCGTGCTGCTGGATTTCGAGCTCCAATTCGGCAGTCTCTGCACCTATTTCAACCTTCAGTCCCGCAATGGGCTGATCCGCGCGCTGGAGCTGGTCGACTCGCTCGACGTGACGGCGCTCCAGGGCTACACGCAGCAGCACCCGAGCGGTCTCTATCTGATGGCGGCGGCGGCGGAAGGTCTGGTGCTGCCCGAGGATGTGCACGAGGAGCGGGTCGCCAAGCTGTTCGCGGTGCTGGACGAGGCTTACGAAGAACTGGTGATCGATCTGCCCCGACGCCTGGATCGCGCCAACGCGGCGGTGCTGGATCGCTCCGATCTGGTCATCCTGACGGTCCAGCAGACGGTCGCTCATCTGCAGGACATCAAGCGGCTCTCGACCTTCCTGACGGGCGATCTCGGCATCCCGCTGGATCGTCTGATCGTGGTCGTCAACCGCTACCAGCGGCGCGCCGAGGTCACCCTGAGCGATTTCGGCGACGCCCTGACCGGTCTGCGCATCGAGACCCTGCCGAACGACTACCAGGGCGTATCCCAGAGCATCAATCTGGGTATTCCGCTACTCGATCAGGCACCGCGCTCGCCGCTCTCCAGGGCGCTGCTCGGACTGGTCGAGTCGCTGGTCTCGCCGCGCGAGCGTCCCATTCAACCCCAGCGCGGCCCGGTGGCCTGGCTGTCGCGCGCCCGTCACTAGAGGAACCGAGCCATGGATATGATCACGGGACGGCTTTCCGGTCTCGCCTCCCGCCCGGCGAACGGCGAGGATAACCCACTGCATCGCCGCGGCCTGGGCGGGCGTCTGAGCGCGGGTCTCAGCAACGGCGAGCAGGACGCCAAGCAGGACATCCTGCAACGGGTCGTGAAGATGATGGACCTGTCGCTGCTCTCCAGCATGGAGGAGACGGAGGCGCGCGCCCAGATCCAGGAGGTGTGCGAGCGCCTGCTCAATCAGGCGTCCCTGCCCTTCAACGTTCCGACCCGTCAGCGCATCGTGCGCGAGATCGAGAGCGAGATCCTGGGCCTCGGCCCGCTCGATACCCTGCTGGCGGATCCCGCGATCTCGGACATCCTGGTGAACGGCCCGGATCAGATCTACGTGGAGCGGCATGGCAAGCTGGAACTGGCCAGCGCGCGCTTCGACAGCGACCGGCACCTGATGACCATCATCGACCGGGTGGTCTCGCGTGTCGGGCGGCGCATCGACGAGTCCTCGCCCATGGTGGACGCGCGTCTCAAGGATGGCTCGCGCGTCAACGCCATCATCCCGCCGCTGGCGCTCAATGGTCCGGTGATGTCGGTACGCCGCTTCGCGGTCGACCGGCTGACCGCCGAGCGTCTGGTCGAGCTGGGCGAACTGACGCCCGGCATCGCGCGGGTGCTCCAGATGGTGGTGCGCGGACGGCTGAACATCCTCATCTCGGGCGGCACCGGCACCGGCAAGACCACCCTGCTCAACGTGCTCTCGGGCTTCATTCCGCCCGACGAGCGTGTGATCACCATCGAGGACTCCGCCGAGCTGCAACTCCAGCAGCCCCATGTGGTGCGGCTGGAGACCCGCCCTCCCAACATCGAGGGACGCGGCGAGGTGACCCAGCGCGATCTGGTGCGCAACAGTCTGCGCATGCGCCCGGATCGCATCGTGGTCGGCGAGGTGCGCGGGGCCGAGTCGCTGGACATGCTCCAGGCCATGAACACCGGCCATGACGGCTCGCTCACGACCATCCACGCCAACACCCCGCGCGACGGGCTGACCCGCATCGAGAGCATGGTGGCCATGTCCGGCGTCAACCTGCCGACCCGTTCGCTGCGCGCCCAGATCGCCTCGGCGCTGGATCTGGTGGTGCAGCTCGAACGCCACGAGGACGGACGCCGCCGGGTCGTGAGCATCCAGGAGATCGACGGAATCGAAGGGGACATCATCACCATGTCCGAAATCTTCCGCTTCGAGCGCGAGGGGCTGGATCGCGAGGGCAACGTGATCGGACGTTTCAAGGCGACCGGCGTGGTGCCCAGGTTTCACGATCAACTGCGCCGGCGCGGCCTGGAGCTTGAAATCGCGGTTTTCGATCCGGCCCAGGCCCATTAGACCCAGGGCAACGCGAGCGAGGGATCCATGTCCGACCAATCGATCTTCATCCTCATGATCTTCGTCATCGGGTTTCTGATGACCCAGTCCTTCGTGCGCCCATTGATGGGTAGCGACAGCCAGGCCCGCAAACGGCTGCGCGAGCGCATCCGCAATCTGTCCCTCGACCCGCAAGCGTCACAGCATGTCTCGCTGGTGCGTGAGCGCTATCTGAAGGATCTCACCCCCTTCGAGCTGAAGCTCTTGAGCCTGCCCGGAATGGATCGCTTGCAGATGCTGATCGACCAGGCGGGATCCTCCCAGTTTCCGCATCGAGTGGCCTTCACCAGCCTGGGGCTCGCGGTCACCGTCGGCGCGACCCTGGGTCTGGCCTTTGGCTGGGGGATTGGCGCTTTGCTCCTCGGGTTGATCGCCGGCGCGACGCCCATCCTGCTGTTGCGGCGCCAGCGCGCCCAGCGCCTGGCCCGGTTCGAGGAGCAGCTCCCGGAAGCCCTGACCATCGCGGCCCGCGCCTTGCGCGCCGGTCTGCCCTTCACTGAGTCGCTAAACCTGGTCTCGCAGGAAATGAAGGCCCCGGCCGGCACCGAGTTCGGCATCGTCTTCACCGAGATCAATTACGGAGGCGACCCGCGCGCGGCCTTGCTCGGGTTGCTGGAGCGGGTGCCGAGCGTAGCCGTGATGGCGATGGTGACCTCGGTGCTGGTGCAACGCGACACGGGCGGAAACCTCGCCGAGTTGCTGGGCAAGCTCTCGGACATGGTACGCAGCCGCTTCCGCTTTCAGCGCACCCTGCGCACTCTGACCGCCGAGGGCCGGATGGCGGCCTGGATCCTGGTGCTCTTGCCGTTTGCATTGGCCGGGGTACTGACCCTGGTCAATCCGGAATTCATTCCCATGCTGACCGAGGATCCGACCGGTCGGGAACTCATCATGTGGGCCTTCGGATTCATGATGTTGGGCGTCTTCTGGATGCGCCGCATCGTGAATATCGACGTCTAGCCGGATAGCGCCATGATCGACTGGATCTCAAGCATTTCCGCCTGGCCGCACACCTTCTCGGATGACCCCGAGCGGCTGCGGCTCCTGTACTCGACGATGATCGGCGCCTCGGCCGCCGGCGTGGTCCTGGCCCTTTATTTCGTGATCACGGGTGTCTGGAATCCATTGCGTCAGCGGGTGGATTCGGTCAAGGAGACGGCTGGATTACCCGCGCGCAAGAGCCATCCGCATGGCGCCGTCGAGAAGCTCGGCAGTCTTTTGATGCCGAAGGACGCATCCAAACGCGGTCGCACCGAGACCCTGTTGCGATACGCCAATCTTCGCTCGCCTGGGGCCGTGCGGGTGTTTTATGGGATCAAGTTCGCGGGGTTGGTGCTGAGCGCGTTGCTGGTGCTCCTGGTGGCCGCCTTGACCCCAGCCCTCGCCATGGGCGATGCCTTGCTTTACATGCTGCTGGCCAGCGCACTGGGCTTTCTAGCTCCGGACATCCTGCTGCCAAGACTCGCACGTCGCCGCCAGGACCGGCTGAGGCGCGGACTACCGGATGCGATGGATCTGCTCGTGGTCTGCTCCGAGGCCGGCATGGGTCTGAATTCAGGCATCCAACGGGTCGCGAGCGAGCTGATCATTACGCACCCGGACCTAGCGGACGAGTTGGCGCTCTTTTCCATGCAGACCCGCGCCGGCATGGACAACCGCTCCGCCCTGAAGGATCTGGAGGAGCGAACGGGTCTGGAAGACATCCAGACCCTGGTGGCCATGCTGCTCCAGAGCATGCGGTTCGGTACCAGCATCGCCGATACGCTGCGCATCTATTCCGATGAACTGCGGGACAAGCGCCTGCAACGGGCGCAGGAAAAAGCGGCCCGAGTGAGCACGCTCATGCTTTTCCCAATGATCTTCTGCATCTTCCCAAGTTTCTTTCTCGTCGTGCTCGGGCCTCCGATCCTGGGGGCCATAAAGGTTCTAGCGGACATTCCGGCCCTCAAATAGCCGGTCGAACCATTAGCCATCCAAGGAAAACCCATGGTCGGAAACAAGATCTCGCGTAGCCACATCGCCTTGGTCGTCACGCTGACGGTGACGCTGACCGGCTGCGCCTCCAACCAATCCAAGCCCGAAATCAAACCCTCGGCCGGACCCTACAACGCGCTCTACGAGGGCAAGTCCGAGGTCGCCTTCGGCACCGAGCTACCGGCCAGCTCCGCCGCCGAGGCCATCCAGCGCGGCGATATCGCCGTCACCAGCGGCGATCTGGACAAGGGGCTGTTCCACTACATCCGCGCCCTGGAGCTGGACGACGGCAACGCCGAGGCGCTCTACAAAATCGGCCTCATCCACGCCGGACGCGGCAATCAGCGACTCGCCGAAATGGCCTTCCGCTGGTCGCTCAAGAAGGATCCGCGCAAGGTCGGCTCACTGAGCGGGCTGGGTATTCTATTATTGAAACAGAGGAATTACGCGGAAGCGAAGCAACATCTGGAACTGGCCGTGAGCATCGACAACCGTCTCGCCAGTCCTCACAACGCACTCGGCGTCATCGCCGACCTGGAGCGCGATTACCCAAGTGCCCAGCGTCACTATGAACAAGCCCTGGCCACCAACCCCCGCTCCCCGTCCGTGCTCAACAACCTCGGCTATTCACGCTACCTGTCCGGGAAATGGAAGGAAGCCGCCGCCGCCTTCCGCGACGCCCTCCTCATCGACCCCAACCACGAACTCGCCTGGCGCAACCTAGCCCTCGTCTACGCCCGCCAGAAACGCTACAGCGAAGCCATCGACGCCCTCGCCAAGGTCCAGGACCGACCCAAGGCATACAACGACGTCGGCTACATCGCCATGGTCGAAGGCAAGCTCGACACCGCGCGCGGCTATTTCGAGGAAGCCAAGCGCCTATCGCCCGAGTTCTACGCCCTAGCCGACACCAACGAGCGGCGCGTCGCCATCATGCAGGGACATTCGGCGGCGCCTTGAGATCGTATCGAGGGTCATACGTCATGAACGCCAATATTCCTAATAAGTTACGCCTGAGGGGATGGATCGGGAGGCGTCGATGTCAATGGGGTGGAGAGACGGTTGAGTTCGCGCTACTAGCAGGGCTCTTTTTTCTTCTGCTGTTCGGTATCATCGAATTTTCCATCGCGATGTATAACCAGGGGATCTTGCTTCATTCCTCCCGCGTGGGAGCGCGGGAGGCATCGCTTTATTGGCTCGATGTCACTCAGATCTCTCTCGATAGCGATCCCGAGGACGATCAGCGCGTCAAGATCTCCGAGGTTGATGACGCCATCACCAACTTTGCCGGCCGGTTCATGATCTCGTTCACGGATGCCACGACGGCCGTTGCGATTTTGCACGAGGGGCAACGTATCGACAGCATGGATACCCGACCGGTCGGGGCCGGGGAGCGCGTGCGGGTGGATCTGTCATTCCTGTATCGCGCTCCAGTGACTGCGGCCCTTGCTGGTCTATTGGACATGGATATGGCGGCGCGGGCGGAGATGCGCGTCGAATAGATGTGCTAGCGGATATCGGAGCCAGGATCGCCGGAAAAGCGCGGACTGGGGTCGAGCAAGGTAGGAGGTGGGTATGCGTTTCTGTCATCGTCGCTCTCGGCAGCATGGTGGGGAAATCGTCGAATTTGCCATTAGCCTGCCGTTCATTCTGCTGTTGTTTTTTGGCGTCGTGGAGATGTCGGTCGGTTTCTTCGATCAAGCAATCCTCACGAACGCTAGCCGGGCGGCGGCCAGGGAACTGATCCGCGCCGTGCCGCCCAACCATGACTGGGCCACTTGGGACTTCGAGGTGGCCGCCGAACAGGCCGCAGAGCAGGCCGCGCAACGCATGTTTACCTGGGCGGGTCCGGAGACGCTTAACTTTGATTGGGAAGAAAGTGATGAGCCATGCGCGGACAGGAGCGGCTACGACGAGCGGGCCAGGGTCATCGTTACTCTGACATACCGCTACCGATTTTTTGTACTACCACAGCCACTCTTCATGCCAGGACTCGCGGATCTGAACCTGACCGCTGCAACCGAGATGTGCGTACTGCCGCGCAAACCGCCATCACCCTAGGTTGAGCACAGCATCATAGGATGTCGCCATGAAAACATCGATGAGCCATCAGAAGGGCGCCTCGACGGTGCTCTGGGCGCTTTCGCTCGTGCCACTGCTGGGTCTCGCGGCTCTCGCGGTGGATGTGAACAACCTGTTCGTCGCAGCCGCGGAACTGCAGAACGCGGCGGATGCTGGCGCATTGGAAGGTGTGACACATCTTTACAATGAGGAAGGCACCACCATCCAGAGAGGCACGGTGATCGCCGAGGCAACAGCGGCGGTCACGGCCAATCTCTCGCGCAAATCCATGGCGGAGGTCGCCAGCGTGGAGATCGGGCATTGGCGGTTCGACCCTGGCGGCGGTGGGCAATTCACCGCCACCATGTCGGATACACCAGCGAATCTGGAAGGGAAAGTGCTCTACGATCCCGCGGATCCGACGGATTGCACGAAGAATCTCAACCTCGCCTGTTCCGGTGAGATCAACGCGGTTCGGGTGGTGGCTGAACGCCGTACCACGCCGGTTCAGAGCTTTTTCGCCCGAGTGCTGGGGATTGCCAATTTCCCGGCCGCCGCTCAATCGGTGGCCTATTTGGGCTATGCCGGCTCGGTCGACCCAGGCGACGTCGACCAGCCCATTGCCATCTGCCAGGAGGCACTCGTCGACGAAGACGGCGGTTACACCTGCTCCGTGGGACGCTTCATCCCGACCACCACCGAAACGGGCGGTTGGACCAGCTTCAACCAAGACAACGCCTGTCAGGGTGGAACCAACGCCTCGGAGATGAGGCCCTTGATCTGTAGTAACGGCAATCCCGAGCCGATCGTTTTCGGAAGGGACATGGCTACCATCGGCGGCCAGGTACAGACCGTCTTCGATGATCTTTATAACTGCTGGGTGGCCAGCACCAATAAAACGCAGCCCTGGCCGATGGTTCTGCCGGTTATCCAGTGCAATGGCAATAACCCCGGCCCTTGCAACAAGGTGGTTGGCGTCGTGGCGGTCAATGTCCTATATATGGTCGACCAAGCCAACAAGATCGAGGATGACGCGCCCACGCGGATGATCTTCCCTGAGGATACGAACCAGAATGAAATCATTGATGCGGGCGATGGTGAATGGGTCGCCCCCGTCCCGACTTCGGAGGCACCGGATGGGTCGGAGGCTTACGGCATTCTCCGTTGGAACTCTTTCGTCAACCAGTTCAACATCTTGGGCCTGGATACAAACGGGGACGGAGAGCCCGATCCAGCCACTTGGAATGACAACCCCCAACTCAACGGTTGGCGACAGAAAACCATCTACTTCGCACCGGATTGCGATCCCCAGATTCCTAGGGGACTGACAGTCGGACGCAATTTCGGTATCCGTGCCGTGGTGCCCGTACTGGTGAACTGAGCACCCTTGGGGTGAGGTATTCACACCATCCCGCACATTTTTGACGGCAGCTCGGCACGGTTCAAACCATTTCGGACGGGGCGAATGCCCCATCAGACTGGAGGGACTTGCCGGATCGGTTCAGGGTCGTTAGCCTTGAGTCAACCACACTCAGGCGTCAGACCCTTTCGCATGCAAGTCATCCTATGAGCGTCGCCCAGCGGATCGTCGTCGATACCAATGTCTTCCTCGGAGCCTTGCTGACCCGTGGCGCGGCTAATGCGGTGGTCGCGGCCTGTCTGCGCGGTCAGGCGATCCCGCTGATGGGGACGACGCTTCTGGCCGAATACGAAGACATCCTGGGACGTGAATCGCTGTTTGCCCGGTGCCGCTTGAGCGCGGTCGAGCGCGAAGAACTATTGGACATCTTCCTGGGGATATGCGAGTGGACGCCGATCTACTTTGGCTGGCGCCCCAATCTCGTGGACGAGGGCGACAATCATCTGATCGAGTTGGCGGTTGCCGGTCAGTCGCGTTACCTCGTCACGCGCAACCTGCGCGATCTGGCCCGCATGGAACTGCGCTTTCCCGAACTGCGGGTGTGCAGTCCCGAGGACTTTCTACGGGAGTTGACGTCATGACATCCTTTACCCTGAGCCTGCCCGACGACACCTATCAACGGCTCAATGAGATCGCCCGGACTCGGGGCGTCAGCGTCGGGCAGTTGTTCGACCGCCTAGCCGCCACGCTGGTGGCCGAAGCGGACGCCGAGGCACGCTTTCGCGCGCGCGCTCAACGTGGACGCGGACAGGCCGAGCGCGGCCTGGCACTGCTGCGCCAAGCCGCGGGAGAGGACGAGGGTATCGGCGAGACGAAATAAGCTCTACGTGAAACTCAGCCAAGCCCGGATCCCGACCATGCGTCCCGACCCTTGGAAGACGAAAAACCGGGGGAACCTCAGTTTTACCCCTCCCCATTGGAGACAATAAACCGCCGCGTTTCTTTCCGGGCGCGCGGCGGTTTCAAGAATCCGCCGCCGACATATCCCTCAGTATCGCTGGCCGTTTTTCCTGGTTTTCCTTGAGCGCCTTGATGATCTGCGAGGAGATCTCCTCGATGGATTGGGTCGTCGTGTTGAGCACCGGAATCTGCAACCGCTTGTAGATCTGCTGGGCCATGCGGATATCGTCCTGACAGCGTTTGAGCGAGGCGTAGCCACTGCCCGGCCGGCGCTCCTCGCGGATGAGCTGAAGCCGCTGTGGATCGATGGTCAGGGCGAACAGCTTGTGACTACAGTCGTAGAGCAGTTGGGGTACGTCGCCACGCTCGAAATCTTCCTCGGTGATGGGATAGTTGGCGGAGCGCAGACCGTAGTGCATCGCCAGATAGAGACAGGTCGGGGTCTTGCCCGAGCGCGACACGCCGGTCAGGACCACGTCGGCGCGATGGAAATTGTCCGGCCGAATGCCGTCGTCGTTGGCCATGGCGAAGTTGATGGCCTCGATCCGCTTGGTGTAGTAGCTCGGCTTGGTGATGGCGTGACTGCGACCGGCCTTGCGGCTCGGCGGCACGCCCAACTCGGCCGACAGGGGTTCGACGAAGACCTCGAAGAGCTCGATGTAGAAACAGTTGCCGCCCTTGAGGATGGCGCGGATCCCGTTGTCCAGCATGGTCGCGAAGACGATCGGGCGGGCGCCATCGCGGTCCGCCGCCTCCTGCATCCGTTGCGTCAGGGCCGAGGCGCGCAGCTCGGTGTTGATGTAGGGCATGTAGACCTGCTCGAACTCGACGGTGTCGAATTGAGACAGCAGACTGTGGCCCAGCGTCTCGGCCGTGATGCCGGTGCTCTCGGAAACAAAAAAAACGGTGCGGTTCATGGTATCCCTAGCTGAGAAGGTTAGGCTCGGCGCCGAGGTCGAGCTGTCGGTATCGCGCCCGACAGCTTATCGCCTTTGTCCCCGAGGCGCCCCGTGACTCATGTCAATGTTATCTATATTGGGATTTGTTGATATAGACGCGCGCCGCGGCGGTCGCCCTGGACGCTGACCGGCGGAACACTCCACCACTCGGCTGAGGACTCTTACCCAATGGCCACGATCACCAACGATCAGGATCTCCGCGCGGCAATCAAGCAGCTGGGATCGGAGCAGCAGCGGCGGCTCGGTTGCCGGTTCGCGCAACGTGTCACGCACCTGAGCCGCGACGAGCGGGTCAACCGCGCCATCGCCACCGGGCTGTCGGAGCAACTCGCCCCCGGCGAGCTGGAGGACGCCTTCAAGGCCGCCAAGGCGTATGCCATCAAAACCTACACCGATTGCGGCAAGGATACCGACTGGATGGCGCAGGCCGATCACTTCGTCGCCGCCGCCGCCGCCGCCGCGCTCACCCCGGACGAGCAGATGGCCGAGAAGCAGAATCGCGCCTGGAAGGCCGCCGTTCAGGCCCGGATGGCGGTCAGTTGCGCCATGATGGAAGATGAATCGGCGTCCGAGATCGACGAGGCCCGACATCAGTACGGCCTGGCCAACGAATTCCTCGGCTGACCCAGGGGCACGGGGCGCGCCGTCACGTCCGGCCGACGAGAGACTCAGTCTCGCCGTTTTTCTTTCCTGTCCTTGCGGCTTTCCACCAACCGGATACTATCGCCTCGGCCCACATGGTGGATGAGTCACCTTATTATGGAGGTCTGAATGTACAACGTACGTACGCAGGTATCGACCGTCGCCCTCGCGGCGGCCTTGACCCTTGGCATGGCCGGAATCGTTTGGGCGCAGCCCGGTTCAGGATCCGGGCCGGGGCAAGGACAGAGCCAAGGCCAGGGACAACGCCCGAGTCAGGGACAAGGTCAGGGTTCAGGACAGGGACAGGGTTCGGGACAAGGCCCCAGCCAAGGGCAGGGTTCGGGTCAAGGCCCCAGCCAGGGGCAGGGTTCGGGTCAAGGCCCTAGCCAGGGACAGGGTTCGGGGCAAGGCCCCAGCCAGGGACAGGGTTCGGGGCAAGGCCCCAGCCAGGGACAGGGTTCGGGACAAGGCCCTAGCCAGGGACAGGGTTCGGGGCAAGGCCCCAGCCAGGGACAGGGATCTGGTCGCGGCGGATACGATCGGGGTCCGGGCTACGGACGTGGTCCAGGTGGTCCGGGATACGGGCCTGGTCGCGGACCGGGCGGACCTGGCTATGGTCCAGGACCCGGTTATGGACCTGGCCCAGGTTATGGCCCCGGACCTGGCGGTCGCGGCCCCCAGGACGAGCCTGGACGTTACTCGCGCCCCGGCTACTGATGATGAACCGTCTCGATTGAAATGCCGCGGGCCGGATGCGGTGACCCATCGCGCCCGGCCCGTGGCACGACCAATCCTTCCGATCCAGGGGGCCGTGCCCCGACCGAAAACTGGTTCAACCGCTTCAAGAATGAGCGGGTCTTCGAGGCACGCTTCCAACCCGCGAAGCGATGAAGGCCACCGCCTTCGAGTACATCGAGGCGTTCTACAACCCTCGGCGCCGACACTCCACCATCAATGACATCTCCCCCAGTGCCTTATCTGAAAAACTGGCGGGAGGCCCAGTCTGCGGAGAATCAGGTAGCGCCCTTGGAAGACGACAAACCGAGGGAGCCAGATATCCGACATGGAAGATATTAAGACTTCCATTGTCATTCATATTATATTCATAATATGCGCTAAGTCGCATGTGATAGGATGTCGGCGACAGCATCATCCACGTCATCCGGAGCCTTGCGATTCGCCCTCATGATCGATCCACAAGCCTTCTTCGAGGCCCTCGCCGACCCCATCCGCCGACGCATCCTGGCGATGCTGCTGGACGCCGACGAGTTGTGCGTTTGCGATCTACACAGCGCGCTCGATGCTCCACAGCCGAAGGTCTCGCGCCATCTCGCGGTATTGCGTGGCGCGGAGCTGGTCCAGGTCCGGCGTGATGGCGTGTGGATGCGTTACCGCCTCGATCCGCGACTGCCGGCCTGGGCGCTGCGCATCCTGATACACATGAAGGACAGCCTGGGAAGCGAGGCGATCACGCCCGCGCCCGCTGTTTGCGATCCCTGTGAAACCTGATCCCCGATCGACACCGTCTCCAATCCCGCATCGTCCGAGGAACCTCATGACCACCACGCCCAAGACCGTTCTGGTCCTCTGCACCGGCAATTCCTGCCGCTCGCAGATGGCTGAGGCGCTTCTCAACCATGACCTGGCCGGACAGGTGCGCGCCCTGTCCGCCGGCACCCGACCGCAGCTCAAGGTCGCCGATGGCGCCATCGCCGCGCTGCGGGCGCTCGGCCTGCCAACCGAGGGGCTCCATCCCAAGGACATCGATGTCCTGCTCGACACGCCAATCGACCTGGTGGTGACCGTCTGCGACAACGCCCGTGAGAGCTGCCCGATCTTCCCGCGCCCGGTGCCCCGGATCCATTTGCCTTTCCATGACCCGCACGGCGAACCGCTGGCGTCCTTTATCGCGGTGCGCGACGAGATCCGCGCGCGCCTGGTTCCGGCCGTGGCCGAGGCGCTGGGTCTCGACCCAGCCGGATCGGAGTAGCCCATGTCGGTTCAATGTGAAGTCACCGCCAAACAGGCCGCCGGGGCGCCCATGAGCGTCTTCGAGCGCTGGCTGACGCTGTGGGTCGCGCTCTGCATCGTCGCCGGCATCGCACTCGGCCAGTTCCTGCCCGCGCCCTTCCAGTTCCTGGGCCGGCTGGAGGTAGCCCAGGTCAACATCCCCGTGGGGCTGCTGATCTGGGTGATGATCATCCCGATGCTGATCAAGATCGACTTCGGCGCCCTGCATCAGGTGCGCGACCACTGGAAGGGTATCGGCGTCACCCTCTTCATCAACTGGGCGGTCAAACCCTTCTCGATGGCGCTTTTGGCCTGGTTCTTCATCCGGGGACTCTTCGCCGACTGGCTGCCGGCGGAGCAACTGGACAGCTATGTGGCCGGACTCATCCTGCTCGCCGCCGCGCCCTGTACCGCCATGGTCTTCGTCTGGAGCCGGCTGACCGGGGGCGATCCCTATTTCACCCTGACGCAGGTCGCGCTCAACGACGCCATCATGATCGTCGCCTTCGCGCCGATCGTGGCGCTGCTGCTGGGGCTCTCGGCGATCGTCGTGCCCTGGGACACCCTGCTGATCTCGGTGGTGCTCTATATCGTCATCCCGGTCATCCTCGCCCAGCTCTGGCGCAAGCGGCTGCTCGCCCAGGGCCAGGCGCGCTTCGACGCTACCCTCGACACCCTGGGTCACGCCTCCATCGTCGCCCTGCTGCTGACGCTGGTGCTGCTGTTCGCCTTCCAGGGCGAGCAGATCCTCGCGCAGCCGCTGATCATCGCCCTGCTGGCGGTGCCGATCCTGATCCAGGTGTTCTTCAATTCATCGCTGGCCTATTGGCTGAACCGCGCGGTTGGCGAAAAGCACAGCGTCGCCTGTCCCTCGGCGTTGATCGGGGCGTCCAACTTCTTCGAGCTGGCGGTGGCGGCGGCCATCAGCCTGTTCGGCTTTCAGTCCGGTGCCGCGTTGGCGACCGTGGTCGGTGTCTTGATCGAGGTGCCGGTGATGCTGCTGGTGGTGCGGGTGGTGAATCGGAGCAAGGGGTGGTACGAGGCCGGCCCCCGCGTGACTCAACCCCGGTGATGGATCTGGGCTGGAGGTAGCGGTCACGGCACTCGGGCTCGATGAACGCCCTCGCGAAACCGAGGGCGTTCTTAAATCTGGGCCAGAAACGTCCGAACGACAGTCGATGGGTGTCGCCGTGCTTCACCCATCCAGGATTTCGATCAGATACCGGCCGCCTCGCGCAGCATGTCGGCCTTGTCGGTCCGCTCCCAGGTGAAGCCCGGCTCGGCGCGACCGAAGTGACCATAGGCGGCCGTGTCCTGATACTTGATCAGCTCACGGTTGGTGAGATCCAGCATCCGCATGATGCCGTAGGGACGCAGATCGAAATGGGCGCGGATGAGTTCGATGATCCGGTGCTCGCTGATTGCGCTGGTGCCGAAGGTGTCGATCGAGACCGAGGTTGGTTCGGCGACGCCGATGGCGTAGGACACCTGGATCTCGCACTTGTCGGCCAGGCCAGCGGCGACGATGTTCTTGGCGACATAACGGCCGGCATAGGCGGCCGAGCGGTCGACCTTGGACGGATCCTTGCCGGAAAAGGCGCCGCCGCCGTGACGGGCCATGCCGCCGTAGGTGTCGACGATGATCTTGCGCCCGGTCAGGCCGCAGTCACCCACGGGGCCGCCGATGACGAACTTTCCGGTCGGGTTGATGTGGTACTTGGTGCCGGCATTGAGCCAGCCGGTCTCGGTGAGCACGGGCTTGATGATCTCCTCCATCACCGCCTCGTGCAGCACGCTTTCGCTGACGTCGTCGCTGTGCTGGGTGGAGAGCACCACGGCGTCGACGCCGACCGGCTTGCCGTCGCTGTAACGGATGGTGATCTGGGACTTGGCGTCCGGGCGCAGCCACGGCAGGGTGCCGTTCTTGCGGACCTCGGCTTGACGCTTGACCAGGCGGTGGGCGTAGTCGATCGGGGCCGGCATCAGCATGTCGGTCTCGTTGGTGGCGTAGCCGAACATGAGGCCCTGGTCACCCGCGCCCTGCGCCTCCTCGGTCTCGCGGTCGACGCCCTGGTTGATGTCCTTGGACTGCTCGCCGAGCGCGATGAGCACGCCGCAGTTGTTGCCGTCGAAGCCGACGTCGGAGTTGTCGTAACCGATCTCCTTGACGACGCGGCGGACCACCTTCTCGTAATCGATCTTGAGGTCGGCGTCGGTCACGGTGATCTCGCCGGCCAGCATCACGAAGCCGGTCTTGACCAGGGTCTCGCAGGCCACGCGCGCCTTGGCGTGGTTGGGGTCGCGGCGATAGATCTCGTCGAGGACAGCGTCGGAAATCTGGTCCGCCATCTTGTCCGGATGGCCTTCGGAAACGGATTCGGAGGTAAAGATGTAGTCCTTGCTCATAGTTCGGTTGCGAGACCTGGTCGGGGCGCCCGTGGCGCGTTGATGAAGCGCCGCATGATACCGTTTCGATCAAGGTCTTAAAACCGGGACGAGGGGTGGAGAATCGCGCGCGGCACTGGGATTCGAGGGTCGCGGCATTTGGAATCCGGCGGTCTTCCGGTACCATGCGTGCGACCTTCATAAACCAACCGCCAAACTCGGAGGTTCCCCGTGGCTTCGACTGAAACCCCTGTCTGCGATTTCGGCGCGCCTGCCCCGGATTTCTCGCTCCCCGGTGTCGACGGCAAGACCTGGAACCGCGACGACTGCAAGGGCGAACGCGGCCTGCTGGTCATGTTCATCTGCAACCACTGCCCCTATGTGCAGGCGGTGCGCGAGCGGATCGTGCGCGACGCCCGCGAGTTGGCCGCGCTCGGGATCGGCTGCGTGGCCATCAGCTCCAACGACGCCAACGACTACCCCGAGGACTCCTTCGATCAGATGCAGCGGGTCGCGGCGGATCACGAATTTCCTTTCCCTTACCTTTACGATGAAACCCAGGCGGTCGCGCGCGCCTATGGGGCCGTCTGCACGCCGGACTTCTTCGGCTACGACGCCGGGCTGGGGCTTCAGTATCGCGGCCGGCTCGACGCCAGCCGCAAGGAGGCCGCGCCCGCCGATGTCCGCCGGGATCTCTTCGAGGCCATGAAACAGGTGGCCGAGACCGGCTCCGGACCCGCCGACCAGATCCCCAGCATTGGCTGCTCCATCAAGTGGCTTGCCGACTGATCGAACCCGGCGAAGAAGCGACAACGAAAAGGCTGGCCATTTCCGCCTCCAATTCTTAATATTAGGAAGTAATAAATTGGCTTCTGGCGGTATCAGTTTGTTTTGATTCCGGGGTCTGTGTGTTTTGGTTCAGAATGACGCTCCGTCGAGGGCGCCACGGCCTTGGCATCATCGCCTCCGCGGAGGCGTCCACGTCCGGCTCGGAACGACCCCAGGCTCGACGTGGCCGCGAGCCCACGAACCATTTTCCGACGCCGCGCCTCGATCCGTCTTGGCAAACCGCTGTCTCGACAATGCCATCGGCTGCCGACGGTCGCGGCCAGCGCAACTTTTTGGTCATCGCTAGCTAATCAGGAGGGGCTCAATGTCCTCACGCAGAGAACTTGCCAACGCCATCCGGGCGCTCGCCATGGATGCCGTGCAGAAGGCGAATTCCGGTCATCCCGGCGCGCCCATGGGGATGGCGGATATCGCCGAGGTGTTGTGGAACGACTTCATGACCCACAACCCGAACAACCCGAACTGGGCCGATCGCGACCGTTTCGTCCTCTCGAACGGTCATGGCTCCATGCTGATCTACGCCCTGCTGCACCTGACCGGCTATGGTCTTGGTATCGAGGATCTGAAGCAGTTCCGTCAGCTCCATTCCAGGACGCCGGGACACCCCGAATACGGCTACGCCCCCGGCGTCGAGACCACCACCGGTCCGCTCGGCCAGGGCATCACCAACGCGGTCGGCATGGCCCTGGCGGAGAAGGCGCTGGCCAACCAGTTCAATAAGGCTGGCCATGAGATCGTCGATCATCACACCTATGTCTTCCTCGGCGATGGCTGTCTGATGGAAGGCATCTCGCACGAAGCCTGCTCGCTCGCCGGCGCGCTGGGTCTCGGCAAGCTGATCGCGGTCTACGACGACAACAACATCTCCATCGATGGCGAGGTGCGCGGCCATGGCGACACGCCCGGCTGGTTCCTCGACAACACCCCGAAGCGCTTCGAAGCCTATGGCTGGCATGTGATCCCCAAGGTCGACGGACATGACCCGGAGGCGATCAAGGCCGCCATCGAGCAGGCGCGCGCCGTCTCCGACAAGCCCAGTCTCATCTGCTGCCAGACCATCATCGGTTTCGGCTCGCCGAACAAGCAGGGCAAGGAGGAGTGTCACGGCGCCGCGCTGGGCGATGATGAAATCGCCCTGACCCGCGAAAATCTCGGCTGGACATCCCCGCCCTTCGTGATCCCGGACAGCATCTACCAGGGCTGGGACGCCAAGGAGCGTGGCGCCGCCGCCGAGGCCGACTGGAACGCCAGGTTCGATGCCTACGCCAAGGCGTACCCGAGCGAGGCCGCCGAGTTCAAGCGCCGCATGGCGGGCGACCTGCCGGCCGATTGGTCCGAGAAGGCCGACGCCTTCGTCGCCTCCGTGATCGAGAAGGGCGAGACCATCGCCTCGCGCAAGGCGTCCCAGAACGCGCTCAACGGCTTCGGCCCGCTGCTGCCGGAACTGCTCGGCGGCTCGGCCGACCTCGCCGGCTCCAACCTGACCCTCTGGAAGGGTTGCAAGGGCGTCGGCAAGGGCAGCGAAGCCGGCAACTATGTCTATTACGGCGTGCGCGAGTTCGGCATGTCGGCCATCATGAACGGTATCGCGCTCCACGGCGGTTTCATCCCCTACGGCGCGACCTTCCTGATGTTCTCGGAGTACGCCCGTAACGCGCTGCGCATGGCCGCGCTGATGAAGATCCCCACGATCTTCGTCTACACTCATGACTCCATCGGTCTGGGCGAGGACGGCCCAACCCACCAGCCGGTCGAGCAGATCCCGACGCTGCGCATGATCCCCAACATGAGCGTCTGGCGTCCCTGCGACGCGGTCGAATCGGCGGTCTCCTGGAAGCTGGCCATCGAGCGGACCACTGGCCCGAGCTGTCTCATCTTCTCGCGCCAGAATCTCGCCCACATGCCGCGCGGCGACGAGCAACTCGCCAACATCGCGCGCGGCGGTTACGTGCTACGCGACTGCGAGGGCACGCCGGACGCCATCCTCATCGCGACCGGCTCGGAGGTCGAACTGGCCATGAAGGCCGCCGAGGCCATGAGCGACAAGGCGATCCGCGTCGTCTCCATGCCCTCGACCGATCTCTTCGACAAGCAGGACGCGGCCTACAGGGAGTCGGTGCTGCCCAAGGCGGTCACCGCCCGAGTCGCGGTCGAGGCGGCGGTCACGGATGGCTGGTGGAAATATGTCGGCAGCCAGGGCGCGGTGCTCGGCGTCGACCGCTTCGGCGAGTCCGCCCCGGCTGGCGCGCTCTTCAAGGAATTCGGCTTCACCGTCGAGAATCTGGTGGCCATGGTGAAGGGCGTTCTCTGAGCCATGCCATGGACTGTCGGAGCCGCGATCGATCATCGGACTGCGGTTTCCGACTGACAACTGATCACTGACAACTGACAACTTTCTTCACTGGAGCTTTAAACGCATGACACTCAAAGTTGGCATCAATGGTTTTGGCCGCATCGGTCGCATGGCGTTTCGCGCCATCGCCAAGGATTTCCCCGGCATCGAGGTCGTCGGCATCAACGACCTGCTCGACCCGGAATACCTGGCCTACATGCTGAAGTACGATTCGGTCCACGGTAACTTCAATGGCGACATCGCCGTCGACGGCCACACCATGATCGTCAACGGCAAGCCCATCCGCCTGACCGCCGAGAAGGATCCGGCCAACCTCAAGTGGGACGAGATCGGCGCCGAGCTGGTCATCGAATGCACCGGCTTCTTCCTCGACGAGCCGTCCTGTCAGAAACACATCCAGGCCGGCGCCAAGAAGGTCGTGCAGAGCGCGCCCTCCAAGGACGCGACCCCCATGTTCGTTTACGGCGTCAACCACAACACCTACACCGGTCAGGCGATCATCTCGGCGGCCTCCTGCACCACCAACTGTCTGGCGCCGGTCGCCAAGGTGCTGCATGACAACTGGGGTATCAAGCGTGGCCTCATGACCACCGTGCATGCCGCCACCGCCACCCAGAAGACGGTCGACGGCCCCTCCATGAAGGACTGGCGCGGCGGCCGCGGCATTCTGGAGAACATCATCCCCTCCTCCACCGGCGCCGCCAAGGCCGCCGGCAAGGTGATGCCCGAGCTGAACGGCAAGCTCACCGGCATGGCCTTCCGCGTCCCGACCTCCGACGTCTCCGTGGTCGACCTGACCGTCGAGCTGAACAAGGACGCCAAGTACGAAGACATCTGCGCCGCGATGAAAGCCGCTTCCGAGTCCGGCGATCTGAAGGGCGTGCTGGGTTACACCGACGAAAAGGTCGTCTCCACCGACTTCCGCGGCAAGTCCACCCCATCCGTCTTCGACGCCGAGGCCGGCATCGCGCTCGACCCGACCTTCGTCAAGGTCGTCGCCTGGTACGACAACGAATACGGCTACACCTGCAACATGCTCCGGATGGTCGAGCACGTCGCCAAGTAAATTAGACGTAGGATGGGTAGAGCGAAGCGAAACCCATCATCCCCGCCAAGGGTCGGAGCGATGATGGGTTTCGCGGCCAGCAAGCGTCAGTGCCAATCGGTTGTTTCGTGGCATGGCCGCTCTACCCATCCTACTCGCTACTCGCTAATGAAATAAATAATGGCGAATGAAAATCCCGGATTCAATTTAAGATCATTTAAAATCAGTTATAGAAAAACAAAAACCGCCTGCTGCCAAACAATTCTCCCGGAATGCTTAGTAACAGCTCACTAACTAGTGGTGCATCATTCTGGACACGATCTAGCGTGGACAGGGCGGTTGAATCACATCACGTATAACTTATTTCTCGCTCGTTACTTATAATGCCTCCCAATTATTACATTGTCTCAATTTCAGATCAGGCATTTTTCACAATTATCACTTCCGCTCTTGAGGCTTACAAAGTTAGCCACTCTGAGCATAAAATGGAAAAGCATATTCCAATTGAGACTTATGGAAATCTACGGGGCTATCAATCTAAAACCAAAAGAAACGAAAGCGTTTATCGCATCTTATTGGCTGACGTTGATACATCTGCCACGAGAAAACCAAAAACCGTGAGACCACAGCAAGAATCTTTTTCCATTAAAGAAGAATTTGTGGATTACTTTTATCCGGAACTTGAATATATAGGCGATTTTCATAGCCACCCATATGATTTCGAAAACGACAAGGTGGACAATGTACTGCAACTAGAAAGAATGAAACTGTATTGTTTCTCTAACTCTGATTTTGAACATGTAAAATATTTGCAGAAAAAGAAAAACAGAAAATACCGCCTAGGAATAGTAGCAACTGTTTTCGAAATGCCGAATGCAATTCTTAGAAAAAACGCACATATTGGCAAGGAAGACTTAAGTTGCATCCGATTTATGCATGATAACCTTGCCATATGGATAAAGGCTTATGTATTTACAAACAAAAAACAGATAGCAGACACGGAAATAGCTCTTGCATGTCCGAGCTTGGGCTTTCATGCAGGATCAATAGAACAAGACCCTTAAATTCTCATCTGGCTCTAGATGGCTTTGCAAATCGAATGGCTAACACCGTATCAACTCGACCTTGGCGATTTTTGCAGTGCCTCAGTGGGGTAACTACCTGAAAATCATGAGGGCAAAAAATTAGAGGGAGCCGGGAAGCTCAAAACGCCGAAATTTGACCCCTCGCTATTTTTGAGAGCATTGTAAGCATTTGATCTTAAATAGCTTAGCGGTCAGGAAAAATGACCAAAGTCGAGATTAATATCTATCAGAAATTCACACTACGAACGCCAATTTGATAAAGATGGCTGCTATTTTGCAACTATTTTGTCTGCCAATATATCGAAATTTTGTAAATCAACCGCTTATGCCCCGCCCCGGGAGTTTTTTTAAATCTGCAAGATAAATAATTTTTTATAAATTTGTTAGGTATTAATGCACCCAATACCTAACATCTTTTGATTTTTGGGTGCGGAGATTTTAGCTATGAAATGTCCAGCATGCGGCAAAGGAACCTCGGTTTATAAGTGTGATAATTGCGGAGACGTACGTTGCTCAGCCACCTGCCCTGGAACAATGGGAGGAGGCAAAGGTATAGCAGCACAGAATTTGACTTGCAAAGCCTGCAAGAAAGGAAAGTATAAAAAAATAAGTTAATTTGCGTAACTCAACAACCATCAATCAGCGCAGTAGGCTGGGGTAAACGAACGTGAACCCCAGCATTTCGTAGATCATTCTGGAATGCCTTGCCAGTGAGATCGCTTACCTGATTTTAGGTGCATATAGCAGACAGGACTACCCCTGATTGCATACCATTCAGAATTCGACCGGAGGCACGATGCATTTCCATATCGAATATGAACAAGAAGTCGATGGCCGCTGGATAGCCGAAGTTCCTGAAATCCCCGGCGTGCTGACCTATGGCGAAAGTACCGAGGATGCCATGGAAAGAGCCAAAATATTAACCCTTTCCGTGCTCGCGGAGTGGATTGAGGCAGGCAAACACCGCCTCTGATCAAAGTCCAAGCATGAGAGGACTATCATCGTGAAATTAAAAGTGATCATACATCCTGCGGAAGAAGGTGGCTTTTGGGCGGAAGTGCCCGCAATCCAGGGCTGTGCGACGCAAGGGGACACAATGGAAGAACTCTTGAAGAATCCTCATGAAGCGGTAGCAGCCTGCCTTTCAGTCAAATCAGTCGAATTCCAATATTGCAGTTGTTAAAATTCGAGAGAAAAAGCGCTATGACCAGCTTGCTTGCGAAAGCCTTTGAAGTCGCCTCGAAGCTCCCAACTTTAGAACAGAATATTCTTGCCCGAACAGTTCTCGACGAGATCGAATCTGAAAAAAAATGGGGTGATCTTTTCGCGGAATCAGAAGATGTCCTCGCTCAGCTTGCCGCCGAAGCCTTGCAGGAGGAAGCGCAGGGAACAACAATGGAATTGGACCCGAGTAAGCTGTGAAATCAAGGGCCACCCCGAAGTTCTGGAAATGCTATCGAGCATTTCCACGAGAGATTCAGTCTAAAGCGAAAGATGTCTATACGCTATTTCGCGATGACCCTTGGTATCCAAGCTTGAACTTCAAAAGGGTCCATTCGAGCCTTCCCGTTTACTCCGTGCGTATTACCAAGGATTACAGAGCCGTCGGAATTCTCGATGGCGAAAGGATCGTTTGGTTCTGGGCAGGAACTCATGCGGAGTACGATGGTTTGCTGAAGCAAATGAAAAAGCCTGGCGGAGGTTTAAGCTAGCAAGGTGCTCCAACCGACTTTAGTCATTAAACCAATAAAGAAAATCTGGCAATTCCGCCGCCCGCGTAACCCTTAAAGACAGACTCCAAGAGGACAACTTACCATGTCATTCATCAAACTCACCGACCTCGACCTGGCCGGCAAGCGGGTTCTGATCCGCTCCGATCTCAACGTCCCGGTCAAGAACGGCAAGGTCACCTCCGACGCGCGCATCACGGCGTCCATGCCCACCTTCGAGCACTGCGTCAAGGCCGGTGCCAAGGTGATGGTGATGTCGCACCTCGGTCGTCCCGAGGAAGGCATCTACTCGGAAGCCGACTCGCTGGCGCCGGTCGCCGCGACCCTGGGCGAGAAGATGGGCCGCGCGGTCCGGGTGGTGAAGGATTACCTTGAAACGCCACCCGACCTCGCCGACGGCGAACTCGTCCTGCTGGAGAACGTCCGCTTCAACAAGGGCGAAGGCAAGGACAACGAGACGCTGTCGAAGCAATACGCCGCGCTCTGCGATGTCTTCGTGATGGACGCCTTCGGCACCGCGCACCGCGCGCAAGCCTCGACCCATGGCGCGGGCAAGTTCGCCCCCGTCGCCTGCGCCGGTCTGCTGCTGGCCGAGGAGCTGGACGCGCTGCAAAAGGCGCTGGCCAATCCGGCGCGTCCCATGGTGGCCATCGTCGGCGGCTCCAAGGTCTCGACCAAGCTGACCGTGCTGGAGGCCCTGTCGGAGAAGGTCGATCAGCTCGTGGTCGGCGGCGGCATCGCCAACACCTTCCTGGCCGCCGCCGGTTTCCCGGTCGGCAAGTCGCTGTGCGAGCATGATCTGATCACGACCGCCAAGGCGCTGATGGAGAAGATGACCGCGCGCGGCGCCACCATTCCGATCGCGACCGACGTGGTCTGCGGCAAGAAGTTCGACGAAAACGAGCCAGCGATCGCCAAGATGGCCTCCGAGGTGTCCGAGGACGACATGATCTTCGACATCGGTCCCAACTCCGCCCAGGCGCTGGCCGACATCATCAGTAAGGCCGGTACCATCGTCTGGAACGGCCCGGTCGGGGTCTTCGAGTTCGATCAGTTCGGCGCGGGCACCAAGGCCATCTCCATGGCCATCGCCAATGCCCCCGGCTTCAGCCTGGCCGGCGGCGGCGACACCATCGCCGCCATCCAGAAATACGGCATCTACGACCAGGTGTCCTACATCTCGACCGCTGGCGGCGCCTTCCTCGAATACCTGGAAGGCAAGACCCTGCCGGCGGTCGCCATGCTCGAAGCACGGGCGAAGGATTGATCGAGCCCGATCCGCCGCCTCCGGGTGGAGGCCGGCGGTTGGAGACCCTGGAGGCTCAGACATGCCAAGACGCACCAAGATAGTCGCGACCCTGGGGCCGGCGACGGACCCCATTTCCGTGATGGACGAGATGATCGCCGCCGGCGTGGATGTCGCTCGGCTCAATCTGTCGCACGACACCCACGCGCGTCACCGCGAGCGCGCGGAGCGTCTGCGCGAGCGCGCCCGGGCGGCTGGTCAGGAGGTCGCGATCCTCATGGATCTGCAAGGCCCGAAGATCCGTATCGGCAAATTCACCCAAGGCAAGGTCGAGCTGGTTCACGGTGAGCCCTTCGCGATCGACACGACTTGCGGCATCGACGCCGGGGATCGGACGCGGGTTGGCACCACCTATGTCGAACTCGCCGACGACGTGCGCCACGGGGACACCCTGCTGCTCGACGATGGGGCCATCGAGCTTTGGGTCGACAGCGTGGTCGATGGGCGCATCGACTGCCAGGTGATCGTCGGCGGGACGCTGTCTAACAACAAGGGCATCAACAAGAAGGGCGGTGGACTGTCCGCCCCGGCCCTGACCGACAAGGACAAGGAAGACATCCGCTTCGCCGCCGAGCTCGACGCCGACTACCTGGCGGTCTCCTTCGTGCGCAACGGCGACGATGTGCGGCTCGCGCGCGAGTTGTTTTTCGAGGCCGGCGGACGCGGCGGGATCGTCGCCAAGATCGAGCGGGCCGAGGCGCTCAACGGCATCGACGACATCATCAATGCCGCCGATGCCATCATGGTCGCGCGCGGCGATCTGGGGGTGGAAATCGGCGACGCGGAGTTGCCGGCGGTCCAGAAGCATCTCATCAGTCGCGCCCGCGATCTCAACAGCGTCGTCATCACCGCCACCCAGATGATGCAGTCGATGATCGAGAGCCCCATCCCGACACGGGCCGAGGTCTTCGACGTGGCCAATGCCGTGCTGGACGGAACCGACGCGGTCATGCTCTCGGCGGAGAGTTCGATCGGCAAGTATCCCGCCAAGGTGGTCGAGGCGCTGCACCGTATCTGTCTGGAGGCCGAGAAGAGCGTGACCCGCTCCAGTCACCGACTCGATTCGGTCTTCGGGCGGGTCGACGAGGGCATCGCCATGGCCGCCATGTACACAGCCAACCATTTGGGGGTGAAGGCGATCGCCGCGCTGACCGAGACCGGCTCGACGGTCAAATGGATGTCGCGCATCCGCTCCGGGATCCCCATCTACGGCATGACCCGCTTCGCGCCGACGCGCCGTAAGGTTAAGCTCTTCCGGGGTGTCTATCCGGTCAGCTTCGACGTGGCGAGCACCAACATGCACGAGGTCAACCGCGAGGTGATCGAGGAACTGCTGCGCCGGGGCACGGTGCGCGACGGCGATCTGGTCATCATCACCAAGGGCGACCGCTCCGGTGTCGAAGGTCAGACCAACATCATGAAGATCATGCGCGTCGGGGAGCACAAACTTCTGGCCGACGACTGAAAGAAGGCGTCGGGCGACAGTTGTCGGTTTTCACTGGAAATCAACCTTGAACTGACAACTGACAACTGACAACTGACAACTGACAACTGACAACTGACGACAACGAGGATTATCGAATGGCCCTGATTTCACTACGTCAAATGCTGGACCACGCCGCCGAACACGGTTATGGCGTGCCCGCCTTCAACGTCAACAACCTGGAACAGATGCGCGCCATCATGGAAGCGGCCGACGAGACCGATTCCCCGGTCATCGTGCAAGCCTCGGCCGGGGCGCGCAAATACGCCGGCGCGCCCTTCCTGCGCCACCTCATCCTCTCCGCCATCGAGGAATGGCCGCACATCCCGGTCTGCATGCACCAGGACCACGGCACCTCGCCCGCGATCTGCCAGCGCTCCATCCAGCTCGGCTTCTCGTCGGTCATGATGGACGGATCACTGGGCACCGACGGCAAGACGCCTTCGTCCTATGAATACAACGTCGAGGTCACCCGCCGCGTGGTCGAGCTGTCGCACGACTGCGGCGTCTCGGTCGAGGGCGAACTGGGCTGCCTGGGTTCGCTGGAAACCGGCCAGGCCGGCGAGGAAGACGGCGTCGGCGCCGAGGGCACGCTGGACCACAGCCAGCTCCTGACCGACCCCGAGGAAGCCGCCGATTTCGTCAAGAAGACCGGCGTCGATGCGCTGGCCATCGCCATCGGCACCTCGCACGGCGCCTACAAGTTCACCCGTCCGCCCACCGGCGACATCCTGGCCATCGAGCGCATCAAGGAGATCAACCGCCGCATTCCGACCACCCATCTGGTGATGCACGGCTCTTCCTCGGTTCCGCAGGAGTGGCTGGCCATCATCAACCAGTTCGGCGGCGACATGGGCGAGACCTACGGCGTACCGGTCGAGGAGATCGCCGAGGGCATCAAGCACGGTGTGCGCAAGGTCAACATCGACACCGACCTGCGCATGGCCTCCACCGGCGCCATCCGCAAGTTCATGGCCGAGAACCCCAAGGAGTTCGATCCGCGCAAGTATCTGGCCGCCGCCACCAAGGCCATGAAGGGCATCTGTCTGGCGCGCTACGAGGCCTTCGGCACCGCCGGCAACGCGAGCAAGATCAAGGTGCTCTCGCTTGACGCCATGACCGGCCGCTATGCCAAGGGCGAGCTGGATCCGAAGGTGAATTGATTCATTCAGACCCCCTGGGTCTGGGATGAAAGGGCGCCGCAAGGCGCCTTTTTTCATTCGGGCCCGGCACGCCCGTCAAACAACGGACCCTGGCGCCGCGCCATTGAAGTGCCGATGATCGGGTTCCGATCGGCCCGTTGCGCCGCCTTGGTGCATTCCCGCTATCGCCTTGTGAAACAAGACAGACAACGGCTTTTGTGGGATCGTTACGACTCCGCGCGGTTCGCTCCAACCCCACGCCACTCGCGGTACGTTTTCTGCTTGCCTTCCGAGATCTCAGCCAAGGAACCCCGTCCCGATGTCCATTCTGGTTGCCCTGAACCACAAGACCGAATACCACTTCGACCGCTCGGTCGCCCTCTCGCCACACGTCGTGCGGCTGCGTCCCGCCCCTCACTGCCGCACGCCGATCCGCTCCTATTCGCTCAAGATCGAACCGGCCGAACACTTCATCAACTGGCAGCAGGACGCCTTCGGCAACTACCTGGCGCGGCTGGTATTCCCGGAGAAGACCCGGAAGTTCTCGGTCGAGGTGGACGTGATCGCGGAGATGCTCACGATCAATCCCTTCGACTTCTTCCTTGAAGAATACGCCTTCTATTACCCCTTCGAATACGACGCCGACCTGAAGAAGGAGCTGGCGCCCTATCTGGAAATCACCGACGACGGCCCGCTCATCAAGGAGTGGCTGAAGGACGTGGACCTGACCCGGCGCGAGACCGTCTACTTCCTGGTCGATCTAAACCAGCGGCTGCAAGCGGACATCGGTTACGTGATCCGCATGGAACCGGGTGTCCAGACCTGCGAGGAGACCCTCGGCACGCGCAAGGGCTCCTGCCGCGACACCGGCTGGCTGCTGGTGCAGATCCTTCGGCATCTGGGACTGGCCGCGCGTTTCGTCTCCGGCTATCTGGTGCAGTTGACGGCGGACATGAAGTCGCTGGACGGCCCCTCCGGTCCCGAGGAGGACTTCACCGACCTGCACGCCTGGGCCGAGGTCTATGTGCCTGGCGCGGGCTGGATCGGGCTGGATCCGACCTCCGGGCTTTTCGCCGGCGAGGGACACATCCCGCTCGCCTGCTCGCCGGCCCCGCGCAGCGCGGCGCCGATCGAGGGCGCGACCGATACCTGCGAGGTGGAGTTCTATTTCCACAACGAGATCGCGCGCATCCACGAGGATCCGCGCGTCACCAAGCCCTACACCACCGAGCAATGGGAGGCGATCGAGTCGCTCGGCCATCAGGTCGATGCCGAGCTCAAGGCCCAGGACGTGCGCCTGACCATGGGCGGCGAGCCGACCTTCGTCTCCATCGACGACATGGACGGCGACGAATGGAACACCGCCGCGCTGGGGCCAACCAAGAAGCCACTGGCCGAGGATCTGATGCGGCGCCTCAAGCACCGCTTCGCGCCCGGCGGCCTGCTGCACATCGGTCAGGGCAAGTGGTATCCAGGCGAGCAACTGCCGCGCTGGGCGCTCTCCTGCTACTGGCGCAAGGACGGCGAGCCGGTGTGGCACGACCCCGAGCTGTTCGGCCTGGAAAACACCAGCTATGGCCACGGTCCGGCCGAGGCCGAGACCTTCATCCGCACCCTCGCCCGCCATCTGGGCGTGGATCCTGAGCACGCCGACAAGGCCCACGAAGATGTCTGGTACTACCTCTGGAAGGAGGCGCGGCTGCCGGTCAACGTCGATCCGCTCGACAGCAAGATCAAGGAACCTAACGAACGCAAACGCATCGCCCGGCTGTTTAACCAGGGACTCGACCGCGTCGCCGGTTATGTGCTGCCTCTACGCTGGTGGGGATTCGGGATCGATGGGGGCTGGAAGAGCGGGCGCTGGAGCTTCCGCGACGGCAATCTCTTCCTCATCCCCGGCGACTCCCCGATGGGTTTCCGGTTGCCGCTGGATGCCCTGCCCTACATCCCGGAGGGCGAGCTGGATCAGGTGCCGGAGCGCAACCCCTTCGAGCCGGTCGCGCCCCTTCGTTCGCCCTTTGACGAGGTGGCCCGCCGCTATAGTCGACTGGTCGAACCAGCCCAGCCACCCCAGAGCATCCGCGAACAGGGTGTGCAACCGCGCGATCTGGCCGCGCGCTATGGCCGTCTGACCCCGGCCGACGACACGCATCAGGATGTTCGTCAGCAGGTCGCGCTGCCCGACGACCTGCATCCGGACCTGATCCGCACCGCGCTCTGCATCGAGCCGCGCGAGGGTCGGCTCTACTGCTTCATGCCGCCGCTGACCCATCTGGAGCACTGGCTGGATCTGGTGATGTGCATCGAGGACACGGCCGCCGAGCTCAAGATGCCGATCATCGTCGAGGGCTACGAGCCGCCCAGGGATTTCCGGCTGCAAAAGCTCGCGGTCACCCCAGATCCAGGCGTCATCGAGGTCAACATCCACCCGGCCGAGAGCTGGGACGACATGGTGCGCGACACCGGCATCCTCTACGAGGAGGCGCGGCTCGCCCGGCTCGGCACCGAGAAGTTCATGCTCGACGGGCGCCACACCGGCACCGGCGGCGGCAACCATGTCACGCTCGGCGGCCCGACCCCGGCCGACAGCCCGTTGTTGCGCAAGCCGGATCTGGTCCAGAGTCTCATCGCCTATTGGCAGCACCATCCGAGCCTGTCCTATCTCTTCTCCGGGCTCTTCATCGGCCCTACCAGTCAGGCCCCAAGGGTCGACGAGGCGCGCGACGACCGGCTCTACGAGCTGGACATCGCCTTCCAGCAGATGCCCGCCGGCGAGATCCCACAGCCCTGGGTCGTCGATCGGGTGCTGCGCAATCTGCTGACCGACGTCACCGGCAACACCCACCGCACCGAGTTCTGCATCGACAAGCTCTACTCGCCCGACTCCTCCGCGGGCCGCCAGGGGCTGGTGGAGTTCCGCGGTTTCGAGATGCCGCCTCATCCCCGCATGAGCCTGGCGCAACTGCTGCTGCTGCGCACCCTGGTCGCCCGCTTCTGGAAGACCCCCTACGCCCGCAAGCCGATCCGCTGGGGCACCGAGCTGCACGATCGTTTCCTCCTGCCACACTTCGCGCGCCAGGACTTCGAGGATGTCATCTGCGACATGCGCCGGGCCGGCTATCCGATCGAGTCCGCCTGGTTCGATCCCTTCTTTGAATTCCGCTTCCCGCATTACGGGGATCTGATCACCGAGAACGGGATCAACATGGAACTGCGCGCGGCCATCGAGCCCTGGCATGTCCTCGGTGAAGAGGTCACGGCGCAGGGCACCTCGCGTTTCGTCGACAGCTCGGTGGAACGGATGCAGGTCAAGGTCAACGGCCTGGTCGGCGACCGGCATGTGCTGGTCTGCAACGGGCGGCGCGTCCCGCTGCGTCCGACCGGACGCAAGGCCGAGTTCGTCGCCGGGATCCGCTTCAAGGCCTGGAGCCCACCGTCCGGTCTGCACCCGACCATCGCGGCGCACAGCCCACTCACCTTCGAGATCGTCGACCTCTGGAACCGGCGCAGCCTGGGCGGTTGCACCTACTATGTCGCCCATCCGGGCGGACGCAGCGAAAGCAGCTTCCCGGTCAACAGCTACGAGGCCGAGAGCCGGCGCATCGCCCGCTTCCGCGTCATGGGCCACACCCCCGGCGAGATCGATCCACCACCCGAGGAACCGGCGGGCGAGCATCCTTATACGCTGGATCTACGGTATCGGCCGGGGTGCTAGGCTCGTTTAACCTAAATCCGGCAATTTAAACCCCTCAGGCCGGACGGGGCATTCGCCCCGTCCGTAACGTTTGATGACCACCCAGAGGTTCGGCGCTGGCCGATCCGTTTGGAAAACGTTCAGGACGGGGTGTATACCCCGTCCTGCCCTAGTAAATCGCTTCGAGAGGACCGGTCTGCGTTATCCCGCCCAAAGAAGCTTGTGCTCGACAGTTGATCGGCATTTTCCCATCTGTCTGCACTTCGCGGCGTAACGAGTCCGACGCATGCAACTGATTGTCGATTACGTCAGCGAGCTCTGTGCCGCCGAGGGCATCGATCAATGCTTCGAGGCATTGGAGCGAGCCGTCATCCGCCTCGGATTCGACGGCATCGTCTATAGCTCGTATCTCTTGCGCCTGAATGGGGAGGGAGGCGCATCTCCCGTGCTCTTGCGCTCGGAAGGCTTCGACGCGGCCTTCTTGAAGCACTATGTAGAAGCCGGATTCGCCGATCAGGACTTCACCATCAAACGTATCCTGCAAGGCGACTTGAAGCCGATGGATTGGTGGCATGAAGAGGAGCGAGGGGCGGTGAAGCCAGAGGAGCGAATCGTCATCGAAGTCGCTCGCCACGATTATGGTCTATACAATGGGGTCTCTATTCCGACCCTCTTCGACAAGGATGAGATCGCCGGCGCCAGCCTGGTGAGCCGCGACAAGGGGCCCGAGTTCAGAAAGCTGCTCGACAAGCGGCTTGGGGTGTTGCGCAATCTCGTTCGTTTGTTCCACGACCGTATCCACGCCGACCCTGTCTGCCGCAAGACCATGATGCTCGCGCGCCTCTCGGACCTTTCCGAGAAGGAGCGAAAGACCCTTATATTCCTGACCACCGGACGCCCGTTGAAGTGCATCGACGGAGATGAAGTCACACCCGCTTACGCCAACAAGCTGCTGAACGAGCTATCTCAGCGACTGGGGGCGAGCAACCGTCAACAGTTGCGCTACCTCCTCGGCCTTTATCGTATCCACGAATTGTGGTAGTCATAATCGCGATGCCGGCCGACTTGGCGCGGCCGGCATCGTCGATCCCAGGCTGCCTCCCCCGCCCGCGATTACACGAAAACGCCAAGTCATTGCGCGCGCTCCTCCGCGGGGCCGAGTATCCTGGCTGGCTTGCGCCCGAATCCGACCAAGCCCTCGGAAATCACGATATAGCTATGTTGTCAAGGTTCGAAACGGAACCCTTGAGGCACCCGCGGTGAAGTGCGAGCGTTCGCCCGTAGCCGCAGCAGGCACCCGCGGCACGGGTCTCCCTGGTTCTGCCGGATTGCTGTCTAGGTCTCTCGCGCGAGTCGCGACCATGTAACCGAAAGGCACGCGGAAACCCCTGGGATCCGCCAGAGGATCGATCGAACCATGCATGACGACGCCGACCTCATCCGCCACCTCGGACAGAACCCGCGCCGCGCGTCCTCGCCTCGCGAACCCGCCCATTGGCTCAAAGCCTCGGAGTTCGCGGGCTCTCCGGTCTCGCTAACCAATCGCGCCCAACTCATCGACCACATTCAGGCGGCCATCGCGCGTCATCGAGGCAAACACCGTGGATTTGTCCTGCTATTGCTGAGCCTCCAGGAGGCTGATTCAAGCCCCGAGATCAGCGACCGTACAGGCGGGAAACCCGTGGGACAAACCTTGACCGAACACCTCCGCGCGGGTTTACGGGCTCGAGACAAGGTCGTGTGGCTCGGTGACGCCGAATACTGCGTCATCCTGGATCAGATCGATGATCAAACCAAGGCGCGCGGCGCGATGGAGCGCATCCGTTCCCTGGCCTCTCAGCCAATCCGGCACCAGACGGGCGACATCCGGCTCCTGGCGAGGATCGGCCAAGCCGTCTATCCCAAGGACGGCATCGACCCCAGCGAAATCCTGAGCCAGGCGGAAGAGGCGCTGGGCCAGGCGGGAGAGGAGGCGCTCATCAAGTCCAGTCCAGTGGGCCGGGACGCCAGGCCAGCCGTGATCGAATACCCCGCGCCACGGACCGGGGCGCCTGATTCGAACCGGGGTTTGAACCACATCCAGCGCGTCACCGGTTCTCCGGGACATAAGCGTTCGGATCCTCTGTCCGCCTAGAGGGGCGATGGCGGTCTGAACCACCAATCCCTCGGGGCTCCGACCGCTCGCCACGCGCTCGCGGCCGGAAGACAACCGGGGGTCGCTTGGCTCGGAAGCGGCACGACCTCGACGCAAGCCACTCGACCCAGAGCGGGTCCTGTCGCATCATGCGCCCAGGCTCCGATTCGCACATCGCTTCTCCGTCCACATGAAACACGCCCTGCTACTCTCGTTTCTTTCATTGATTGTCTGGACCGCGACGATTCGCGCCGAGGAAAGCCCCTTCATCCATGAGCCCGAGCCGCTGACGCCCTCGAGCGTTCGCCCCGGCGCGCCTTGGAGCGAGGCCCCGACACGGCTTCCACCCCTGCCGGGCGACGCGGACCTGATCGAGTTCAAGCTCGACGGACCCGCCGACGCCTTCCGCTATTTCATCGACGGCAAGCACCTAGAGATCGGACCCGATCGCGTGGTGCGCTACACCCTGGTAGCCGAGTCCGGCAGCGGCGCCCGCAATATCACCCATGAAGGAATCCGCTGCACACCCAAGGGTCGTTACAGGGTCTTCGCCTATGAAACAGGCGGCCGTTTCACCCAGTTCGAAGGGAACGACTGGCTGACCATCGCGACCGACGGCACCGAAGGCTATCGTCTCGACCTCTGGCGCCATCATTTCTGCGTGCCACGCGAGTTCATGCCCCGACCCAGGAAGGATATGATTCGCTCACTGAAAGGCCACATCTCGCCCCGGCAGAACACCGGATTCCAGGCCGACTGAACCACCCCGGTGACGCGGGCTAGCGAGCGCGCCTCGCGTCGACCGAGACCAGGCTCCCGCGCGACCCGGAATCTTGAGTTCTCGCCATTCGACCCGCATCCCCGCAACGAGGATGGCCGTTCGCCTCGACCCATTACAACCGTCCACTGTCCACTGACGATTAGCCAACCATGCCCAATCCCCTGATCGATCAAGCCGGCCTTCCGGCCTTTCACCTCATCCGACCCGAGCATGTCGAGCCCGCCATCAATGCCAGTCTGGCGGCCTGTCGCGAGACGATCGAGCGGCTGACCCAGGAGATCGCGCTGCCGACCTGGGAGAATTTCATCGAGCCGATCGATGAAATGGACGACCGGCTCAATCGAACCTGGTCGCCGGTCGGGCATCTGAACGGCGTGCTCAACAGCGATGAGCTGCGCGCGGCCTACAACGCCTGCCTGCCCAAATTGAGCGACTATGGCACCGAGGTGGGCCAGAACGAGGCGCTCTTTCGCGCCTATCAGGCGGTCGCGGCCCTGGAACACCTGGATGGAGCGCAGCGCCGGCTGCTGGACAACGCCTTGCGCGATTTCCATCTCTCGGGCGTCGACCTCCCACCCGCGCAAAAGGCCCGCTACAAGGAGATCAGCCAGGAACTCTCCCAGCTCACCAGCAAATATTCCGAGAACGTCCTGGACGCCACCAACGCCTGGAGCAAGCTGATCGAGGATCCCGCGCGCCTGGAGGGACTTCCCGAGTCGGCACGCGCCCTGGCGCGCCAGAACGCCGCACAGCAGGTTAAGGACGGCTGGCTTTTCACCCTGGACATGCCCTATTACCTGCCGGTCATGACCTACGCGGATGACCGGGACTTCCGTTTCGAGATGTACGAAGCCTACGGGACACGCGCCTCGGATCAGGGCCCTCATGCCGGACGCTGGGACAATAGCGAGATCATGGAGCGCATCCTGGCGCTGCGTCACGAACTGGCCCAATTGCTCGGGTTCGCCCATTTCGCCGAACGCTCGCTGGCGACCAAGATGGCCCGCGCTCCCGAGGATGTGCTGAATTTCCTCAACGATCTGGCCGATCGCTCGGTGACGCAGGCGCGCCAGGAACTGGCGGAGCTGGAGGCATTCGCCCGCGAGCACCATGGCGCGGACAGCCTGTCTCCCTGGGACATCGGCTATTACGCGGAGAAACTCCGCGTCCATCGTTACCAGATCAGCCAGGAGGAACTGCGCCCCTACTTCCCGGTCTCGCGCGTTCTCTCGGGGCTGTTCGGCGTGGTGGAGCGGCTGTTCGGGATCCAGATCCAGGAGGTCGAGCCGTTCGACACCTATCATCCGGACGTGCGTTTCTTCGAGATCCGCGACCTGCTCAGCGGCGCGCTGCGCGGCCAGTTCTATCTCGACCCCTTCGCGCGCCAGAACAAGCGCGGCGGGGCCTGGATGGATGTCTGCGCCAACCGCATGCACACCATCCGCTGCGATCAGATCCCGGTCGCCTATCTGGTGTGCAACTTCACGCCCCCGGTCGGCAACACGCCGTCCCTGCTCACGCACAACGAGGTCACGACCCTGTTCCACGAGTTCGGCCATGGGCTGCATCACATGCTGACCAAGGTCGACTATCCGGGCGTGGCCGGAATCAATGGGGTACCCTGGGACGCGGTGGAACTGCCCAGCCAGTTCATGGAGAACTGGTGTTGGGAGCGCGAGTCGCTGGATCTGTTCGCCGCCCACTGGGAGAGCGGCCGGCCGCTGCCGGAGGATCTCTACCAGCGCATGATCGCGGCCAGGAACTTCCAGTCCGCCATGGGGATGGTCCGCCAACTGGAGTTCGCCCTGTTCGATTTCCGTCTCCATCTGGAGTACGACCCGGCGCGCGGCGGGCGCGTTTACGAGATCATCGAGGAGGTGCGCGACCAGGTCGCCGTGATCCGTCCGCCGGCCTTCAACCGCTTCGCCCATGGTTTCGCGCACATCTTCGCGGGCGGCTACGCGGCCGGCTATTACAGCTACAAATGGGCGGAGGTGTTGTCCGCCGATGCCTTCTCGCTGTTCGAGGAAAAGGGCGTGTTCGACGCCGAGACCGGGCGCTCCTTCCTGGAGAATATCCTGGAGAAAGGCGGATCGGAGGACGCCATGACCCTCTTCGTCAACTTCCGCGGACGCGAACCCAATACCGACGCGCTGCTGCGTCATTCGGGTATTGCCGCTTGAAATACAGAGACCTGCGCGATTTCATCGACCAGCTCGAACAACGCGGCGAATTGCAGCGTGTCCAGGTCGAGGTCGATCCCTATCTGGAAGTCACCGAGATCTGCGACCGCACCCTGCGCGCGGGCGGTCCGGCTCTTTTGTTCGAGCGACCCAAGGGGTCCGATATCCCGCTGCTGGGCAACCTCTTCGGCACGCCCAAGCGGGTCGCGCTCGGCATGGGCGAGGAGTCGGTCGAGGCGTTGCGCGAAGTCGGCCGATTGCTGGCCTTTCTCAAGGAGCCGGATCCGCCGAGGGGGATGAAGCAGGCGTGGGAGACCCTGCCGATCTTCAAGAAGGTGCTCGACATGGCCCCCAAGGTGCGGCGTCACGCCCCCTGCCAGGAGTTCTCCTTCGGCGGCTCGGAAGTCGATCTCGGGCGGCTGCCGATCCAGCATTGCTGGCCGGGCGACGCCGGCCGGCTCATCACTTGGGGTCTGGTGATCACGCGCGGCCCTGAGAAGCCTCGCCAGAACCTGGGCATCTATCGGATGCAGGTGCTCGGGCGCAACCGGGTCATCATGCGCTGGCTCTCGCATCGGGGCGGGGCGCTCGATTTCCGCGACTGGACGCTCGCCCATCCGGGGAAGCCCTTCCCGGTGGCGGTGGCCCTGGGGGCCGATCCGGCCACCATCCTCGGCGCCGTCACGCCCATTCCGGACAGCCTGTCGGAATACGCCTTCGCCGGCCTCTTGCGCGGCAGCCGGACCGAGCTGGCGGCCTGTCTGGAGTCCGACCTGCAAGTCCCGGCCAGCGCCGAGATCGTACTGGAGGGCCATATCCATCCGGACGACATGGCCCCCGAAGGCCCCTTCGGCGACCACACGGGTTATTACAACGAGGTCGACCGATTCCCGGTCTTCACCATCGATCGCCTCACCCACCGCCGGCATCCCATCTACCACAGCACCTACACCGGACGTCCGCCCGACGAGCCGGCGGTGCTGGGCGTGGCCCTGAACGAGGTCTTCGTCCCCATCCTGCGCAAGCAGTTTCCGGAGATCCAGGACTTCTATCTGCCGCCCGAGGGCTGTTCCTATCGTCTCGCCGTGGTGAGCATCAAGAAGCAATATCCGGGACATGCCAAGCGGGTGATGATGGGCGTCTGGTCCTTTCTGCGTCAGTTCATGTACACCAAGTTCGTCATCGTGGTGGACGAGGATGTGAACACGCGCGATTGGAAGGACGTCATCTGGGCCATGACCACGCGCATGGATCCGGCGCGCGATAGCCTCTTGATCGAGAACACGCCGATCGATTATCTGGATTTCGCCTCGCCGGTCTCCGGACTGGGTTCCAAGATTGGGTTCGACGCCACCAACAAGTGGCCGGGCGAGACGACGCGTGAGTGGGGTCAGCCGATTCGCATGGACGAGGAGGTTCGCGAGCGGGTCGATCGTGTCTGGGCGGATTTGGGAATTCGATTGCCTGGCCAGTCTTGAGGGAAGCGCCGCCTCATCGCGCCTCGGAGTCGATCCCGGCCCCGCCGTGGGGCCGGCCACTCAGCCAGTCGCCATCAATAGCGACCGCCACTACCACCCCCGCCACCGCCCCGTGGCCGTTCGGCGCGCGGACGCGCCTCGTTGACCGTCAGTTTACGGCCCTTCATGTCCATCTCGTTCAACGCCTTGATCGCCGCGTCGGCATCGGAGTTGTTGGGCATGTCCACGAAGCCGAATCCCTTCGACTGGCCGGAGAACTTGTCCTTGATCACCTCCGCGGCGGCCAAGTCTCCGAAGTCGCCGAATAGGCTCCGCAGATCTTCGTCCGTCACGCTATAGGGTAAGTTGCCTACGTAGATCCTCATCTCTGTCTCTCGCGCTCGTCATGTGTGTCGATCGAAGCGAATGCCGTCGAGGGCCAACACACAAGCGGACTCGACAGCGGATGAAACAAGCCCGGCAACGGATCGCGGGATACCGGGACGGACGCGAGCGCCTCGGAGACAGGTGGAGATTCAGCGAGTCGGAAACGCCGAAACCAGATGGGGAGTGAAGGCTTGGGAAGGCGACCAGATCCGCGACACCAGACACAAGCCTTCGTTTGGCTCGGCGGACGATTGGGCGGGCTCGGATCCCAAGGACAAACCCCGGAAGGATCCGGAGTGACAATGGCACTGAAGGCTCGCTTGAACTGTCTGGAAATCCTGGCCAAGGCCGCGATTAGGTCTGAGGAAAAACTAGTGGATGCGCGCCCGTGCGTCAACCATGCCACGATAAAAAACCGGATGATTCGGACGGCTATTGTGGGGTCTTGGTCAGGATCGCGGGCCACCTGAATCGAGCCTGGAATCGTAGAGCGGCACTCGGCGACTCCAGGAAACCCCGACGATCACGCGCGGCCATCCCTGGCGCTACGACGGACGACCCGCGAACCGGGCCTTATCGCGCCCATCAGTCGATATGGCCCTTCTCATGCTGATCGTAGAGATAGCCGCTCAGGGCGCCAACCCCGGCCCCGATCAGGGCGCCCTTGCCCGCGTTCGCGCCCACGGAGCCGATCAGGGCACCGCCCGCCGCCCCCATTGCCGCGCCGCTCGCGGCGCGACTGCCGGTGGTGGTTCCACACCCGGCGAGCGCCAGGCTCGCCAGCATGGCCAGGGTAAATGTCATGGTTTTCATCGAAATCTCCAGGTTGAAACCTCCCCCTTCAGGGGGATCATGCCGCACGGGAGAGGCGTAACCTCTTCCGTGCCGTATCGCCCGGCTTGGCCGGGCGTGGATTGAAACTCCTCGATGTCTTGTGCGACCCTCGGGCGAGCGTCGCGTCTCGCCCCTGCCTTTTGGAGTCGGACGCGAACCGCTCGGTTCACTTCCGACAGGGGTACTTGGCGGCGAGTGACCGGACCAGCCCGACCACGGGCTGCTCGCCCATGAGTTTCGAGTCCCCGGAATGCGCGTTGGCCCATTCGATGAACGCCTGCTTCCCCTCCTCGATGGTCGCGCCCTTCGGATAACAGACGAGCCGCTTGAGCTTCTTGCGCGCGCTGACCTCGTCGTGATACTGCACGGTGGCCTCGATGAAGGCGCGGCAGGCCTGATTGGCGACCGGGAAGCCGGCCGCGTCCTCGGGCAAGGTGCAGATTTCGTAGAGATTGACCGTGGTGTCGAAACGGAACGCGGCCTCGTTCGTGGCGCCGGCGCCCAGGCTGGCGAGCCCCCCGGCACAGGCGAGGGCAAAAAGGAGGGTAGGCTTGGTCTTCATCGAAATCTCCAGGTTGAAACCTCCCCCTTCAGGGGGATCATGCCGCACGGGAGAGGCGTAACCTCTTCCGTGCCGTATCGCCCGGCTTGGCCGGGCGTGGATTGAAACATGGTGACGAAATGGCGCCCATGGCGCACGACGGATACTTCTTCTTCCTCGGGTCGAACACATCCAAGATGGGTAGCGCCCCAATCGATAGGATGTCGTGGGAGCGGCTTCTAGCCGCGATGGGCGCCGACGCGAGGTTTTTCGCGGCGGCAAGCCGCTCCCACGGGTAGGCTCGTTTGTCGTCATCCTACGAATCGAGGCAATACCCACCTAACCACTCGCTTCAGATCGCCTGTCGCAACCCCTCGGCCAAGGTCGGGTAACGCAATTCAACGCCCAGTTCCTCAAGCAGCCTCCGATTGGAAAGGCGGCGCGACTCGCTCATGTAACTCATCATGCCGGCCGACAGATGTTCGGCGGCCTCGGCCATCGAGATCAGCGGCGGTGGCGGCAGTCCGGCCACCTTCGCGAGTTGGAGGAAATAGTCGGTCATGGTGCTGGGGTGGCCATCGCTGACGTTGAAGATAGCGCCATTCGCTCCGCGTTCCATGGCCGCGACGCCGATACCGACCAGGTCGTCCACATGGATCCGGTTACTGTAGGGCGACTCCTCGGGCCGCACCAGGGGCTCGCCGCGACGCAGACGCTCCAGCGGCAGGCGCCCCGGCCCATAGATACCGGAGACCCGCAAAACGACCAGCTCGCCCCCAGTCTCGCGGCTCCACCGACGCAGACTTTCCTCCGCGTCCAGGCGACGAAGGGAGCGAGCGACCGTCGGACGTGTCGGCCAATCCTCGTCGATCCAGGCGCCCCCGCAGTCGCCGTAAACGCCCGTGGTGCTCACGTAAAGGATGCGTCGAGGATGCCCGGCTTGCGCGAAGGAGGCGACCAGCCGCCGGGTCAGGAGATCCTCGGTTCCCTGATCGCTCGGCGGCGCCAGATGGAAGAGTCCGACGCCCGCCAGCGAACGGGCAACGGGCTCGCAACCGTTCAGATCATGGCGAAGCCCCGGAATGCCGGCGGCGGCCAGGCGCTCCAGCCCGCCCTGGCTCCGGACCAGCCCGGTGACCGGCGCGCCGAGATCGAGGTATTGGCGCGCCAGCCGCGTGCCCACATATCCGCAGCCGGCGATAATGATTTCGTTCATGCGCTCCAACCGTCCTCTCTGTTCAACCCCTCGGATGCGGACACTATCCGAGACCTGCCGGCCACTTTGCAAGGAGTCAAATGAGTTTCAAGATCCAGATCCTTCCCGGAGAACGCGCCTTCGAGGCCAACCCCAACGAAACCCTGCTCGATGCCGCGCTGCGTCAAGGCATCGACCTACCGCACGGCTGTCGCAACGGTCGCTGCGGCTCCTGCATCGTTAAGCTCCAGCGCGGCGACATCTCCTATCCGAGCGGCCTCATCGAGGCCCTGGAGGGAAAGCCCGCTGGCACCTGTCTGACCTGCCAGGCGGTCGCCCACTCCGACCTCGCCATCGAGATCCCACCACGCCAAAGAGCCAGCGAGATCGAGGTCCGCACCCTGCCCTGTCGGCTGGAGCGCAAGGAGCCCCTCAACCAAGAGGTGATGCGACTTTGGCTGAAGCCGCCGGAACAGCAGCCGTTCGAGTTTCTCGCGGGGCAATATCTCTCGCTCCTCCTGCCAGACGGGCGCGAAGGGGCCTACTCCATCGCCAGCCCACCGCACGAGAAGGCCCTCATCGAACTGCATATCCGCCGCGCCCCGGAGAGCGATTTTGCCCGATTTCTCTGCGATGGGTTGGCGGAACGGAGCATCCTGAGCATTCGCGGCCCATTGGGGAGCGCCCATCTGCGCGAGGACTCCGAACGCCCCTTGATCCTGGTGGGCGGGGGCACCGGCTTCGCTCCGCTCAAGAGCCTGATCGAGCACGCGATCCACATCGGTCTCGCGCGGCCGATCGAACTCTATTGGGGCGTGAAGGCGCGCCGCGACCTCTATCTCGCCGACCGGCCCGCGCGCTGGACGGATCAGCTCGACGACTTCCGCTTCACGCCGGTCCTATCGGATCCGGATCCCGACTGGTCCGGGCGCATCGGACTGGTTCACGAGGCCGTCATCGAGGACCACCCGGATCTTGGCGGATTCGCGATCTATCTCAGCGGTCCGCCGGCGATGGCCAAGGCGGCGCGCGCCGCCTTCGCATCACGCGGAGCGGAGCGCGACCAGATGTTCTCCGACGCCTTCACCGGGGGCTCGGACGACGACTGGGGCGGGATCTAGGCAGGAATTCGCCCGTCCGGCATACTGGGCTGGGTGGCCTGGCCATGAAATCGATAGGCCCCGTGCGCCCGCCAACCTTGAACGCCGTCTCATACAGCCCCCGACGGGATGGCTCCAGCATAGAGGCGTAAGGGAGAGCCCCTCATCGAACTTGATCGTCCTCGATCGGCGTCACGGGCGCCTGTCTCAGTCCATTAGGGAATCGACCGATGCACCCTGTCTTTCGCGCCCTCGTCATCGGCTTGCTGGCCATGCTGACGACGGCCTGCTCAACCGGTCCGGTCTCCTCGATCTGGACCGATCCCGGCCATACGCCCACGCGCTACCATCGAGTGGTGGTCTTCGGCGTTACCAACAGCCCCAAGGTGCGGCGCGCCTACGAGGACAATTTCGTCGAACGCTTGCGGGCGCTTGGCGTGAGCGCCACGCCGGGACACCGGCTAGTGTCCGACGCCAATCTGCGCCTGCTGGTGAGGCTGACTGAGGGCTACTCCCGCGCCGACGCCGACGCGGTCATCATCACCCATCTGATCACGGACGCACCGCCCGATGGCCAACCAGCGTCGCGCTTGGGCGCCATTCCCGATCACTATCGAAATCTGGTGCCTTATTTCAGCCAGGTCTACGAGGAGGTCTGCGAACCCGGTTACTACAAGGACGCCAAGGCCCTACGGCTGGAAACCAATCTCTATGACGCCAAGCGGGAACGCCTGGTCTGGTCGGGGCGCTCACGGCCGCTCGACACCAATTCGGAGCAGACCACCATCAGCCAGGTGATCGAGGATGTCATCACCCAGATGGCCATGGACGGCTACCTGCCCAATCCGTCAGCGGGATCCGGCCAGATCGCTCAGTGACCGAAGGATGGCGGCATCCTCGGCGCGCTCGGCGACCTTGACGACCCGAAAGCCCAGATCACGCGCGGTCAGGGCCGTGCGCTCGGCGATCACCACCAGAGGCGTTTCGAGCAGCCGATCCCGGCCATCCGCGCCCAGCATTTCGGCCAGGTTCAGCAGCACCTCGTCGCTCGTGGCCATGACATAGTCGACAGTTTCCGACCAGCGCGCCAGCAGTGGCGCCGGATCGACGCTCGGCCGGACGCGGCGATAGATCTCCGCGAAGCGCACCTCGGCGCCACGCTCGCTCATGGCCTGGGCGAAGAGCCCCCGGCCACCCTCGCCACGCACGATGAGCACGCGTTTCCCGGACATGGCCGCGAGTTCCGGCATCTCCAGCAGCGCCTCGCTCTCGTAGCGATCACTCGGAACCAGATCCGGCGCGCGACCGGCCGCGGTCAGCGCCCTGGCGGTGCCGCGGCCCACCGCCGCCACCCAGGTCACCTGGGACCAGCGACCGTCGGGGACCAGCGTCAGCGCCTGTTCCACAGCGTTGGGGCTGACGAAGTACATGAGATCCCAGGATTGGGCCAGAAGCGCGGCCAGACCGGCCTCCGTGACCGGCTCGATGGCGATGGTCGGGAAGCGAATGGCCCGCCCACCAGCCTCCTCGATCAAGCGGCACAGGGGTTCCGCCTGACCCGCCGGGCGGGTCACCAACACACCGCGGCCCGCGAGATCGGGGGACGCGCTCATTCAATGCTCCGTCAAGGCGCTCAGGATCTCGCCCGCGCCCTGGGACAACAGATCCTCGGCCACGCGGGCACCAATGGCCTCGGCCTCGGCGCGCGGACCCTCGGCCTGGGCGCGCAGGATGCGCGAACCATCTGGATCCCCGACCAGCCCCTTGAGCAACAGCCGGTCCCCGTCGAGCGTGGCATAGCCGGCGATCGGCACCTGACAGCCGCCATGCAGACGCGCGTTCATCGCCCGCTCGGCCAGCACCCGGTCCGCCGTTTCGCGATGGTGCAGCGGCGCGATGAGATCGTTCACGCGCGGGTCGTCCTGGCGACACTCGATGCCGATGGCGCCCTGCCCGATCGCCGGCAGGCTCACCGTCGGCTCGATCCGGCCGCGAATGCGATCCTCGAAACCCAGCCGGATCAGACCGGCCGAGGCCAGGATGATGGCGTCATACTCGCCCGCGTCGAGCTTGGCGAGTCGGGTGTTGACGTTGCCGCGCAGGGGTTCGATGCGCAGATCCGGGCGCCGATCGGCGATCTGGCACTGACGGCGCAGACTGGAGGTACCGACGCAGGCGCCCTGGGGCAACTGCTCGATCGACTCGTAGGTATTGGAGACGAAGGCATCCCTGGGATCCTCGCGCTCCATGATCACCGCCAGGTGCAATCCCTCGGGGAAATCGACCGGGACGTCCTTCATGGAATGCACCGCGATATCGGCCTCGTCCTCCAGCATGCCCTGCTCCAGTTCCTTGACGAAGAGTCCCTTGCCGCCGACCTTGGCCAGGGGCGCGTCCAGAATCCTGTCGCCCTTGGTGCTCATGCCGATGATCTCGATTTCGAGGTCGGGATAGAGCGCCTTGAGACGCGCGGCGGTGTGCTCGGCCTGCCACATGGCCAGGGGGGACTTGCGGGTGGCGATACGAATGCTGTTCGACATGTTGAATCCTGGGGACTGACTCGGAAGAAGGCGCCCGTCACGCGGCCAAGCCGCGGCGGCCAGGCGCGATTGTGTCATAGGACGGTCTGGAAGGTCTCGGGATCGGGACCACACTCGGCATGCCGCCAGACCGGCTGGCCCCTGAATCCGGGGAAGGCCGGCAGCGCGATCAGGGCGCTGGAGCGGGTTCGGAAGCCGTCGGGTCGATCCTGAAGCATGGCCGCCTCGGGGCCCAGCGCCTCGGGGTACTCGCGGCTGGCGAGGAGGGCGCGCCAGTCGGACCAGTCGTCGCGCTCGGGCTCGGGCACCGAGGCGGTCTGGAAACGCGGCCGGTAGGTGGCGACGCGGGGATGATCCGGATCGTCGAGGTCGGTGCCGGCCAGCAGATGCAGACCCGGCGGGATCGGCGCGACCTGGATTCCGCCCGAGCCATGATGGCGAATCCAATAGGCCGCGCGCGGATCGGCCACGACCAGATTGAAGGGCCGATAGGCGTCCGGTCGCAGTTCGGCCAGGGCGTGGGCCGCCTCGCTGGCCTCGGCGTGGTCGAGCGCCTCCAGGACCAACTCGCCGCGACTGCGTTTTCCCGGCCGCCGTCCCAGGCTACCCTCGCGGTTCATGACCGCAGCCAGGAGCGCGTGGTCGTTGATCCCGAGCCAGGCGCCGCCGCCCTCCAGGTCGAGCCCCGCCACCACCTCCGGACGGTCCGGCCAATGACGGGCGGGCGGGCGTGACGCCCGCGCGGCCATCTCGTCACGATTGGCGGCGATCAGGACCGGCCAGTCGTGGCCGGGTCGAACGAGGATAACCAGGGTGCACATAGTGGAATGTAAAAATCGTGAAATCGCCAAGCCCGGGTCGGGCGCCGGAATCAGTTAAGCTCGGCGTATTGCCGCTTGACCTTGAGGATCTTGCTGGCCACCGTCTTGTGCAAGAGGTTGAAAACCTTGCGCTGGGCGGCTCGATTACTGCTGTTCGCCTCCCCGATCAACTCCAGGCGCGCCTGGAAATAGGCCATGTCCGCCTCCAGTCTGGCCAGACGAACGCGCTGCCGCTTACGCTCCTCGGGATCGACCGCCGTACTTTTTTTGTCGTCCATCGTGCCAACTCGTACTCGATGTCGCCACTGGAACCCATCTCGACCCGCGTCTGTCTTGATATTGGACGAGATATTCGTGATGCAAGCCGCGCGAAAACGGGCGCGCCCTCCTCGCGTGACTGATTTTATCAGCCTTCGAGTCCTTGCCGGGGATGGATCGCCCGATCGATCGCGAAGGCCGGCCGATCCCATTCGCCCGAACCAATAGCGCCTGGCGGAGTCCCTTAACAAGCCCGTCGGCGAACCGCTTCCGGGAGGCGGGTTGAGTCCTCCGTCGAATATGTTATAAACCCTCGTTCTAAAAAACAAAAAACCACCAAAGACCAGTCAATACAAAGCATGAGCACAATCCTGGATTCATTCCGAAGCTCCGGCGCCCTCTACGGCGGCAACGCGGACTTCATCGAGGATCTTTACGAGCGGTATCTGATCGATCCCGAAAGCATCGACCTTGCCTGGCGCGCCCGCTTCGACGGTCTGCGCCAGGACGCCGCCAACGAACCCGTCGTCCAGGAATCCCCGCACGGTCCGGTGCGCGAGAACTTCCTGCGCCTCGCGGCGGAAAGCCGCTCCAGCGCCCGCGCCCGCGCGACCGAGCGTCTGGAGCCCGCCGCCGCCGAGAAGCAGGCGGCCGTACTCAGCCTCATCAACGGCTACCGTTATCGCGGCCACCAGGTCGCGAACCTCGACCCCATCAAGCTGCGCGAGCCGCCCAGGATCGCCGACGTGGATCCGGCCTATCACAACCTGGGACCGGACGACCTGGACGTGGTCTTCCACACCGGCTCGCTCTACGCCCCGGACCGCATGCCGCTGAGCGAGATCATCGCGATTGTCGAACAGACCTATTGTGGCACCGTCGGCTCCGAGTACATGCACATCACCAACACCCAGGAGAAGCGCTGGATCCAGAAACGCCTGGAAGGCTACCGCGCCCGGCCCGAGCTGGACACCGCCGACCGCCGCTGGCTGCTGACCCTGCTCACGGCCGCCGAGGGGATCGAGAAGTACCTGCATCAGCGCTACGTCGGTCAGAAGCGCTTCTCGCTGGAGGGCGGCGACGCGCTCATCCCCATGCTCGACGAGCTGATCCAGCGCGCCGGACGCAAGGGTCAGCAGGAAATCGTCATCGGCATGGCCCATCGCGGGCGCCTGAACGTGCTGACCAACATCTTCGGCAAGCCCCCGCAGGACATCTTCGACGAGTTCGAGGGCCGGGTGCATATGGACTGGCGCCAGCAGGTCGGCGATGTCAAGTACCACATGGGCTTCGCGACCGATATCGAGACCCCCGGCGGCATCGTGCATCTGGTGCTGGGTTTCAATCCCTCGCACCTGGAAATCATCAATCCGGTCATCGAGGGCTCGGTGCGCGCCCGCCAGCGCCGCCGCCGCGATCGCTCGGGCGATCAGGTGCTGCCGGTGCTGATCCATGGCGACGCGGCCTTCGCCGGTCAGGGCGTGGTGATGGAGACCCTGCAACTGTCACAGACCCGCAGCTACGGGACCGGCGGGACGGTGCATATCGTCATCAACAATCAGATCGGCTTCACCACCAGCCATCCGCTCGATACCCGTTCCAGCGCCTACTGCACGGATGTCGCCAAGATCGTTCAGGCGCCGGTGTTCCATGTCAACGGCGACGACCCCGAGGCGGTGATCTTCGTCACCCGCCTGGCGCTCGACTTCCGCAACCAGTTCCACAAGGACGTCATCATCGACCTCATCTGTTATCGCCGCCTCGGCCATAACGAAGCCGATGAACCGGCCGTGACCCAGCCGATGATGTACAGCAAGATCCGCCAGCATCCGACGCCCAGGGCCGTCTACGCCGACCGGCTGATCACCGACGGTCTGCTCTCCAGGGACGAGAGCGAGGCCATGATCAGCGCCTATCGCGATTCCATCGAGCAAGGCGTCCTGATCGCGCGCCCGGTGCTCTGCGGTCTGGACCATATGTCGCGGGTCGATTGGAACTTCTGTCGCGGCAAGAATTGGGACCAGGACGTGGATACCGGCGTCCCGATCGAGCGCCTGCGCGCGCTCACCGAGACCATGCTGCGGCTTCCGGATGGCTTCGAGCTGCATCCCAGGGTGGAGAAGATCTGGGAGGAACGGCGCAAGATGGCCCATGGCGATCAGCTCCTCAACTGGGGCTATGCCGAGAATCTCGCCTACGCCACCCTGCTCGACGCCGGGGTTCCGGTACGCCTGTCCGGGCAGGACGCCGGACGCGGCACCTTCTTCCATCGTCACGCCAAGATTCACGATCAGGCGAGCGGCGACGCCTACACCCCGCTGCAACATCTCGGGGGGCATCAGGGCGCCTTCATCGCCATCGACTCGATCCTGTCCGAGGAGGCGGTGCTTGGCTTCGAATACGGCTTCGCCACCGCCGAGCCCCAGGCGCTCACGCTCTGGGAGGCCCAGTTCGGCGACTTCGTCAACGGCGCCCAGGTGGTGATCGACCAGTTCATCACCTCCGCCGGCACCAAGTGGGGGCTGTGCTGCGGACTGGTGATGCTGCTGCCGCACGGTCTGGAGGGCCAGGGCGCCGAGCACTCCTCGGGGCGGCTGGAGCGCTTCCTGCAACTCTGCGCCGAGCACAACATCCAGGTCTGCGTGCCCAGCACCCCGGCGCAGATGTTCCATCTGTTGCGCCGCCAGATCGTGCGCGACTACCGCAAGCCGCTGGTGGTGATGACGCCCAAGAGCCTGCTGCGCCATCGTCTGGCGGTCTCCTCGCTGGAGGAACTCGCCCGGGGTCGCTATCAGTCGGTGATCCCGGAGATCGATCCGATCGATCCGGCGAACGTCGAGCGGTTGATTTTCTGTAGCGGCAAGGTCTATTACGATCTGCTGGAGGCGCGGCGCACACGCGGGGAGACCCATGTCGCCATCCTGCGCATCGAGCAGCTCTACCCCTTTCCCAAGGACGACTTCACCGCCGCCATCGAGACCTATCCCAACACCGAGGAAATCGTCTGGTGCCAGGAGGAGCCGCAGAACCAGGGCGCCTGGGACCAGATCAAGCACCGCTTCCATCAGCTGATCCAGAGCGGTAAGAGCCCCCACTATGTCGGCCGCCCGTCCTCGGCGGCCCCCGCCGTCGGCCATCGCGCCGCGCATGTCGAGCAACACGAACGCCTGATCGACGAGGCCCTCGGCGGCCATTACAACCCGACCATGAACAAAAGGATCCCGCCCCAATGAGTCGTGAAGTCCGCGTACCCTCCCTGCCCGAATCCGTCGCCGAGGCCACGGTTCTGGCCTGGCATAAACGGACCGGCGAGCCGGTCACACAGGGAGAGATTCTGGTCGAACTGGAGACCGACAAGGTGGTGCTGGAGGTGCCGGCACCCCAGGACGGCGCGCTCGGCGAGATCCAGGCGCCCGAGGGCGCCGTCGTCACGACCGACGCCCTGCTGGCGCTGATCGTCGAGGCGAGCGGGGTCGCCGCCGAGGCACCGCGCGCCGCGCCTGCTCCGGCGCCCGTGACCACGTCCCCCGCGCCTCCCCCGCCGGCCGGACCGGCTCCGGCGGACGAGCCGCTGGTCACCCCCTCGGCCCGTCGCCTGGTCAAGGAAATGAATCTGGATACGCGCCAGATCGATGGCAGCGGGCGCGATGGACGGATTCAGAAGGCCGACGTGCTCGCCTATCTCGATGTGCGCGAAACGGCCGCCCCGGCCAGCGATCCCGAGA
>NZ_NRRG01000040.1 GCF_016583575.1 Thiocystis violacea
GCTCGAATGCCTCAAGCGGGCCCACAAGCTCAACCATTTCGCACTCCGCGCGAAGCTCTATGTCGAGGCGCTTCAGCATGCTTTCGGCGAACTCAGGCGCTTGAAAGCGGCGGCTGCGTAACATCAGGTAATGATGTCAGATTTTATCGGCGGAAGCCGAAGCCGAAGCTGAATTGAAGCAAAATAGCGCCGTAGCGCCGTAGCGCCGTAGGTTGGGTTGCCGCTGTTGGCAACCCAACATTGCCGCCGATCAATCAGATATTCTCGACTCACCATCGGGAAACGGGGGCAATTTGTTCATATCCTGGCGGTGATGTTGGGTGACCGCCACCAACCGCATCACCCGATCCGCCACGTCAACAAGGGCGGTCACTCAACCTACTCGTGACCGATCCCTTCTGGTAAATCCATCGGCGCGCATCCCCAATCGGACGTCAACATCGACTGGCGGATAAACCGATGGATGCTGCTGTACGGCCAATCGACGGGGCGCGCCACATACCCGTGTTTGACCGGGTTGAAATGAATGTAATCAACATGCCGGGCGAAATCCCGCTCATCGCGGATGCGGTGTTCCCAATGCCGCCGCTGCCAAATGGCCTGTTCGCCCTTGCGTTGCCGGCTGGAAAATACCACGGGGCGCTGGTCGGCCGGAATGCACGCGGTGAATGCGCGTTTGATATTGCGCCATCGGATGGGATAATCCGCGTCCCCGACCGGCAATGACCATACGGCATGAATGTGATCGGGCATGATCACGATGGCGTCGATCACAAACGGCCGCCGTACCATCTCGGCGCGAAAGGCCTCGCGCAACTGACCAACGGCGGTCTCGTTAGCAAACCACGGCTCCCGCCGCATGGTCACGACGGTGAAAAAATAGGTGGCGCCGTTGGTGCGATCGCGACGGTAACGCATGCTGGCCTGCCTGTGGGATGCGGGTGTGATACGTCATCGCCAGGTCGGTACTTCATCGCATATCTTCCCCACGGATCACCACCCTGACGAACTACGCTGCTCTGACCTCGTCCAGCAACTCGGGGTGACGGTCAAGTACCTTGAGCAATTTGACCAGCGCCAGGGGTGGTTTGGTCTTGCCGTTTTCGTAGCGTGAAAAGGCGTTGACGCCACCACCAAAGATCGCTGCCGCTTCGCGCTGATCGAGCGCAAGCTTCTTGCGAACGCTGGCGATGAAGCCCGGATCGACAATCGCGGCATTCACCTGTTTCATGAAATCGCCGGCCTGCTCGCTAAAACGACGCGATTCCGTCAGATCCAGAACCGATTCAGCACAGGCGGGGCAAAAATCGCCCGTCACGGCAGGAATCATCGTGGTTTCGCCCTTATAAATGAAAGACACGTCGCGAGTATCATGCACCAGTTCGGCGGCGCCACAAACGGGACATTGCATGTTCATAGCTCCTTAAATGACACGATTAACACCTCGTCAACAACGGTCAGTTTCACATACAGGTCACCGACCGAGCTGGTCGCGCAGTAGACATCTTGCCAAATCCGGTGATCCGCATGGGTCGTCATGGACTTGTAGAAGTCAGTTGGCGCGAGAGCTAACACCGTTGCCAGGATGCCGTCCGCATCGAAACCCAGTCGCCTTCCACCAATGATGGCGCTTTGCGTCATCCGCACCTTGCCCTCATCAATCAACGCTTTGACAACAGACAACCGGCAGTGTGGGGTTCGTTTCTCCATGAAAAAAATTAACCTAATCGGTTAGTTTTGGCAAGCCAGCTAGCCAGGTTAAAAGGTAGGGTACGCATCGCGTACCTTCTCTGGGATGAGGTGACGGGTTGACAACGGGGTTGTCCCGCCGCCCATGAACCCCAACGATCAAACGGGATTGCGCTTCGAAACCCCGGCTGCTGGTCTGCCGCGTATGCCGGCCCTCTTGAAGAAGAACATCGGAGCCATCCCACTTCGAGATCGACAGTTCTCGAATCCGAAGAACCCTCAACGAGCTTTTCAGTTTAGATGCCATGCAACCCAAGGACAGCACCAGCAACGAGTCCTTCAAGGGCTTCACCAATCGGGAATGCCCCTTTTATCCCTGCCATCAAGGGGTCAGGCGGGAATTCAACTGCCTTTTCTGCTATTGTCCGCTGATCGCCTACGACTGTCCCGGACCCTATCGGGTCTATACCGACAGGTACGGACTTCGCCGCAAGGACTGTTCCGACTGCCGGCTTCCGCACGACGGCTACCGCGCTTCCTGGGCCTTCATTCAGAAATGGCTGGAACAGCCTCGGGTCTGGGACGGGCACGAACAGAGCGAGCGCTATCGCCCCTTGCGACGAGCGCGCTAGACAAGTCTTCCGCGCGTCTCGTCCACCGCCGCCGGTCGCATGCGACGAGTCGCTTCCGTCCAGATCCAACATCCGCGAGCATCCATGTCCGATTCAGCCTCCCGTCTGCGCGAGCGTCTCGAACGCTCCATCCTCATCCTCGACGGCGCCATGGGCACCATGATCCAGCGCCATCGCCTGACCGAGGCCGATTATCGCGGCGAGCGCTTCGCGGATTGGCCGAGCGACCTCAAGGGCAACAATGATCTGCTGACACTGACCCGCCCCGAGGTGATTGGCGGCATCCATCGCCAGTATCTTGAGGCCGGCGCGGACATCATCGAGACCAACAGCTTCAACGCGACCCGTGTCTCCATGGCCGATTACGGCATGGAGGCCCTGGCGCATGAGATCAACGTCGCCGCCGCGCGGCTGGCGCGGAGCTGCGCGGACGCCTACGCCACCCCCGAGAAGCCGCGTTTCGTCGCCGGGGTGCTGGGTCCGACCAATCGCACCGCCTCCATCTCCCCGGACGTCAACGATCCGGGGTTCCGCAATATCGACTTCGATACCCTGGTCGCTTCCTATCAGGAATCCACGCGGGGTCTGATCGAGGGCGGGGCGGACATCATTCTGATCGAGACCATCTTCGACACCCTGAACGCCAAGGCCGCCATCTTCGCGGTGCGCCAGGTGTTCGACGAGGACGGCGTCGAGCGCCCGATCATGCTCTCGGGCACCATCACAGACCAATCGGGTCGGACCCTGACGGGACAGACGACCGAAGCCTTCTATAACTCGCTGCGGCATGCCGAGCCGATCAGCATCGGGCTGAACTGCGCGCTCGGACCCTATGAGCTGCGCCAGTATGTCGAGGAGCTGGCGCGCATCAGCGAGTGCCGCGTCTCCACCCATCCCAACGCCGGGCTGCCGAACGATCTTGGCGGCTACGATCTGACGCCGGAGCAGATGGCGGCCGAGATCGGCGATTGGGCGCGCTCGGGCTTCCTCAATATCATCGGCGGCTGCTGCGGGACCACGCCCGATCACATCCGCGCCATCGCCGAAGCGGTCGCCGGGATGGCCCCGCGCCCGTTGCCGAGCCTCGCACCGGCCTGCCGGCTCTCGGGTCTGGAGCCATTCAACATCGGCGCCGAGACGCTCTTCGTGAACGTCGGTGAGCGCACCAACGTCACCGGCTCGGCACGCTTCAAGCGGCTGATCAAGGAGGGCGACTACGACACCGCCTTGAGCGTGGCGCTGGAGCAGGTCGAGAACGGCGCCCAGGTGATCGACATCAACATGGACGAGGGCCTACTGGACGCGATCGCGGCCATGGGGCGCTTCCTCAACCTGGTCGCGGCCGAGCCGGACATCGCCAAGGTGCCGGTGATGATCGACTCCTCCAAGTGGGAGGTTATCGAGACCGGGCTCAAATGCGTCCAGGGCAAGCCCATCGTCAACTCCATCTCGCTCAAGGAGGGCGAGGAGAAGTTCCTGCACCAGGCGCGGCTGTGCCGGCGCTACGGCGCGGCGGTCATCGTCATGGCCTTCGACGAGACCGGCCAGGCCGACACCCAGGCGCGCAAGATCGCGATCTGCACCCGCGCCTACAAAATCCTCACCAAGCAGGTCGGCTTCCCGGCCGAGGACATCATCTTCGACCCCAACATCTTCGCGGTCGCCACCGGCATCGAGGAGCACAATAACTACGCCGTCGATTTCATCGAGGCCACGCGCGAGATCAAGCGGACGCTGCCCCATGCCAAGGTTTCGGGCGGCGTCTCCAACGTCTCCTTCTCCTTCCGCGGCAACAACCCGGTACGCGAGGCGATCCACGCGGTCTTTCTCTATCACGCCATCCAGGCCGGCATGGACATGGGGATCGTCAACGCCGGGCAACTCGCGATCTATGACGACCTGCCGGCGGAGCTGCGCGAGGCGGTCGAGGATGTCATCCTCAACCGGCGCGACGATTCCACCGAGCGTCTGCTGGAGATCGCGCCCAAATACCAGGGCGATGGCGCGGAAGAGGTGCGTCCGGAGGAGCAGGAGTGGCGCGGCTGGCCGGTCGAGAAGCGTCTGGAGCACGCCCTGGTCAAGGGCCTCACCGACTATATCGACGAGGACACCGAGGAGGCGCGCCTTCTGCTCGGGCGTCCGCTGCTGGTCATCGAGGGGCCGCTGATGGCCGGGATGAACCACGTCGGCGACCTCTTCGGCGCGGGCAAGATGTTCCTGCCGCAGGTGGTCAAGTCGGCGCGGGTCATGAAGAAGTCGGTGGCCTATCTCTTCCCCTTCCTGGAGGCCGAGAAGGCCGCTTCCGGCGACCTCAGCACCAACAACGGCCGCATCCTCATGGCCACCGTCAAGGGCGACGTGCACGATATCGGCAAAAACATCGTCGGCGTGGTCCTGCAATGCAACAACTACGAGGTCATCGACCTCGGGGTCATGGTCTCGGCCGACACCATCCTCCAGCGGGCGCGGGAGGAGCAGGTCGATATCGTCGGACTCTCCGGTCTCATCACCCCCTCGCTCGACGAGATGGTGCATGTCGCCAAGGAGATGGCCCGGCTCGGGATGGAGATCCCGCTGCTGATCGGCGGCGCGACCACCTCCAAGGTCCATACCGCCATCAAGATCGCGCCCCAGCGCGGCGCGCCCGTCATCTATGTGCCGGACGCCTCGCGGGCGGTCGGCGTCGCCTCCAACCTGCTGAGCGACGAGCTGCGCGGGGATTATCTCGCCTCAATCAGCGAGGACTATGCCCGCGTCCGCGCCGAGCGCGAGGGCAAGGAGTCGGTGCGTAAATCCATGCCGATCGCCGCCGCGCGCGCCAACCGGGTGCCGATCGACTGGTCCAGCACCGCGCCGCCGCGCCCCGCGCTGCTCGATGCCGGGTTCAACGACTCCGCGCCCTGGACGCTCCAGGTGGAGTCGGTCGGCGGCGGTGTAATCGCCACCATCGCGGATTTCCCGCTCGACGATCTGGTTCACAGCATCGACTGGCTGCCCTTCTTCCACGCCTGGGAACTCGCCCACAAGCGTTTCCCGGACATTCTCGACGATGCGATTGTCGGCGAGGAGGCCCGCAAGCTCTATGCCGACGCCCAGGACTTTCTGGGGCGTCTGGTCAGCGAGCACTGGCTGGAGGCGCGCGCGGTCATCGGGTTCTTCCCGGCCAATGGGGTTGGCGACGACGACATTCTGCTCTTCGCCGACGCCGAACGTACCCGGCCACTCGAACGGCTGCACAACCTGCGCCAGCAGATGCCGCGCGACGCCGGGCGCAATCAGCCCAACTTCTGTCTGTCGGATTTCATTGCGCCCGCAGACCACGAGGACTGGATCGGCGCCTTCGCCCTCACCGCCGGGGTCGGGATCGAGGCGCATCTGGCGCGTTTCGAGGCCGATCACGACGACTACAGCGCCATCATGCTCAAGGCCCTCGCTGACCGGCTCGCCGAGGCTTTCGCCGAGCGCCTGCATCAACTGGTGCGTACCCGCTACTGGGGTTATGCGGCGGACGAGACCCTGAGCAACGAGGAACTGATCGCCGAGAAGTACCAGGGCATCCGCCCCGCACCCGGCTATGCCGCCTGCCCGGATCACACCGAGAAAGGCACGCTCTGGCGTTTGCTTGAACCCGAGCGGCGCGTCGGCATCACCCTGACCGAAAACTTCGCCATGCTGCCCACCGCCGCCGTCTCCGGCTGGTATTTCCCGCATCCGCAGGCGCGCTATTTCGGCGTCGGCAGGGTCCAAAAGGACCAGGTCGAGGACTACGCCGTCCGCAAGGGGATGACGCTCGCCGAGGCCGAACGCTGGCTGGCGCCGGTGCTGGGGTATGACGCCGACTGATGTCAATGGCGGTGCCTTCACCACGGTGAACCGGGCGGCGCTCATCCGCGCCGCCCGGCCTCAGGGAGCGATCACCTCTCCAACCCGTGCCGCATCGCCCTTGTCCATGCGCTGAATCGCGGCATCGCCCTGGTTCGCCAGAACCTCAAGTCGGTCGATCTGGGCATCGAGACGGGGCAGGGCCTCGCGCCGGTAACGCGAGACCTCGTCGATCGCTCCGATCACATCCGTGAAGGCTTGTTCCAACTGTTTCATGTCGAGCACCGTGGACGCGGCGCGGGTCTGGATCTCCACGCCCTGGGTGCGCAGCGCCTTGGCGGTGCCGGCGATCAGGTTCGATGTGGTGGTGTTCAAGGCTTCCACCCGATCCAACACCAGACGCTGATTGGCCAGGGCCAGCGCGACGGTGACCGCGACATTCAGGGCCGAGACCGTCACATTGATGGCCCGATCCACGCCGCGCATCAGCTCCCGGTTGTTCCGGATCACCACCTCCAGGGCCATGATGCCCTGCTGACTGACCGCCAATTGCTGTTGCAGATCCAGGATGCGCTGGCGCAGCGGAAACAGCAGCTCCTCGTCCAAGAAGCGTCGCTTGGGATCTTCCTGGGGTAGCTCCAGCGCCTTTTCTTCCAGACGCCGATCGATGATCCGGCCCAGTCCGATCTGACGACGCAACTGATCCAGGCTGTCGCGCAGTGACTGCTGATCGTCGCTCAGGGTCAGGTTGTCCCGATGCAGCATGTTCTTGCCGGCCTCCAGATCCTTGATGATGCCGTCGAGCGCCTCCTGCGCGGTCTCGAACTTCTGGAAATAGCGTTGCAGCGGCGTGCCGATGCCGGGGATCAGGGCCAGGAGCCGTGTCAGTCCCGCCCGGCTCAGGTCGTAGCGCTGGGGATCCAACTCCTGCATGCGGATACGCAGATCCACCAGCGAGCGGGCCACCGGTCCGCCCTCGTCACCCTGGTGGGCCAGCTTGCGGATCGGCGCCTGAAGCATCTGGCTGCGATGGGCGGCCTGCCGCTGGACCTCCAGACCCATCTCTTCCACGGCCTGACGCTGACGGCGGTCGACCCCATCCTGGTCCGTCGCCTTGAGCACCTCGGCCACGAAGGCGTCGGCCATGGCGAGCAGTTCGGGATCGTCCAGCGTGGTCTCGGGGTCGGTCTCCTGTTTCACCCGTGCCTCGATCTCCGCCGCTGGGGGCAGCGAGAGATTGAAGCGGGTGTCATCGGTCGTTCGAAGAGATTTGGACGTGTTCATGAGGTTCCTCGCGTCAGGCGCTGGCCGGTCGTTGTCAGGGTGGTGCGCCGCGCGCCCTGGGAGGTGGAGCGCGGAGCCTTGGCGGTCCTTCAGGCGTCGCGCCCGTAGTGATGCGCCTTCTCCGCGAAGCGGCGCAGATCGGCCAGGGCCTGATCCGCCGCCACGGATGCCTGGGGTCGGTCGGTTTCCACGGACGCCACAGCCACCGCCGCGTCGTCCAGGGCCGTGATGGCGGCCTCGTTCCGCGCGCTCAGCTCCCGCAGGCGCTGCTCGGTCTCCGCGACCAGATCGAGTCGCCGGGTCAGGGCCAGCCGCTCCTCGGCCGGCATCCCGGTCCGTTCCTGGGCAAGGCGGCGGCGCACATAGTCGGCGTCCACGCCGGCCACGCCACGGGCGATCGAGGCCATGGCGTTCAGATTATCCAGCGCGGTCCTGGAGACCTCGCCCACCAGTCCCCGCGAACGTTCGAGGGTCAACTCCCTCGGGTCGAATTTGCCGCGCAGCACGGCGTCGACATGGCCATGGCGGGTATAGAGCCGGTCGGCCTGGATGGCCAGGTCGGGACGTCCCGCCGCCAGCAGGCGCTTCTTGGCCTCCCAGAGTCCGAGGATCACCTCATCGCTCTCCAGCGGCGGGCGCTCTGGATCCAGCACGGCGATTCCCCGCTCGCGTGCCTCTCGCTCCAGCGCGATCCGCGCCTGCATCGCCAGCGCCGCCTGATGGGCTGCGCGCTGACGCTCGGCCAGCGCCAGACGCCAGCGGCGCCAGGCCCGCTCCACCGGGATCGCCACCGGAATGGCCGCCAGACCGGCCAGCCATCCGCTTAAGGTCGGCCCGAAACCACCCCACAGGGAGGTGACCCAGATGAGCCCGGCGATGAAGGGCACGATCAGCCAATAGCGAATCAGCACCCGAAACCGCGTGGGGGTCTCGGTCGGCAGGACCAGACGCGGGTCGATCATGCCGATGAGCAACCACGGCAGACAGGAGAGAAAGAGCCCGTAGGCCAGACCCTGGAGAAAGCCGAACATGGGTTTCGTGTACCGCCGCGTTGAAAGGCTTGACGCTGGGCACCTGAAGTGGCGCGACGTTTCGCCTGGATGGGGTCAGCCATGGGGCCGGACCGGCTTGGTGAGCCTGCCATCGAAACATAGCACAGGCCCGTGGCCCCCTGTATTTCGCCGATCGGAATCATCGTCTCCAAGGCCGGCGCCGTGCCTCATCGACCTGAATCGACGTAGGTGCGAGCCCCCGATGCCGCGGAGATTCAGCCTCCCGCGCGCGCCTCACCGTACCGCCATCACCAGCAGGATGACGAACAGCACGACCGCGCCCAGCGGCAGGATGGCGGCCTGCCAGTCGCCTTTCTGGGCCTTGGGACCGTTTTCCTGCCAGTGTTTGTAGACGGGCCAGAGATAGAAGAGCATGAGACCGAGCAGAATGGCGGCGGTGATCTTCAGAAAGAGTTCCATGGAATTCTCCGTTCGACAGCTCCGGATACAAGCAAAAACCCCGGCACGGGGCCGGGGTTTGGGGTCGGCTACCGGCACTCGCTCAGTCGTCGCCGCCCATGATGCCGAGGATCTGCAACAGGCTGACGAAGATGTTGAAGATGCTCAGATAGATCCCGTAGGTGGCCATGATGTAGTTGGTCTCCTCGCCCCGTGCGATCCGGCTGGTATCGAACAGGATGAAGCCGCTCATCAGCAGGATGATGACGGAGGAGATGGCCAGCGAGAGGGCCGGGATCTGCAGGAAGATGTTGGCGATCATGGCGATCATGGCCACCATCATGCCGGCGAAGATGAAGCCGCCGATGAAGCTGAAATCGCGCTTGCTGGTCAGGGCGTAACCGGACAGCCCGAGGAAGATGGTCGCGGTGCCGCCGAAGGCGAGTCCGACGATCTGCGGGCCGTTCGGCAGGGCCAGATACATGCTCAGGATGGCACCGAGCCCGAAGCCAAGCAGGCCGGTGATGAGAAAGATCACGCCGATGCCGCTCGCCGAGTTGGCGGTTCTGGGCAGCACGAAGATGCCGAGCACCATGGAGACGATGACGGATGCCATGTAGGTCCAGGGTGGCACGGCGAGCGCGAGCGACAGCATGGCGGTCACGGCGCTGAAGCCGAGCGTCGCCGACAGCAGCATGTAGGTGTTTTTCAGTACCTTGTTGGGCGCGACCGCGCCTTGGGCGTCTTTCGCGGTTCGAACGACGGAAATTCCCGGATTAGCCATGTTGAGTTTCACTCCTGCTCTTGGCGATTGATTATGAAGTGTTTGCCGAGATTGAGACTCGACGATGGTGTTTGAGTTCCGAAAGGATACCTTAGGATCCTCTCGGCGCAAGTTCCATGGATCTCGGGGGTGCGACCAAAAGTGAGGCCTAACGGCCGCCATTCGTAGATGGGGTGAGCGAGAGCGAACCCCAACGTCCCCGCTGGCGGATCAATGTTGGGGTTCAGGTTCGTTTACCCCAGCCCAGGGGCCTCGCGAGGCGCCTCGCCATCCAGGCCCCCAAACCGGGTGGCTGGGGCCGTGAGAATCGCCGAAGTCGCGCCCGGCCCGAGGCTATCTCGTCATCAGTCGTCTATGATATAAGCATTTTCTATTCGGGTATTCGCGACGAGTCCTATCTGGATGGCTGACCGTAGACTTCAGGTGTTTCATACCGTCGCTCGGCTCCTCAGCTTCACCAAGGCCGCCGAGGCGCTCCACATGACCCAGCCGGCGGTTACCTTCCAGGTTCGTCAGTTGGAGGAGCACTTCAACACCCGCTTGTTCGATCGCACCCACAACCGCATCAGCCTTACCGAGGCTGGTCGCGCCGTCTTCGAATCGGCCGAGCGGATCTTCGACCTCTACGCGGAAATGGAGAACGCGGTCCGCGGGATCACCGGGGAGATCAGCGGCGCGCTCACCATTGGGGCCAGCACTACCATCGCCGAGTACATGCTCCCGGCCCTGCTCGGGGATTTCAAGGAGCGCTATCCGGACGTGCAGATCCACCTCAAGGTGGCCAACAGCGATGGCATCGTAGCGATGGTCGAGAACAATGCCATCGATCTGGGCGTGGTCGAGGCCCCGGTCGCCAACAAAAATCTGGTCGTCGAGGTCTGCAAGCGGGATCGGTTGGTGGTCATCGTGCCACCGGGTCATCCATTGGCCTCGGTCGGCGCCATCAGCGTTCCGGCCCTGCTCGAATATCCCTTCATCTGCCGCGAGGAGGGTTCGGGCACCCGCGAGGTCATCGGTGACTATCTCCAACTCCAGCCCGGCTGCCGTTCGGTCCTGAAGGTCGCCATGGAGTTGGGTAGCCCCGAGGCGGTCAAGGGCGCCGTGGAGGCGGGCATGGGCATCTCGGTGGTCTCCATGACGACGATCCAGAAGGAACTCAAGCTCGGCACCCTGGTCGCGGTTCAGTTGGATCCTCCGCTCTTCCGTCCCTTTTCCTTCGTGCATCAGAAGCAGAAATTCAGGCTGCGGGTGATGGAGGAACTGCTCGACTTCGCGCGCGATTATTGCCGCGCCCGCAGCGAGAAAGTCCCGAGTCCTCCATAGGCGAAGGGCGGCCCCGAGCGTATGATCTCGGCGCTCGGGCGATCTCCCGCCCGGAGCCACGACAACGCCTTAGCCAGGGTCATTCCGCGTGATGAGTCTTCCATCGGGATCCGCCGACGAACGGCGCTTGATCAAGTGTTTTCGGAGGCTGGAAGCGGCCGATCGTGAGACGCTGCTCGCCTTCGCCGATTTTCTGGCGCAACGTCTCCGCTCCGACCCTACCGAGTCGGTCGCGCGCGAGCCAAGAATCCAGGCCCGGCCGGAACACGAGACCGTGGTCGGCGCCATCAAACGCCTCTCCCAAGCCTATGACATGCTCGAACGCGGCGCCCTGCTCAACGAGACCTCGGTCTTGATGTCGTCCCATCTGCTCCAGGGGCGCGCCGCCAGCGAGGTCATCGATGAGTTGGAAGCCCTGTTCGCTCGCCATTATCAGGACTATCGAGCCAAATTCGGATCGCAGGGTTAGTCGTTATCCATGAATATCGTCGCAAGCTGGTTCAAGCGGCACCTGTCCGACCCGCAGATCGTCTTTCTCGGGCTGCTTTTGCTGACCGTCTTCGCCATCGTGATCATCATGGGCGACATGCTCGCCCCGGTCCTGGCGAGTATCGTGATCGCCTATCTCCTGGAGGGTCTGGTGGGACAGCTCCAGCGGCGCGGAATGCCGCGCCTGCCGAGCGTCCTGCTGATCTACATCCTGTTCCTGGTCTTCGTGGTGCTGGTGCTGGTGGGCGTCTTGCCGCTCCTCTCGCGCCAGATCACGGAACTGGTCCAGCAGTTGCCGAACATGGTCTCGGATGGGACACGGGTCTTCATGAATCTGCCCGAGCGCTATCCGGAGCTGGTCTCACAGGGGCAGCTCGACGAGTTGATCACCTTCATGCGCTCGGAGGCCGTCTCCTTCGGGCAGCAGGTGCTGTCCTGGTCGCTGGCGAACGTGGCTGGCGTGATCACCATCCTGGTTTACCTGATCCTGATGCCGATCCTGGTGTTCTTCTTCATGAAGGACAAGGATCTGATCCTCGGCTGGTTCCGCGTCTATCTTCCCAAATACCACGGGATCGCGGGCGATGTCTGGAAGGACGTGGATCGACAGATCTCCAACTATGTTCGCGGCAAGGCGTGGGAGATCCTGATCGTCTGGGGCGTGAGTTACCTGACCTTTCAAGCCTTCGGATTGAAGTATTCGATGTTGCTGTCCCTGTTGGTCGGGCTGTCGGTCATCATCCCCTATATCGGGGCCGCGGTCGTCACCGTGCCGCTGCTGCTGGTGGCCTGGTTTCAGTGGGGCTGGTCGCCTTCATTCGCCTGGCTGACGCTCGCCTACGCGATCATCCAGGCGTTGGACGGCAATGTTCTGGTGCCGCTGATCTTCTCCGAGGTGGTCAACCTGCATCCGGTCGCCATCATCGTCGCCATACTCGTCTTCGGCGGGCTCTGGGGCTTTTGGGGGGTCTTCTTCGCAATCCCCCTGGCCACGCTCGTTCAGGCCGTTCTGACCGCCTGGCCGAAGACGCCCGATGCGCTGGACTCGAGCGTCTAGGGCGAGTCCTGGACATGGGGCGCGGCGGGGTCGGCTGGCGATCCCCGCCAGTGGCGTTTCAAGCCATCGCCGCGCGCCCTATTTCAACTCCTCAAGACACTGCGCGAGCGAGAGTCGCCAATCGGGCATGGCCAGCCCAAAGGTCTCCTGAAAGCGCCGATTGTCCAGGACCGAGAACATGGGGCGTTTCGCCGGGGCCTGATATTCGGACGAGGGGATCGGGATCAGTCTGGTTTCCAGCCCGCTGGCCTCCAGAATGGCGCTGGCGAAGCCATGCCAACTGACCTGGCCGGCTCCGGTCAGATGGTAGAGTCCACCGACCTGCTCCAGGTCGAGCTCGCCGCGCAGCACCCGGTGCAGCACCAGCGCGGTCGCCTCGGCCAGCATTCGGCTCCAGGTGGGCGAGCCGATCTGATCATCGACGATCCGCAGTTCATCGCGTTCCGCGAACAGTCGCCGCATGGTGAGCAGGAAGTTGGCCCCGCGCGCGCCGTAGACCCAACTGGTGCGAAAGATCAGCGCCTTGGCGCCGGAGTCCAGCAGGGCGCGCTCGCCGCCGAGTTTGGTTTCGCCATAGACGTTGAGCGGATCGGGCGTGTCCGCCTCGGTGTAGAGACGGCCCAGGTTGCCCGAGAAGACGAAATCGGTCGAGTAATGGATGATCGGCGTACCCGTTTTGGCCAGCAGGGCGCCCATCTCGCCGACCGCCTCGGCGTTGATCCGCCGGGCGGTCGCCTGGTCGGATTCGGCCTTGTCGACCGCCGTGTAGGCGGCGGCGTTGATCACGGCGTCGGGCCGGCTGTCCTGGATCAGTCGCGCCAGCGCGCCGGCGTCCATCAGATCGATCGCCGGGCCGTACTCGCCCTCCAGCGAGGCGGCGACGACATCGCCCAGACAGGCGAGCGTGCGGCGCAGCTCCCAGCCGACCTGGCCGTTGGCGCCAATCAGGAGCAATCGCGGCCGAGTACCGGCCTGGGTGTGCTGAGTCATCTGTAATCCTCGAGGCTGGGGAGGCGATCCGGCGCGATGTCCTTCAGGCGGGCCGCTTCCAGATCCTTGCGGGAAAGCTCCGGGGCTCCGTCCAGGGGCCATTCGATGCCGATATCGGGATCGTCCCATCGGACGCTGAATTCGGTTTCAGGACGGTAGTAATGGGTGTTCTTGTAGACGAAGAGGGCGCTCTCCGCGGTGACCAGGAAGCCGTGGGCGAATCCGGGCGGAACCCAGAGCTGGCGCTTGTTCTCGCCGGAGAGGGTCACGCCCACCCAGTGTCCGAAATGGGGCGATCCGCGCCGGATATCGACCGCCACGTCGAACACCTCGCCGGCCAGCACCTGCACCAGTTTGCCCTGCGCGCCGGGGTGCTGAACATGCAGCCCCCGGAGCACGCCCCGGCGCGAAAAGGACTGATTGTCCTGCACCAGGGTGGCGGGGATGCCTAGCTCGGCGTACTGGCCGGCGCGATAGGTCTCCATGAAATAGCCGCGCTCATCGCCCCAGACCTTGGGTTCGATGATGAGCACGCCAGGGATGGCGGTCTCGATGACGTTCATAACTGGCCTCGACGAAGCAGCGACAGCAGGTATTCACCATAGCCACTTTTGCGCAATGCCTCTCCCAGCGCCTGGAGCCGCTCGGCATCGATCCAGCCATTGAAGTAGGCGATCTCTTCCGGACAGCAGATCTTGAGTCCCTGGCGTTTCTCGATCGTCTCGATGAACTGACCGGCCTGCATCAGGGACTCGTGAGTGCCGGTGTCGAGCCAGGCGGTGCCGCGCCCGATGCGCACCAGCGAGAGTTGGCCTTGCTGGAGATAGCGGTTGTTCAGATCCGTGATCTCCAGCTCGCCGCGCGGGGAGGGCTTGAGCGACTCCGCCAGCGCGCACGCCTGGCCGTCATAGAAATAGATGCCCGTCACCGCCCAGTTGGACTTGGGCGCGCGCGGTTTCTCCTCGATGCCGAGCACCTGGCCCGAGGCATCGAATTGCGCGACGCCGTAGCGCTCGGGATCCGAGACGTAATAGCCGAAGACCGTGGCCCCCGTTTCCCTGGCGCTCGCGCTCTTGAGCTGATCGACCAGGCCATGGCCGTGAAAGATGTTGTCGCCGAGGACGAGACAGGAGGGCGCCTCGCCGACGAACGTCTTGCCGATCAGGAAGGCTTGCGCCAGACCGCCCGGATGCGGCTGCTCGGCGTAGCTCAGTTCGAGGCCCCATTGGGCGCCGTCGCCCAGCAGCGAGCGGAACATCGGCAGATCCTGGGGCGTGGAGATGATCAGGATCTCGCGAATCCCCGCCAGCATGAGCGTGGACAGGGGGTAGTAGATCATCGGCTTGTCGTAGACCGGCAGCAGTTGCTTGCTGATCGTGCGCGTCAGTGGATACAGCCGGGTGCCGGATCCGCCGGCGAGGATGATTCCCTTACGATTCATATCATATTCCCCTCGGGACGCCGCCGGCGCCCAGACGTTCTCCCAGGTAGCTCCCGTCGGTGACGCGCCGGCACCAGTCGGGGTTCTCCAGATACCAGGTCACCGTCCGCCGCAGACCGGATTCGAAGGTCTCCTCGGGCTCCCAGCCCAATTCGCGCTTGAGCTTGCCGGCGTCGATGGCATAGCGACGATCGTGTCCGGGGCGATCGGTGACGAACCGCTTGAGCTGGATGTGCGGGCGGTGCGGTGAGTCGGGGAGACATTCGTCGAGCAGGGCGCCGAGCGTATCGACCACCTCCAGGTTGGTGCGCTCGCTGTTGCCGCCGACGTTATAGACCTCGCCCGGCCGACCCGCTTCCAACACCCGCCGGATCGCCTTGCAGTGATCCATGACGTACAGCCAGTCGCGGATGTTGCCCCCGTCCCCATAGACCGGCAGCGGTTCGCCGCGCTGGGCCTTGAGGATCATCAGCGGAATCAGTTTCTCCGGAAACTGGTAGGGGCCGTAATTGTTGGAGCAGTTGGTGGTGAGCACCGGCAGACCATAGGTGTGGAACCAGGCGCGCACCAGATGATCGGAGGCCGCCTTGGAGGCGGAGTAGGGCGAGTTGGGTGCGTAGGGGGTGGTCTCGCTGAAGAGCCCGGTCGGCCCCAGCGAGCCATAGACCTCGTCGGTCGAGACATGCAGAAACCGAAACCCGGCCCTGGCCGCGTCGCCAAGCTCGGCCCAATGGGCGCGCGCGCGGTCGAGCAGGTTGAAGGTGCCGACCACGTTGGTCTGGATGAAGGCGCCAGGTGCGTCGATCGAGCGATCCACATGGCTCTCGGCGGCGAAATTGACCACCGCCTCGACCTCGTAGTCGCGCAGCAGCCGCCCGACCAGTTCGGCATCGGCGATATCACCCTGAACGAAGACATGGCGCGGGTTGCCGCCCAGGTCGGCCAGGGTGTCCAGATTGCCGGCGTAGGTCAGCCGATCCAGATTGATCACGCGGGCCTCGGTCTGGTCCAGGATGTAATGGACGAAATTGCCGCCGATGAAGCCGGCGCCGCCGGTCACGAGCAGGGTGCGCATGAGATCCTCTCCCTGGAAGACGGTCAGAACGGGATATCGTCGTCAAAATCGGCCTGGGCGCCACCAGGGCCGCCCTGATCCAGGCCGCCTTGATGGCCGCTCTCGCGGGCCGGGGCACGGCTGCCGCCGCGTGAAGGCGGTGGCGCGGGCGCGTCATCGAAGGGCACCGAGGATCCACCGCCCTGACGGCTGTCGAGCATCTGCATGGTGCCGCTAATATCCACGACGATCTCGGTCGTATAACGGTCCTGGCCGTCCTGTCCCTGCCATTTGCGCGTGCGCAGCTTGCCCTCGACATAGATCTTCGAGCCCTTGCGGACATACTGCTTGACGATCTCGGCCAGCTTGCCGAAGAAGACCACGTTGTGCCACTCGGTCCGCTCCTGCATCTCGCCGGTGTTGCGATCCTTCCAGGAATCGCTGGTCGCGATCCGGACGTTGGCCACCGCATCGCCGCTCGGCATGTAACGCACCTCGGGGTCGGCCCCGAGATTGCCGATCAGGATCACTTTGTTGACACCGCGTGCCGCCATATCTGCCTCCCACCCAGCGCCGCGCCTGGGTGACTATTTGTCGAACTGGTAGTTGAGTTGACCGGCGCCCCGATCAGGCGCTGGCCGAGGAAAAAGCCCGCAATCTTGCCCAATCGAGTTGTCGACTGTCCACCTTGAGATAGGCGACGCCCTCGTCGAGCGCGATCACCACCTCCTTGACTCCCGGCACCTCGAGCAGGCGTTGCTCAAGCCCCAGGGCATCGCTCGCGGGCGTCGCTCCCAGGGCGAGGACATGGCGCGTCAGGTTCTCGGGAATCGACAGGGTCATCATCAGGCCGATCCAGATCAGCGAGGTCAGGGCGCCGACCAGATAGACCGCGTCGGCCCCGAAGGTCTCGTGCGCGATCCCGCCCAGCAACCCGCCGAGAAAGGCGCCGACGAACTGGGAGCTGGAAAAGACCCCCATCGCCGTGCCCTTGGCCCCGGCACGCGCGGCCTTCGAGACCAGCGAGGGCAGCACCGCCTCCAGCAGATTGAATATGGTGAAGACCACCACCAGCAGGACGCCGACGACCCAGAGCGACTGGTTGAAGAGGAAGAAGCCCAGCATGGAGAAGGCCAGCACGCTCACCGACCCGAGCAGCACCGGCCGTGCCTGGCCTCGCTGCTCGGCCAGCACGATGAAGGGCACCATGGCGAGAATCGCCAGGAGCACCGCCGGGAGATAGATTATCCAGTGATCGGCCAAGGGTAGACCCGCGTCCCGCAGCGAGAGCGGAAGCACCACGAAGAGGCTGACCATGGTCAGATGCAGCATGAAGATGGCGAGATCCAGGCGGACCAGGGTCGGGTTGCGCACCACTCCCGCGAGCTGCTCCAGCACCGGCTGGGAATCGCGATGCATGGTCGAGTGTTCCGGATCCGGCACGACAAAGGCGAGCACCAGCATGCCGCCGATGGCGAGCAGGGCGGTCAGCCAGAAGATCCCCGAGATGCCGATCCAGGCCGTGAGCGGCGGACCCGCGACCAGCGCCGCGGCGAACGAGAGCGCCACGCTGATGCCGATCGCCGCCATCCCCTTGGTGCGCACCTCGTCGCGCGTGAGGTCGGCGGTCAGCGCGATGATGGCCGCGGCGATCGCCCCGCTGCCCTGGAGGACGCGCCCCAGGATGATCCACTGGATGCTGTCCGCCATGGCCGCCACCAGGCTGCCCAGCAGGAAGAGCGCCAGTCCGCCATAGATCACCGGCTTGCGTCCGATCCGATCCGACAGCAGACCGAGTGGGATCTGAAACAGCGCCTGGGTCAGACCGTAGGCGCCGATCGCCAGTCCGACCAGGATCGGCGTCGCTCCGGGGAGATCATGGGCATGAATCGCCAGCACCGGCAGCACCATGAAGAGGCCGAGCATGCGGGTCGAAAAGATGGCGGCGAGCCCGGCCGCCGCGCGCCGTTCCGAGGCCGACATCGGGACGTTGGGGATATCGGAGTTGGGTCTGTCTGATCGCTTCACGGACACCGGCCTTTGCGTATTGAAGGCGAAGGTTCGCATAATAGCAGCTTGGCTTGAGCGGCAGCAGACGTAGCCTTCTTCCAGGCCGCATCCCGCGAGCGAGGCCAGATGTCCGCGACTCAATGGACCGGATCCGCGGGATCGACAGGGTTTGTCGCCCGGCCGCCGCTGGACTTCGCCACCCTGTCGATCCCGAGCCTCCCTTCCATCCTGTCCAAATCCCCCGGCGGACTTCATGCACACCATCCGCATCCGTGGCGCGCGCACCCACAATCTCAAGAGCGTTGACCTGGATCTGCCGCGCGATCGGTTGATCGTCTTCACGGGTCTGTCCGGCTCCGGCAAGTCCTCGCTCGCCTTCGATACCATTTATGCCGAGGGTCAGCGTCGCTACGTGGAATCGCTGTCCTCCTACGCCCGTCAGTTTCTCTCGATGATGGAGAAGCCGGATCTGGATCATATCGAGGGGCTGTCGCCGGCCATCTCAATCGAGCAGAAAACCACCTCGCACAACCCACGCTCGACCGTCGGCACCATCACCGAGATCCACGACTATCTGCGTCTGCTGTTCGCCCGCGTGGGTGAGCCGCGCTGCCCGACCCACGGCGAGCCGCTCGACGCCCAGACCGTCAGCCAGATGGTCGATCAGGTGCTCGCCCTGCCGGAGGGCGAGAAGCTGATGCTGCTGGCCCCGGTGGTCTCGGCGCGCAAGGGCGAGTACCAGCGTCTGCTCGCCGAGCTGCACGCCCAGGGCTTCGTGCGCGCCCGCATCGATGGGGCACTCTGCGAGCTGGACGCTCCGCCGGAGCTGGATCTCAAGAAGAAGCACGATATCGAAGTCGTCATCGACCGCTTCCGGGTCCGCCCCGACCTGGCGTTGCGTCTGGCCGAGTCCTTCGAGACCGCGCTCAACCTTTCCGGCGGTATCGCGCGCATCGGCTGGATCGACGAATCCGATCGACCCGAGCTGACCTTCTCGGCCAAGTTCGCCTGTCCGGTCTGCGGCTACAGCATCGCCGAGCTGGAGCCGCGTCTCTTCTCCTTCAACAATCCGGCCGGCGCCTGCCCGACCTGCGACGGGCTGGGCGTGGAGCCCTTTTTCGATCCGGCCAAGGTGGTCGTGCATCCGGAACTGAGTCTGGCGGGCGGCGCGGTGCGCGGCTGGGACCGGCGCAACGCCTACTATTTCCAGATGATCCGCTCGCTCGGCGAACACTATGGCTTCGATGTCGAGATCCCCTGGGTCGAGCTGCCCGAGCCGATCCGCTCGGTCGTCCTCTACGGCAGCGGCAAGGACAAGCTCAAGCTCAAGCTGCCCTACGAGAAGGGCAGTCCCAAGGCGCGGCCCTTCGAGGGCATCGTTCGCAACATGGAGCGACGTTACAGGGAGACCGACTCCAGCACGGTGCGCGAGGAACTGGCGCGCTACATGTCGCACCAGCCGTGCCCGGCCTGTCAGGGCTCGCGGCTGAACGAGGCCGCCCGCCACGTTTTCGTCGGCGACCACAACCTGCCCGCCGTCTCGGGCCTGCCGGTCGGCGAGTCGCTGCGCTATTTCGAGACCCTGGAGCTTCCCGGCAAGCGCGGCGAGATCGGCTCCAGGATCACCAAGGAGATCGCCACCCGACTGCGTTTCCTGGTCGACGTCGGGCTCGACTACCTGACCCTGGAGCGCAGCGCCGAGACCCTCTCCGGCGGCGAGGCCCAGCGCATCCGCCTCGCCAGCCAGATCGGCGCCGGGCTGGTCGGGGTCATGTACATCCTCGACGAGCCGTCCATCGGCCTGCACCAGCGCGACAACGCCCGCTTGCTCAAGACCCTGACCCACCTGCGCGACATCGGCAACACCGTGATCGTGGTCGAGCACGACGAGGAGGCGATCCGCGCCGCCGATCTGGTGGTGGACCTGGGGCCGGGCGCCGGCGTCCACGGCGGTGAGATCGTCGCCCAGGGAGGCGTCGAACAGATCGCCGCCGAACCCCGCTCCCTGACCGGGCGCTATCTGCGGGGCGAGTTGCGCATCGAGATCCCGACCCGGCGCACGCCCAACGATCCCGAGCGCCAGTTGCGCATCCTCGGCGCCAGCGGCAACAACCTGCGCGGGGTCGACGCCGCCATCCCGGTCGGCACCTTCTGCTGCGTCACCGGCGTCTCCGGCTCCGGCAAATCGACCCTCATCAACGACACGCTGTTCCCGGTCATCGCCCGCCAGCTCAATGGGGCGAGTCTGAATCCAGCCCCGCATACCGCCATCGAGGGGCTTGAGTATTTCGATAAGGTGGTCGACATCGACCAGAGCCCCATCGGTCGCACCCCGCGCTCCAACCCGGCGACCTACACCGGGCTGTTCAACCTGGTGCGCGATCTCTTCGCCAACGTCCCGGAGGCGCGCTCGCGCGGCTACGGGCCAGGACGCTTCAGCTTCAACGTCAAGGGCGGACGCTGCGAAGCCTGCAAAGGGGACGGATTGATCCGGGTCGAGATGCACTTCCTGCCCGACATCCATGTCCAGTGCGAGGTCTGCCGGGGGCGCCGCTACAATCGCGAAACCCTGGAGATCCGCTACAAGGGTAAGACCATCGACGAGGTGCTCAACCTCACGGTCGAGGACGCCCTGACCTTTTTCGCCCCGGTCCCGGTCATCCACCGCAAGCTCCAGACCCTGATGGACGTCGGCCTGTCCTACGTCACCCTCGGTCAAAGCGCCACCACCCTCTCCGGCGGCGAGGCCCAGCGCGTCAAGCTCAGCCGAGAACTCTCCAAGCGCGACACCGGCCGCACCCTCTACATCCTCGACGAGCCGACCACCGGCCTGCACTTCCACGACGTCAAGCACCTGCTCGACGTCCTGCACCGCTTCCGCGACCAGGGCAACACCGTCGTCGTTATCGAGCACAATCTGGATGTCATCAAGACGGCCGACTGGATCATTGATTTAGGACCGGAAGGCGGGGACAAGGGAGGGGAGATCGTCGGGGTCGGAACGCCCGAGGAGATCGCGGCCAATGCGCGGTCGCATACGGGGCGGTTTCTTGGGCCGTTATTGGAGCGCGGCTGGTAGCGTTTCGATGGACTGAGAGGTTGCCTTGGTCAGGATCAGACACCGGCGGCACTCATGGACGCGCCGAGGTCAGATGGGTAGCATCTGGTAACACTTCATCGCGGCGATGCGATCACCATGATCCGAACCCAAATCAGCCTGCCCGAAGCGGATTACGCGGCGGCCAAAGCGGAAGCTGAACGACTTGGTATTTCTCTGGCGGAACTGGTCCGCCGCTCGCTCCGCAACGCGCTGCCCTTGGATTCCGATCAGCCCTGGATGCGGTATGCCGGCATGGTCGAGTCCGGCGATCCGCAGTCCAGCCAGCATGTCGACGAGATCGTCTATGGCGCAAAGCCCTGACGCCTACGTCGACACGTCCGCGTTGATCGCCTTTCTCGATCGTTCGGACACCTATCACCCACTCTTCCAGCGTTTGTTTGCGAATCCGCCGCGCCTGATCACGTCAGCGCTCGTGATTGCCGAGACGCATGGATGGTTTCTGCGGCGGTACGACCGTACTCGGGCGCTTCAGTTCATGGCCATGGTCGAGGTGATGACACCCATGCAGGTGCATCCGGTCGGGCGTGATGAACAGGACGGAGCGCTCCGGATCTTGCGGCGGTTCTCTGATCAGGATCTAACGCTCACTGACGCCTTGGGGCTCCATCTGATGCAGAGCCTCCGGATCCCGCGATGCTGGTCAACCGATTTCCATCTCGGACTCACGGGTGTCCCACTGGTGATCCATGCCAATTAAGAGCCATGGGATGCCCTGGTCGAGCGAACCGTATCGGTCGCGATATGCCCCGAAGTTGTAGTGAGAATGGTCAGTTATCACATCGTAGCAATCAGTACCCTGTAGGTGTCAGCGAGGTCATTTCTCGCAACTGCGTACGCTGGTGCAACCACGCGAGAACTGACCCTCATGCCATCCAGCACCGCCCACCAGCAATCGATGGAACCGTTACGCCGGCCCTAAAGACGCCTTCCGCGTCTTTAGGGCCGGCGACCTGTGAGCCAATCCGCACGCGCAGTAACCTTGGTGTCGTCCAGTGATCGTCTGCTGGGGTGCTTTATGGATCTTCCAGCTAGCCGTTAAGGACAAATAGCGCTATAAAGACGCTCGACGTCAACATCTGATGCGTCTATTCTTTGCTGCAACGACGTTAGCGAGGAGACGCGCCATGACCGACACCCTGAACCCCGAAGCCCTAAAGCTCCATCGCAAGCTGCGGGGGGGCTGGTCTCAAGACCGGCTTGCCGATGAGAGCAAGATCAGCAAGACCCAGATCAGCCGCTGGGAGCGAGGTCAGCAGGTCGACAACATCCGCCCGAGCAGCCGTGAACGTCTGAGCAAGGCGCTCGGCGTCAAATGGGAGGAGTTGACGCGTGCCCCCAAGGACACCTTGAAGTTGCGGAGTCGCGTCCCAGTGAAGGGTGGCATCGACCGGGCGGCCCGCACCTTTCTGACCATCGTGCAATGGCATTTGGACTTGACCGAAGACGCGATCATGGACCTGGCTCCGCTTGCCGTTCTGATCCTCGCAGAACGCAGCTTACGCGCCCGCCAAACTGCCCTCGATGAAACTGTGGGGGAGCTGGAGGCGGCCACTGCGGAGGCATGCCGCCGGTTGCCGTATCTGCCCGGCGCATTCCACGATGGCTACCGTTACGACTGGATCGAAGAGGAACGCAAGTCTCTGAGAGAGCGTGAGTTGTTTGTGACATACGAGGACGATGAAGGCGAAGAGCACTCGCCTTTCATCAACTTCCTACAGGACGACCTCAAGGCGCTCGGTCTATTCGAGGAGCACCCGATCGAGTTCACGGCCAGCTACAGTGGGGCGACACCTGACTATGCTGTTCCCACGTATGTTTTCGGCGCCAACCTCGGGCTCGATCCTGACAACAAGGCGGATCAAAGCACCCTTGAACGGATTCAGGATGGGCTCATCGATCTGTCGGAGGTCTGGGAGAAGAAACAATCTGCCGATGTAGAGGAGTATCGGCGCTGGCTTGAGGAACAGAGCCAAGCGGTGGCCGAAATGACGGCAATGCGAATCAAGATGCCTGGCTTCAAGGTCAAAACCAACCTTCCGGGAAACCACTCATCGCAGGTCGCCACCGACAGCACCGCTGACGCGGCACCCGCTGTCGAGAACACCGATACGGAGCAACGCACATGAACCTGACCTTGACCCAACACGCCCTGTCCCGCATCCGTCAGCGCGGCCTGCGCGAATCCGATATCTCTGTGATCGTCGGCGCCGGCACGCCCGTCGATGACGACAGCCTACTGCTACTCGGGCAGGACGTGGATCGAGAGATCCGTCGACGCAAGCAAGAGATCAACGCATTGGAGCGGTTGCGTGGCTGCCGTGTGGTGATTGCAGGCGAGACCGTAATCACGGTCTACCGTCCTTCACGCAAGACCGAAAGGCTACTGCTGCGAGGCCAGCATCGTCAGCAAGCCATTCCGGCTGACCACGCTTTCCGGGCACTTCCAATCCATGATGGAGGCCATTCAGATGCGAGTTAACCCAGCAATGCGCACCATCGACATATCAGATGCGGTTCGGAGTATGCGCGTACATGTGGCCGAGTTGACGCAAAAGCTCAGGAGAATGGAACGCGCACTCGAACACCAGCAGTCACGGCCCACCCAGAAGGCTGTCTGTCTGGCGCTGGAAACCGAGTTTGGCTACGAACTCTGGGGCCAGAGATTCACTGCGCGTAACGGCAACGACGCGCTCGTTTCAATCCTCCGGCACTTCGCCGAGTTGGCTCCGGAATTCCCTGAGCAGTATAGTCGAGCCGTCAAGACCCTTGGCCGCAAACGTCCCTATGTCGCTCGCACGGTCGAGGCCGTCTACCCGGGGAAACCGGGGTTATGGAAGTTCACCGAGGTTTTCGCACCGGGTTGGTACGTGGGTACCAACGAGAGCAACGACAAGAAGCTCGATCTTCTGCGCATCGCCTGCCAAACCATCGGTCTTCGGTTCGGAAAGGATCTGAAGGTTCGGATATAGGCAACTGATGGGCACAGGGAATCCGAGTCGATAAATAGGCACGAAGAGCGGCGGGCATCAACAAGCGATATTCAGCAAGAACCCCTGCGGATCGCTTCACTCAGTAGCCTACGCATAAGCGATCAGTTTGGCGGCTCATCGAGGCTGCTCTTGTACCAGGTAAGTACATCCATTAAAATAAATAAATTTAATGGATGTGCTTAGCTCGACTTTGGCCATTTTTGCAGCACCCCAGCGGGGTAACTGCCTGATAAATCATGAGGGCGAAAAATTAGAGGCGGTCGGGAGGCCCGAAACGCCGGAATTGGACCCCTCGCTAATTTTTGAGTGCGCCGCAAGCCTTTGATTTTAAATGGACTTGCGGCCTGGAAAAATGGTCAAAGTCGAGCTTAGTATACAATCTAGAACACGTAAGATCAGGAATCAATGGACTCTATTAGTCAATTTTGCGCTGCCCACAGCCTCGATGCGAGCGGTGATTACTCAAATATCGTTATCCCGCTTAGTGCGACGACTGAATGCCACGACTTGGTGTCACGAGTTCTCTGTGACGCGATAGGAGACAGCCCGAAGCAAAACGTTCTCGCTATTGCGTATGGCAACATCGTCGGCCGCATTCACGAGCATGCCGAAGCCATGCTCGTTTGCATCGCAACAAATGCTTACGCCAGCGCCGAAGTTTTGGCGCGGACGGTTTTGGAAAGCTCTGTAAACCTCTCGTTCAAAGTGAAACATGACCTAGAAGCGCCTCTCATCGCCTACTTTAAACGATGGTTGTCTTCCCACCGACAGACACTGACCGACTGGAAGAAACATGAAACACAACTCGGCGATCCCGACGGTACAAAGAGAATAGTTGAAGCAAGATTAGAATGGCTTGCGAACCTTGAGACGTTCTTGGATTCTCTTATAAAAGAACTTAGCCTCGACAACGGCGCTTCTCCTCATTTGTGGCCGAGAAAGATATTCAAGCGCTTTGAAGATGTCGGGCAGCAAAGCACCTACTATACAAGCTACCATCGCCTTAGCAGCGCGAGCCACGCACTAGCAGAGGACACTTTGCTATATTTGCAGGCTTTTACCCGATCAGATGCCAAGGCGCTCCAAGAGCTGGGTGTGGTGGCAATTAGCTACTCGGTGATGATGAGCTATATCGCCACCATCTCCGTGACTCAGGCTTTCGAGTCTTTGGCTCAGTTCTACCAACCGAATTTGGAGCGAAATTGCTTTCACATGCACCGTACCCAATTAGAGAACGAGATTTCTAGCATTGCAGCAGCAGCGGGATGCATTAAATGATCTAGAAATTGCAGAAGCGCTCGCTCTGCAAAAATTTAGGCAGCTAATTAAATCATTGCAATTTTTTGTAGGCGTTAATTATTTTTATAAGCGATTTATTAATATATAGCATTGATATTTAAATATTTTTAAAATACTTAATTTAGTTCGATGTTTTCATTTTCCACTCTTTATTCTGTTGGAGTACTTGGCGAAATGTATAAAGTCGGAATTACAGAAAAAGGTTACGTAAAAGTCATTACAGATGGCCGCGCTGTATATCAAGCCACAAAATATTCTTTAACGCCACACAACTGGTGCCCCCCTATTTCGTCCGTTAGACGCGGCGCCAAGGGTATGGGAGCTATAGTTTATCAATCTAAGCGTGGAGGCATCTTGACTGAAAATAAATGTCGTGAGCTTGACAGGGTGCAAAAAGTTGATATTTGCCCAACGTCCTTTGATCGATATTGCGCAACACAAGGCTTAAAAGTTAAGGACTGCATAGCAAAAGATACAAGTTTAGGGGCGTGGATTAGCAGGACCATTGGGTCTAGCACTATAGAGTATTATAATCATGATTGCGCGGAAATATTTAATCATTGCCAGAGAATTGCACAGCAGTGGATAGACCTAGATAGGGCGGCAGATGAAATAAGAGCTGAAGACAGAAAAAAATACATTGAAAAGGCCACAAAACGCTGGGTTAAATTCTTTAGAATTCAAAACCTAAGCAATATTGACTCCATGAGTGGAAAGGAGTTTGAATCAGCAATCGCTTTATTATACGAGTGTAAAGGGTATAACGTGAAAATGACAGCAAGCACTGGGGACTTTGGCGTTGACGTTATTGCCGAGAAGCATAGAAAAGTAACAGTAATTCAGACAAAACGCCATACAAATAACATCGGTGTCAAGGCAGTTCAAGAGGTTTCTGCAGGTGCCTACTACTACAAGGCGGATCATGCAGCCGTCATTACAAGTTCATTTTTTACCAATCAAGCAAAAAAGCTTGCTGACAGTACTGGCGTCGAATTGATTGACCGAGAGAGGTTAATGGAAATATGGGCTAATACGCACAAGAACGATAATATCCCAATTTTCGAGTTACAGGAATACGAAAAAATCAGACATAACATTGATCGCATACTAGGAACGCAATATGTAATGGAATAGATCGGGACAAGGAACATTATTTGTGAACAGCGTCAAGCTAAACGAAATAAGGCTCTCTGGGATCTCAGTAGAGACCATCCGACTCCCTATAGCCGTTCACGGTGAGCCCTTCAGCTTCGCTCAGGAGAGCCTTGTCGAGCCATGCAAGGCTCAACTTCCGGCACCTTAGGATTTCCCGTTCACCCTTCGACAGGCCCGTCCTGAGCGAAGTCGAAGGGCTCAGGGCGAGCGAAAGACTCTTAACTTGACGACAATGGGGCCAGAGCCCCCTCGTTCAAGACATCAGCCCACCCAGCGGCGGGCATCCTTGAGGAGCAACAGCCGTTGCTGCTCACGCAGAGGAGAGGCGATGAAGCCGAAGCGGGTGTAAAACTTGGCTGCTGCTTCGTCGATGGGGTGGGTGAGCATCGCCCGGATTCCGGCCTGCTCGGCAATCAACAGCGTGCGGCGAATCGCATCCTGGAGCAGGCCGAAGCCAATACCGCGACCTTGATACTGGGAAGAAACAGCCAGCCGCGCCAGGATTACCACCGGCACTGGATACGGCCCCATTCCTTTGCGGGTGCGCTCGGGGGCATCCAGCGTATCGATCTGGCCGACGGTCAAACTGTAATAGCCTGTGACCCGATCATCGTCGGCCACGACGAAGGTCTTGGCTGAACAGCTGCCTTGGGCCTGTCGCGCGTGGCGCAGCAGCCAGTCGTTCAGGGTTGGCTTACCGCAATCAAGTTCGTCCAGCCGATGCCGCGCCCCGAGAGGCTCGGGTCCGCGCAAGCTCACTTCATATCCCAGGGCGCCTTGCGCGAGAAGAGGTCACGCACGCCTTCATTGGGCTGCTCCGGCCGCTCCAGCAAATCCATTAGGGCTTGGTACTGGCTGCCCGAGACCATGAAGAGGCGCTGGTCCAGCAGAGTCTGCTCGGCGGCCAGACAGGCGCTGTCGAGAATGAAGTCGGTCAGGGATTTGTGCGCCACTTCGGCCGCACGACGCAGCACGGCTTCCTGCTCAGGCGTGGCGCGTAAGCCCAAACGGGCTGAACGGCCGGAGGGTGAAGAGGCGATGGCGCCCATGACAAACCTCGATGTGTCAGATCAGTTGCCGCAATGTTAGTACAATCAGCATACAGTGCCCAGCCGCCTGTCGGACACCTTGCGCGCTTCCTGCTTAGAGTCCCGGCCTTAGTCCTCACAGCCGGGGTCACGAACTGCAGGTCAATGATTGCATACGAGGCTTCTTCCGCATTCGGTCCGTGTTCGGCATTTCCCCCTCGATCCCGACGGCGTTTCCTGGTCGACTTCGGGCTCGACTATCTGACCCTGGAGCGCCGCGCCGAGACGCTCTCCGGCGGCGAGGCCCAGCGCGTCAAGCTCAGCCGAGAACTCTCCAAGCGCGACACCGGTCGCACCCTCTACATCCTCGACGAGCCGACCACCGGCCTGCACTTCCACGACGTCAAGCACCTGCTCGACGTGCTGCACCGCTTCCGCGACCAGGGCAATACGGTCGTCGTCATCGAGCACAATCTCGACGTCATCAAGACCGCCGACTGGATCATCGACCTGGGGCCGGAGGGCGGGAATAAGGGGGGAGAGATCATCGGGGTCGGCACCCCGGAGCAGATCGCGGCGAACGAGCGGTCGCATACGGGGCGTTTCCTCGCCCCCCTGCTGCGGCGAGGTTGGTAGCCGGTGCCGATGCGTTTCGCTTCCAAGCCGGCGAACGAAGGCAAGAGCCCTAGGCCATGACTGGCCGATTCATTGGGCCGTTCGAGGGTTAGGGACAACACAACCCGCCCCGAGGACAGGAGCCCTTCCGTGTGCATGCAACCAAGGCGCGGAGGATTATAATCCGTGTACGGAAAGGGGCTGCTTTCGAGGTTCGTTCCGTCGTCCGCGCTCGATGCTGGCTCGTGAACAAGGGAGATCCGTCGGGCTCAAGGGGTAAATCATGGGGCCGAACGAGCGAAAACGGCGAGGACAGCCTCATGGCTTGGCGGAAGTCGGACGGCAGTCATAGCCATGGCGTGGACTATCGGCTATGGTCGACGGCGGCCCAGTCCAGGCGCGCGCCGAGGTGCCAGTGTAAGGGCGTGGGGTTTATCTCCGAGACAATCGGTATCGACGACAGCACGGGAGGTCGCGTGTCTTTCAAACGTTGGACGGTGGGGAACCGCATTCGACTCTTGGTCGCCCTTGCGCTACTGGGTCTGGTCGTCCTCTGCTTCGCCGCTCTGTTTCAACTGCGTGTTCAGATGCTTGAGGACCGCCAGGATAAGACGAAGAACCTGGTCGAGGTCGCCTTGGGAGTCCTGGCGCATCACCAACGGATGGTCGAAGCAGGCACGCTGTCCGTGCAAGAAGCGAAAGACTCGGCGCGTGAAACGCTGCGCGGGATTCGCTACGCGGGCAGTGAGTACTTCTTCATCTTCGATACCAATCACGTCTACGTACTGCTTCCTCCCAAGCCCGCGTTCGAAGGCCAGAACAAGAAGGATCTCCAGGACGCCAACGGCAAGTTTCTGATCCAGGAGCTGGTCACGGTGGCGCGACAGGGCGGCGGATTCGTCGACTACTGGTTCCCGCGCGCAGGCGAAACGCAGGCCGAGCCAAAGCTCTCCTACGCCGCTCTCTTCGCCCCCTGGAACTGGGTCGTCGGCACCGGTATCTATGTCGACGATATCGACGCCAAGTATCGCGCTGGCGCTATCCTGCTCGGCGGCATGTCCGTCGCGCTGCTGATCGTGCTGGGCCTGGTTGGCTGGCGTATCGGGGCGAGCATCATCGGTCAGCTTGGCGGGGAGCCCGCAACGGCGCGGACCGCGATGGAACAGGTCGCGCGCGGGAATCTGCGCGTCGCGCTGGGCCATCCACCCGACGGTAGCTTACTGGCATCGCTGCGCACCATGGTGGATGCGCTGCGCGCGCTGGTCGGTGAGATCGATAACGAGGCCAACGCCCTGGTCTCGGGCGCGGAGAACATCGCCCGTGCGTCCGACGAGGTCTCCAACGCCTCGCTGCACGAATCCGAGGCGACCTCTTCAATGGCGGCGGCGATCGAGCAGTTGACCGTCAGTTCCACCCACATCTCCGAGATCGCGCGCGACACCGAAGCCGATTCGCGCGCCGCGATGGAACTCGCCAGCGACGGACGCGCGCTGGCCGACCGCGCGAGTCAGGCCATTCAAACCATCGCCACGACGGTCACCGAGGCCTCGGGCCGGCTGGGCGCGCTCGCGAGCCGCGCCGACCAGATCTCGGCGATCCTCGAAGTCATCAAGGCCATCGCGGCTCAGACCAATCTGCTCGCGCTCAACGCGGCGATCGAGGCCGCGCGGGCGGGCGAGCAGGGACGCGGCTTCGCGGTGGTCGCCGATGAGGTACGCGGGCTGGCCGGACGGGCCGCGGAGGCCACCAAGGAGATCGAACGGATGATCGCCGGCATGCAGGGCGAGACGGGCGCGGCGGTCGCGTCGATGAGCCGCGTCCTGCCCGAGGTGGAAGCCGGTGTGCGGCTCGCGCAATCCGCCTCGGACGCACTCGGTGCGATCGAAGCCGGGGCAAACGGCACGCTGAACCGGGTTCGGGAAGTGGCCGATGCCACGCGGGAGCAGGCTGCGGCCTCCACTTCCATCGCGCGGCACGTCGACGAGATCGCCAATATGGTCGAAGGTACGACGCTCGCCATCCGCGAAACGGCCAAGACCGCCAATCGGCTCGATGGGATCGCGCGGAATCTTAAGCAACAGATCGCACGCTTCCATCTGTAGTGGGAGCGGCTTTTAGCCGCGATGAGCGCCGACGCGAGGTTTTTCGTGGCGGCAAGCCGCTTCCATGGGTGTGCTCGTTTGTCGTCATCTTACGAATCGAGGCACTACCACCCTGTTCGGTCGAAACGGCCGTAGGTGGCGTTGGGCCATATTGCCCGCCATCGGCTCGATCACTATATAGTCGGAATCTCGCCCCGCCTGGCGGTGGCCCGTGCCTCGGGACGCTCGCCGTCCAGACGCGCCCGGGCCGGCGTCCCTTGTCGAGACGCGGAGGAATCCCGATGGAGCAGGTCGAGACCCTGACCCTGCTGTTCGCCGACATCAGTGGCAGCACCCGGATCATCAAGGAACACGGCGATGTGGCGGCCCGGCTGATCATCCAGCGTGGCCTCCACCGCGTGGCCAAGGCCGTGACCGACCATCAGGGTCGTGTCGTGAGCCAGATCGGCGACGAACTCATGTGCACCTTCCCCGAGGCCCGCGCGGCGGTTCTGGCCGCGTTCGACATCCAGGACGAGGTCAGACGGGGAGGGCTGATCGGCGAGTATCCGCCGGATGTCCGTCTGCACATCGGCTTGCATCATGGCCCCGTCATCCTGGAGGAGGGACAGCTTTTCGGGGATACCATCCATGTCGCCAAGCGGCTGGTCGATCTGGCCAAGGCGGATCAGATCCTGTCCACGTCCGACACCCTGAGCCTCGCCGGCGCGATTCCGGGCGCCGGTTGGCGACTGGTCGACCGGATCCGCATGAAGGGCTACGACCATCCCGTGGCGATCCATGAGGCCGTGCGCCTGGATCCGGATATGACCCTGGCCACGCGGCGCGCCGAGATCCCGCTGGCCGGCGAGTTCTATGCCCGATGCCGGCTCGCTCATGGCGCCGTGACCTTCGTCCTGGAGGCCGCGCGACCCGTTTTCACCATCGGCCGCGATCCGGCGAGCGATCTGGTGATCCAGCAGGGGAGCGTGTCGCGGGATCATGGTCGGCTCGAATATCAGAAGGGCCGGATTATTTATCTTGACCACAGCACCAATGGTACCTTTATCAGCGAGGAGGGAGGGCTGGAGCCAGTGCTGGTCCATCACGAGCAGCGTTGGCTGCGCCACCAGGGTCTGCTGCGTTTCGGCGCTCGGGACGATCCCTTGGGGCGCCTCACACTCGGATATCGTTGCGAGCGGGCCGAATGAGCGTCCGCGCCGACGCCTTTTGGACATGACGACTCACCAAATCATTGAAAGGGATCTCCGATGCTTATCCGACACAAGCTGTTCAGTCTCTCCGCCCTGTCCGTCGGCGCGCTGCTGTTGCTGCTGGCGGGCTCCTGGTGGACCTGGCGTTCGCTTGAAACGCTCAACGATACCAAGGCGCTTACCCTGACCCTCTCCAATCGGTTGCTGCGCATGCGCCATCATGAAAAAGACTTCCTCATGCGCTTGGACGACGCGCACGCGCAGCGGCTGCGCCAGGAGGCCGAGGGGTTCGACGAGCAGTCGCGGCGGCTCGGGGCGACCCTCGCGCGCGAGGCCATCCCGGTCGCCCAGCTCGCCGAACTGCAACAGGGCGTCGGCGATTATCTGAACACCTTCGAGACCTTTGTCTCCGAGTACCGGACGATCGGCTTCGATCCGGAGTCGGGTCTGTATGGGAGTCTCCGCGAGGCGGTGCATCAGGCCGAGGCCGCGGTCAAGGCCACGCGGCGCGATGATCTGCTCGCGGGCATCCTGCAGCTGCGCCGTCACGAGAAGGATTTCATGCTGCGCTCGACGACCAGCTACGTCGACAAGTTCAAGGCGGACCACGCGGTGCTCCTCGATCGGGTTGGCGAGGATCCCGTGGTACGGGATGTCCTGGAGCGCTATCGGCGCGATTTTCTCGCCCTGGTCGAGGCCCAGACGCGGGTGGGGCTCGCTCCCGATCAGGGCCTTCGAGACGCCTTGACTCAGTCGATGCTCCGAGTGCAATCCCGGCTCGACCTCATCCAGGCCCAATTGGATGAGATCCTGGAGGCCAAGGAAACCAGGGCGGCCTGGGAACTGGTTCTGTTCGCTCTGGCGATCTCCCTGCTGGTCGCGACCATGACCCTGCTGATCACACGCACCCTGAATCGCCGCCTCGCGCGGACCATCGGCGTCATCCAGGACATCGCCAACGATCACGACATGACCTTGCGATTGGATCTGGGCGGCAAGGACGAGTTGTCGCGCATGGGTCTTCACTTCAACGCCATGATCGACAGCGTTCTCCATCTCGTCGGTGCGTCGAAGGAGGCGGTGGAGCAGCTCGGTCAGGCGACCATCCAGCTCTCGGCCAATGCCGAGCAGACCGCTAGCGGTGGCCATCGACAACTCCAGGAAACCGATCAATTGGCCACCGCCATCACCGAAATGCTGGCGACTATCGAGGAGATCGCCCGCAACACCGAGATGGCGGCCGACCGTACCCGACAGGCGAGCGACAATGCGCGACAGGGACAGGAGCGGGTGACGCAGACCATTCAGCGCATCGAATCTCTGGCGAGTCGGCTCGGTGATTCCACCACGGCGACGGGCGAGTTGGTCAGGAGTTCGGAGACCATCGGCTCGGTGCTGGAGGTGATTCGCGGGATCGCCGAGCAGACCAATCTGCTGGCGCTCAATGCCGCGATCGAGGCCGCCCGCGCGGGCGAGCAGGGGCGTGGCTTCGCCGTGGTCGCGGGCGAGGTCCGCACGCTCGCGATGCGCACCCAAAGCGCCACGGCGGAGATTGGCGACATCATCGCAACCCTGCGGGGCAAGACGGCGGCCATCGTCGAGCTGATCGACGACTGCCGGACCGAGGGTCTGGACAGCGCGACGCAAGCCAATCGAGCGGGCGATTCGCTCGGTCGGATCACCGACGATGTGTCTCGCATCATGGATATGAGTACCCAGATCGCCACGGCCGTCGAGGAGCAGACCCATGTCGCCGCCGAGATCAACCGGAACATCCTGGCCATCCGCCATGTGGCCGAGCGCACGGCCAGCGCCTCGCACGCCAATGCCGAGACCTCGTCCCAGGTCGCCCGTCATGCCGAAGGGCTCGGGCAACTGATCAGCCGCTTCAAATGCGCCTAGCGAAGCCGTCCGGCGGCTTGCCGAGGCCATGACGATTACCCGGAGTCGACCAACCCATGTTGCAGGAACCGTCCATCGCCGCCGTGGCGCACGTCATTCAGCTTGCCGTCGCCCCGGTCTTCCTTCTGACCGGCATCGGCGGCATGCTGGCCGTCATGACCAATCGACTTGGCCGCATCGTCGACCGCGCCAGGTGTGTCGAGCATACGCTCGCCACCACGCCCGAGGAGGCTCGGGGCGTTCAGGACGAACTGCGCCTGCTTTCGCGTCGGGCCAAGCTGATCAGCCTCTCCATCGGTCTGTGCACCCTGACCGCGCTGCTGGTGTCCACGGTCATCGCCATCCTCTTTCTCGGGGCCTTTCTCGTCTTCGATGCCTCCTTGATCGTGGCCCTGTTGTTCGTGGCGGCGATGCTGGCCTTCATCGCCGCCCTTGTCGGTTTCCTCCGCGAGGTGTTCCTGGCCATCGATGGCTTGGTGTTCGGCAAGTCCGCTTGACGCGACCTTCCATGACCTTGCGATCGTCGCGCATCTCTTCACCATGAGGCTTGGATGAGCAAAGCCCCGCGAACCGACGGGCGGTACTCGGGAAGTTGGACTGCTAGAGGCCGATATCCGTGCTCGTGGCTTTGTTGTTGGTGACCTGGGCCAATGGGGCTCCACTGCTGGCCCGCTTGGTATTGGGGGACCGCTGGACGCGAAGCGTCGACGGAGGGCGTCTGTTTCTCGATGGCCAACCCTGGCTCGGCGCTTCCAAGACCTGGCGTGGCTGGCTGGCCTGTCTGCTGACAACGCCGATTCTTGCCGTTCTGCTCGCTGTTCCATTGACGGTGGGCCTGGCGGTGGCCCTGACCGCGATGCTGGGCGACTCGGCGAGCAGTTTCATCAAGCGCCGCTTGCGCCTGGGTGCGAGTCAATCGGCTCCGCTGCTGGATCAGATACCCGAGTCGCTGCTCCCCGTGCTGGTTTTGTGGGGATCTCTCGGTTTATCCGCGCTCGAATCGCTCTTGGTTGTCGGTGGCTTTCTGCTGATCGATCTCGCCTTGACGCCCATGGCGTCGCGCATCAAGGGGCGCCACCGCCATGGATAACGGGAAGGTTTTAGCGGCCGGTTGTTAGTGACGACTGCATATGCTTGTATTTTTAGATTTTTATGTCAGGGTTGGCCGCGAAAAATCAGTGATTTCCCATGAGTCGATGAGTTGACCTCGCGAACCCGGTCGAACCCCAGGTCGCCGCCCCTGTCCAGAATCGACGGCTTGCGTCAAAATTGGGAAAGCCGCGCGTGACAGGCTCTGGTTTCCCAATTAGAATACCCGGCTCTAGGCTGAGTGGCAGAGTGGTTATGCAGCGGCCTGCAAAGCCGTGTACCTCGGTTCGATTCCGGGCTCAGCCTCCAAATACCCGTCTCAAGCTGTTCCAAGACATCCCGAAGCCCGCCTAAGTGCGGGCTTTTTCTTGCCTGTTTGCTCCATGGCGTCTTACGGGGTCCGTTGATATCTCGGAATAAGCATCGGCAAGCCACTGATGGCGTGAGTTGTCCGAAGCCTTTAGGGCGCAAGGTGCTAAACCGGCCGCTCGCCAATCCGTCGATCCTTGATCCAGATCGCGCCATCGTTCTCCGAGACCTTCACGGCTGTCAGACGCTCGCCCCGACAGAGGGTGCTCATGGACTCGCCGGTGACTGGGTCGAAGACGATCCCGTGCATCGAGCAGCGCAAGTATTTGCCCGTGTGATCCAGGATCGCGTCCTCTTCGCCATCGAGCGGGCGGGCCATGTGAACGCAGCGGTTCAAGTAGGCGAAGCAGCGCTCCTGGAAGCGCACGAGAATCAAGGATGCCGGCTCGCCGGAGAAGATTACCTCGAGTTTGAGATAGGCCCCCTCGCGCAACTCGTCGCTACGACAGGCCCGAAGTCGGTTGATCATGGTGCGTTTCCATCCTCGAACAGGGCTCTCGCGAGAGCGTTCACGACTCGGTGCCTTGGGCATCGAGCGATTGTCCCCAGGCTCCGTGAGCGTCTCTGTGGATAAGCTGTGTCATTCAGCCGTAACGAGCCGCCAGGATTGAGAAAGCCGCGTACTGGTCGCTTTTTGACCAGCGCTCGCCCAGTCGGCGGCACGGACCAGACGACGCGAGAGCATGATCAGTCCCGGCGGCCAAGCGTCGCGGCGGTCAGGTGACCGCTGGTGTCCGATGCAAAAAGGCGTCGTCCGTCAGTTGGCGCAGCACGAACTCCGCGACGTCCGCGCGCGCGATGCGCCCGGACTTGAGGGTCGGGTCGAGGCCGAAGCGATAGGCGCCGGTGCGCGGACCATCCGTCAGCCCGCCGGGACGCACGATGACCCACTCGAGCCCGCTCGCCCTCACCAGTCGCTCCTGCTCCGCCTTGGCCGCGAGGATGCGCTTGAGCATGAGGTCCATCATCAGCCGAAACGCCCACGGGATCTGAGCCCGGCTGTCGCCGACACCAAGCGAGCTCACCACCACGAGTCGGCGCACGCCGGCCTTCTGCATCGCGACCAGGATGCGCTCGGTACCGCGAGCCTCGATGGGCTCCTGCTGGCCGTGCGAGCCGAGTACGCCGATGACCGCGTCCGTGCCTTGGACGCACTCGGCGACGGCCGCCGGGTCGAGCACGTCCCCGCCGAGCGTCGTCAGGCCGTCGCGGGGATCGAGCTTGGTGGGATCGCGCGCAAGCGCCCTGAGGCTGTGACCCTGCTCCAGGGCCTGGGCCAGGATCTGCCGGCCGGTGCCGCCGGTCGCGCCGAAAAGGGCGATGTGCATGGTGTTGTCTCCTGTTTGACGTCTGTCCAATCGACGACTGGACAATGCGGGCGGTTCAGCGGGAAGGCGAGGGGGGAGATCGCGGTGCGTACCCGGTGCCAGTTGGGCCATGCAAGAAGGAAATTCTGGAGCAAGCCGCGTTAAAAGTACCCGGCGTCGCGGGTTGAATTCCCCCAGGGGCTTGAGCCTTTCCGTCAGGCCGCTTGACGCCCATGGGCGCGCTGACTAACCTGCCGCTGACCGAGCCGTCGCCCGATTCGAAGCCTCGGTCGCGACCATCCAATCTCCGCGCCACGCCCGTGACCATTGCCTCAGACTCTAGGGGTGGTCTTGGCGAGCATCGCACCGAGCATTCAGCGTGTACCCGAAATACTTCGGGCTCAAGGAGCCCAGTTTCTCGATCGCCCCGGATCCGCACTATCTCTTCCTGAGCGAACAGCATCGGGAGGCGTTGGCGCATCTGCTCTATGGGGCCGGGGAGAGTGGTGGCTTCGTTCTGCTCACCGGGGAGGTCGGCACCGGGAAAACCACTGTTTGTCGAGCCTTTCTCGAACAGTTGCCCGAAGACGTCGACGTGGCCCTGATCCTGAATCCGGCCCAGTCCGCCACCGAACTCCTGACGAATGTGTGCGAGGAGTTCCGCATCCCGCTTCCCCCCGGCAAGCGCTCGAACAAGATGCTGATCGACCGTCTCAATGAGTATCTGCTGACCGCGCACGCCAATGGCCGCCGGCCGCTGCTGATCATCGACGAGGCGCAGAATCTGTTGCCCCAGGCGATGGAGCAGATCCGCCTCCTGACCAATCTGGAGACGACCAAGCAGAAGCTGCTCCAGATCTTTCTGATCGGTCAGCCCGAGTTGCGGCGTCTGCTGGAACGGGACCGGCTGAGACAGCTCGATCAACGCATCACCGCCCGGTTTCATCTGACCCCATTCAATCTCCGGGAGTGCGGCGACTACATTCGCCACCGGGTGGCGGTCGCGGGTGTCGACCGGCCGCTGTTCTCGTCACGGGCGATCCGGCGGATCTATCGTTACTCCGGTGGCATTCCGCGTTTGATCAATATCCTCTGCGATCGGGCCTTGCTCGGAGTCTGCGTGACCCGCGGTTCGCAGGTCAGCCCCGCCATCGTTGCGAAGGCCGCGCGCGAGGTGCGCGGGGATCCGATCGAGGCGCCGGCCCGCTCTCCCCTGCGTCTGGCGATGGTCGCCCTGCTGTCCTTCGGGTTGGCCGCCGCCGTTGGTCTCTGGGCGCATTCCACGCTGAAGGAGGATCCGCGCGAGATCCTGTCGCTGTGGTTCCAGGAAGGGCCGGAGGCGCCGACCCCGGCCGAGACTCCCGAGTCCTCCGTCGCCAGCCCCGGTCAACCGGAGGCGTCCACGACGCCAATCCAGGCGGATGTCGCTCCGACCCCGGATGGGGGGCATCCACCGGACCCATTGGTCGAGCCGGCTCCACCGGCGGCGGTCGGGGAATCCTCGGTTCCCCCGCTGCCGATGCCGGAGCCCCTGGCCCTGGAGTCGCGCGCGCTGCCGGAGTCCGAGGCCATGAGGCTGTTGCTGCGTCGTTGGGGCCTGGATCCCGAAGCGATCGGCCGCGAGGATCCTTGCGCGGATATCCGAATTTTAGGGCTGAGCTGCGAACCGGAGCAGGGTCGACTCAGTCATGTCCGTTTCTTCAATCTGCCGGTGTTGTTGCGAGTGCTGGATAGCGATGGCGCGTCGCGCTATCTCGTGCTCGGTGCACTGGAGGCCGGCGAGGCCACGCTCGATTTTCCGGGCGGCCCGGAACGGGTGCCCCTGGAGTCTCTGGAGCGCGTCTGGACGGGCGATTACAGTCTGATCTGGCAGCGTCCGCCGGGGGGGGCGAGCCTGATTGGGGCCGGCTCCAGTGGCGAGGATGTCCGCTGGTTGCGTGCTCTTCTCGCCAAGGTGCCGGGGTTGGGGATGCGGCCCGGCAACTCGGCGCGCTTCGACGCGGATCTGGTCAGCGCCCTGCGGGCCTTCCAGGCGTCGAAGGGCCTGATGCCGGATGGGATCGCCGGCCCCCGGACCATCATCGTCCTGCAGCACGCGGTCGGAGTGCCGGGCCTCCCGCGTCTCGATGGAGGGCCCGCGTCGGCCCAGCCAGGGAGTGGCGCGCCATGAGCTATATCCTCGAAGCCTTGAAGAAGTCGCAGCAGGAACGTGAGCTTGGCCAGGTACCAACCCTAGACGCCAGCGCCCTATTCACCGAGGACAAGGAGCCCGTCCCGACCAACCACTGGGCGCTCCTCGCGGTTGGGTTGGCCTGCCTGGCGGTTGTGATCGCGCTCTATGCCGCGTTTCGGGTCGTGGAACCACCCTCGGAGCCGCCTGAGCCGGTATCCGAGCCGCTCATGGGCGAGACCGCGCTGCCGCGGATGCCCGTCGCGCCCCGTCCGATGTGGCCGGAAACGACACCATCGGGGCTTGAAGTCGCGCCTTTGATCGAGGCGCCCCCGCCGAAGCGCCTGCCTCGCCCGGTCGCGCCAGACACCCAGGAGCCAATCCAATTCACTGACCAGGAGCCTCGCGTGGAATCCGTCGATCCTCCGGTTTCGACGGAGTTCGATCCCGATCTGGAGCTGGATCTGCTGCGCCAACTGGAGTCGGAGCAGGCGGCCATCAATGCGACCCGGGAGGTCTTGGGCGATCCGCCACCACGGGTGGCGCCGGTGCCGTCCGATCTGATTCAGGATATCGAGGCCTTCAAGCAGCAGGTGCGGCGCGAGCAGGGTATTCCTCCGCCCGAATCCAAGCGGACGCCCGCCAGGATCAGCGGGGATCCGACCCGTTTGAAACTGACGCCCGAGCAGCAGGCGATGGTTCCTGGCTATCTGATGACCGTGCATGTCTTTGACGCGGATGTCGCCAAACGCTTCGTGGTCATCAACACCCTCAGATACCGCGAGGGCGAGGAGACGCGCGAGGGCCTGCGGGTCGAGCAAATCCTCAAGGATGGGGCGGTACTCAGTTATCTCGGGAATCCCTTCTACGTTCCTCGCTGAGGCGCGTCGGCGATCACGTCTCGCCAGACGGCGGCGATCGCCGTACAGTGCCCGCCTCACCCTCCCTGAGTCGGATCGGACCTCTCCATGAGCGAGCAAAAATCACGCGATCCGGATCTCTTGGCCCGTCATCTGCGCGATGTTCGGGAACTGCTCGCGCGCCAGCGCCTGGTCGAGGAACTGGGGCACCGTCAGGGTATGCCGCATCAGGATCTGGTCGACTCCATCACCCATCGCCAGACCCTCGGGTGGCTCCAACGCAAGCTCGACCGGCTGCATCCGGCGGATATCGCCCGCATCCTTGAGTCCCTGCCGCGCGATCAGCGGCAATTCGTCTGGGATCTGGTGCGCGCCGACAAGGACGGCGAAATCCTGCTGGAGGTGTCGGACGCCGTCCGCCCCACCTTGCTCGAGACCATGGATTCCCATGAGATCCGGGCGGCGGTGGAGACGCTGGATGTGGACGAACTCGCCGATCTCGCGCCCGAGCTGCCGCCGGACGTCATGCGCGACGTGCTCGCCTCGCTCGATCAGGAGGAACGCGAGCAGGTCCGGGCCGCCATGTCCTACCCCGAGGATACGGTGGGCGCGCTCATGGATTTCGACATGGTCACCGTGCGCAAGGACGTGACCCTGGAGGTGGTGCTGCGCTATCTGCGCCGTTTCGAGGAACTGCCCGACCATACCGACAAGCTCTTCGTCGTCGACCGCGAGGATCGGCTACGCGGCGTTCTGACCCTTGAGTCGCTGCTCATCAACGCGCCCGAAAAGCGGGTGTCGGAGGTGATGAAGTCCAAATCGCTGGTGACCTTCGCGCCCGAGGACGACGCCGACGACGCCGCCAAGGCGTTCGAGCGTTACGACCTTATCTCCGTGCCGGTCATCGATGCCGGACGAAGGGTCGTCGGGCGGGTCACCGTCGCCGACATGGTCGATCGGATCCGCGAGGAGTCCGAGGCCGAGATCCTGAACCAGGCCGGTCTGCGCGAAGAAGAAGACATCTTCGCGCCCATCATCCGCTCGGTGCGCAACCGCTGGGCCTGGCTGGCGATCAATCTGATGACCGCCTTCATCGCCTCGCGCGTCATCGATCTGTTCGAGGGCTCGATCGAAAAGCTGGTCGCCCTGGCCGCCCTGATGCCGATCGTCGCCGGCATTGGCGGCAACGCGGGCAACCAGACCATCACCATGATCGTGCGCGCGATCGCCATGGGGCAGGTCGATCCCTCGGCGTTGTGGCGGCTGCTCGGCAAGGAGGTGGGGGTGGCCCTGATCAACGGTCTGGTCTGGGGCGGCGTGGTCGGGGGGATGGTCTGGCTGCTCTACGGAAGCCTGGCGCTCGGTCTGGTCATGACCGCCGCCATGACCCTCAATCTGTTGCTCGCGGCCGTCGCCGGGGTGGTGATTCCCCTGCTGCGACAACGTTTCGGGCGGGATCCGGCGCTGGGCGGCTCGGTCATGATCACCGCGCTGACCGATTCTGGCGGGTTCTTTATCTTTCTTGGCCTGGCGACGCTCTTTCTATTGTAGGCATCATGATGCTGGGTGAATGGATGAGCCGGGATAAACCTATTCGCGGGGTTTGCATGAACTCCGTCGGCTGCTTGATTTTTTGTTTTTTCGTGGCGGTGCCGTCGCTCGCGATGATCGAGCGATTCATACTGGTTGTATCGGCGTCTGCTCCGATCTCATTGAGATCCTGGCTGACGTTCGCGGTACAGCTTGGCTATCTGCTGGCCTTGCTTGTGATTGGCGGCCAACTCTTCACGCGCATTCAGTCCCTCCGGTTCCGGCTTGGCGGATGGACGGTGATGACAGTCTTGCTCTTGTTGTTGATGGCGTTTCTGGTGGTGTATCCAGCCGCGGATTCCGGTCGGCTTGGGTTTTACAGCGACCGGGACGAGGCGATCGACGTCGCGGTGCGGCAGCTCGTGGTGGGCGATCATCCGTATCGGTGTAAAGCCGTTTCAGGGGTCCATGACGGCTGCCCGGATTCCGGCAATCCGATCGCGCCTCTGCCGGGCGCTTTGATCCTCTCCGCTCCTTTCGTCCTGACTTGGGGAGGCAGTGCGATTCAGTCCTTTTTTTGGCTGGCTGTTTTCTATTTCGCCTCACGGCGATACACGGCGGACGCCCATCTTGCGTCACTGCATCTCTTGTTGCTCATGGCTCTTTCGCCTGTGCTGATCGCGGAGATCTTGACGGGAGGAGATCTGATCGCCAATACGCTGGCCGTGACCTCGTTGGTATTGTTGGCTTTGGGGGCACGCACCTTTGTTCCCTGGCTTGTGTTTGGCTTGTTGCTTGGCGTCGCGCTCTCTTGGCGCGCGCATTTTTTATTGATTGCCGTCCCGCTCGTTGCTTATCACCTGAGAAGAGGCGAGATCGAGAAGCTGCTGACGATCGGGCTGGCGGCCGCTGTTTCCTTTTTGGCGGTGACTGTTCCCCTTTGGTACGCTGATCCAGGCGCTTTCAGTCCATTGCTGGTCCAAAGACGCTTCGATGAATTCAGCCATCTTCTACCACATGGCAATGTGGTAGTGGTCATTCTGGCCGCGCTGCTGGGGGCCGTGCTGGGTCGGCGTGCTCAAACCAATCGTGAGTTATTGGTTGCGTGTGGCATGACGCTCATTTTGCCGTTTCTGATCGCGGTTACGCTGAACTCGATCAGCCTGGGAAGACCCACATTTCTATTTTTCGGCTGGTATGCGATGAGCAGCCTGTTCCTTGGAACATTGGGGGCATTCATGATGGCTGCCGATAGGGCCGACCGCGCACCGCACCATGCATGACGGGTGCGCGGTGTGTGTCGATTCGAGGGCGCGAGATCGAATGCCCATGCCTGCCGAATTGTCCTGATCTCAGACGCTTTACCCCTACAGGGGTGCGGCTCGCCGCGCCCTCATTCACGCGCGCGAGCCATCCGCTCGGCCACCATGCAGGTGGTTAGGCCAATATTTCCGCCTTCTCGATCACCACATCCTCCATCGGCACGTCCTGATGTCCGCTCCGGTTGCCGGTTTTCACTCCCTTGATGGCCTCGACCGTCTCCATCCCCTCGACGACGCGACCGAAGACGCAGTAGCCCCAGCCGTCCTGACCAGGGTAGTCGAGAAAGTCGTTGTTGGAAACGTTGATGAAGAACTGGGAGGTCGCCGAATGGGGGGCGTTGGTGCGGGCCATGGCGAGGGTGCCGATCTGGTTCTTCAGACCGTTCTTGGCCTCGTTCTCGATCGCGGCGCGGGTCGGTTTCTGGCTGAAGTCCGGGTTCATGCCGCCGCCCTGGATCATGAAGCCCTTGATGACGCGGTGAAAGAGGGTGCCGTCGTAGTGACCGTCACGCACGTATTGCTCGAAATTGGCGCAGGTCGCGGGCGCCTTTTCGGCATCGAGTTCGATGAGGATGTCGCCGTGATTGGTGGTCAGTTTAATCATTCGGTTGCTCCGGAGTAGGGTAGGCGGTGGTGCGATCCGAGCTTGAAGCTCGCCGTGGTCGGTCTGATCGCGCATGTTAAGGAGTTTGAACGATCGCGGAAAGGCACGATTGCCGGCGGGGATACATCCCGTCTGGATTGTCGCGACTCCTGGGTCTTTGCGGACATCCGTCGGCCGATTCAGATCGGGGCGGGATTCAGCGGGGGCAGGACGGCAATGCGGGCGGCTTCCGAGAGGACGAAATCCCGGAAGGCACTGGCCGCCGGGGAGAGTCGCTTGCCGCGCCGGTAGACCAGATACCACTGGCGCCGATCCGGGAAGCCCTGTGCATCCAGGGTGACCAGCCGCCGGGTCTCCAACTCCAGCTCGATGGTGTGCAGCGAGACCACACCCAATCCCAATCCCGAGCGGACGGCCTGCTTGACGGCCTCGTTGCGCGTCATTTGCATCCCGTGGCGGATCGTCTGGCCGCGCTCGGCGAAAAAGCGTTCCATCGCCTGACGGGTTCCGGAACCCTCCTCGCGCATCACGAAGACCTCCTCGGCCAGGCGCTCGATCGGGATCGACCGTGCTTGGGCCAGGGGATGCTCCGGCGGGGCGATCACGACCAACGGATTGTCCATGAAGGCCTCGGATTCCACCTCGATATCCTTGGGCGGTACGCCCATGAGCACCAGATCCACCGAGTTGCTATCGAGCATCTGCACCAGTGTTTCGCGGTTGGTGACGTCCAGACGCAGGCCGATGCCGGGGTAGCGTCCCTGGAACACCGCCATGAGACGCGGGGCGAAGTAGTTGACCGTGCTCGCCACCGCGATCCGAAGCCGTCCTCGGCTGACGCCCTTCAGAGACTCGATCACCTCCTCCATTTCCTGGAGCGAGCGGTCGATGGCGCGACTGTAGTGGTGGATCTCCCGGCCGGCCTCGGTCAGCAGGATGCGCTTGCCGAGCCGCTCGAAGAGCGGGAGACCGACATCGTCCTCGAGCTGACGGACCTGCATCGAGACCGCGGGCTGACTGAGGTGCAGTTCCTCGGCGGCGCGGGTATAGCTGAGATGGCGGGCGACGGCCTCGAAGACCCGCAGTTGTCGCAGTGATACATGCACGATGGGGCCAAATCGATGGATTGAAAAACATGGCTAAGTATAAGCTTTATAGTATCCATGGCATAAAAAACCTTGAGTGTTCATTATGTCCTGACGGCTTATACTCGCGTCCAAGGTTTGGCCGACGAGCCGAACCGGCACGACCAACAGTGATCAAGGTTTCAATCACCACAGCCTTTTCGGAGGACGATCCAGCATGGCTAAGACATACAGCGCGGGCGTGAAAGAGTACCGCGAAACCTATTGGATGCCGAATTACACCCCGAAGGACACTGACATCCTGGCGTGCTTCAAGATCACCCCGCAGCCTGGCGTCCCGCGTGAAGAGGCCGCCGCCGCCGTGGCCGCCGAGTCCTCGACCGGCACCTGGACCACGGTCTGGACCGACCTCCTGACCGATCTGGATCACTACAAGGGCCGCGCCTACGCCATCGAGGACGTGCCGGGCGACGATACCTGTTACTACGCCTTCATCGCCTACCCCATCGATCTGTTCGAGGAAGGCTCGGTCGTCAACGTCTTCACCTCGCTGGTCGGCAACGTCTTCGGCTTCAAGGCCGTCCGCGCCCTGCGTCTGGAGGACGTGCGCTTCCCCATCGCCTACGTCATGACCTGCAACGGCCCGCCGCACGGCATCCAGGTCGAGCGCGACATCATGAACAAGTACGGCCGGCCGCTGCTCGGCTGCACCATCAAGCCCAAGCTGGGTCTCTCGGCCAAGAACTACGGCCGCGCCTGCTACGAAGGTCTGCGTGGCGGTCTGGACTTCACCAAGGACGACGAGAACGTCAACTCCCAGCCCTTCATGCGCTGGCGCCAGCGCTTCGACTTCGTCATGGACGCCATCGACAAGGCCGAGCGTGAGACCGGCGAGCGTAAGGGTCACTATCTGAACGTGACCGCGCCGACCCCGGACGAGATGTTCAAGCGCGCCGAGTACGCCAAGGAGATCGGCGCGCCCATCATCATGCATGACTACATCACCGGCGGCTTCTGCGCCAACACAGGTCTGGCCCAGTGGTGCCGAGACAACGGGCTGCTCCTGCACATCCACCGCGCCATGCATGCCGTGCTCGACCGCAACCCGCACCACGGCATTCACTTCCGCGTGCTGACCAAGATCCTGCGTCTCTCGGGCGGCGACCACCTGCATACCGGCACCGTGGTCGGCAAGCTGGAGGGCGACCGTGCCGCCACCCTGGGCTGGATCGATTTGCTGCGCGATAAGTACATCAAGGAAGACCGCTCACGCGGCATCTTCTTCGATCAGGACTGGGGCGCCATGCCCGGCGCCTTCGCGGTCGCCTCCGGCGGTATCCACGTCTGGCACATGCCGGCGCTGGTGACCATCTTCGGTGACGATTCGGTGCTTCAGTTCGGCGGCGGCACCCTGGGCCATCCCTGGGGCAACGCGGCCGGCGCCGCCGCCAACCGCGTCGCGCTGGAAGCCTGTGTCGAGGCCCGCAATCAGGGCATCCCCATCGAGAAGGAAGGCAAGGAGGTGCTCACCAAGGCCGCCGCCTCCAGCCCGGAACTCAAGATCGCGATGGAGACCTGGAAGGAGATCAAGTTTGAATTTGATACCGTGGACAAACTCGATGTCGCCCATAAATGATTGATTTATAGGCGTGGATTGAAACGATACAGTCGATAGGTTGGACATGGCGCACAAGTAGAATCGTGCTGACGAAGGAGCCGCATCGACCTTCATCGATGCGGTTCCCCCATGCCGATCCGACGCCGTCCAGTCATCGCGCCACGAGCAAACCAGATTTCGGAGCATCAAACCCATGAGCGACATGCAGGACTACAGTTCCAGTCTCGAAGACGTCAACAGCCGTAAGTTCGAGACCTTCTCCTACCTCCCGGCGATGGATGCCGCGCGCATCCGCAAGCAGGTCGAGTACATCGTCAACAAAGGCTGGAACCCGGCCGTCGAGCATACCGAGCCGGAAAACGCCTTCGACCACTACTGGTACATGTGGAAGCTGCCGATGTTCGGTGAGACCGACATCGACACCATCCTGAAAGAGGCCGAGGCCTGTCACAAGGCGCACCCCAACAACCATGTGCGCCTGATCGGCTTCGACAACTACGCCCAGTCCAAGGGGGCGGAGATGGTGGTGTTTCGCGGCAAGCCGGTCTAACAGTCAAACCTGAATCCGGCAATTGGAACCGCAAAGGCGCGAAGGACACGAAGGACGAAAAGCCTGAGCACTGAATTTCTTTGCGTTCTTTGTGCTCTTTGCGGTTCAACGGCTCTTTAAGGGATTTCTTTCATGTCAGACATCGACCGCGACCAATATCTGATCGACCAGGAACCTTATTACCGGCCCGTCCACAAGGAAGTCATGCTCTACGAGGCTGCCTATGCCGCGCGCATGCCGGTCATGCTCAAAGGGCCGACCGGCTGCGGTAAGACCCGTTTCGTGGAGTACATGGCCTGGAAGCTGCGCAAGCCGCTGATCACCGTCGCCTGCAACGAGGACATGACCGCCTCCGACCTGGTCGGCCGTTTCCTGCTCGACATCAACGGCACCAAATGGCAGGACGGTCCGCTCACCGTCGCCGCGCGCATCGGCGCCATCTGCTATCTGGACGAGGTGGTCGAGGCCCGTCAGGACACCACGGTCGTCATCCATCCGCTCACCGACCACCGCCGCAACCTGCCGCTGGAAAAGAAGGGCGAGCTAGTCCAGGCGCACCCGGACTTCCAGATCGTCATCTCCTACAACCCCGGCTATCAGAGCCTGATGAAGGATCTGAAGCAGTCTACCAAGCAGCGCTTCGGCGCGCTCGACTTCGACTATCCGACGGCCGAGATCGAGGCCGAGATCGTCGCCCACGAGGGCGGGGTGGACAAGGCGACCGCCGAAAAGCTGGTCCAGATCGCCCACCGCAGCCGCAATCTCAAGGGCCACGGGCTGGACGAAGGCATGTCGACCCGGTTGCTGGTCTATGCCGCACAACTCATCGGCAAGGGCGTAGACCCCCAGTCCGCCGCCCAGATGGCCCTGGTCCGGCCGCTGACCGATGACCCGGATATGCGCGATACACTGGATGCGGCGGTGAATACGTATTTTTAGCCGCCAGCCGCCAGCCGCCGAATGCTGTCCGGGCTGATTACCACGCTCACTCAGTCGATCGGCTAACCGTCGTCCACCTGCCGAGGGCTTCCGGCTGGCGGCTGGAAGCTGACCGCTGGAGGCTCCCCGAATGACCATCGACTTCACCGACTACCTCTCCTGCCTCAAGGCCGACCCCGCCCACGAGCACGCCCAGGCGCTAGAGTCCAGCTATCACGAGGCGGCGCGGGTCATGTCTCCGCGCGGGCTGGAGCACTATCTCACCGGCATCAAGGCGATGTGCAGCCTGAACAAGGGGCCGGATCTGGTCATGACCTACGTCCAGGAGATGCCGGCCGTGGTCAAGGAGGTCGGGGAGGACATCATCCCCGACGTCGTCAGCGCGCTGATGAAGCTGGCCTCCCATACCTCTGGCACTGTCATCATGCTGATCATGGCCAACATGCCGCTCGCCGCCAGCCGTCTGGGCGACTTCGAGGTGATGCGCGGCTATCTCAACCTGCTCCATCAGCTCGCCGGCAAGGCCCCGCGCGGTCTGCGCCCCATGATGGAGAACATGGACGAGCTGCTGGCCAAACTCACCCTCGGCGGGCTGCGTCGCTGGGCGTTGTGGGGCGCGCAGGCCCACGCGCGGGATCTGGACGGCCAGCTCGCCTATTTCGGACTCAAGACGGAGTCCTCCCGCGCCGTGCTCCAGAAGGAGCGGCGCGGGACGCTCTTCGTCGACAACCAGCGCAAGCTCAATTTCTATCTGCGCGCGCTCTGGGCGCGGGCGTTTTTCATGCGCCCGACCTCCGGCGACTACGAGTCGCGCACCGGCCTCAAGCCCTTTATCGAAGATTTCCAGATCCATCTGCCGGACGCCTTCGACGCCTGGCGCGGCATCCCCGGCCTGGAGCTTTACCGCGCCGCCGCCGCCCACTGCGCCGCCCACATGGTCTACACCACCCAGGCGATCAGCGGGGAGCAGCTCAACCCGGTGCAGCGCATCTTCATCGGGCTGTTCGAGGATGCCCGCGTCGAGGCGCTCGCCATCCGCGACTTTCCTGGTCTCAAGAAGCTCTGGCTCCAGTTCTTCACCGCCGCGCCGGAGTCGGGCGAGACGGTCGAACGGCATCCACTGCTCGATCTCATGATGCGGCTCGCCCGCGCCCTGTTGGACGCCGACTATCGCGATCCGCTCGACCTGATCGACGAAACCGCCGCCGCCTTCCGCTCCGCCCTAGCCGTGCGCGCCGACGACAACCAGATCAGTTGGGACGCCGGCGTCGACTTCTACAACCGCGCCGTCCAGATCGCCGCTATCCCCAGCCTGCGCATCCTGGAGGACTGGCCGATCCCCTATCGCGACGACAACGACTACATCTGGTACTTCGACGAGAACCTCTTCCTGACCCGAGGCGTGGACTATCTGCCGGCCAGTCAGCAACAGGTTCGGCGCAACGTCAACGTCATGGAGATGGTCAACGAGGTCGACTGCGAATTGGCCGGCGACGACGCCCAGGAGATCTGGACCCTCTCGACCCCCTTCTGGCTCGACCAGGAGGGCTGCACCATCAATGAGTTGGAGGGCAAGGAACCGGTCTCCGAGCCCTACCACTACCAGGAGTGGGACTACCAGGTGCAGCTCTTCCGCCCGGACTGGGCGACCGTCATCGAGCGCCGCCAGGGCCGCGCCGACCCCGAGGCCATGGATGACATCCTCACCAAGCACAAACCGGTCGCGAGCCGTATCCGTCACCTCATCGACGCCCTTCAGCCGCAAGGCATCGTGCGCCGCCGCGGCTACGAGGAAGGGGAGGAACTGGACCTCAACGCCGCCGTGCGCGCCATGATCGACATCCGCCGTGGCGTCATGCCGGATCCGCGCATCAACATCCGCATCACCCGCCATGTGCGTGATCTTTCCATCCTGGTACTCATGGATCTGTCCCAGTCGACCAACGAGAAGGTTGGCGTCAAGGAAGGCGAACCCGGCCACGCCGAGGCTCCCAGCATCCTCGATCTGACGCGCGAATCCACCGGCCTGCTGGCCTGGGCCATCGACTCCATCGGCGACAACTTCGCCGTCCACGGTTTCGCCTCCGACGGCCGGCACGACGTTCAGTACTATCGGTTCAAGGACTTCAACCAGCCCTACGACGACGACGCCAAATCCCGCATGGCCGCCATGAAGGGCGGGCTATCCACCCGCATGGGCGCGGCGCTGCGTCATGCCGGCTGGCATCTCACCCAGCAGCCGGCCCAAAAGCGACTGGTGCTCCTCATCACCGACGGCGAGCCCGCCGACATCGACGAACGCGATCCCCAATATCTCCGCCACGACGCCAAGAAAGCGGTCGACGACCTGCGCATGCTCGGCATCCACACCTACTGCCTGACCCTGGATCCCGAGGCCGATCGCTACGTCGCGCGCATCTTCGGCGAGAACGGTTATTCCATCGTGGACCAGGTACAGCGGCTGCCGGAGCGGCTGCCGGCGGTATTCGCGGCGCTGACGGGGTGAGGTGAAGGGGGCTGATTTGCGCAGGGGTAGCGCCCTGATTCGTAGGATAATGGGATGGTCTGCCCCGCTCCTCCAACGCGCCCTGAGCGGGCACAATGAGCGATGTAGGTGAAGCATCGTCAACCGAGGTAGCGGAGCCGACCAATGAAAGAGTGTAGCCAAGAGCCTGT
>NZ_NRRG01000041.1 GCF_016583575.1 Thiocystis violacea
AATTCCGTCATTACGCTGTCGGCAAGGAATCGGGAAAGACAAATCACATCGAACGATACAACGGCACACTCAGGCAACGTATTTCCAGGCTCGTACGAAAAGCACTTTCTTTTTCAAAAAAGCTTCAGAACCATATTGGAGCTATTTGGTATTTCGTCCATCATTATAATAGCACTCTCTCAGCCAAAGCTCATCTGTGAAATCATATAGAGAAGGGTACTACCCCTGCGGATTGGGGCACTACCGGGAACGGCAAGGAGGGGATGTGAAGCCGTTCTTGCAATCGACCGGAAGCGCCGAATGGATCGGCGCTTCCCAAGTTGGCGTGAACCTCAGTCCTCGGCGCGCTGATAGGCGTCCATCATTTGTTTCTGGATGTTGCCCGGCACCGGGTCGTAGTGGCTCAGTTCGATGCTGTAGGTGCCTTCGCCGCCCGTGATGGCCTTGAGGCGGGCGTCGTAGCCTTCCAATTCCGCCATCGGAACCTCGCCATCGATGACGATGCGTCCGCGGCTCTTGGATTCGCTGCCGTTGATGCGTCCGCGACGGCTCGACAGATCCCCGGCCAGATCGCCCATGGCGCTGTCCTGGGCGGTGACGCGGATCTTGACGATCGGCTCCAGGATGACCGGCTGGGCCTTGAGCACGGCGTCGATGAACGCCTTGCGTCCGGCGGTCGCGAAGGCGATGTCCTTGGAGTCGACCGGATGGTATTTGCCGTCATAGACGGTGACCTTGACGTCCTGCAAGGGATAGCCGGCGATGGCGCCTTCGTCCAGGATCTGGCGCACGCCCTTTTCGATCGAGGGAATGAAGTTGTTGGGAATCACCCCGCCGACGACCGCGTCGATGAACTCGAAACCCGCTCCGCGCGCGTTGGGCTCGACGCGCAGATAGACCTCGCCGAACTGGCCCGCGCCTCCGGTCTGCTTCTTGTGACGATGATGGCCATCGGCCTTGCCAACGATCGTCTCCCGGTAGGGGATGCTCGGTGGACGGGTCTCCACGTCGACATGGAACTGCTCGGACAGGCGGCGCAGGATGACCTTGAGGTGCAACTCGCCGAGCCCGCGCACCACGGTCTCGTTGGCGCTGGCGTTGTGCTCGATATGGAAACAGGGATCCTCGGATCTCAGCTTGTGAAGCGCGTCGGTGAGTTTCTGCTCGTCGCCGCGCTTGGCCGTGTTGATCGCCAGGCCGTAGAGCGGAACCGGGCATTCCAGGCTGGAGAGATGGAAGTGGTCCTCGTCATGCGAGTCGTGCAGAACGGCGTCGAAATGGATGTCGTCGACCCGCGAGACGGCCAGGATATCACCGGGAACGCCCTCGCTGACCTCGACCTGTTCGGCGCCGTGCAGCCGATAGAGATGATTGACCTTGAACGGTTTGCGCGCGTCGCCGATGAGGAGCTGGCTGCCCGTGACGATCCGGCCCTGATGGATGCGGAAGATGCCGAGCTTGCCGCGGAAGGGGTCGTTGACTACCTTGAAGACGTGGGCAATCGCATGGAGCGAGGGATCGGGACTGACGCGGACGGGTTCCAGCGAGGCGCCCTCGCCTTTCAGGAAGGGCGGAGGATTGCCCTCGGACGGGTTGGGCATGAGTCGCGCCATGATCTCCAACAGCTCCGGGATGCCGGCGCCGGTCTGGGCGGAGACGTAGCAGATGGGGATCAGATGGGCCTCGCGCAGGGCCGCCTCGAAGGGATCGTGAAGCTGCTCGGGCTGGAGATCCTGACCCTGCTCCAGATAGAGCTCCATCAACTCCTCGTCGACTTCGACCACCTGATCGATGATGTGACTGTGGGCCTCCTCGACCGAGGAGAAATCGGCGCCTTCACCGCTGGGCTGGAAGAAGCAGTCGATGACCCGCCGACTACCCTCGGCCGGCAGGTTGATCGGCAGACACTCGGCACCGAAGGTTTCCCGAATCTGATCGGTCAACTGGGCCAGGTCGATGTTCTCGGCGTCGATCTGATTGACGATGATGAGCCGGCACAGGGCGCGATTGTCCGCCGCCTTCATGAGCCGGATGGTCATGGGCTCGATGCCGGCCTGGGCGTTGATCACCAGGGCGGCCGTCTCGACCGCGGACAACACGGAAATGCTGCGTCCAAGGAAGTCCGGAAAGCCGGGGGTGTCGATCAGATTGACGTGCTTGCCGCTCGTGGTGAAGCTGGTGACGGCCGCGTCCAGCGAGTGTTGCAGCTCCTTCTCCAGCGGATCGAAATCGCACACGGTCGTGCCCTTGGCGACCAGGCCCGGCGCCGGAATGACGCCGGTCGCGGCGAGCAGCGCCTCCACCAGTGTCGTCTTGCCGGAGCCGGCATGGCCGACCAGTGCGATGTTGCGGACGTCCTCGGCATTGTAGTCAGGCATCTTGGATCCCGTCGTGGCGCTTGAGTGAAATGCGGAGCGCTGCGTGAGCGCTCTTTGGGTTTATTCGGCGGAGCGGAAATTATACTGTAACCGAGGCGTCACTCAGACCGTCCGAACGAGGAAATCCGAGGCGGCTGCTTTAGATCAAGGATGTGGAACGGGAGGCGCGGCTTGACAGGCCATGTGGAGCGCCTCCGGGCGAACAATAAAAAGCGGCGGCCATTTGGCCGCCGAAGGACGCACAGCTAGTAATAAGGAATAACCTTTCATTTGATCGGGGATACCCTATGTCGCTTGAAACGTTAGCACAGAGCCGGAGGGCATAAGATGGCACTGGTTCTCAAATCGGAGGCTTTTGTCGAAGGCGGGTCGATCCCGCGATCCCATACCTGTGACGGCGACGACCGGTCACCACCACTCGTCTGGGAAAACCTGCCGGCGGGAACCGAGAGCCTGGTTCTGATCGTGGATGATCCGGACGCCCCGGATCCGGCGGCGCCGCGCATGGTCTGGGATCACTGGATCCTCTACAACATCCCGTCGACCTGCGCGGGCCTGCCCGAGGGTGTCGACGCGGATGGATTACCGGAGGGAACGGGAGAAGGGATCAACAGTTGGGGCCGGACCGGCTATGGAGGGCCTTGCCCGCCGATCGGACGTCACCGCTACTTTCATCGGCTCTACGCGCTGGATGTGCGGTTGCCGGAGGAATTGGGGACGCCCGGTAAGGACGATCTGCTCCTCGCCATGGAGGACCACATCCTCGCGCATGCCGAGTTGGTGGGAACCTACGGCAAAACCGCCCTGGAATGACCTGAATCGAGCGGATGCCTGGTGGGCTAGGCGCTGGTCGATTCGCTTGGCGGAACCGACCAGCGCTGGATTTTAGGTGATTTCCGGGAAACCTTGTACCCGCGATCCACCCCGTCATAGACAGGATTAACAGGATTTCGCAGGATGGACAGGATTTATAACGTTCTGTTTTTAATCCTGTAAATCTTGAACAATCCTGTTAATCCTGTCCATTTCCGGAGCTTTAGGTTGGGCATGGACTTTCCCGGAAATCACCTTGGCTCAGGTCAGGGCCTGACCCGATCGATGATGACCGCGACTCCTCGCTGTCCCTGTGGATCGAGAGGACCGGCCTGGCCCTCAAGGTCGCCGGCTCGCGGAGTCGCATCGCCGCTCTTGGAGATACGCGCCCCCACCAGAACCTGATCGAAGGCCGACAGGCGCATGGCCGGGGTCATGGCCATGCTGTCGTCCAGGGTCACGGTGCTGGGCAGATCCTTCACCCGAAGACGCTGAACGGCGAGCGGCATGGGTGGACCCTGGGCCGCGCGCGCGAAGACGAAGACCGTGTCCTCGGGCGAGGCTTCTCCGGCGAGACTGGCGGCGAGACTGACGTCGAGTGTCACGCCGACCTGGCCATCGGCCGGGGGCTGGTCCGGTGTCGCCGTCGCTTCCGTCGCCTCGCTCGTCGCCGGGTCCGAGGGTACCGGCTGGACCGGCTCCATCGGGGCGCTCGCGGCGATGTTCTCGCTCGCGGGAAGACCCGCGCGGCCCTGGGCTTCCTCGATCATCTTTTTCAGGTTGCCGGCCTCTTCGCTGGCCGGATCCGTTTCATCCAGGATCTTTTTCCAGGCGACGACGGCGGCATTGTATTGAGCCCGTTGGAAGGCGAGCAGGCCGCTCAGCCAGCGCGCGTTGAGATTGTCGGGCTCCTGTTCCAAGGCGGACTGGATCAGTTCCGCCGGCCGACCCTCCAGACTCTTGCCTGGGCTGACGGTGGCGAGTCCCTCGGCGTAGGCCAGTTTGACCTCGGCCTGGTCGGGGGCGAGCGCATAGGCCCGTTCGATGGCCTTGAGACCCGCTTCCGGCTGATTGGTGGCGAAATAGGTTCGCCCGAGCATCAGCCAACCCTCCAGGTTCTCCGGGCTCTCCCGGAGACGCTCCTCAAGCCGTTGAATCAGGACGTCCAGCGGGTCGCCTTGCTGGCCGCCGGCCCCTTCGGACTGGGCAAGAGCCGGCGTCTGGAGCTGGTCGATGATGCCCGGCGTGCCGAGTTCCAGGTAGACCAGGACGACCGAGACCGGAACCGCGACGGCGAGTCCGGCGCCCAGCGCCCAGCGTCCGAAGGTGGAAGACGAGCGCGCCGTCGCCTTGGCGGACTCCCCGCCGTCGAGGTCGTAGAGCAGTTCGCGCTCCAGATCGCGCCGCGCGGCGGCATATTGCTCCTGCTCCAGGAGTCCGGCCTCCAGGTCGACGTCCAGCTCCCGCAGGCGCTGTTTGAAGACCTCCAGATTGAGCATGTCCTGCTCGGGAGCCGCCTCGGGCGGTGTCGCGCGCGACAGTGGCACGACAATAAACAGCAGGGCCAGGCCAACGAGCCCACCAGCGAGAATCCAGAAGATGATCATGAGGCGTTATTCTTTTTGGTCGGGGGTCTGGGCGAGTAGTTGCCGAAGACGGGCGCGTTCGGACTCGCTGATGTCGGGTTCGGGCTCGGCCCTCTTACGCCGGAGGGTGCGCAACAGCATGAAACCGCCGAATCCGACGAACAGGAAGGGGCCGAACCAGAGGATGTAGGTCGAGGGCCTGATCGGCGGCTCGTAGAGCACGAAGTCGCCATAACGGGAGACCAGGAAGTCGACCACGTCCTGGCGGCTCTGGCCCTCCTGCATCATCCGATAGACCTCCTTGCGGAGATCCTGGGCGACGCCGGCCTGGGATCCGGCCAGGGACTCGTTCTGACAGACGAGGCAGCGCAGTTCGCCGATCAGATCCCGGAATTCCTCGGCCCGGGCCGGATCCTCGAAGGTGAATTCCTCAAGCGTGAAGGCTTGGGCCGCGCCAGCCAGCAGGACGCCGGCCAACATCGGCCCGATCAAGAGCGATTTGGATTTCATCTGGATCATGATGGATTGGTCTGGTAGCGCTCGACGATGGGCCGGATTTCCTCTTCCCACACCTTGGCGTCGATCGGCCCGATGCGCTTGTGGCGGATGATGCCCTCGCGGTCGACGACGAAGGTCTCGGGCGCGCCATAGACACCCCAGTCGATCCCGGAGCGGTTATCCGGGTCGAAAAAGGTCATGGCATAGGGATCGCCGAATTGCTGGAGCATCTGGAGCGCCTCGGCGCGGGTGTCCTTCCAGTTGAATCCGATCACCTGCACGTCGGACTGACGCGCGATACGCATCAGCTCGCCGTGCTCCTGCCGGCAGGAGGGGCACCAGGAGGCCCAGACGTTCACCAGCGAGACCTGACCGATCAGGATGTCCTTGGTTAGCGTCTGGTTCGGATCCTTGAGCGACTGGAGCGCGAAGTCGGGCGCCGGCTTGCCGACGAGCGGCGACGGCACCTTTCTCGGATCCAGTTGCAACCCATAGAACAGCAGCGCGGCCAAGGCGAGAAAGAGGCCGAGCGGGATCAGGGCACGAGAGGCGGATTGGGTCATGGGTGGCCTAATTCAGTCGGATCATGCGATCGCCGCGACGCCGCCCATTGGGGCGGTGGCGGTACGGCGGGCGATACGGTAACGCCGGTCGGTCACGGCCAGCGTGCCACCGAGGCCCATCAGGATGCAGCCAAGCCAGATCCAGCGGACGAAGGGCTTGTAGTAGACCCGCAAGGCCCAGTCGCCCTGGTTGCCGACCGGCTCGCCGAGCGAGATGTAGATGTCGCGCAGGAAGCCCGCGTCGATCGCGGCCTCCGTCATGGGCATGCCTCCCGAGAAATAATTGCGTTTCTCCGGGTAGAGCCGGGCGATCTCCCGCTCGCCGCGATAGACGACGAAATCGCCGCGAAAGGCGCTGTAGTTGGGTCCGGTGACCGCCTTGGCTCCATTGAACTGGAACCGATAGCCCGAGTCCTCCAGCGTCGCGCCGGGAGACATGCGTACATCCGTCTCGGTGCCATGGATCGACACCATGGTCACGCCCACGACGAACACCGCCAGCCCTAGGTGCGCCAGCCACATGCCGTAATAACTGCGGCTATTGCCGGAGAGATCCGCCGCCAGCCCCTTCAGCCCGCCCTTGTGGCGCAGACGGCCGAACAGACTGAGCAGCAGCGCGGAGGCCAGCCAGACCGACATCCCGACACCGAAGCCGACCGCCAGGTTCCCAGCGGAGAAGATCGGCAGCGAGGCCGCCAGGAAGGCCAGGATACCGAGCGCGAGGGCGAGCCAGAGCGATCGGATCAAGCGTCCGGGCTCGTCGTGTTTCCAATGCGCGAGGGGTCCGATGGCGACGGCCAGGATCAACAGCGGCGACAGGGTCACGAACATCTTGTTGAACCAGGGAAAGCCGACCGAGATCTTGCCCCAGCCGGCGGCCTCGTAGATGAGCGGCGCCAGGGTGCCGAACAGCACCATCGCCGCCAGCGTGGTGAGCAGCAGGTTGTTGATCAACAGTAAGGTCTCGCGCGAGAGCAGATCGAAGCGACCGCCGCCCGAGATGCTCGGCGCGCGCCAGGCGTAGAGCGCCAGCGAGCCACCGATGACGACGCAGAGAAACAGCAGAATGAAGCTGCCACGCGCCGGATCGGTCGCGAAGGCGTGCACCGAGGTCAGGACGCCCGAACGGACCAGGAAGGTTCCGAGCAGCGAGAGCGAGAAGGTCGAGATGGCGAGCAGCACCGTCCAGGTCTTGAAGGCGGCGCGTTTCTCGGTCACCGCCAGCGAATGCATGAGCGCGGTGCCGACCAGCCAGGGCATGAAGGAGGCGTTCTCGACCGGATCCCAGAACCACCAGCCGCCCCAGCCCAGTTCGTAATAGGCCCACCAGGAGCCGAGCGCGATGCCGAGGGTCAGGAAGACCCAGGCGACCGTGGTCCAGGGCCGCGACCAGCGCGCCCAGGCGGCGTCGAGCTTACCGCCGATCAGGGCCGCGATGGCGAAGGCGAAGGCGACCGAGAAGCCGACATACCCCATGTAGAGCATGGGCGGATGGATGGCGAGGCCGAAATCCTGGAGCAATGGATTCAGATCGCGTCCCTCCAGCGGCACGGGAAAGATGCGATCGAAGGGATTGGAGGTCAGCAGCGTGAATAGCAGGAAACCGATCGCGATCATCGCCTGCACCGAGATGACCCGAGCGATCATCGGCAGCGGAAGATTGCGGCTGAGCGAGGCGACCGCCGCGCCCCAACCCGCCAGCATCAGGACCCAGAGCAGCAACGAGCCCTCGTGCGCGCCCCAGATGGCCGAGATTTTATAAAGGCTCGGCATCAGGCTGTTGGAATTGGTCGCGACATAGATGACCGAGAAGTCATCGGTCAGGAAGGCCAGCAGCAGACAGAGAAAGGCGATCCCGATGAAGGTCAGTTGACCCCAGGCCAGGGGCCGCCCCATGGCCATCCAGGTGCGGTTGCCAGTGAAGCTGCCGACCAGCGGAACACTGGCCTGGACGAGGGAGAGAACCAGCGCCAGGAGGAGCGCGAAGTGCCCGAGTTCGGGGGCCATCAGTTGGTCGCCCCGCTGGCTTGGGCGGCGCTTTCCACGACACCCTGGGCGTGCGCCGTCTGGAGCGTGCTCGCGACCTCCGGCGGCATGTATTCCTCGTCGTGCTTGGCCAGGACCTCGTCGGCGTAGAAGATCCGGTCGGATCCCAGGCGGCCCTTGGCGACAACGCCCGTGCCCTCGCTGAAAAGATCCGGCAGGATGCCGGTATAGGCGACCTTGACGGTCTGGGCGTTGTCGGTGACGTCGAAGTGAACGGTCAGACCGTCCTTCTGCCGCTGCACCGTGCCCTTGGTCACCAGCCCGCCCAACCGGAACACATGATCCGGGGGCGCCTCGTTGGCGATGACCTGGGACGGGCTGAAGAAATAGGAGAGATTGCTCTTGAGGGCGGTGACGGCCAGGGCCGAGGCCGCGCCGATTCCGACGATGGCCAGTCCGACGAAGGCCAAACGCTTCTGTCTTGCTTTCATTCTGTTGCTCCGAAATCAGAGGTCCGAGTCCCAGGCATCCGGGTCAATCGACCAAGACGAGCCAAAATGGTTCGACGTTGCGAACGCAATTGCAGGATCTCGATCAACAAAAGGACCACTACCATCCCATAGGCGCCCCAGACGAAGAAGGCGTAGCCTCCCTGCGAGAAAAAATCGCTCATTTCGGATTCTCCTGGCTCAAGAGTTCACGGACCCAAGCGCTCTCCGCCTCGCGCGTCAGGATGATGCCGCGCAGACGCATGAAGCTGGTGGCGAACGAATACATCCAGAAGCCCAGCGTCATGATCAGCATCGAAAACAGGATGTTGCCATCGATCCGGGTCAGGTCGGAGCGCTGGTGCAGAGCCGCGCACTGGGTGGGATCCGGACAGTTGATCGACCAGTAGATGACCGGAACCATGACCAGCCCGACGATGGCCAGCAGGCCCGAGGCGCGATCCGCGCGACGGGTGTCGTCGATGGCCGAGTGCAGGGCGATATAACCGATGTAGAGGAAAAACAGCACCAGCTCGGAGGTCAGCCGCGGATCCCAGTCCCAGTAGGTACCCCAACTGGTGCGCCCCCAGAAGGCGCCGGTCCAGAGGGCGAGAAAGGTGAAGATCGCCCCGGTCGGGGCCACCGCGTTGGCCATCATGAAGGAAAGACGGGTGTTGAAGACCAGCCCGATCGCGGCCCAGCCGACGATCACCATATAAAGCCACATGGACATCCAGGCCGCGGGGACATGGATGAAGATGATGCGGTAATACTCCTTCTGCGCGTTGCTGCCGCCGAGCTGGTCGGGCGTCTGGAAGAATCCCCAATAGAAGCCGAGCAGCAGCAGCCCGACCGTCAGGATCCAGAACAGCGGCACGAGGCGTCCGGCGACCGGGTAGAAGGACGCGGGAGAGGCGAGTTTGAACCAGTTCAGGGACATGGGCTTGGATGCAACCGTTGAGCGTGGGAAGAATCGGTTATTCGAGCGAGATCCGCAGCGCCGCCGAGGAGGCCAGCGGGGCGAGGATAAGAGCGATCAGGAAAAACGCCCCCAACAGCATGAGATAGGGCTGGACATCCATGAGGTCTATGCGACTGACCTCGACCGCGCCGGCGCCGTAGACCAGCACCGGAATATAAAGCGGCAGGATCAGGAGCGACAAGAGGATACCCCCGCCGCGCAATCCCAGGGTCAGGGCCGCTCCGATCGCCCCGATCAGGCTCAGGATGGGGGTGCCGAGCAGCAGCGCCAGCATCATGACCCAGATCGCCGTGCCCGTGAGATGGTACTGCATGCCGACCAGTGGGGCGATCAGGACCAGCGGCAGCCCGGTCAGGATCCAGTGGGCGCTGATCTTCGCCAGCACCAGCAGCGAGAGCGGCTGCGCGGTCAGCAGCATCTGCTCAAGCGTGCCGTCCTCGTAATCCGCCGCGAACAGCCGCTCCAGGGCCAGCATCGAGGCCAGCAGCGCCGCCACCCAGACCACGCCCGGGCCGAGGATCTCCAGTATCTTGCGCTCGGTGCCGACGCCGAGCGGAAAAAGGCTCACGACAATCACGAAGAAAAAGAGCGTCGTCAGCACGTCGGTGCGCCGGCGCATGGCCAGCGTGAGATCGCGAATCAGGATGCACCAGAAGACACGGGCCATGGCGATTCAGCTCCCCAGATCCAGGCGCGCGACCTGACCCGAGGTCAGCGGCACCTCCTGGTGCGTGGTCAGGACGGTCAGGCCGCCGCCGGCCACATGCCCGGCGATCAACCCCTGGAGCAGGCTCACGGCATCCACGTCGAGCGCCGTGAATGGCTCGTCCAGAACCCAGAGTTTGGCGCGACTGAGCATGAGACGGGCCAGCGCGACCCGCTTCTTCTGACCCTGGGAGAGCATGCGGGTGGGCAGATCCTCGAATCCGGCGAGCCCGATGCGCTCGAGCGCCGTCCAGATGTCGGCCGTCGCGACCCGATCCCCGTCCAGCGTGGCGGCGATGGCGAGGTTCTCGATCCCGGTCAGCTCGCCCTTGATGCCGTTGAGATGCCCGAAATAGAGCAGATCGCGGCGATATTCATCACCCAGATCGCGAATGGACTCGCCTCGCCAGCGCACCTCGCCGGCGTCGGGCGCGAAGAGTCCGCAGAGTGTGCGCAGCAGGGTCGTCTTGCCGCTGCCGTTGCGTCCGCGCACATGCAGGAGCGTCCCCGCCTCCAGGGTCAGACCCAGACCGGAAAAGAGGCGCCGATCGCCCCGTCGGCACTCCAGCCCGACGACCTCAAGCATGAGCGTCGCGGCTTCGGGTCGCATGCGGCGGCCGACTCATGGCTGACGGAACCGGATCATCCAGCAATTGTGGATGCGCGGGTTGCGGATGAAATCCCGCGGGAGCGTCTCGGCGCTGATATCGACCACATGGAGCGGGGACAGCCCTTCCAGATCGATGCGGAAGCGACGCAGATTGTTGGAGAAGATCAGCAGGCCGTCGGGATCCAGCAGGCGCATGGTGGAATTGATGAGCCCCACATGGTCGCGCTGGATATCGAGCGTGCCGTACATGCGCTTGGAGGTCGAGAAGCTCGGCGGATCCAGGAAGATGAGATCGAACTTGCGGCGCCCGGCGACGGTGTCGATCCAGCGCACGCAATCGGCCTGGATCAGCTCATGGTTGGGGCCCTGGATGCCGTTCAGGGACAGGTTGCTGGCGGCCCATTCCAGGTAGGTCCGGGACATGTCCACGGTCGTGGTGGCGGAGGCGCCGCCGTTGGCCGCGTAGACCGTGGCCGTGCCCGTATAGCCGAAAAGGTTCAGGAAGCGCTTGCCGGTCGCCAGGCTCTCGATCAGACGGCGGATGTCGCGGTGATCGAGAAACAGACCCGTGTCCAGATAATCCTCGAAATTGACCAGGAAGCGATGTCCGGCCTCCGAGACCTCGTGGAAATTGCGGGTCTCGGCCAGTCGCTCGTACTGGTTGCGTCCCTTCTGGGGCCGCCGAACCTTGAGGAAGACCTGATCGCCCGGCACCTCCAGGATCTCCGGGATCAGACCCAGCGCCTCGCGCAGACGGTGACGCGCGCGCTTGGGATCGATGCTGGGCGGCGCGGCGTATTCCTGGACATGGACCCAACGCTTGTCGGCGTCATAGACATCGATCGCCAGCGCGTATTCGGGCAGATCGGCGTCATAGATCCGCAGACAGGTCAGATTCTCGACCTTCTGCCACTTGCGCAGCGACTTGAGGTTCTTGGCGAGCCGATTGGCGAGCATGGTCGCGCCCTCGCTGCGTTCCTCGGGCGGCAGGGGGCGGGGATGATTGGTGACAAAGTAGCGCGGCTCGACCTGAAAACTGAGCAGCCGGCACTCGATCGGGCCGTTGTAGAGGCTATGCATGCGCACCGCCCGCAGCCCCATGTTCTTGCCGAGATCCGGATTGGCCGTGAATACCGCCGCGCGCCAGCCCAGGAATCGCTCCCGGAGCACCGAGCCCAGGCGCGCGTAGAGCTGGGGCAGGTCGTCATCGGCACCCAGTCGTTCGCCATAGGGCGGGTTGACGATGACCAACCCCTCGTCCTCCAGCCGGCCCGGACGGCAGTCGCTCAGTTCGCGACGCTCGAAATGGGCGAGACCCGCCAAGCCGGCGCGCTCCAGGTGATGGAGCGAGACGCGGATGGCGTTGGGATTGACGTCATAGCCGCGCAGCGAGCCCAGCCGCTGCACACCGGCATCGCGCCGGATGCGCGCCTCGTCGAGCAGGCGTTGCCAGATCGTCTCGTCGTGCTGGGACCAGCCATGGAAACCGAAGCGCTCGCGCAGCAGGCCGGGGGCGATATCGGCCGCGATCAGGGCGCCCTCGATGACCAGCGTGCCCGAACCGCACATGGGATCGACTAGGGCGCCGCCCTCGGCCGCGATATCGAGCCAGCCCGCGCGCATCAGCAGGGCGGCGGCGAGGTTTTCCTTGAGCGGGGCGGCCGAGCCCTCATCGCGGTAACCACGCTGATGCAGCGACTCGCCGGAGAGATCGAGGCTGAAGGCGATGCTGTCCTGATGACCGTAGAGATGGATGCGCAGATCCGGGGCCACCAGATCGACGCTCGGACGCTGGCCGTACAACTGGGTGAAGCGATCGGCGATCGCGTCCTTCACCCGGAGCACCGCGAAGTGCCGATTGGTGACGCCCGTGAGCGTACCGTCGAACTGAATGGCGAAGGTCCGCTCGGGCGTCAGGTGCTCCTCCCAGGGGAGCGCGAGCGCGATGGCGTGCAGTTCCTCCGGCGACGAGAGCGGCGCCTGCGCGAGCGGCAGAAGAATGCGATTGGCGATCCGCGACCAGAGACAGGCCCGATAGCCATCCTCCAGCCGACCGGAGAAGCGGGCGCCGCCGCGCGTCTCGGTGGCATCCGCCATGCCCAGCCGGATGAGTTCCTCGGCGAGCAGGCTGCCCATGTGCTTCGGGGCGGAGGCGAAAAAGAGATGGTCGGACATGCGGTCTTGGGGCTCCGTGAAGCTAGGACGCTGGTTGACGACGGGGCGTCGTTGGTCGGTCGGCGTCCAAGCCGGCCCCTGGATGACACGGAGTCGCGATCGAAGGTTCCCGCCTGAATGGCCAGCGGATCCCGCGGGCTCTAGCCATCCTTCTTGAGCCGTTCGGCGAGATCCGCGAAGGGGTTGAAGGTCGTGACCGTCGCGGCGGTACCGGCCGCGCGGCGTGGCCCACCGGCGAGCGAGGCGAGATGCTCCTCGTACTTCTGATGCTCATTATCGTGACAGTAAACGCACAACAACTCCCAATTGCTCCCATCGGGCGGGTTGTTGTCGTGATTCATGTTCTTGTGATGCACCGTCAGCTCGCGCAGATTCTCGCGCGTGAAGGTCCGGGCGCAGCGTCCGCAGACCCAGTCGTAGAGCTTGAGCGCCTGATCCCGATAGCCGGCGGCCCGCTCGTCGCTCGCCTTGCGCGCGTCCGCGACCACCTGGTCGAGCTTGGCGGTATCGATGGGCTTGCCGGTCTTGCCATGGCGCGGGCCGTGGGTCGTGGCCATGTGTCGATCCTCGTCTGGGGGTTGGTCCGCTTTGGCTGGCCGACCGCCCGGTCGCCAAGCGTCATGGCCGATGCCGCGAGCGTCGCCGGGCTGAAGTGGAGGCGAGATACCGGCCGAGAGCCTGGTGCGCGAGGGGGGACTCGAACCCCCACGGATTACTCCACTGGAACCTAAATCCAGCGCGTCTACCAATTCCGCCACCCGCGCGATCCGGGCATTTTAGCCTGCTTTGGGATAAAGGGGTATGGATACCGAGCCTGCGGAACCTGGGCCGAAGCCATAAGCTGAATGCCGGGCAAGAGTAACCCGCGGGATCGCGGCGGATCCCGCGGGCTCGACGGTGAAAACCTCAGGGCTTCACGGTGGTCAGGCCGACGCTGACCCAATCCTGCATACCGCCGCGATACCACTTGAGCTTGTGGACCGGGTAGCCGATGTTGACCAGGGTCTGAAGATTGGCGGTGGATTGCGCGCACCAGATGCCGTTGCAGAAAAAAATCAGGGTATTGGCCTGACTGAAATCCCAGGCCCCGGTCGTCGCGTTGCGATCAACGCCGAATTCGTCCTGCAGGATGTGGTGGAAGCTATCGGCCTCGCTGGGCGTCTCGAAGGTGCCGGCCTTGTCGCGACTGATCTTGTTCCAGGGGATGTTGACCGACCCAGGGATGGTGCCCCGCATGACCCAATCGGGGGTGCGGGAGTCGATCAGCATGAGATCCTGCTCGCCCTGGGTCATGCGGTGCAGATAACCCAGAACCTCGACTTCGCCGACGGTTTCGACGCCCTCGACCGCGACCATGGGCTGCACGCAGAAGGGCGGGCAGCCGCGGTCGGTCTTCTGGAAAATCTCGGGCAGGGTGGCGTTACGGTCGTGGCCGCGCTGGATGGTAACGGTCTGGCCGTTATGGAGCACATCCATGGTTTCGATCGTCGGCGTGATCTTGTTATCAGCGGCGAAGGCCGTGATCGGAGCGGTCAGACAGGCAAGCATCGCAAGGCGACGCCAGGATTCTGTGGTTTGCATGCGGCGATTCTCCTGGACTGTTTTGAAGAGGCGATCGGGAGACGGATCGGATCCCGGATCAAGGCTTCTCGATCATATAGGAGGGGAAACCCGCCTCCCGTTCACCGAGCGCCTGCTCGTAGCCCCTTTCCCCCTGGACTCTGGCCCGGTTGGCCAGCGCGATGGCCTCTTGATAACTCCCAGACTTAACCAGGCCCTCGGCCTCCGCGATCATCTTGGCGGTATCCCGCCACTCTCCCCCGACCGAGTCCGCCTTCGCTCGGGCGGCCTCGGCCGCGGCGAGCGCCGCCTCCGCCTGGCTCTTGGCGTCGGAATCACCGCCCTTGCCGCCGGCGGCCTGCCGGACGGCGAAGTCATCCTGCCGCTTGGCCTGGATCGCGAGTTCGACCGCCTTGGTGTATTGGCGCAAGGGCAGCAATCCCTCCGCCTGCTCGATCATCGCCGCCGTTTCAGGGGAAGCGGCATTGGCCGACACCGCCTGCTCGTGGGCGGCCCTGGCCTCGGCGATCGCCTGCTCCGCCTCGGAGCGATGGGTCGCCCAGGCGCTGGTCAGCGGGAGACACACCAGCAGGGCGGTGATCAGCACGCCTTTCGATAGTCCATGGAACTTCATTCTATTCATGCTCCTCTCTCATCTTTTCCGCCCGCGCCGCCGCTGGCAACGCCGGACCGTATTGGGACGCGATGCTCGTTGTGCTTATGATCGACGGCCAGAACCGCCTATTTGCGAGCACCTGGGCCGTTGAGTTCGAGCCCGTTGTTCATATAGGTGAGGAAATATTCGAGGTTGCGGTATTCCTCGCCCTGCGGCTTGAACGCCTTGGCCCGGACCTGCTCGTTGCAGCCGGCGAAGCGCCGATGCAGGGTTCCCATTTCCCCCCATTCGGAACGATAGACCGGCCAATGGGTGGTGTGTCCCAGGGCCGGACTCAGGATCTCGGTCCGCAGCTTGGTCCCGGAGTTACCCAGATGACACTGGGCGCAGGAAAAATTGAGCTGGCCACGACGGGCGAAATAGAACTGTTTGCCCTTCTGGTAAGCCTCCAGGGCGCGCGGATCATCCTCGGGGATCTCGACCTTGGTGATCTGGCCGCGTGACTCGAAGGCGATGTAGGCGACGAGGTCGGCGATTGGACCCTTTTGATATTTCAGCGGTTCCTCCTTGTTGGCCGCGCGACATTCGTTGAGTGCGAGCGGAAGCGTCACGACCAGACCACGCGCCTTATCCCAGTAGGGATATTTTCCCTGGATCGCGGGTCCGTCCGGGAAGCAGTCGGCATAGCCCTTGCCGTTGGCGAAGGGTTTGTTCCACATGGTTTCGCCGTTGCTGATGGAGTTCTCATAAGGCGGAAACTCCTCGATCGCCTCCCAATTCTCGCGCCCGACCGGGTCGATCGCATAGGCGCCATTCTTGAAATCGTCTTCCGGCACGTTCGGGAAACGCTTTTTGAAATACGTTTGGAAGGCTTCCTGTTCTTCCTTGGGGGTCTCCGCCGCGAGCGGGCCAGCCAACAGGCAAGCCAGACCGGCTACCGCGAGGATCAGGGTGTTCTTATTCACGATCATTCGTCCTCCGGAAGCGGTTTCTTATAACGACCAGATGAATTCGACGACATCCACGAATTCTTTCTGGCTCAGGATCTGGTGCTTGCCGAATGGCGGCATGACGGCCTCCGGATTCTTGACCGTCGCGTCCCAGATCTGATTAGCCAGTTCCTTCTTGCTAGGGAAACGTGTCTGCATCGCGATCAGAACCGGCCCGATTGAGCCAGGCCCCTCGGATCCCGCCATCGCATGGCAGGCGACGCAATTTCCCTTGGCGCGGTCGTTGGCGACCAACTTACCCACAGCGGCATCGCCATCGAGCGCCATGTCGTCGGGAATGGCCGCCAGGATCGGGCCGGGAACCATGGCCGACAGCCCGAGTGCGAGCGCGGCCAGGCGTGATCGGTTTAACGCGGTTGTTGGCATGCGAAGCCTCCTCTCGATCATTGACGTTTTGAACCGTTGGATTGGATGGCTCCAAAACCAAGGACCATTATTTTTGCTTTCGCCCCATCGCCAGGCGGTCCAGTGAAGCGGTCCCGCGCCGGGTTCCCGATGCTAGCACGGCCAGGCGCCCGTGGAAGCCGCGACAATGGATGGGCAAAATCCATACGATCAGCGGGTGATTCACGCCGCCCGCAAGGGCGAAAGCTTGCGGGGATCGCCGCGAATTTCAAGCGTGGAAAAGGATGCAAAGCCGTCGGACAATCCGCCAGACGACGGGCGGTGATGGATAGCGGACGGATCGCGCCCCACGATGGGGGCCGCCACGTCTGGTATTCCGTTCGTCAGCCCAGACATCTTGGCTCGGTCGGCGCGGAGCATGGCGAACAGCCAATCCCGCTCGCGAGTACGCGCCTTTCATCGAAAAACAAAGACTGTTTCCGCAACAGGCAGGAGGGCTCTCATCCAATGTCGCTTTCACGACGTGAATTCATCCGACTCATGGCGCTGGCCAGCGCGGCCGGTCTGCTCCCCGCATCGAGCTTCGCGGAAAAGAAATCGCCGTCCGACCCTTACGAGATCCCCAGGTTCGGCAATCTGAGGCTGCTGCACATCACCGACACCCACGCCCAGCTCAACCCGGTTTATTTTCGTGAGCCAAACGTGAATCTCGGCATTGGACCGGCGCTCGGCCAGCCACCTCATCTGGTTGGCGAGGCGCTGCTGAAACACTTTGGGATCGCCCCAGGCAGCCGCGAGGCCCACGCCTTCAGCTATCTCGATTTCGCGGCCGGCGCGGAGCGCTTCGGCACCGTCGGCGGCTTCGCTTACATCAAGACGCTGGTCGACCGGCTGCGGGCCGAGGCCGGCGACGGCAACAGCCTCTTGCTCGATGGCGGCGACACCTGGCAGGGATCCGGTACCGCCTTCTGGACGCGCGGCATGGACATGGTCGGCGCCTGCAACCTGCTCGGCGTCGACGTCATGACCGGACACTGGGAGTTCACCTATCGCGACGAGGAGGTCATCCGCAACATCGCCGAGTTCAAGGGCGATTTCGTCGCCCAGAACGTCAAGGTGCGCGAGGAGGCCCTGTTCGACTATCGTTTCAGCGACTTCGCCGGCTTCGACGAGGACGCCGGCCTGGCTTTCAAACCCTACGTCATGAAAGATGTTGGCGGGGTCAAGGTGGCCATCATCGGCCAAGCCTTCCCCTACACCCCGATCGCCAACCCCCAGCGCTTCATCCCGGACTGGACCTTCGGCATCGAGGACGGCCGGATGCAGGAGATCGTCGACCAGGTGCGCGAGGACGAGAAGCCGGCCCTGGTCGTGGTGCTCTCACACAACGGCATGGACGTGGATCTCAAGATGGCCTCGCGGGTGACTGGCATCGATGTCATTTTTGGCGGTCACACCCATGACGGCATGCCGGCGCCCACCCTGGTCGAGAATTCCGGTGGCAAGACCCTGGTCACCAACGCCGGCTCCAATGGCAAGTTCGTCGGCGTCATGGATCTGGAGGTCAAGGACGGCAAGCTGAGTGATTTCCGCTACCGCCTGCTGCCGGTCTTCTCCAACCTCATCCAGCCCAATGCGGCGATGGCGGACTATATCGCCGGTGTCCGCGCGCCCTACAAGGCCCAACTGGAGGAGAAGCTGGCGACCGCCGAGGAACTGCTCTATCGCCGCGGCAATTTCAACGGCACCTTCGATCAGGTCATCTGCGACGCCCTGCTCAAGGTGAAGGAGGCCCAGATCAGCCTCTCGCCCGGCTTCCGCTGGGGAACCACGGTGCCGCCCGGACAGGCGATCACCATGGATCACGTCATGGACCAGACCTGCATCACCTATCCCGAAACCTATCGGCGCGAGATGAGCGGGGCCGACATCAAGATGATCCTGGAGGACGTCTGCGACAACCTCTTCAATCCCGACCCCTATGTGCAGCAGGGCGGCGACATGGTGCGGGTGGGCGGTCTGAATTATGTCTGCGATCCGGCCGCCGGCATGGGCGAGCGCATCCAGGACATGACGCTCGACGACGGCACCCGGATCGAGGCCGGGAAGAACTACATGGTGGCCGGCTGGGCCACGGTCGGCAGTCAATCGCCCGGCGAGCCCATCTGGGAAACGGTCGCGACCTATCTGCGTGATATCAAAACGGTCAAGATCGAGCGACTCAATACGCCCAAGCTCAAGAACGTCAAGGGGAATCCGGGGATCTCCGATTATCCGTTCCAGATCTGAGAGTTTGTGAAACGATTCAACCCAGCCTGAACTCGACCCGTAGTATGGGCAGAGCGAGAGCGATGCCCATCTTTCAAACCGCTGTGCCTTCAGGACCGTGCCGGATGACACCGGCACGGTTCGATGTATCTTTAAGCCTCGGAGCGTACAGGATGGGCATCGCTGCGCTCTGCCCATCCTACGAGTTTTTCACAAGCTCCGAGGTACGTCGGCGCGACAACAAAAAACGGGGCCAATGGCCCCGTTTTTCGTACTGGCGATTCCTGCCGTCGGCCTCGGGACATCCTGCCCCGAGACCAACCGATTCCATCCTTAGTGGCCGGAGGCGCCTTCCGCGCCGATGCCGGTCTCGCAGCGAATCCGCTGTGCCTCGAAGGCCGCGCGATCCACCTTGGCGCGTTCCGAGTTGTCCAGCAGGGACACGATCCAGATGAAGAAGAAGGCCAGCGGCATCGAAACGATCGCCGGGTTGTTGAGCGAAATCAGCCCAACGGCGACCTCCTTGCCATCCACCAGCGCGGTATGACCCAGCGCGTCGCCCCACACCGCCTTGGACAGGATGGTGAGCGTGACCGCGCTGATGAGTCCGACCAGACCGCCGACCAGGGCGCCATTCGTGGTCATCTTGCCCCAGAAGATCGAGGCGACCAGGACCGGGAAGTTGGCGCTGGCCGCGATCGCGAACGCCAGGCCCACCATGAAGGCCACGTTCTGACTCTCGAAGGCGATACCGAGCACGATGGCGAGCAGACCCAACCCGAAGGTGGCGATCTTGGAGATACGGATCTCGGTGGTCTCGTTGCTGCGACCGCGCGCGATGACGCTGGCGTAGAGGTCATGCGAGATGGCCGAGGCGCCAGCCAGGGTCAGACCCGCGACCACCGCGAGGATGGTGGCGAAGGCGACCGCGGAGATGAAGCCGAGGAAGAGATTGCCGCCGACCGCTTCGGCCAGCCGGATGGCGACCATGTTGGTACCGCCATTGATCCCCGAGACGAGTTGGGCCTTGATGACCGAACCATCGGCGGCGAGCGCCTCAGGCTTGTAGAACTCGGGATGCTGGGCCAGCATCACGATGGCCGCGAAGCCGATGATGAAGGTCAGGATGTAGAAATAGCCGATGAAGCCGGTGGCGTAGAAGACCGACTTGCGCGCCTCCTTGGCGTCCGGCACGGTGAAGAAACGCATCAGGATATGCGGCAGGCCGGCGGTGCCGAACATGAGCGCCAGGCCCAGCGAAATGGCATTGATCGGATCCGTGACCAGCGAGCCAGGCGCCATGATGGACAGCGCCTTCGGATGGGTTTCAACGGCCTGACGGAACATCTCCTCGGGCGAGAAACCGAAGGTCGACAGCGCCGCGATGGCCATGAAGGTCGCGCCGGAGAGCAGCAGCACCGCCTTGATGATCTGCACCCAGGTGGTGGCGGTCATGCCGCCGAAGATGACATAGACCATCATGAGGGCGCCGACCGCGACCACCGCCATCCAGTAATCCAGTCCGAACAGGAGTTGGATCAGCTTGCCGGCGCCGACCATCTGGGCGATCAGATAGAAGGAGACCACCACCAGGGAGGACACGGCCGCCATGGTGCGGATCTTGGTCTGACCGAAGCGGTAGGAGCTGACGTCGGCGAAGGTGAACTTGCCCAGGTTGCGGATCTGCTCGGCGATCAGGAACATGATGATCGGCCAGCCGACCAGGAAGCCGATGGAGTAGATCAGGCCATCGTAGCCGGACGCGAACACCAGGCCGGAGATACCCAGGAAGGAGGCGGCCGACATGTAGTCGCCCGCGATCGCTAGGCCGTTCTGAAAGCCCGTGATGCCGCCGCCGGCGGTGTAGAAATCGGCGGCGGAACGGGTGCGCTTGGCCGCCCAATAGGTGATGCCGAGCGTACCGGCGACGAACGCCAGGAACATATAAATCGCGGTGTAGTTGGTGGCCTGCCGCTCGACTTCACCGGTCACGGCCGGTCCAGCGATAAGGGCGAAGGGAACCAGAAGAGCGAGCAGGACGCCCCAGATCGAGAAGCGCCTCATTGCAGATCCTCCCGAATCATCTTGGTCAGGGCGTCGAACTTGCTGTTGGCCTTGGCGACATAGAGTCCGGTCAGGATGAAGGCGCTGACGATGATGACAACGCCGACCGGCATTCCGATCGTGGTTACGGCGCCGTCCGAGATGGGCGTGCCGAGCAGCTTGGGCGCGAAGGCGATGACCAGGATGAAGCCGTAGTAGATGGCGAGCATCAGCACCGTCAGATTCCAGGCGAAGCACTTACGCGAGCACACGAGCTCCTGGTAACGCGGGTGCGCCTTGATGGCGTCGACCGTGTTTTGTTGCATGGGAGTTCCTTTGGAGAGCGTTGGAGGAAGCGAAAATCGAGAGACGCAAAACAACCTCACGGGCAGGCCGTGAATGTAATGGAGTCTCGTCGAACGGTGGAGGCGCGCGCTAGTTTACCGCCGTGCCTGGGCACGAGCAGAATGGCCCTCGTTGATTCTTGGAATATGCGCGCGAGATCCTTGGAGAGCGCTGGATTCTGTGATTGATGAACGAGAGGTGTCAACTAAAAAATGATTGGATATATCAATTTCGTTTATTTGCGGACAGATAGGGTTGGGCCGAGGGCGCTCCCGAGAGAGGCGGGCGAAGCCCATGCCGAAGGTCTTGGGGAGGGCGTCCGAGTCGCCTCCAGGTCAAGCCAGCGATAGCGGCAAGCCCCAGGCTTTTTCCCGCTCACGCGATGATTCGCCAACGCTTCCCCGTCGCGATCCAGAACCTCGGCGAGCCCCGAGCCCTGACTTCATGACTCCGCCCCCAAGGACGCCTCCGACGTGCCCGCCATCGTTTCCATCACCTCGCCCATCTTCATCCTGATCGCGCTCGGATTCGCCGCGACGCGCGCGGACTGGATCGCGCGCGAGGGCACGCTCGCCATGGGCCGCTATGTGCTGTCCTTCGCCCTGCCGGCGCTGCTCTTCAATGCGCTGGCCCAACGCCCGCTGGATCAGATCATCGTCCCGCCTTTTCTGCTCGCCTATGTGGCGGGCTCCTTGATCGCCTTCGCGATCGGGCTGAGCGTCGCCGCCGTCGCGCGGCGCTCGCATCCGCTGGACAATGCCTTTTTCGGCATGGGCGTCTCCATGTCCAACAGCGGCTATATCGGCTATGCCCTGGTCTCCCAGATCCTGGGAGCCGAGGCGCTGATCGCGGTCGCCATGGCGATCCTGACCGAAGTTCTGATCATCATGCCGCTGACCCTGATTCTGGCGGAACTGCATGAGAGCCGGGGTCGTCATGGGCTGGCCCGCACCCTGGGCCGGGTCGCGCGGCTGGTGGCCAGGAATCCGATCCTCCAGGCCATCACCGCCGGGCTTCTGTTCGCCTGGCTCGGCTGGCGACTGCCCGACATGCTCGGGCGCACGGTGGACATGCTGGCCGGCTCCGCGGCGGCGGTGGCCCTGTTCGCGATCGGCGGAGCCCTGGCCGGTCAGCGGCTCCACCATGGGCTCAAGGCGGCCCTGGCCATCGCCGGCGGCAAGCTCCTGATCCATCCCGCGGCGGTACTCCTGATGCTGTCCCTGGTTCCGGCCTTCGACCCCAAGCTGACCCAGGCCGCACTAATCCTCTCCGGGCTGCCCATGGTCACGATCTTCCCACTGCTCGCCCAACGCTACGGACAGGGTGAACTCTGTGCCTCCGCCCTGCTGATCACGACCCTGCTCTCCTTCGTCACCCTCAACCTGGGTCTCTGGGCCTTCGGGATCGGGCCGCCGAATTAGTACCGGGGCAGGAACCATCGTCCGTCGGTTCCTGCCCCGTTTTCTGAGCTGCCTACTCGGCAGTGAACGTGACCGGGCGGTGGGGCCACACGTCCTGGCTTTTCTGAGCTGCCTACTCGGCAGTGAACGTGACCGGGCGGTGGGGCCACACGTCCTGGCTTTTCTGAGCTGCCTACTCGGCAGTGAACCCTGGCGCGATACCTGGCGGCTGGACCTCGGCTTTCTGAGCTGCCTACTCGGCAGTGAACCAGCGGGCGATGTCCGCGCAGTTGGCGCGGGCTTTCTGAGCTGCCTACTCGGCAGTGAACCCGAGAGGCATCCGGGCCGCGCTTCTCATGGTTTTCTGAGCTGCCTACTCGGCAGTGAACGCCATCGGGTCTCCCACCGAGATCGTTTTGCATTTCTGAGCTGCCTACTCGGCAGTGAACACGACGGCGGCAAGCCGTAATCCTCTGGGGTATTTCTGAGCTGCCTACTCGGCAGTGAACCGGAAACCTTGCGAGCAATGAACATCGCTGTCATTTCTGAGCTGCCTACTCGGCAGTGAACTCTTGCTACACACCAGCACCGACGGGGACAGCTTTCTGAGCTGCCTACTCGGCAGTGAACCCTTATCGATGCCCAAGGGCGCGCGGTTGCATTTTCTGAGCTGCCTACTCGGCAGTGAACAAGGGCGGTCCCGGCTCCTTGTCGATGCCCAATTTCTGAGCTGCCTACTCGGCAGTGAACTTCGGGATTGATGCCCTCGGTGGATTGGCTTTTTTCTGAGCTGCCTACTCGGCAGTGAACTTGATGCCCTCGGTAGATTGGCTTTGAGTGTGTTTCTGAGCTGCCTACTCGGCAGTGAACCATTCGTCGGCTGCCATTGATTGGCTAGGGGATTTCTGAGCTGCCTACTCGGCAGTGAACGAGTGAACGAGTGAACGCAGTGAGCGGGGTGCTCGGGCGCTTTCTGAGCTGCCTACTCGGCAGTGAACGGAGTCCACAAAGAAAATTTGTGCCAGTCAAATTTCTGAGCTGCCTACTCGGCAGTGAACCGCTCCGGTGTCACGTAGCGCTGAAGACCCTGTTTCTGAGCTGCCTACTCGGCAGTGAACGGGACGTGCGGCCCGATCTGTCGCTTCTGACCTTTCTAAGCTGCCTACTCGGCAGTGAACGTCTGGCTGGCCCTTGTACAACTGGGCCATCATTTCTGAGCTGCCTACTCGGCAGTGAACGGGCGTCGCCTATGGCCCCGTCACCTTGTTCTTTTCTGAGCTGCCTACTCGGCAGTGAACGACCGGCAGCGCGGCAACGGCGGTCACCGCTCTTTCTGAGCTGCCTACTCGGCAGTGAACCGACCGGGCGATTCATCCCAGAAGGACGACAATTTCTGAGCTGCCTACTCGGCAGTGAACCATGCCGTGGTCTCCGGATCCCCGGCCCTGTCTTTCTGAGCTGCCTACTCGGCAGTGAACGCCGGCGCGGTACAGGGTCAGGCGCGGCGGTTTTTCTGAGCTGCCTACTCGGCAGTGAACATGCCGGCGTGATCGCCGCGCGCGCGGTGCTCTTTCTGAGCTGCCTACTCGGCAGTGAACGGCGATCACGGGGCTGTCGGCCAGCGCTCGCATTTCTGAGCTGCCTACTCGGCAGTGAACCCGGCGGCATGGGGCCACAACTGTCGCCACTTTTTCTGAGCTGCCTACTCGGCAGTGAACTCCCGGGCGTCGTGTTTGTTGCGCGTCCGGTTTTTCTGAGCTGCCTACTCGGCAGTGAACCTCCGCATGACGCCCGAGCGCCGGGTTGTCATTTTCTGAGCTGCCTACTCGGCAGTGAACGAGGGGAGGGCGCAGTACGTGGCGCTGGCGGATTTCTGAGCTGCCTACTCGGCAGTGAACTCATGTAGGCTAGCCTAACACTCGCTCGATTATTTCTGAGCTGCCTACTCGGCAGTGAACGACGATGCGGTCGCGGGCGATCGGGTGGGTCATTTCTGAGCTGCCTACTCGGCAGTGAACTCCAAGCATGGACGCCCACCCGTCGGCGGAGTTTTCTGAGCTGCCTACTCGGCAGTGAACAGGAGTGGGCTCGCGCGAGGTCGAGCTGGACTTTTCTGAGCTGCCTACTCGGCAGTGAACCACGAGCCCCGAGCGACTCATCCAGGACGCCATTTCTGAGCTGCCTACTCGGCAGTGAACTCCCCTGCCTGCTCCAAGCACCATGACATCAATTTCTGAGCTGCCTACTCGGCAGTGAACCCCCTAGGAGCCGTCCGAGTCTTTCGGCACATGTTTTCTGAGCTGCCTACTCGGCAGTGAACGCCAGCGGCGCGAGCATGAGCACGGGCTTGTTTTTCTGAGCTGCCTACTCGGCAGTGAACATCCAGAAAGAGCGGCGCACGCGGGCAATAGTTTTCTGAGCTGCCTACTCGGCAGTGAACGACTCGTATCACGCTGGATTAAGAGCGCGCGATTTCTGAGCTGCCTACTCGGCAGTGAACATTTCAGGGCGTTGAGATCCCCTTATTTCAACTTTCTGAGCTGCCTACTCGGCAGTGAACCGCTCGTCCTTTGTCGCTCCGCACGCTACAAATTTCTGAGCTGCCTACTCGGCAGTGAACACGGCTTCGGCGTTACCTGACGCCACAATCAATTTCTGAGCTGCCTACTCGGCAGTGAACGTCAATCGATGGCCCAAAGCGACTTTCATCAATTTCTGAGCTGCCTACTCGGCAGTGAACACGTCGAACGTCGTGGTTTGCTCCGCCGTCATTTTCTGAGCTGCCTACTCGGCAGTGAACGGACCCTCCTAACCGACGAGCCACCCAAGCCTTTTCTGAGCTGCCTACTCGGCAGTGAACGACGAGGTCGAGCACTGCCTGCACGACATCAATTTCTGAGCTGCCTACTCGGCAGTGAACCCAGGCCGGAGCCGTTGTCTACGGCACGGTATTTTCTGAGCTGCCTACTCGGCAGTGAACGTGGGTCTGACCCTGCCGAAACCGGATAAACATTTCTGAGCTGCCTACTCGGCAGTGAACGACGAGGTCGAGCACTGCCTGCACGACATCAATTTCTGAGCTGCCTACTCGGCAGTGAACCCAGGCCGGAGCCGTTGTCTACGGCACGGTATTTTCTGAGCTGCCTACTCGGCAGTGAACGTACTCTGGCCAATCACATTTATTGTGTTCCTTTTCTGAGCTGCCTACTCGGCAGTGAACCCGACAATCACCCAGACCACCCGCATGACTTCTTTCTGAGCTGCCTACTCGGCAGTGAACTATGTAAAGCATCCTATATCCATCCTGTGTTAGTTTCTGAGCTGCCTACTCGGCAGTGAACCGACCGGCACCGACGGCACGACCGGCACCGACTTTCTGAGCTGCCTACTCGGCAGTGAACCAGGGCATCCATCACGCCCGCGAATATCGTTTTTTCTGAGCTGCCTACTCGGCAGTGAACCCGGCGTTCACGCTGGTCAGGTTGTTGCGGTGTTTCTGAGCTGCCTACTCGGCAGTGAACGTGAAGCCGTCCGCGGGCGATTGGCCGGCGAATTTCTGAGCTGCCTACTCGGCAGTGAACGAGCCGCAAGGAAGCCCACCAGCCGGCGGAGTTTTCTGAGCTGCCTACTCGGCAGTGAACCAGACGGGCGACGCCTCGAACCTGTCCATCAATTTCTGAGCTGCCTACTCGGCAGTGAACCTGCTCCCCGAAGCCCCGTCCGATGTCGGGGATTTCTGAGCTGCCTACTCGGCAGTGAACGACAAGACCTACAATTACGCTTTCGGGTCGGCTTTCTGAGCTGCCTACTCGGCAGTGAACGGGTGAGGCCGATTGTCCAATAGGTACCGAGTTTTCTGAGCTGCCTACTCGGCAGTGAACGATCCGCCATGGGATGAAGCGCCAACCTACAATTTCTGAGCTGCCTACTCGGCAGTGAACTCGACCACGGCTCGCGCCCCGACCCCAAATGGTTTCTGAGCTGCCTACTCGGCAGTGAACTCGTCGGTCCCAAGCGATGCGCCGGAGCTGGTTTTCTGAGCTGCCTACTCGGCAGTGAACGCTCCAGCCGACCCGCGCGCTCGGCGTTGTAATTTCTGAGCTGCCTACTCGGCAGTGAACATGGCCATAGCCCCCTCCCCTAGCCGATCAATTTTCTGAGCTGCCTACTCGGCAGTGAACAAGGTACGCGTTTCGATCTCCGGACCTTCGAATTTCTGAGCTGCCTACTCGGCAGTGAACCGGAATATTGGTGCGTACCGGTCGCCCTTGACTTTCTGAGCTGCCTACTCGGCAGTGAACCTGCACTATCACATCGTTCTGTGGCTGCCCAATTTCTGAGCTGCCTACTCGGCAGTGAACTTGAAATTCTTTGTCATCGAATCCCCCGACTTTTTCTGAGCTGCCTACTCGGCAGTGAACTGCAATGACCCCGCGAGACTTCATCGCCAACATTTTCTGAGCTGCCTACTCGGCAGTGAACCTCTGGCCCTGGTGGGCGCGGCGCTGGTGCATTTTCTGAGCTGCCTACTCGGCAGTGAACGCGGAGTCCCACAGTCTCCATCTGTGTTCGTTTTTCTGAGCTGCCTACTCGGCAGTGAACCCTCTCCGGCCATGCCTGTCCATCCCTATCCTTTTCTGAGCTGCCTACTCGGCAGTGAACTTCGGAATCCGCCGTAATTTCCAGACCCTTTCTTTTCTGAGCTGCCTACTCGGCAGTGAACCGGATGTACCTTCCAACGTTCAGAGCCTTGTCTTTCTGAGCTGCCTACTCGGCAGTGAACAAGGAGCGCATTGCCACGGCGAGAGCGTTTCGTTTCTGAGCTGCCTACTCGGCAGTGAACGGCAGACGCCGAATTAGGAAGCGCACGGTGTATTTCTGAGCTGCCTACTCGGCAGTGAACCCATCGAAGCATTCTGGATCGCCCTCGTTATCTTTCTGAGCTGCCTACTCGGCAGTGAACGATGTCTTCGTTGGTCATGTATCACCTGTGTTTTTCTGAGCTGCCTACTCGGCAGTGAACGCGCACCTGGCCGTCGATGCTGGTTTGCTGAATTTCTGAGCTGCCTACTCGGCAGTGAACCCCGTGATTTGTGCCCACTCTTCGACGGAAAGTTTCTGAGCTGCCTACTCGGCAGTGAACGCGATGCACCTGTGGAGCAATCCCGGCGATGTTTTCTGAGCTGCCTACTCGGCAGTGAACTAGGAAACAGAGACCCCAAGCCTCTGTTTTTATAAATTTATCCGCTTTTCATGGTTACCTCACCCTTTTTTCCGCAAAACCCTAACACACTGATTTTAAAAGCCGATTGATGACCTCGAAAAAAAGGGTCAGAACCAGGGCAGGGTCGCCGTGCGGCTGAATCCATAGTGGTTAAATACGCCATCCTCACTCTGAAGGGCCGATGGTTGCTGATCGATGAAGAGCCGGAAGGTTTGTCCCGTGCTCCGACTCTTGATAGCGAGATAGGGCAAGTCCAGCCGTTTCGCTTTGTTGTCCGGAATGGATCGTCGCGCTTCTTCCTCGCTGATGCCCTTACGTATGGCTAGACGGCGACGCAGCCGCTCGGGACTGCTTTTGGCCTGCATCCGACGAACCGTGCAGTAACCGATCCGGTCCGGTATCGGCGCCGGTCCGTACAAGTCGATGTGATCGCGCATGCCGGTCAGCCACGATAACTCCATCAGGTTCCGCAGATCGCCGACGAATCCATGAATTCGCATGAGATCCCCGAGATCGCGGCATTTGGGATCCTTCCGTCTCCCAGGAAAGCTGACTCCGATCTGCGTACTCGCTAGGTCGACGAGGGCACGATGGAGTTTGGCGAAGAGCGCGTCCATGAGCACCGTCGGCGTGAATTCCGGATCTGGCAGGAGACGGATATCGAGATAGTGGTCCATGGATCAATCCTTCTCGGAATCCCCGAAGACACCACCTCGGATCAGGTTGGCCATGACGAAATGCTGCTGTTCGATGGCTGGCGCCTCGTCTTTCAATACCCAGCGATCGAGCAGGGTGTAGAAATCGGCCTTCTGCTTGGGTTGGCGATACGCCTTGCCTTGCGAGGTCACGGATCCGTAGGGCTCGACCGCGATGGGACCGAGACCATCGCCCGCGTCGGGATACCAGATGTCGATGGTGCGCAAGGCGTTGCCGATCTTCTGGCTGTGCATGGCGGCCACCCCGCCCACCGTATAGAGGGTCTTGCTTTTCTGCCCCTTTTTGTCGCCTTTGTCGAGGATCAGTTCTTGCGAGGGATAGACTTCCTGACCGTCGCCAACACGGGCGAAGGCGATCACTTCCAGCAGCGTATAGGCGTGACCAGAAAGACCCATTTCGATGATGCTCGCCAATTGAGCGAGGTCATTTTTCGGTGCGTCAGGCGCTTCAGTATTGCGCAGGCTGAACGTCAGAGCATCGAAACGCCAAGTCTGTTGTGGTTTTCCGTCTTTTAAGTGGCGGACTTCGACCTTGATCTCTTCAGCTCCAACACGGTTACGCCAGAGAAAACGGCCATTGGCGAGGTTGTAGGCATAGCGTCGTGCCAGCTCGCCAAAACCGTTTTTGCTGACATATCCCTGCACCGTCGTCTGCAATTTTGCCAAATAGGCGGCGTTGTTGCATGCGGAGGGCACTCCGGCACCGCCCAACACCCGCAGGGTGAAACGGATGCGCAGGGTGTCGGCGTTGTTGGATAAGGTCGCAACATCGACGGTCTGCAAGTTTGGCTGATCGATAGGCGCATCGAGTTTGGCTGGATCTTTACTCTTTGATTTAGGGCGACTTGAGCTAGTACCGCGCACAGACTTCGTGCGAATACCAATAGTGGGCCACTGATCTCCATTGCCGAGATCCTCCCAGTGCCCGCCGCTGAAGAGCGCATCAGATGGATCCAGCTTACGCTCGAAGGCGAGGACGGAAGCGGTGGTGAGTTCGTTGTTCTTGGCCATGCTCATGCTCCTTGAAGGGCGTCAACGTCGATTTTGGCAAGGGTGTCGGAATAGCGGTTGATGCAGCGGTAAAGTCCGGCCTCGGAATCCGCGCTGCTGTGCCAGAGCAATTGTTCCAGGCTGGTAAGGCGATGGGGACCGATCCATTGGCCGAGCGAGTAGAGGCTTTCCACGAAGCGGAACGGGGTCGTCTCATCACGGGCGCCAGCGACCGTCCCCGGCGCGTACAGCGGGGAGATGCCGGCATAGCCGATCGGCAGGGGGACCAGCCAGCCTGGACGCCGCTCGATCTGCCACTGGACTTTCCTGTGGCTCTCCTGGTCCGGCTTGGTCGAATCGGTCGCTTGGGGAGCGGTTTTCACATCTCCATCGCTCACGGATGCCTCGCCAGCTTCGGTTTCCACGGGAACGTGATTCAGGCGCGTCAGGTCGAGCAAGGCATCGAGCACGCTGGCCGAGGGATCAGTTTCTTCCCGCAGTTTGGTGAGCCGGTCGCGCAGAAGATCGGGGCGATGCACCAGGGCGAATCCAGGCAGGAGCTGACGGCGGATGCGGGTAAATGACTTGCGTTGGCTCTCTGCCGTATCGGGCCAGGACAGCCAGACAGGTTGAGTCCGTCGATTCCGCGCGCCGGGAAGCAGACTGCCACCCGCCAACCGCATACCAAGCGCGGCGCGATAGGCATCCTCAGCGAAATCCTGCCCTTCCTGGTCCTCGATGAAAATGTTGCGCAGCGCGATGACCAGACTTACCTCCAGGTGCGCGCGGCCTTCCTCGACAATGGCCGCAGGCGTTCCGTCGGCGATGAACTTGACCACGTCACGCTTGAGATAGATCGGATTCCGGCTTTGGGTGAAGATTTTGTGATGACGCCGGTTGGGACTGAAGATCAACGGCTCGAAGTCGTGGCAGATGATGCCCACACCATCGAAGCTCTGACCGTGTTGGGCCGACAGCCGGCGCTCCAGGGCATGAGCAAATCCAAGAAAGGCGGTTGGCGACGGAAAACCCCAGGTCAGCGGACCGGAAATGGCGTTGGCATTCTGAACCCGCAGCCGGGGCAGCAAGAGCAGGCCGGCAGGTTGGCGAATCGGCTCATTCATCGTCCAGATCCTCCCGCAACATTTTCAGCTCCTGCTCTAACATTCCTTTCCATTCGGCGGCTTCATCAGCGCCGAAAAAGGTCTTGTCGGTCTGCAAGCTGGCATTCAGCCAGTTGGCGAAACGCTGGCAAACCTCTTGTTTCCAATCGTCCTGTCGGTAATGCACGGCGAACGTCTCGTCCATCAGGCTGCGTTCGGGATCGAGCCAGCATTGTTCGGCCAGATTCAGTTGGCACGCCTCCGTTGCCGTCCAGCCGGGTTCGGCCTCCCGCAGTTCGGCCGCCATCTGGAGCACCTGATCGCAGAGATCGGCGACCAGTTGATGGCGTGTATTGCGGATGCGAACGTTATTGGCATCGGCGGCACGCTTCAGAAAATCCCGCAACGCCTCGACCAACTGACTGACCCGGTGCCGATAGCCGAAATAACCCTTGACCACGAACACACTATCCGTTTTCAAGGGCAAGCGAATGGCTGCGGATTTCCAGGTGGGCGGGACAGAAGCCAACAGATAATTCTGTCCTCGCCGCTCGCTATTGAGCTGACTGATGTTTTGAGGCTTGGAACCGCCGAAGCTCTGGATGGCGAGATTGGGATAGGTGCGGTAGGTGGACGAATGCCACTCACGTGCATTCCACGCTTTTTGGGCAGCCTTGGCGTCGTCGGAGAAGCGGTCATCGCTGATACGCTGGTAGACAGCATGGGCCAGGGAGGAAGAAAACAAAGGGGCGAGCAGGTGATAAGCGCCATCATCCATGGGCCAGTAGAGCTGTTTCGCGAGCTTGTGGGAGGACAATCCTCCTTTCGGCTCGGGTAAGGCGGCAAACGCCGCCATCCACTCGGCGGCCTCGTCCTCATCGTCCGAAAACGCCTTTGCCAGCGCCAGATCCCTGGCCATGGCGCGTTCGAGCAGCGAGCGGCCATCAATGGTCAAGCACAGGAATTTGTAGACATCGAGCGCGGCGGCGTTGCCAACCACGTCAGGGGTCCATTCATCCCGCAGGCTGTGCGTTCCCAGTTCAAGCGCATCCGCATCCGGGTTGCCCGAGCTGGAGAGGTTGGAGCCATCCGCTGACGGATGGGTGAATTTGAGTGCGTGTGAAACCTGCTGGATCCATCCGACTCGGCGGGCGGCGCTGGCGATCCAAGCCGCGGGCTGGTGCTCGTCAATGAGCTTCCGGCGGGTTTCGTCGTCGTCATCCTTGAGCTTGTCCAGTTTGGGCTGGAGGCGTTCCGCCAGAAATCGAAGGATTTCCGTTCGGATTAAAACTGCTTGCTGTGTGGCAATGTCAGGTGAGGCCACTGTCATCTCCTTGCTAAGTCAAGCGTTGGGGGAGATACAATAGGCCCCGGAGTTCAATCTCCGGGGCCGCCAAGACTCTTCTGATAGGGCGCTTGCCAAACACCGCTTGACCTCCAGTGTCGCAACAGGCTCCGCGACTGAGTTCTCGCTGCCAACGAGAGTTGTCATTTCGCAAGGCGTCGGTGCCGTCATCACCGATGCCTTGCGCTCCTAATCCGATGCAGAAGATAGACAGTTTCAGATCTAAAGTAAACCCTAGCATGTGTTATCTGTTATTTATTTCGATCGATCCAAAATATTCGGTGAGGCAAAGTGATGCGATACTTAAGCGACTGCCGAAAGAGGCAGCTCAGAAATAGCAAGCGTTGTCTGTGAACATTCACTGCCGTATAGGCAGCCAAACGCTGAAGCCCCCTGGGCTTCAGCGTTCTCATCCAAACCAACGACTGAACCCCAAAGCAGGGTGATAGCGCCAGAGTTGCCCATCGTCCGGTTTTCCAGGTAGATCGATGGTGCCGAATTTCCGGGCGCAGTCCACCGGATCCAGGTCGAAATCCTCGGCCAGATCGATCAACGCGGGGAGATAGTCGGGCACAGCCCAAGGCACAATTCCTTGTCCCGTGAGCACATCTTCGTCGGCTAGGTGCATCAGTCGATTGGCTTGGTCGGAAGCGGTGCCGTATGGCCCATCCGGTAGCCAATGGAAACCGACGGTAAGCGAATCCTCGTCCGGCAGGAGGACGAACGTCTGGCGACCTTCTTTGTCGTGCCGAAACGGGGTGCATCGCTGCGGGATGCCGGTCAGGTGCGCGGGGGTTTCCCACCAGCGTTTTGCCGGCCATTTGACCTGTTGCTGACCCTGTTGCGCGCCCAGAAGCAGGTCGGTCAGCGCAGCATGCTCCAAATCCACCAAGTTGCCGGCTGGATCGAGATCAGGGCGCGGACGAATACGGGCGCGGGCATCGATTACCTGCCACTGCTCGGGCGTGAGGAGGTCCGTCAGTCGGTGTGACCTGAGCCGAAAATCCCCGCTCTCGAAACCGGGCTTGGTGAAGGCCGGCTGCTCAATGCCGGTCTTGAGGTGCTTGAGGTTGGTGTCCAGCAGCAGGATGTTCGGCTGATCGGCCGCGCAGGCTTCCTTGCGGTGACGCTTGACCCGACCGGCAAGCTGGATGATGGAGCGCATGGACGAGGGTTCGACGACGGCCCAGTCGTAATCATGGTCGCGACCGACCTCGGCAACCGCTGTAGCCAGGACGATGAAGACATGATCCGCCGCGTCGCCCGCATCCAAATGACGACGAATGCTTTCTTGATGGAAGACGGCCTGTTTCTTGTGGCGCTTCAGGGCGGCATCCAGCTCCCGTTCGAGGGCGGAGCGCACCAGCAAGGGATGGCGGGCGTGGTAGACACACAGATGGATCCGATGACCCGCTGGAGCGTTCCGCGCGAACAAGGCCCGCGCCACGTCGAACAGAGGATCAATATTGGCCATGCGGATAAGGCCGAAGCTGACCCGCTTGCCGGTCGTGGGATCATGGTCATGATGCCGTCGGTGCAAGATCAACGCCTGCTCAAGCAACAGGTCCGCAAGCGCGGTGCAGAGTTCCGCTTGCTGGCGGGCCTTGTCGTTGTGCACTGGTCTGGCGATGGCAACCGGAATGATCGCTGCGCGACGCCGGGGCGCCTCTTCCCTGGCGAGTCGAGCGATGCGGCGATCCACGAAGGTGGCGTGCGTGGCGAGGAATGCCTCGCCGCCTGCTTCGTTGCCATGTTCCGCTGGTGTTGCGTCGAATTCATCGAACCAAGCGCAGCATACGGCGAGACGCTCCCCCAGATCTCCCCGATGGCGTTGGAATTCACGGCGTCCTGCACAATAGGCCAGGAAGAGCCCTTGAACCAGGGCGGGTGGAAGCGTGGCCGAGGAGAGCAGCACCCGGCTTCCAAGCAATCCCGCCCAATGTACCAAACGGGTCAGGGCCGGCAGATCGGCCAAGTCGAAGTCGTCTGGCTCGTCCAGCACCAGATCCGAGGTCATCAGACGCAGCATGGGCAGGATCTGGTGGCCGCCCCGAGTGCTTTCGGTGGCTGGCATCAGGTGATCCACGGTGCACACGAGGACCGGGGAGTCGAGCAGGGCACCGGCCTCGCGGCCTCGCCCGCCTGCCTTGCCGGATTGGTGATCGGGATAGAGCCAACGCTTGAGGGGGCCATCTTCGAGGCCGCCCTCGTAGCGCACATGGCTGTGGTCGGGGAGCAGATCGGCAACGGATTCGCTTCCCGCGACCGACGCTGGAGAAACCGGCTCATGGTGATGTTCATGCAGCGCAGGGATAGCCGCCCCGCCCACGAGAACCGCCATATCTTCCGGCCCCAAACTCAGCCGTTCCCGGTAGGCATCGCCCGTTTGCAAGGTCAGGGTGCGCAAGCCGAGGGCGATGGTGAAGCGGGCACCGCGCTGTGGATTGGACAGACCGTAGAGAATCCGTCCGTTGGCGATGGTCTTGCCGCAGCCGGTCGAGGCCAGATTGATTCCGAAGAACCCTTGCTGTGCGCTGCGATCACGGAGACTCTCCGCCAGATCGAACGCGGTGTTCTGCCAGCGATAGGCGCCGCTGCTGCGCGCGCGGAACCCTTTGTGGCGAGCGATACGCGGGAGGCTTTGATCCAATCGCGGCAGCGTGCGCAGCAAGCGACTGGCGTTCACGCCAACACCGATCAGATGCTCATCAAGTCGCTGATTGAGGCTCGCCTCGCCCTTGTCATCTCGACGCGAATTGGCGTAGAGCACCTTGCCGCCACGCGGCTTGTCGCCGTAACGGGTGTGGCTGGGCTGGGCTGAGTAGTAATGATCCGCCAGCATCAGGACGAGGCGAGCGAGATGGAGGACATAGGGGCTGTGAAGAACGTCGGGAGCCTCGTCTCCGCTGAGGGTCGGTCGTTTGAGGATCGCCGACGCGACCTTTCCCGCATGCTCACGCCAATGCTGGCTGTTGAGCGGGAGGGTTTTGGGGATTTTCCAGCAGGCGAGTTTGGCCTTTTGCTCTGCCTCGGCTCGGCTGCCGCACCAGCCATGAGTGATCGGCTCCGGGATCTTGGCAAGGATCTCTTCGCGTAGATCGCAAGCATCCCATAAGCTCGGAAGACGATGATGGCTGACGATCAGCCAGCCGATGGCTCGCGAGAGAGGACATTTCAGCGTGCGAAACGGGCTATAGGCTTTGTCCAGCCCATCCCTCCGCAGTGCGGCAATCACCTTGTCGGCGGCTGCGCCATCAAGCATGACGAGACGCTCCAGCCAATCCCGGTCACTCGCGCAGCCGTCACCGACAAAGGCTTCGAACAGTCGCAGGGAGACCCATTCATGCCGGAAAGGGTCAGCGATTGCCTGCTGCTTGGCGAGCTTGTTCTGAAAGAAGTCATTGGCCTTGCCCAAGTCGTGGAACAGCGCGGCCAGAGTAGCGATGAGCCGGATATCCTCTGCAGGGTGCCAGTCGTTCTCATCCTCGCTGCGCAACACATTCCGCTCGGTACTATTGGTCGGCGTGGCTCCCTGAGCATTGAAGCGCCGCGCATCGCCGACGATCCACATCAGCTCGCTGTGATCCTTGCCACGAATCCAGTGGCAGGCGACCGCCGTGTTCTTACGGGCGGTCTTGCGCAACAGACGATGCAGGGTCTCCAAACCCTGCTGGGTGATGGGCGTCTGCCAAGTCCGGTCGCCGCGCCGTTCGGCGAACTGATCGAGGATCCGGCGGGTTTCGGTCAGCGCGTTCTTGGTGCATTGCGAGATCAGCAGCACGTTCATGCCGTCGCGCCCCCGAGATCCTGGGCAATGGCCTTGAGCGAGTCGATCATGAAATCCAGGGCCTCGGCGCGCGTCAGCGACTCGATGCAGGATTGACGAAAGGTCTGCTCATCGTCTCCCTGCATCGCCGAGAGGAAGGCTTGCGGCAGGATGACTGCGTCCTTGACCAGGTCGGCCGTATCGAACACCAGACCGCCGCGTCGGGTCTTACCGTGAAGGACCGCTAATCCGTGCGGCAGACCGAGCACCCAGGTAGCCGTCGCCGCCAGGCCATAGGCCAGGTAATTCCCGTGATCGAGGAAGCGGTTGGCGGGATCGCTCCCGGTTCCCCGCTTGGCGCGCACGAAGTCGCCGTAACCGACCGCCTGAACGGCCAATTTGAAGAGCTGTTTGGTCAGTCGCGCCTCCTCGGTCAGGAGGGCGGTGACATCGACCGCCGCATTCACGCCTTCAAGAGCACGTTGCAGCATGGTTTCCAGGCGATTGTGATCGATGGCAAAGCCGCGCTCGCTCAGGACGCGCCCTCTCAGCCAATGGTCGCGGATGAAACCGAGTCGCAGGCGCTGGATCGTCTTCGCCGCTGCGAGACGGCGTGCGTCGTCGAACCAGAATCGCACCCAAGCCTGAAGGTATTCGGTGGGGCGATACTCGCTTTGAGGCGAGAACCAGAGGATATCGGTGTCGCGCTCGGTAGCGCTGAACAAGGGCGTCCCCCCGCCGCCGCTGAAGCCCACCAGAACGCCAGCCTTGCCCAGTTCACGCATGGCCGCCTGGGTGATCGAGGTGCCGGTTCCGAGCAGCAGGCAGGTGGTATTGGCTATGGGGATGTTCCAGTAAAGCGAACGCTTCCCCTCATCGGTGACATACTCGACGCGTCCGCCATTGACCAGGACTCGGCAGTGCTCCAGGTAGTAGAGATTGGCGCGTTTGGAGTGAAGGATGGTTTTGAGATCCGAGGGAGCCAGGTCTTCCATGTCGGGTGATGGTCTTCGCGGTTAGTTCAGACGCTCACTATTACACACTCCGAGGCGCCCAATCGCCGTAGAGTCGGCACCTGACAGGAGAGGTGGCGGCGGTGGGGAAACGCCACGACCGCGGCCGATGGGCCGCTATCAATAGGTGTCCTGCTCGGCCGGAGCCCGGTCGGGCCATCATGCACAGGAGAGAAAACGCCAATGCGCGCCTTGATCCTTTTCCCGATGCTCGCCGGACTCGGTCTGGTGTTCGGTACGCCGCTGACGAGTGCCGCGACGCTCGTCTCGAACCTGCCCTCGCCACAGTCGGCCGGGACGACCATCACCTTCACGATCGACGGGGAGGGCGAATCAAGCGCGCTCTACCGACTGAGTGTCGGTCCGGCGTGGGATCCCGGGCGGATCGGCGTCGTCTACGATTATTCCCAGGATAACGTCCTCGAATGGACCATCATCGATCCCGGAACCTACCGCGTGATCGGCACCGTGCTTGACACGGAGACGGGCCGGGAGAGCGTCGCGAGCCAAGTCTTCACGATCATGCCCGCCGTCCCGCCATCGGTGACCTCGCCGGTCGTGCAACCGACAGGCAACCCGCTGGTCGCGCTCTACGTGGTGCCGCCATGCCCCGAGCCAGTGCTGATGCGGGTGCGCTTTTTCGCGCCGTCCGTCGGCATCGAACAGACGACGAGCCCCAAGCGCTGCGAGCCCGGCACGCCCTTACACTTCTACGTCGCCGGCATGCGCGAGAACACGACCTACCGGATGCGGCACGAGACACTGGGACCGAATGGCCTAATGCTCGACCCTGGGCCATTCATCAGGTTCACGACGGGGCAGGCGCCGATCGGGATCTCACCAAACCGGCTGACGCTCCCCCAAGCCCCCTGGGCCAGCGTGGCCGAACCGGTGATCTGGAACTCGCCGCTCATCGGGAACCAAGACCTCGGACTCAGCCCCTACATCCACGCGACGGACCTCGATGGCCACCTGATCTGGTATCTGGACGAGGTGACATGGGCCGTGCGCCCCAGCCACGACGGCACCTTCTGGTCCCTGAGGCCCGACCCCTTCACGGGCATCCAGGACAATCTCCTGGTCAAGGTCGATCTGCTCGGCCAGGTCGTGAAACAGACGAGCGTCCAATCCTTGAACCACCAGGTCGCCCAACTCGGTCACGGCGACAGGATCAACGATATCCACCACGACGTCCGCGACCTACCCAACGGCGACATCGCCTTCATCTCGACGGTCGAGCGGCTGGTCACCGACGTTCAGGGCGCCGGCGAGGTCTCGGTCATCGGCGACATGATCCTCGTCACGAACCAGGATTTTGAGATCAAGTGGATCTGGAACGGCTGGGACCATCTGGATCCGACCCGTCTCGCGACGCTCGGCGAGGTCTGCATGGCCGGCGTGGCCGGCTGCCAGCCCTTCTTCCTGGCGGACGAAACCAACGACTGGATGCACGCGAACGCGCTCGCCTACACACCGGACGGCCACCTGATCCTGTCGGTCCGGCACCAGGACTGGATCATCAAGATCAACTACGCGAACGGTGCCGGCGACGGCCGCATCCTCTGGCGGCTCGGCCGGGAGGGCGACTTCAGGCTCGTGGGTGGCCACGAGGATGACTGGTTTTCGCACACCCACGATCCCAGTTTCATCAGCGACAACCGGATCCTCGTCTACGACAACAGCAACCAGCGCTGCGCCTCCGCGACGCCGCCAGCCGACTGCCAGAGCCGGGGGCAGGTGTGGGAAATCGATGAAGGCGCGATGACGGCCGAGCTCGTCTTCAACAAGGATCTCGGTGAATACGCCTTCGCGGTCGGCTCGGCCCAGCCGCTCGGCAACGGCAACTACTGGTTCAACTCCGGCATGCTCGGAACCTTCGCGGAACCACGGACGACGATGCAGGAGGTGGATCCGAGCAGAGCCACGCTCTATCAGAACGATCTCGATATTTTTCAGTATCGCTCCTATAGGCTGAGCGACCTCTACACGCCGCCCCCATCCTGGGGCACACCCACCCGGATGGACCATGGAAGATCCGATGGGTGCCCAAGGAGCCCCGACCATTCCTGCCGACCGATCGCGGTCGATCCCGAAACCCCTCGCGGACCGGATCGAAGGTTCCCGCGGTAAGAATGACGCCTTATTCGGCGCCAATCATGCGAGCACGGCCACGCCGCGATCCTGGTCGCGGGCGAAGTTGATCAGCATCTCAAGGGCGACACTCGGGCGGGCACCGACATGGGCCGCATCGAAGCCATGTTCGAAGAACGGGGCGTAGTCGCGGTAGGCCGCGGCGTCCCGAGCGTCCAGGCGTTTGAAGCCCATGCTCCAGCGGTCGAAATTGCGCTCGCTGATCGGTGCTCGCTCAATCACGAAAACAGCGGTGTGACGCGGATCGTCCCTGATGCGCGAGAAGACCTCATCCACGGCGACGGCGTCGCCTTCGAGCACCTGCATGAAGCTACCGTTCGAATAGAGCAGCATGCCGGTCACGCTCTGAGGTTTGTTATGGCGAACGGAGGATGCGAGGATCTTGTCAAGTTCCGCCTCGCTTAAGTCCTCGCGCGCGCTGCTGACGTAAATGAGATGAATGAGAGTCATGGCATCAATGAGAGTTAAAGGTGTGGGTATTGTCGAAAGATCACGATTTTAACACCATCGCCAAGAATTCACGCCAGAGCGGGTGCGACCATGACGGATGCCTGGCCGGGAAACCCCAGCCACGGCGTCCGATATCGAGGGTCGGGAAATCGCGTCGATACCGCCTCCAACCGCCCCGTCCGGCGTCCACCGATCGTAGATCAAACAAGGTCCAGGCGCCGCTCAAGCCAGACCCACCAGTCATTCAACCGACCCAGAACCCAGTGGGCGCCGTCCTGAACACGCTCCCCGAGATCGTCCAGGACCAGGAGCGGATCGACGTCGATCCGCTCCAGCACGCCATCGGCCGGCGGAGCCACCCAGAGCAGGGCCAGCAGGACCAGGGCCATGGCGAGACTGCTCCAGGGCGAAGCCAGACAGAAGGGCTTGAGCGCGGTGCCGAAGGAACGTTTCACCCTGGCGTTGAAGAGATCGACGCTCGAGAACTCATCCAGACAGAGATGCGTCAGGTAGCCGATGCCGACCACCAGCCCGGCGATCCAGGCCAATTCCGGCGGCCGTTCCCAGACCCAGTAGGCGAGATTCGTCGCCGCCAGGGCCGTGGCGGCGATGGCAAGCCAGGAATGCCAGATGCCCCGATGAACCGTGAAGCGGGAAAAAACCTTGAGGAACCCATAACGCACGCAGAGAAAGACCCCGACCCAGATCGCCGCCAACTCCAGGGGCAGGAACCGGTTCGTCAAGGGTAGCGTCATGGCGAAGGCCAGACTGGCGCCCAGCACGCTGAAGAGGGCGTTGACCGGCTTGGAGGTATCCGAATCGATATCCGGAAGCAGGCTGCCAATCACACCGAGCGAGAACAGCGACAGGGCTTCGGTCTCCTGGATCCAGCCAGCCATGTTCAGGGAGAGCGTGGTCGCGGCGCTGACCAGGATGCCGACATTGAGGTGCGTCTGGAAATTGGCCATGCTGAACGGCTGGATCGATCGTAAAACGCGAACAAGGCGAGAGTGTAACCCAATCCATGAGGGTCGGAGCCGACCGCCGTGCGTCCCGGCCAGGCCGAGACGCTTGCCCACGGAAGCGCGAATACGCGGATAATGAACGCCAATCGACACCCGGAGACTCGACGCCATGCCCCGCTCGTCCTTGACTCTCGCGCTCGTGCAGCAGTCCGACCAGGGTGGCACGGCGGCCAATCTGGATGATTGCGAGGCCGCCATCCGCGCGGCCTCGATCCGGGGCTGCGGACTGGTGCTCTTGCAGGAACTGCACAACGGCCCCTACTTCTGCCAGACCGAGGATCCCGACCTGTTCGACCTGGCCGAGTCCATCCCCGGCCCGACGACCGAGCGTCTCAGCGCCCTCGCGCGCGAGCTGGAGCTGGTCATCGTGGGTTCGCTGTTCGAGCGGCGCGCCCCCGGTCTCTACCACAACACGGCCGTGGTAGTGGACGCGGACGGCTCGCTCGCCGGCATCTATCGCAAGATGCACATCCCGGACGACCCTGGCTACTATGAAAAATACTATTTCACCCCTGGCGATCTGGGATTCAATCCGGTCGACACCGCCGTGGGGCGTCTCGGGGTTCTGGTGTGCTGGGACCAATGGTTTCCGGAGGCCGCGCGGGCGATGGCGCTCGCGGGTGCTCAGATCCTGCTCTACCCCACGGCGATCGGCTGGGATCCGAACGACGCGCCCGAGGAGCAGCAACGCCAGCTCCAGGCCTGGATGACCATCCAGCGCGGGCACGCGATCGCCAACGGACTGAACCTGGCGGCCTGCAATCGGGTGGGTTACGAACCGGATCCGAGCGAGGTCACGCCCGGCGCCCGCTTCTGGGGCCATTCGTTCGTCTGCGGCCCCCAGGGCGAGATCATCGCCCAGGCCGACGACCAGGCGCCCAAGCTCCTGGTCGCCGAGGTCGATCTGGCGCGCACCGAGCAGGTCCGGCGCGTCTGGCCCTTCCTGCGCGACCGACGCATCGACGCCTATGCCGATCTGGCTCGACGCTACCGCGATTAGTTGTCAGTTGTCAGTTGTCAGTTGTCAGTTGTCAGTTGTCAGTTGTCAGTAAAGGCTAATCGATTGTTTATAAAAGATGCATGGGGTTTCGGTATCGTCTGTTCCCGCCCCTATTGAACGCGGTAGACCGCGCTTCCAAATCCCATAGACCCGGAGGACTCCGCATGACCAACAGCTTATCCGCGCTCGATGACGTCCAACTCCAGATGCGTTCCATCATCCAGCGCATCGCCACTGGCCCGGAACTCTCCAAGGACATCTCCCTTGAAGAGGCGCGTATCGGGATGCAGGCCATCCTGGACAATCAGGTCGATCCGGTCCAGGCCGGTATCTTCCTGATCGCGCTGCGCATGAAGCGCGAGAGCGACGACGAAATGAAGGGCATCCTGGACGCCATCCGCGAGGCTACCGGCCATGTGGTCGCGGACGTCGACGACGTGGTGGATATCGCCGATCCCTACGACGGCTACAACCGCTGCCTGCCGGCCGCGCCCTTCCTGATGCCGGTGCTCGCCGAATGCGGCGTCGCCAGCATCAGTCATGGCGCGCATGCCGTCGGACCCAAGTTCGGCGTCACCCATCGCCTCATTCTGGAGGCCGCCGGAGTCCCGGTCGATCTGTCCCCGGTCGAGGCCGCCGAACGGCTCTCCGACCCCGGCCTAGGCTGGAGCTATATCGATCAGCGGGCCTTCTGCGCCCCCCTGCACAACCTGGTGGATCTGCGCCGCGCCGTCGTCAAGCGTCAGGTCATCACCACCGCCGAGGTGCTGGCCCGGCCCATTCATGGACGCAAGCACACCCATCTGGTGACCGGCTATGTCCACAAGCCCTATCCGCGCATCTACGCCCTGCTCGCGCGCCATGCCGGATTTGATTCAGCCCTATTGATTCGGGGCGCGGAGGGCGGCGTCATTCCCTCGCTGCGCCAGAAGGGCACCTGCTTCAGCTATCAGCATCACTCCGAGGAGCAATCCTTCGAGATCGACCCGATCCAGCTTGGCATCGAGCAACCAGTTCGCTCCGTGCCGCTGCCGGACGACCTGCCGCAGACCACCCGGCCAGGCGACGAGATCGCGGTGGCCGTGGATGTCCCAGCCACCGCCAGGGCCGCCGCCGAGGCAGGCCTGGAGGCGCTCGCAGGGGTCAAGGGTCCGACCTACGACAGCCTGGTGTGCACGGGCGCGCTCATCCTCTGGCACCTGGGCCGGGAGAAATCGCTGGAGGTAGCCGCCGACCGCATCCGCGACGCGCTGGATTCCGGCCAGGCCGCGCGGAGGGTTCGCTGATGCCCGAGGCGCCCTTCGTCGCCGTCGCCGACCGCGACGCCATTCAGGATGGGAAATTCATCAAGGTCACGATCGAGGGGCGATCCTTCATCCTCGCCCGTGTCGACGACCGCTTCCACGCGGTCGAGGACAATTGCAGCCACGAGGACTATCCCCTGTCCTACGGCTGTCTCGATGGGGATCGCATCAAGTGCTCCCTGCACGGCAGCCGCTTCAGCCTGGAAACCGGCGCGCCCATGGACGAACCCGCCGACACGCCGATCCGCACCTACGCCGTCAAGGTCGCCGACGGTCGCGTCTGGATCGATCCGACGCAGCCATCGAACTAACGACCGAAACGGCTCCGACCGGCGCCCGCCGGTCGGAATGGGCGACGAGAGACATTGACCATAAGGATGGCGGAAAACCCGCCCTCTATCCCTCAAAGCCCGAGCGTCCCTCGACCGCCCCGAGAGCCAGCTCGATCTGCTGATAGGCCCGATTGATCCAGACCTTGACGCGCTGGCGCTCCATGAGACCCAGCCCGGAATCCTTGTTATGCGCGGCCGCCCAGAGGCTGGCGTTGCCATGGTCGATCTTGCGCATGGCGGCGGCGTGCAGTTCCGGAAGATCGATCACGGCCGCCCCGAGATCCTGCGCCCTGGCATGGACCGGAGAGGCCGTGTAGGCGGAAAAATCCTTGCCGCGTCCATGGTTCCTCACCACGACATAGGTGGCCGCCCGACCGTAACGCTCCAGCAGGGCGTCGAGCAGCGCGATCCCGTCGGCGCCGTCGTCGAGTACATGCCAGAAAACGATCCGGGTTTGCTCCTCGCGCGCGAGGGTCATGAGGTCGTTCTGATCGATCCAGCGATGCAGAAGCGCCGAGGTCTGGGCCGCCAGGTCGACCAGGACGTTTCGCTCGGTCTCCAGGGCAGCCTCCATGAGCTGGTCCGCGCTCTCGATGTCATCAAGCACGATGGGGCGACTGAAGTCGGCATAGAAGCGCAGGAGCGCGCCATGGGAGCGATCCGTGTCGAAGGCCGTGAAGGCCAGCCCCTTGTCGATATGGTACTGAGCCAGCAGCCGCGCCAGGACCGATTTGCCGACCCCGCCTTTCTCTCCGCCGATGAAGTGAATCTCGCTCATGCTATCCGCCTTGGGTTAAATGGAAACAGGTCGGGCCAGAATCCCGGAGGGGCGCATGGTAGCCCCTTACGGCAGGCCGGTCATTGGAGTCGCGCGGGATTTAGCCATTGGCGACAGAAATCGATGGGGCATGCTTGCCGGCATCGCGGCGCCGAGCAGGGCATCCGCGCATCGTTGACGGCAATGGATGTCAGGCGATAATCATAGGCCGGATGTCGCCATGGCGAGACAGACGACACTTTACAGACAACCCCGATCTGGATATAAATAATAACAATTCCTATTTGATCAAAAAGCGATCGATTATTGACCAAGCGGTCAGCCCAGCGGCGCGAAATCAGCGCCTCTCAAGCCATCGTCCAACCATCGCGCCCGGATCGGAACGACCCTGACTCGCTCGGCCGACCATCCGACCCATCCGCATCCGAGGGACGTCACCCGGCCGATGCGCGACTTATTTACAACATCCACCACAGGTGTCGGCCGCCACCCAAGGCCGCATCACTCGTCACGTCAGGAGCCAAAGAGACCGTGAACATTCAACTTCTACCCGCCGCCATCGCGCTCGCGCTCGTCAGTCAATCGGCGGTCCAGGCCGCGGGCGTCGAGGAGCGGGGAACGACCGTCGCCGGACAGCCGGCGATGACGGAAGGCGCGCCCAAACGGCTCCAGAAACTGGATGAGGATCTCGACGAAAAGCGCACCTTGACCGAGGGTGACGGGGCCTGGTATCGAAACATCCAGATCGCGGGCCTGATCGAGGTCGAAGCCGCCTATGTCTCCCCTTACGAGGGCGACAGCGAGAGCGACATCACCCTCGCGACGGTCGAGTTAGGCCTCACCGCGCAGGTCAATGATTGGGTCGAGGCCGGGATCACGCTCCTCTATGAGCAGAACGTAACCGACCTGGAAGTGGACGTCGCTTACATCAAGCTCGCCAACGCGGATGTCTCGCCGGTCTTTCTGACCGCCGGTCAGATCTACCTGCCCTTCGGCGACTACGGGACCAATCTGGTCTCCGATCCTCTCACACTCGAGATCGGCGAAACGCGCGAGACGGCCCTGCAAGTCGGCTTCGCGCAGGCCGGTTTCACGGGTAGCGCCTACCTCTTCAACGGCGACAACCAGGTCAAGGGCCAGAACCAGATCGACGGCTGGGGCGCCAACCTCGGCTTCGCGCACGAGCAGGAGGGTCGCGCCTGGGCCTTGGGTATCGGCTACATCAATGACCTCGGCGACTCGGACGGCCTCGGGGATCTCGTCAACGAAAACCGCGTCGCCTTCCTCGACGAATCCATCGAGGCCGGCCTCGACACCAGCGCTTTCAGCGTCGACCCGACGGATCGCACCGCCGGCTGGACCCTCAACGCGGCGGCGACCTTCGGCCCCTTCAACATCATCGGCGAGTACCTGTCCGCGACCGACGACTTCGATCCCATCAGCCTCGGCTTCGGGGATCGGGGCGCCAAGCCCTCCGCCTGGAATCTGGAGGCCGGCTACAGCTTCGAGATCATGGGCCGCGAATCGGTCGCCGCGCTCGCCTATCAGGGCACCGACGAAGCGCTGGCCCTCGAACTCCCCAAGGAACGCTGGCTGGTCGGCTGGTCGGTTGAGATCCTCGAGCGCACCTCGCTCTCGCTGGAGTGGGCGCGTGACAGGGATTACGGCGCCAAGGACGGCGGCACGGGCCAATCCGGCGATACCCTGACCGCCCAACTGGCGGTCGAGTTCTGATCCTCGCGCCTCGCCAGCCCCCTCGCCGCCGCCAACGGATGGCGGCGGCCGGGGCGTCACTCGCCCGACCTCCCCGCTCGCTTCGACACCCCGCCGAAAACCAAAACAGCAAGGGCCAATTCGCCCTGAATTGATCCCGGTCAATGAATCTCCGACTTGGCAAACACAGCATCTAGTTGACGCTACACTTCGCACCACAAGATATAGTGCCAACGTCAGAGAGCCCCGAATGGGAAGCACCCACTCCAATTTCACGACCCTGCCGACTCGCGTCCTCAAGCGCGACGGGCTCGAGGTCCGTTTCGACGCCTCCAAGATCGAGTCCGCGATCCTGCGCGCCGGCCAGGCAAGCGGCGAGTACGGCCCCCTGGAAGCCGGTCTGCTGACCGCCCAGGTGGTCAAGGTGCTGGCCCATCGGTTCGATGGCGGACGCCTGCCGGACATCGAGGACATCCAGGATGTGGTGGAGCAGACGCTGATCAGCGCCAACCACTTCGAGACCGCGCGCGCCTACATCGTCTATCGCGAACAGCACAAGAAGCTGCGCACCGACAGCCGCACCCTGGTGGATGTCGGCGGCTCCATCAACGAATATCTGGACCGCTCCGACTGGCGCGTCGCCGCCAACGCCAATCAGGGCTATTCGCTCGGCGGGCTGATTCTGAACACCTCGGGCAAGATGATCGCCAACTACTGGCTGAATCATGTCTATCCGCCCGAGATCGGCGAGGCGCATCGCGAGGGCGACATTCACATCCACGATCTGGACATGCTCGCCGGCTACTGCGCCGGCTGGTCGCTGCGCACCCTGCTGAACGAGGGGCTGAACGGGGTTCCGGGCAAGGTCGAGGCGAGCGCGCCCAAGCACATGTCCTCGGCGATCGGTCAGATCGTCAACTTCCTCGGCACCCTGCAGAACGAGTGGGCCGGGGCGCAGGCGTTCTCCAGTTTCGATACCTACATGGCAGCCTTCGTGCGCGTCGACGGACTCGACTATCCGCACGTCAAGCAGGCGATTCAAGAGCTTATCTATAACTTGAACGTGCCGTCACGATGGGGGTGCCAAACACCCTTTACTAATCTGACCTTCGACTGGGTCTGCCCCGATGATCTGCGCGACCAGGTTCCGGTGATCGCGGGCAAGGAGCAGCCCTTCACCTATGGCGATCTCCAGGCCGAGATGGACCTGATCAACCGCGCCTATATCGAGGTGATGACCGAGGGCGACGCCAAGGGCCGGATCTTCACCTTCCCGATCCCGACCTACAACATCACCCCGGACTTCCCCTGGGAGAGCGAGAACGCCGAACTCCTGTTCGAGATGACCGCCAAGTACGGCCTGCCCTACTTCCAGAATTTCATCAACTCCGAGCTGACGCCCAACATGGTGCGCTCCATGTGCTGCCGGCTTCAGCTCGACCTGCGTGAGCTGCTCAAGCGCGGCAATGGGCTCTTCGGCTCGGCGGAGCAGACCGGCTCGCTGGGCGTGGTCACCATCAACTGCGCGCGACTCGGCTTCACCCATCGCGGCAACGAGGCCGGTCTGCTGGGCCGACTCGACGAGTTGCTGGAGATCGCCCGCAACAGCCTGGAGATCAAGCGCAAGGTCATCAAGCGGCACATGGACGCCGGGCTTTTCCCCTACACCAAGCGCTATCTGGGCACCCTGCGGAATCACTTCTCGACCATCGGCATCAATGGCGTCAACGAGATGATCCGCAACTTCACCAGCGACGCCGAGGACATCACCACCCCCAAGGGTCACGAGCTGGCCTGCCGAATGCTGGATCACGTCCGCGCGCGCATGGTGGAGTTCCAGGAGAGCACCGGGAGCATGTACAACCTGGAGGCCACGCCGGCCGAGGGGACGACCTATCGCTTCGCCCGCGAGGATCAGAAACGTTTCCCCGGCATCCTCCAGGCCGGCACGCAAGAGACGCCCTACTACACCAACAGCTCGCAACTGCCGGTGGGTTTCACCGACGACCCCTTCGAGGCGCTCGCCATGCAGGAGGCCCTGCAAAGCAAATACACCGGCGGGACCGTGCTGCATCTCTACATGAGCGAGCAGATCTCATCCACCGACGCCTGCAAGCGACTGGTGCGCCGCGCGCTGGAGAATTTCCGCCTGCCCTACATCACCATCACGCCGGTGTTCTCCATCTGTCCCAAGCACGGCTATATCGCCGGCGAGCATCCCTATTGCCCGATCTGCGACAAAGAGCTGATCGCACGCAAGCAGGCCAACCAAGACGCCCCGGCGCTCGAAGCCCAGGGATAACCCGACACCATGATTTGTCCAAGCGATATGACGAAGGAGAAGCGCACCATGACCCAGGCAACCATCCAGCTCAACGACGAAGAACGGACCCCTTGCGAAGTCTGGACCCGGGTCATGGGCTACCACCGCCCGGTCTCCGCCTTCAACACCGGCAAGCGCGCCGAGCACGCCGAGCGCTGCTACTTCAACGAGCAGCCGAAAGGCGCCGTGCAGCATCGCGAGCAACGCGCCGCCGCCTAGAAAAAAAGCCCCTCTCCCTCGAAGGGAGAGCAACTGTGTTTCAGGTCAAGCGGTTTTCCCATGAGCAGGATCCCAGTGCGCCTGATCGCGCAGCATGGCGTTGACGATGGTGAGGAGCTTGCGCATGCACGCCACGAGGGCCACCTTGGCGACCT
>NZ_NRRG01000042.1 GCF_016583575.1 Thiocystis violacea
CCCTCGACAGCCGCCACCCCCGATCGCACGGCCCCGAAAGACCAGCTCTCTCCCGTCGATCAGCTTCGCCTCTTCCCCGGCGATCGTTTAGCATTGTCGCCATCTAACCCATTCATAACCCCATGCCTACCCCTGTAGGCACAGAGAGAAACAGGAAATCATGAGCGATACGATCGAGGTCAAGGTTCCGGATATCGGAGATTTCAAGGACGTGGAAATCGTCGAGATTCTGGTCGTGCCGGGAGACGAGGTGGCCAAGGGGGGATCGCTGATCGCGATCGAAAGCGACAAGGCAACCGTGGAGATCCCCTCGCCGCGTGCCGGGACCATCCTGAATCTGAACGTCAAGGTCGGCGAGCGGGTCTCGCTGGGCGATACGATCCTGACCCTTGAGCCGTCCGACAGCGCCGACCAGGGTTCGGAACCGGCAGCCGACGCCGAGTCCACGTCCGTCGATCTGATCACCGAGGTCGTGGTGCTCGGCGCCGGACCCGGCGGCTACACCGCCGCCTTCCGCGCCGCCGACCTGGGCAAGAAGGTCGTCCTGATCGAGCGTTACGACCGGCTCGGCGGTGTCTGTCTGAACGTCGGCTGCATCCCATCCAAGGCGCTGCTGCATACCGCCGCCATCATGGAGGAGGTCAAGACGCTGGGCGTCATGGGCGTGACCTACGGCGAGCCCGAGGTCGATTTGGACAAGATGCGCGCGGGCAAGGACAAGGTGGTCGCCAAGCTCACCGGCGGACTCTCCGCCCTGGCCAAGCAGCGCAAGGTCGAGGTCATTCAGGGTACTGGCCGTTTCGAGTCGCCCAACCGCATCGGCGTCGAGACCAGGGAAGGCCGGGTGGGCATTCGTTTCGATCACTGCATCATCGCCTGCGGCTCCTCGCCGATGAAGATCCCCGGCTTCCCGCACGAGGATCCGCGCGTCATGGACTCCACCGACGCGCTCGAGATCGCCGACATCCCGGCGCGGATGCTGGTGGTCGGGGGCGGCATCATCGGCCTGGAGATGGCGAGCGTCTACAGCGCGCTCGGCTCCAGGATCGAGGTGGTCGAGCTCAAGGATCAGTTGATGCCTGGCTGCGATCTGGATCTGGTGCGTTGCGTCGAGAAGGTCATCAAGAAACGCTACGGCACCATCCGCCTGGAGACCAAGGTCGCCAGCATGAGCGCCGGACCCGAGGGCATCAAGGTCGTCTTCGAGGGCAAGCACGCGGGCGAGGAGACCTACGACAAGGTACTGGTCGCCGTCGGACGCCTGCCCAACGGCAAGCTGATCAACGCGGAAGCGGCCGGTGTCATGGTCGATAAACACGGTTTCATCCAGGTCGATGGCCACATGCGCACCAATGTGCTCAACATCCTGGCGATCGGCGACGTGGTCGGCGGCCCCATGCTCGCCCACAAGGCGACCCACGAGGCCAAGGTCGCGGCCGAGGTCATCGCCGGCCTGCCCGCCCTCTTCGATCCGCTGACCATCCCCTCGGTCGCCTATACCGATCCCGAGGTCGCCTGGATGGGTCTGACCGAGACCAAGGCCAAGGCCAAGGGCATCCCCTATGAAAAGGGCGTCTTCCCCTGGGCCGCGAGTGGCCGGGCGCTCGGCATCCATCGCGACGAGGGTCTGACCAAGCTGCTGTTCGACCCCGAGACCAAGCGCATCCTGGGCGCCGGCATCGCCGGACCCAACGCCGGCGAGTTGATCGGCGAGGCCGTGCTGGCGCTGGAGATGGGCGCGGACATGGAAGACATCGGTCTCACCGTCCATCCGCATCCGACCCTCAGCGAGACGATCGGACTGGCGGCGGAGATGGCGCACGGATCGATCACGGATCTGATGCCGCCCAAACGGCACTAGCCCGCCACGCGACCCCGCCATGGTCACGCGGATGATTGATGCGGGGTCGCGGCATCCCTATATGGCGTTCAGTGGACAGCATCGAACAGATCTTTGTTTAGGAATGCGGCGCAAGGGTCCAGAAACGAAAAGCCAGCTACTTTCGGCATGGCGGTCGAGATTCGGTAAACCTTCAACCCACCAAGACGAGATGACGATCATGAAAGGCATCATGTCCAAACAAGGCGCGCAAGCGGCGGCCCTGCTGATGACGCTGGCGCTGGCCTCCGGTTCAGGCTGGGCACTGGAAAAGGCGACCGATCTGGAGGATCTGACCTCGAAGGATCTGGATGATGGCCAGCGGGAAATGGCCAAGCGGGGCTACGAGTTGCTCCAGCCGGCTGGCGAACACGGTGGCCCCGAGTATTGGTGGAACCCGAGCCGCAAGCGTTGCGTGTTCCTGAAGACCGACGGCCGAAAGGTCGGCGTACTGAAGTCCGCTGGCGAGAAGGACTGCGATTACTACATCAAGAAAGGACGCGGGAATCTGTTCGTCGAGACCAATGCCCAGGCGCCGACGAAATAGTTGATGTCCTGAAAGCCCATACCCACGGCAAGGTCTTCAATGGACAGGATTAACAGGATTTCGCAGGATTGACAGGATTTATGCGGACCTGATCCATTCTTGTATTTCAAGCGCCGTGGTTTCGAGACCTGCCAAGAATGAAACCTCTACGAATCCTATTACTCTGCCTGACCGCCCTCGCGCCACTCATCGCGCGGGCGGCAAACATCGAGGAGGGCAAGATCGCGGATACCGGGCAAGGGTACTCGGTCTCGGCCGTTTACCCGGTCTTTCGTGAGCCTGGCCTGGTGGTCGTCAACCGGACGATTCGCGCCTTCGTCGAAACACTCATCGAGCCCTTCGTCGAGGAACAGGACACACCGCTCGCGGACGCGGAAAAGGCGCTGGACATGCCAGCGGCGTCCTTGGATATCGCCTACGACGAGCCTTTCATCACCGGGACTTACGTCCTGATCGCCTTCAATGGCTACGCCTATGGCGGCGGGGCGCACGGCATGCCGGTCATGGAACCGCTGCTGATCGACCGGACGAATGGCGAACGCCTCCCACCAGAGCGTCTGTTCAAACCCGGCGCGCCCTGGACCGAGGCGCTCGCGTCTCATTGTCTCGAACAGCTCGGTCAACGCGACGACCTCGCCTCGGATTCCGACTGGCTGCGCGCCGGCACGGAGGCCAGGCCCGAGAACTATCGCCTGCTTTATCCTGGCCCCGATGGTTTGACCGTCGTCTTCCCGCCCTATGCCGTCGCGCCCTACGCGGCCGGCCCCCAGGAGGTTCTGATTCCCTATTCCCGCCTGGCCGGCATCCTCGATCCGGCTCTCTTCGCGCCCTGAGTCATTCGGCTCGATAGGTCGTTAAGGCCGCGAGGGTTTCACCAACGAGGTCTGGGGCCGACGCTCGGGTCTTCTTGGCGGACCCTGATCCGGTCCGGGCGGACGCGGCTCGAATCCGGGGGATCGAGGCGGGCGCGGATGCCTCGGGATCGGGTGGACGAAATAGCGCTCGCGGGTCGTATTCTCAGCCTCCGCCTTCGCCCGTTCCGCCTCGATCGCTAGGAGTTGTCGCCGTGCCTCCAGACTCCGCTGCTCGGCGTCCCGGCGAACCTGCTCACGTTGCAGACGCTCTTCCTCCATCCGTCTGGCTTGATTCACCACGGAATAGCGGTCGTCGGCCGGCGTTTTCGCCGCCGGCACGGCCGGCAGGGTTTGAACCTCGACCGGGCCGGTCGAGGTTGGCGGCGGCTGATCGCTGAAATTGACCTGTCCCTGACCGTCCACCCAGCGATACAGCGACTCCGAGGCGAGGGCGTCGGAGCCGATGCCCAGCAGCAGGAACGAGAGCCATAACCATCGCGACCGGGCCGAATGCCTACGTCCTTGTGTCGACAACATGGATGGGTTCATTTGTCCCACGGCCTCCCTAAACAGATGAATTTGGCATCCAGCAAGAAGGCATACAGTTCGTGCAGACGCTCCGGGATCCGGACCGCGCCGTCCTTCGATGGATATTTGCGGGCCAGGATGCTGCGAACAGGCTTCGGCAGATCGTAGAGATCGACCAGCGACATGCCCCAGTCCTCGAAATAGCTCTCCTGAATCGGCTCGTAGGAGATGAGCCTCAGGTCATGGTGGCGTTCGTCCCGGATGAGTCGCGCGTAGAGGGCGTTCACGGCCTCGGACGGCCCCTCGAGCGCTTGCAGGAATTGGTCCCCGGACAGAACCAGCATGCCGGTGATTCCATGCTGGCGATTGCTCTCGGCGCTCTGCTCGATCAACCGGCGCAGATCCTCGTTCGGCATGAGCTTGTCGGTACAGGTGCTGCGGTAAATGAGTCGGCAATTGGTCATGGCCTGCTCCGAAAGTGCGTTGGTCGGATGCTCGTAGAATCCAACCGTCGGACCATCCTGGAAATCGGCGGTGGCTCCTTGAACCGCTCGACCACCAGATCCTCGCGCGATCCGCGCGTTCGCTCAGAGTGCCAGGTCGATCCCTGAGACCAGGATCCCTGGCAAGAGGGCGCTGGCGCTCGACCGCCCCTCGTAGGTATCCGAGGAAAGTAGCCGCTCGCGCTCGCGCGTCAGTCCCTCCAGACGGTCGCCCAGGAGGTGGTAGAGACTGTCATCGAAGCGCATCGCCTCCACCGGAGCGACAATCTCGCCGCCTTCGACCCAGAAGGTGCCGAAACGGGTCATGCCCGTGATCCGACAATCGTTCATGTCCGACCAGTTGCCGTACCAAAGGTTGCCGATCCAGAGTCCCGTTTCCAGTCGGGCCAGCACCTCGGCCTGGGGCAGCTCGCCGGGGTCCAGACTCAGGGATTCGGGCGATTCGGAGGCCGCGTTGACCGTCTCGCCATACTCCTTGCCGGCGCGCGCGTCCACCAGGCATGCGGCGAAGGCACCGCCTTCGATCAGGGTCACCGAGGACGGCTTGAGAAAACCCTCCGGGGTGAAATCGGGCGTCAGACCACGCGCGTGGTCCTCGCGGATGCTGAGCGCCGGACTCAGGACTCGCTCGCCCCGAACCAGTTTGAGCAACGGCGTCTGATGTGTCTTGTGTCCCTTGAGATCGAAACCGCCCCAGGCCAGCATCCCCATCAGTTCCTCGACCGCCGCCGGCGCGAGATAGGCCCGATAGCGACCGGGCTGGATGGTGCGTGAGGGGCGACTCATGACCTCCAGTCCATCGCGCATGGCTTGCAGCTTTTCGCGCAGCCGGTCCGGATCCCAGTGGGCGCCGCCATAACTCGACTTGAGCGCCTTGTCGCCCCCGCGATAGCCGCTCCAGTCGAGATGGAAGCTGCGGCTGCGATGCCAGCGACGATGACCGATGGAGCTGGCGAGCCCCTCGTGGATCTCGCCACTGGCCCAGAGGCCGACCAGATCCAGCCCCTCCGCCGCCTCGACCAGCATCGCGATGGCCTCCTCGGCGGGTGGCGGTTCACCACCCATGTCGGCCAGGCCCTCGCTGGCCTCGGTCGAATAGCTCAGATAGGGATCCTCGGGGAGGAAGGTCAGTCGCTCGCGCAGACGCTCCAGCAGATGCCGAGCCCGCGCGAGATCCATGTCCGGATCGCCGGTCAGGTCACAGCCCGCATCCGCTTGTCTGGCTCCGTCGATGAGCGTCAGACCCAGCCCGCCGGCCTGCACGCTGCCGGCCTGGCGAATACGACCACGATTCAAGCGCACGAAGTCGGAGACCTCGCCGCTCAGGTTGCAAAAAAGAATCTCGGAGCCGCTCAGATGGGACTGGAGCCGCTCGGCCAGCGAGAAAAAGACGTCCGGGTTCATTCGCCACCTCCGAAGACCGCGATGTTCCGGAACAGACAGGGTGGCGCGGCATGTCCGACATAGACGGACTGGTTCGGCTCGCCCTTGCCGCAGTTGCGCACACCCCGGACCTCCAGCGTCTCGGGACCGCCCACGCCATCCAGGCTGCGCCAGAAATCGGCCGAGCGGCCCCGATAGCCCGGATTGCGCACCAGCCCCTTGAGCTGTCCGTCCTCGATCAGGTGTCCCAGTTCGCAGCCGAACTGGAATTTGTTACGACTGTCGTCGATCGACCAGGAACGGTTGGTATCCATCAGCACGCCCCGCTCCACCCGAGCGATCAGATCGGCCAGGCCGCCCTGCCCCGGTTCCAGATTGATGTTGCCCATGCGGTCGATGGGAGGCCGATCCCAACCGCTGGCGCGGCTGTTGGCGGTCCCCGGCAGACCGGAACGCGCCTGGGACAGGGCGCCGCCCAAGGGTCGCTCCAGGACACCGGCGCGGATCAGATACTCGCGAGTCGCCGGGGTGCCGTCGTCATCGGCGGCCAGCGAGACCAACTCGCCCGGAACGCTCGGGTCGAAGGTAACGTTCAGAAGCTCGGAGCCGTAACGATAGCGGCCGAACATTTCGGGGGTGACGAAGCTGGTGCCGGCATAGTTGCGCTCGTCGCCCAGGATGCGGTCCAACTCCAGCGGATGGCCGATGCTCTCATGGATCTGGAGCACCATCTGGCCCGGCGTCAGAATCAGATCCCGAACATCGCTCGGACACTCGGGGGCCGAAAGCAGCGCGATCGCCTCCTCGGCGACCCTGGGGGCCTGCTCCAGGAACCCGAACGCCGCGAGGTTCTCCAATCCGCCCTGGCGCGCGCCATCCGCCCCGCCACCGTGACGGCGCTGGGTCTGGCTGCCCTCGTTGGCGACCGCGAACAGACCCGAATGAACGTATTCGAGAACCTGGGAGACCCGACCGCCGGCGCTGGTGACCAACAACTGCTCGACGCGGCGATGACCGAGCCAGGCCCCCCAGTCGAGGATCCGGTCATCGATGGCCAGGGACTGGTTGGCCAGTCGCAGCCGATCGAGTTTCGAGGCCAGCGGCATGGAGTCCCAAGGCTCGCGAACCTGGGCGCGATAGTCGGCGGTCAATTGGCCAATGGGATAGAGCGCGGCGTCGAACAACCCGGATCGGGCATGGACGCGCGCCCAGGCCAGCGCGCGCTCCGAGGCCGCGCGCAATCCGGCGGGACCGAGATCGCTGGTGGCCGCGTAGCCGATGCCGGCGCCCTCGATCACCGTGATCATGCCCCCCAGCGAGCGGCCAATCAGGCTCGGCTCGACCACCCCCTGGCGCACCTCCAGATGATCGCTTTCCTCGGCGACCAGACGCAGGGTCCAGCCATCGCAGGCTGGGGCTTGGGAAATGAAACGCTGGGCGATGTCGGACAGTTGGTCCATGGGTCGATGGCAAGCCGTGATGGAGATCAGGCTTGACTGTCGACGGGGCTGGGCCGGTTGTCAACCGTCCTCGCCAGCCTCGGGCTTGTTCGGATCCGGTTCGGTCAGCGCGATCGTCACCGTCACCTGGTTGCCCGTTCCCTGATACTCCAGCGACGAAAAGGCCAGATGACGGGCCATGGCAATGCCGCGGCCGTGGCTATCGAAGGCGCGGGCCGGATCCAGATCCAGATAGTCGCGCCATTCGAAACCCTGGCCCTGGTCGAAGATGGTGAAAGAGAGGCGACCCGCCTCGCGCCTAAGGCTCAGGCAGGCATGGCGATCGGCCTGATCGGGCTCGGCCAGACGGCGCTCGACCTCCTCCTTCCAGAGCCCGTCCTCGATCAGACGACCCTTTTCGGCGTAGTCGATACCCAGATTGCCATGCTCGACGGCATTGAGCATCAGCTCGGCGAGACCCATGGACGCCGACTCGGGGCTGGGGCACATCTGAGCCAGCGCGGACGACAGAACCGTGACATCGTCGAGACTGCGAAAACTGAAGGTGGCGCTGTCGGTCATGCAGAGGATGCGGTGCAGTTCGCCCCCGATTCTGGCCAGATCCTTGCGGTTACGCCGGTCGTCGAGCGCGGCGTTGACGATGCTCCGCAGCGCCTTGGGGGCATAGGGCTTGGCGAGGTAGTACCAGGCGCCGGCGGCAAGGCCCTCGGCGACCTGCTCGGAGCTATCCGCCGCGCTCTGCATGATGACCGGCACGTCGCGAAAACGGGTGTCCGCCTTGAGGCGTTTCAACACGTCCATCCCGTCCATCCGAGGCATCATCCGGTCGAGGATCACGCCATCGTAAAGCGAGGGCTCCTCCTTCAACATCTGCCAGGCTTCAAGCCCATCATGGGCGAAACTCAGTTGATGCTCGTCCTCCAGACAATTGGCGATGATATCCAGATTGATCGGTTCGTCATCCACGACCAGCAGCTTAGCCATCAGGATCCTCCTGTCGGTAGCGAAACCACCGGTTCCAATCCACCGGCGGCATGGGTTCCCATAATCGGTCGATTTCGCGACCCGGCAAACACCCGTGAACACCTATTCGCATCGCGGCGCCGACGGCTGGAATTTCATGGTCGTTCGAGCGTTTCGAGCCGGTGTGACGGATGCGCAAACTCGAGTCTTGGGCGATTTCCGGGAAAGTCCATACCCAACCCAAAGCTCCGGAAATGGACAGGATTTACAGGATTTTTCAAGATTGACAGGATTAAAAACAGCGCTTTATCAATCCTGTCAATCCTGCGAAATCCTGTCTATGACGACGCGGATCGCGGGTACAGGGTTTCCCGGAAATCACCTTATCACCGCGCGCCATTTTTCCAGTCGCATCCTAACCGCCAAGTCAATGGGGAATGCGGTACTGGATCGCAAAATTGATCGATCAGTCGCCAATCGAGACGGCATCGCCCAGAGGCCAGGTGATGATTTCCCGCAGCACGGCGGTCGCATAGGCCCCGGACGGCAGGCTGAATTCCAGCCTCAGACCAGTTCCGTCCAGTTCACCCACCAGGTCATCGACCGGCAAGCGCAGGGCGCGCCGCTCCTGCTCCAGACCCAGGCCGGCGAGCCGCTCCAGCCAGGGCGCGAAGCCCTGGGCGATCGAGACCTCAAGCGCGCGCACGCCCGGCCCTGTCGGCGGATCACCCGCCCCCCAGAGCGGACCGGTTGGGTGGAGATCCCGCTGCCCGCAGCGCGCGACCAGGGTATCGTCGATCGTATTGGCGACAAAAAATGAGTGACTGCCGGCGAGCTGCAAAGCCTCGCCGGGCTGGGGACGATCCCAATCGTCGCGCCGCACCCGCTCGGCCAACAACTCGTTGAAGATCTGCGAGCGAGCGGCCGAGAGCCAGAGACCGCGCTGATGGCGCACGACCCGCCGCGCCGCGCCGGTCAGCAGGGCATGGGCCTGGCGCAGATTTCCGTCCGCGTGTCCGAAGCGTTGCTCGCCGAAATAGTTGGGCACCCCGCGCGCGCGGATCGCGGCCAGGCGCGTCTCCAGATCCTCGACGCCGACCGGGCAATCGCGCGCCTGGATGCGAAAGCGATTCCCGGCGAGCGCGCCGCGCTTGAGCTTGCGGCGATGCGGATGCGTCTCCAGAACCTCGATGCCCTGATCGCCTAGGGGAGTCCAGTCCGGCAGGCCCTCGCGCGGTTTCGGGATGGAGAACCACTGCTCGGTGATGGCGTGACGATCCTTGAGACCCGCGTAGCCCACCGTGGAGACCGGCACGCCCGCCACCGCCGCCAGGCGGCGCGCGACCCATTCGGTATTGGCGCTGGTCTTGCGAACCCAGAGCAAGAGGTGATCGCCCTCGCCGTCCGGGTTGAAGCCGAGCCTTTCGGTGACGCGGAAATCCTCCGGCTCGACACGCAGTCGGCCCTCGCCAAGCGGAGCGCCGTGCGCGCGCGGCAGATCCGGGGACGATGTCCAGCTTGGCAGGGGCGGTTCCGACATGGCGGCGGAAGTGACGATCGACGGGGGTGCCAGGGGGTTCAGTTCGTCTCCTCCCGCAACAGCACGGCCGCCGAGGCCGCGATTCCCTCGCCGCGCCCGGTAAAGCCCATCCCCTCCATGGTCGTCGCCTTGACGTTGACACGCCTCGGGTCGCAGCCCATGTCGGCGGCCAGGATCTCGCGCATGCCGGGAATATGGCTGGCGAGCTTGGGACGCTGGGCGATGAGGGTCATGTCCGCGTTGTGAACCCGCAGCCCGAGTCCGTGCAGGCTCTCCATCACACGCCGCAGCAAAATACGGCTGTCGATGCCCGCGTAGGCGTCATCCGTATCCGGAAAATGCCGGCCGATATCCCCCAGACCGGCCGCGCCCAGGAGCGCGTCGCAGAGGGCGTGGATAAGGACATCGCCGTCCGAGTGGGCGAGCATCCCCTCGTCGTGAGGGATTTCCAGACCGCCGAGCACCAGGCGGCGCCCTGGGGCGAAACGATGGGCATCGAAGCCCTGACCGATCAACATGCTTGAGCCTCCAACCCTCGGCGACGAGCCAAGGGCTTGATTAACCAATCCGTCCCTGCTGTCGCAGATAGAACTCGGCGAGCGGAAGGTCTTCCGCCCGGGTGATCTTGATGTTGTCCGCGTGCCCCTCGATCAGACGCGGCTCCAGACCCAGGCGTTCGACCGCCGAAGCCTCGTCGGTGACCAGATCGTTCGCCTCCAACGCCTCGCGCAGGGCGCGCCGCAAGAGGTCGAGACGGAACATCTGGGGCGTGTAGGCGTGCCAGAGACTCGCCCGATCCAGGGTCGTCTCGACGCGCCCCCCGGCGTTCGCGCGCTTCATGGTGTCGCGCACCGGAATGCCGAGCAGACCGCCGACCTCGTCCTCCAGCAGGGCGCCGATCAGCCGGTTCAGATCATCCAGTCGCAGACAGGGACGCGCGGCATCGTGGACCAGAACCCAATCACGGTCGGCGGCTCGCTCCGTCAGGGCCGAGACGGCATTGAGGACGGAATGGCAGCGCTCCGCGCCACCGGGCGCACGGATCACCTTGGGATGGGTCGCATGGGCGGTCGAATCCCAATAACCGTCTTCCGCCCCCAGGGCGACCACGATCCCGCTGAGGCGAGCATGAGCCAGGAAGAGATCCAGCGTATGTTCGAGCACCGTGCGACCCGCGAGTTCCAGATACTGTTTGGGGACCGCGCTTCCCATCCGGCGCCCGACCCCGGCGGCCGGCAGGATCACCCAGAGCCTGGGTTCCGCCGTCATGGCTTGGCCGCCGGCTTGGGTCGTTCGATGACCTGGATGAAGATCTCGCCTGGCTTGATCATGCCGAGTTCGCTGCGCGCGCGTTCCTCGACCGCTTCCGATCCCCGGCCGAGATCCTCGACCTCGGCCTGAAGCTCCTGGTTACGGGTTTGCATTCGTTTGATCTCGGCCTCCTGAAAGGCGATCTCCCCCTTTAGGCCATGGAGATCGGCCAGGCTCCCCTCTCCGACCCAAAGCCGGTACTGGAGCGCGACTAGAAGAACGACCAGCACAGCAATCAGCCAGCGCATCGTGGGGCCTTTCTTGGCTTAAAGCCCCGGACCACGAGGGACCGAGGCCAAACGGAACGACGTCAGAGCCACTTGAAGGCATCGCGACCGGCGTAGATGGCCTCCTCGGCCAACTGGTCCTCGATGCGCATCAACTGGTTGTACTTGGCCACCCGGTCGGAGCGGGACAGCGAACCGGTCTTGATCTGGCCCGTCCCCATGGCCACCGACAGATCGGCGATCGTGGTGTCCTCGGTCTCGCCCGAGCGGTGCGAGATGACGGCCGTGTAGCCCGCGTCATGCGCCATCTCGATCGCCTCCAGGGTCTCGGTCAGGGTGCCGATCTGGTTGACCTTGATGAGAATGGAGTTGGCGACACCCTTGTCGATGCCTTCCTTGAGAATGCGGGTGTTGGTCACGAAAAGGTCGTCGCCGACGATCTGGACCTTGTCGCCCAGACGCTCGGTGAGGCGCTTCCAGCCGTCCCAGTCGCCCTCGGCGAGACCGTCCTCGATCGAGAGGATGGGATACTTGGACACCCACTGCGCGAGCAGATCGATCATGCCGTCGGAATCGAGCGTGCGGCCCTCGCCCGCGAGGACGTATTTGCCGTCCTTGTAGAACTCGGAGGCCGCCACGTCCATGCCGAGCTGGATGTCGGAACCGATCTTGAATCCGGCCTTGGTGACGGCCTCCAGGATCGCCTCGATCGCCGCCTCGTTGGAGGACAGATTCGGGGCGAAGCCACCCTCGTCGCCCACCGCCGTGCCCAATCCGCGACCTTTCAGCACGGACTGGAGGGCATGGAAGACCTCGGCACCATAGCGCACCGCCTCGCGGATGCTCCCGGCGCCGACCGGCAGGATCATGAACTCCTGGAAATCGACGCTGTTGTCCGCGTGCGAACCGCCGTTGATGATGTTCATCATGGGCACCGGCAGCCGATAGGGACCGCCGCACAGCGACATGAACAGCGGCAGCGCCTTCTCCTGGGCGGAGGCATGGGCGGCGGCGAGAGACAGACCCAGCAGGGCGTTCGCGCCCAGTCGCGCCTTGTTGTCGGTGCCGTCCAGCTCGATCATGCGCCGATCGATCGCCTCCTGATCGGCGACCTCCATGCCCAGCACCGCCGAGCGCAGCTCGCCCTGGATGTTGCCGACAGCGGTCAAGACACCCTTGCCGCCGTACCTGGACTTATCGCCATCGCGCAGCTCCAGGGCCTCGCGCGAGCCGGTCGAGGCGCCGGACGGGACGATGGCGCGACCGATCGCGCCATCGGCGGTGATGACATCGGCCTCGACCGTGGGATTGCCACGAGAATCAAGCACCTCGCGGGCGCGGACGTCGACGATTTCGGACATGCTGGGTGACTCCTGAAACGTATGTTGAAAAATGGATGTTCGCGAACCGCGCTATCTTACCTGCGGCCAGCATAGCCTGGATGAAAGATCGCGGAATCCGGATCGGGCGATGTTCAGCGGCACGTTCGCGAAATCCTTGGCGGAGTTGGTCAGGCTTTAATCTGGTGTTCTTGGTGTTCCTTCGGAGCGCGGGATTCACGGCTTTCGAGATTGGGGAAAGCTTATGCCACGCAGGACCTATAATGGCGATGTTTGTACCTTCACGACCCTGATGTTCGGGTTCGAAGAATGCGCGCCGTGCCGCCCGCAGGGTCTGCTCTTTAACCGCTTGTTAGGCTATTTCTGCTACTAATATTTACTCTCGTTAAACCCCAGCCGCGCCAGACAAAATTGATTACAGAAAGTCGCAAATCGTTTCCATATGTATGAACCCAAGAATATTATCAAGGCTTACAGACGGGACATAACTACGGATTCTATTTTCACAATCTCTTGAACCCACAATCACATAGAAGCCGATGCCAGTGAGTAAAAAATCACCTGGCGATCGCCACTCCCGTTCATGAGTAAAATCAACCTCTCCATGCTCAAATCTTACATGCCTCCATTTTTGTTCGGGTGGTATCCATGCCGCCTCATCATCCGGCAGATATATTACTGGTCTAGCACCACGTGAAAACGCATGCGATTTATGAAGAGCGACTCCATAGCAGGAGTATGGATGTCCTGAGCACCGCGATGACTCCACAAGCCGATGGACCGATGAAAGAGGCATTTCTGTAAAGCAAACAGCTGACTGCATACCTTTTATGTAACCCTCGTTTCCTGATGCGCGGATTCGCTGTTCGGAAAGAAGATTCATCAATAGATCGATTGCTAAACGGCCGTTTCGATATCCCGTCAAGTGGATTAGAGCTAGTGAGATATCTGAACGGTTACTTGGGCCTAATTTCATTATTGTACGTTTCGCCCAAGGGATAAGGTTAAGCAGCCCGCGTAGTTGGGTAAAATGGGCACACTGTGCTTTGCCCATCCTACAATTTACGCTTCGGCCCTCGTTGGGGTAAGCGATAGCGAACCCCAACATGCCTGCGAACTACACCGTCGCTACGAATTCAGTCGCCGTCAATCCGGCCGCTCGAATGAGGCTTCGTAGCCTGCCTTTCGCAGCTTCCCGGTGATCGGTTCCATGGCGGAAAACACCATCAGGACGTTCATTCCTTAGCACTGGAGTCGAAACAACGAATTCCAGCACGGGATTCGAGACTCGCGCACGAGGTCATGTAGGACAGAGCGTTGTCCTTGCGGATGCTCACGACATGCTCGCCGCCATTCGAGCAAGCGACCGCGACCAGGGCATCGCCATTGGAGCCGGTTCCGATCGCCTGCGTCCTGGTCACGGCGTCACAGCGTTGACCATGCTTGCTGATTACATACTCGAATGCCTGATACGCCAACTGCGAGTAGGTCGGCGCGGCGACCATGGCCAATGCGAAGACCAATAGCCCTCGCGCCAGGAGCCCCTTATCCGATCGGGAAAAACCACGCATGGCTGTTCGCACCCGCTCCATAAACCGCTACCTGATTAGCCAACATTGGTGGGAATCGAATGATCGGCGCAGCGACCTACCGCGTTCGGATGTCCGGAACCGCCTCGGCCGTAGGAGCGAAGCGGTGAAGATGGGCACGCGGCACTTTACCCATCCGGTAGTGCCTCGATTCGTAGGATGACAACACACGCGCACACCCGTGGGAGCGGCTTACAGCCGCGAACAACCTCGCGTCGGCGCTCATCGCGGCTAAAAGCCGCTCCCACGAAATCCTATCGATTGGGGCGCTACCGCCCATCCAACATCAGGCTTCCGCGAAGCCGGCGGCCTTGACCACCCGATCGATCTCGACCAGCGTCGCCAGCAGCTCGCGCATGCGGCCGAGCGGCCAGGCGTTGGGGCCATCGCTCAGCGCCTCGTCGGGGCGCGGATGGGTCTCCATGAAGAGTCCGGCGACTCCGGCGGCGACGGCGGCGCGCGCCAGCACGGGGACGAATTCGCGCTGACCGCCGGAGCGATCGCCCTGTCCACCCGGCAGCTGCACCGAGTGGGTCGCGTCGAACACCACGGGGCAGCCGGTCTCGCGCATGACCGCCAGTGAGCGCATGTCCGAGACCAGGTTGTTGTAGCCGAAGGAGACGCCGCGTTCGCAGACCATGATGTGCTCGTTGCCGGTCGCGCGCGCCTTGTCGACCACATGACGCATGTCCCAGGGGGCGAGGAATTGGCCCTTCTTGATGTTGACCGGCTTGCCCTGACTGGCCACGGCCTGGATGAAATTGGTCTGGCGGCAGAGAAAGGCCGGGGTCTGGAGCACGTCGACGACGGCGGCGACCTCGCCGAGCGGGGTGTCCTCGTGCACGTCGGTCAGGATCGCGACCCCGATCCGCTCGCGCACGGACTCCAGAATCCGCAGCCCCGCCTCAAGCCCAGGTCCACGAAAGCTGTCGCCCGATGACCGGTTGGCCTTGTCGAACGAGGATTTGTAGATGAAGGGGATGCCGAGCGCGTCCGTCATCTCCTTCAAGGCCCCGGCCGTTTCCTGGGCCAGCGCCTCGCTCTCGATGACGCAGGGTCCGGCGATCAGGAACAGGGGCCGGTCGATCCCGACCTCGAACGGGCCGAGCGGCATCATGCGGCCTTGACTCCCGTGCGCTCGCGCTGGGCGAGCGCGGCGCGAATGAAGCCTCGGAACAGCGGATGCCCGTCGCGCGGGGTCGAGGTGAATTCCGGATGGAACTGACAGGCGATGAACCAGGGGTGGTCCGGGATCTCGATGATCTCGACCAGCCGATTGTCCAGCGACCAGCCGGAGAAACGCATCCCCGCGTCCTGGAGCTGATTGAGGTAACGGTTGTTGAATTCGTAACGATGACGATGGCGCTCGCGCACCTGGGCCGTGCCGTAGACCGAACGGGCCAGGCTGCCGGGCTCCAGACGGCAGTTCTGTCCGCCCAGACGCATGGAACCGCCCAGATCGCCACCCTCGGCGCGAGTCTCGACCTTGCCGCTCTCGTCGCGCCATTCGGTGATGAGCGCAATCACCGGATGCGGGGTCTGGCGGTCGAACTCGGTACTGTGAGCGCCTTCCATGCCGGACATGTGGCGGGCGTATTCGATCACCGCGACCTGCATGCCCAGACAGATTCCCAGATAGGGGATGCGGCGCTCCCGAGCATAACGGGCGGTCGCGATCTTGCCCTCGATCCCGCGCTCGCCGAAACCGCCCGGAACCAGAATGGCGTCCAGACCGTTCAGACCATCCGGACCCTTCTGCTCGATCTCCTCGGAATCCAGATAGAGGATCTCGACCTTGGTCCCGGTATGCACGCCCGCGTGCGCCAGGGCCTCGGACAGCGACTTGTAAGCCTCGGTGAGATGCATGTACTTGCCGACCATGCCGACGCGCACGGACTGCTTGGGATGATCGAAGCCATCGATCACCCGATCCCACTCGACCAGATCCGCCTCGGGAACCTCTAGATGGAACTGACGCACCACCAGGTCGTCGAGCTTCTGGTCATGGAGCAGACGCGGGATGCGATAGATGTTGTCCGCGTCCACCGCCGAAATGACGGCGTTCTCGGAGACGTTGGTGAAGAGCGCGATCTTGCGGCGCTCCTCGTCCGGCAGGTTGTGCTCGGCGCGGCACAGCAGGATGTCGGGCTGGATGCCGATGGAGCGCAGTTCCTTGACCGAGTGCTGGGTCGGCTTGGTCTTGATCTCGCCGGCGGTCCGGATGTAGGGCACCAGGGTCAGGTGCATGAAGAGCGCGTTCTCGCGTCCCTCCTCCACCCGCATCTGGCGGATCGCCTCCAGGAAGGGCAGCGACTCGATGTCGCCGACAGTGCCGCCGATCTCGACCATGGCGATATCGGCGCCCTCGGCGCCCAGGCGGATGCTCTGCTTGATCTCGTCGGTGATGTGCGGAATCACCTGCACGGTGCGACCGAGATAGTCGCCGCGACGCTCCTTGCGGATCACGCTCTCGTAGATCTGACCGGTCGTGAAGTTGTTGTTACGCCCCATGCGGGTGCGCAGGAAACGCTCGTAGTGACCGAGGTCCAGATCGGTCTCGGCCCCGTCGTCGGTGACATAGACCTCGCCATGCTGAAACGGGCTCATGGTGCCCGGATCGACATTGATGTAGGGGTCGAGCTTGATCATGGTGACGCGAAGACCGCGCGCCTCAAGCAGGGCGGCCAGCGAGGCCGAGGCAATGCCTTTACCCAGCGATGAGACGACACCGCCGGTGATGAAAATAAATTTTGTCATAGGGAACGCGAAAGGAGGGTGGGAGAGTCATGACCCGAATGCCCCGACAAGCTACCAAAATCGCCGCGCCGGCTCAATCCGGACGGTCCCTGATAGCGAGCGGGCCGACCCGCTGGAGCGCTCGCCCCAACGCCTGTCGCCCGGCCTGGAACGCCGGCTCGTACACGGTCTTAAGCACTTGTATTCTGACATGGATCAGGTTACAAAATGACCGGACTTGACCCAGATCAATCACAAGAACGTTACCGAAACGTCGGGGCGTAAGGGGGCGGCGCGTTGAGCCAGAGCAGAGTGATCTCGATAGAAACCATCCGCGTGGCGTGCAAGAACTGCACGCTGTCCGCTCTTTGTCTACCCATGGGGCTGAACTCCGAGGATGTGGAACGGCTCGACGACATCGTCAAACGGGCGCGCCCCTTGCACCGCGGAGACTTCCTGTTTCGCGAGAGCGATCGCTTCCGCTCGCTGTTCGTGGTCAAGACCGGCTCGGTCAAGACCTTCGCGCCCAGCCCCGAGGGCGGCGAGCAAGTCCTGGGTTTCCATCTGCCGGGCGAGCTCATCGGCCTGGACGCCATCGACAAGGACATGCATGCCTGCTCGGCCAAGGTGCTGGAAACCTCCGCGATCTGCGAGCTTCCCTTCGCTCGCCTGGAGGAGCTGACCGCCGCCATCCCCAGCCTGCAACACCAGATGTACCGCCTGCTCAGCAAGGAGATCGGCCAGGATACGGAGATGCTGCTGCTGCTCGGGAAGAAGAACGCGGAAGAGCGGCTGGCCGCCTTTCTGCTCAGTCTCTCGCAGCGTCTTCACAAACGCGGCCTCTCGCCCTCGGACTTCTATCTCAGCATGTCGCGCCATGAGATCGGGAATTATCTGGGGCTCGCGGTCGAGACCGTGAGCCGGCTGTTCACGCGCTTCCAGGACGATGGTCTGATGCGGGTCGACCGCAAGCACATCCAACTGCTCGATCTGCTGGCCCTGGAATCGCTCGTCGGCGGATCGAGCCAGAACCGACGCCAGCAGCAACAGCAAACCTGAATCGCGGTCGCGGGTCGCGCCGCCCGCGGATCACCGACAACCGTCCTTGAGCCAGACACAGCCGTCCGGACTGGACGACTGAATCGCCAGCAGCCGCGCGGCGTGGGCTTCGCATTCAGGCTCACGCGCCTTCACGACCCGTAGCCGCGGCCGGTTCGGGTCGATCCGACCGCGCGACTGGGAGCGGTTGGCCTGGCCCGGCTCATCGCCCGCGTCGCCCCCCAGGTGCAAGGCGACCTGCCCCCCCGTCATGGCGAGATAGACGTCCGCCAGGATCTCGGCGTCGAGCAGCGCCCCATGGCGCTCGCGATGCGAATTGTCGACCGAATAGCGTTTGCAGAGCGCGTCCAGGCCGTTGCGTTGCCCCGGATGCAGCCGGCGGGCCATCACCAGGGTGTCGGTCACCTCGCAAAGATCGGCGATGCGGGGCGCGTCCGGGCGCCAGCGCCCGAGTTCATGATCCAGAAAGCCAACGTCGAAGGGGGCGTTATGGATGATCAGCTCGGCGCCTTCCACGTAGCGGACGAAGCGCTCGGCCGCCTCGGCGAAACGCGGCTTGTCCGCGAGGAAGGCGTTACTGATCCCGTGCACCTCTTCCGCGCCGGCGTCGATCTCGCGGTCGGGCTGGAGGTACTGATGGAAATTGTTGCCGGTCAAGCGGCGGTCGATCATCTCGACACAGCCGATCTCGATGATCCGGTGCCCCTCGCGAGGCTCGAGACCCGTGGTCTCGGTATCGAGCACGATCTGACGCATCAGCGTCCCCCCAGGCTTGGAACACCCTGGTTGGCGAGCCGGTCGGCCCGCTCGTTCTCGGCATGCCCGGCATGCCCCTTGACCCAGCGCCAGCTCACCTCATGCTGACCGAGCGCGAGATCCAGCCGCTCCCAGAGGTCGCGGTTCTTGACCGGCTTGCGGTCGGCGGTCAGCCAGCCGTTGCGCTTCCAGCGCGGCATCCATTCCCCGACCCCGCGCTTGACGTACTGCGAGTCGGTGGTGACCCGGATCCGGCTCGCTTGCTTGAGTGACTCAAACGCCGCGATCACCGCCATCAACTCCATGCGGTTGTTGGTCGTCGCGCGCTCGCCACCGTGGAGTTCCTGCTCGACCTCGCCCCAGCGCAGCAGCACCCCCCAGCCGCCGGGACCAGGATTGCCCTTGCAGGCACCATCGGTAAAGGCTTCGACGCAATCAGGCATGGCCCGTTCCTCGGGTTGTCGGACGCACGGCGCGACCCGGTAGCAGGGCGCGCCGACTGGTCCGGTAAGGTCTGAGTGGAGTCAGGGTCGCCACCCGCTTGACCGCGCGAATCACGTAGATACCTCCCAGCATGGGCCAGAACCTTCGGCCGAGGGCATCGAGCGAGACACAACGCGGCCTCAGTGGCGAACCCCAGGGTGGGCAGAAGAGGGCATATTCGCGCGCCTCGATATCGAATCCCAGATCGGACAACCAGTGCTCGACCTGGGATGCGAGCCGAAACCGCGCGCGCCAGGGCAGGCGACGCCTGGCGGGCCACCAGAGACGCGCGAGCCCCCAGAGGCTCAGGGCGTTGAAACCGACGATCACCAGGCGCCCCTCGGGAATCAGTACCCGCTCGGCCTCGCCCAGCACGGCCCTGGGGTGATCCGAGTCGTCCAGGGTATGCGGCAGCAGAAGCGCGTCGATGCTGTCCGAGGCCAGCGGCAGCGCGGTCGGCAGACCCACGATGCCGGATTGCCCGCGTCCATCGAACGGCTCGCCGGGCAACAGGATCCGGTGCCGGATCCGGCTCGACGCCAGGGCCTCGCGAAAGCCATCGCTCGCGCCCACCTGGACCAGGTAATACCCGAAGGTATTGGCCAGGAGCCGCTGGACGCAGGCGCACTCGATCCGCGCCACGGCGGCGCCGAGCGGTGTGCGATACCAGTCCTGGAAGGGGGCGGGCTTGGGTGCCTGGGTTGGATCGACGGTCATTCGAATGCCTCTGCTGGACGCACATGGTAACCGTGATCGGCCCGGCTGTCGCAGCGGCGGATCCGGAACTAGGATCCGGTTAAACCTGGAATTCGTTCCGTCCTTTGCGTATCATACGCCGACAATATTAATAATGTTTCGCTCATACAGAGAGTTACGTTAATTTCCTCGGGGTGCCCATGCCAGAAGTCAGACTTCTGGGGCTTACAGCCTGCGCGCTGTCGGCCCTCGCCTTACCGTTTTTCACCGGTTGCGCCAGCAAGAACGATTTCACCGCCATGGATGAGTCCCATGGAGCCTACGTGGGCATGGTCTCGGCGCGTGAGTACGGCTACGTCAGACCAGCCCGCGACGTGGTGGTCACGGGACGGACCCGCGTCGTCGAGCGAGGTCAGGGTCAGGGTGGCGACGTCTGGCAGCGTGTGCGCGTCGGGATGCAACTGGACCTTCAGGCCAATTCAAGCATCGACAGCAAGCTGGAGCAATTCCGTCGCGACCCCCGCTATCTTGAGAAGATGTCGCAACGTGCCTCCCCCTACCTGCCCACCATCGTGGCGGAGATCGAGCGTCGCGGCTTCCCGATGGAACTGGCGCTCCTCCCCCATGTGGAGAGCCGCTACAACCCCTCCGCCACCTCGCCCAAGGCCGCCGCCGGCATGTGGCAGTTCATGCCCTACACCGCGCGCGAGATGGGTCTGCGACTGGACGGGAGCACGGACGAGCGACGCGACGTCATCGCCTCGACCCGCGCCGCGATGGACTATCTCGAAATGCTCAACAAGCGGTTCGATGGCGACTGGGAACTGGCCATGGCCGCCTACAACTGTGGTCCCGGACGTGTCGCGTCGGCCCAGGAAGCTAACCGCCGCGCCGGCAAACCGACGGATTTCTGGTCGCTGAACCTGCCGAACGAGACCAAGCAATACGTTCCGCAGATCCTGGCCGCCGCCAAGCTGGTCGCCGAGTCCCGCCGCTATGGTCAGCATCTTCCGGCCATCGCGGATCAGCCTCGGATCGAGGTGATTCGCGGCAGTCAGCCCATGGATCTGGTCAAGGTGGCGCTGGCCGGCGGTGTCGATCTCGCCGACCTGAAGCGACTCAACCCCGATCTCAAGCTCGGCAAGAAAAACCATCCGCCGCTGACCCGACTCGCGGTTCCGGCCGGGAAGGGCCGCCGGATCAGCGCGGCCGCCCCACTCGTCAGCGTGGAAACCATGCCCATCGCGGGCGAATCGCGCGTCGCCGTGAGACTGAATCAGAGACAGGTGTCAGAGACCACCGCCGCGCCTTTCTCGGACTCCAGGGCGCATCTGGTCAAGAACGGCGAGACCCTGGCCTCGATCGCGCTCCGGCATGGACTGGACCAGAAGACTCTCGCCGAATGGAACGGCCTCGCCGCCCGCGAGACCCTGCTTCCCGGACAGACCCTGAACATCCCGACCCGCAAGGCCCCGGATGTCGTCACCCATCGGGTCCGGCAAGGGGACTCCATCACGGCGCTGGCGCGTCGCTATGGCGTCTCGATCGCGGATATCCGGCGCTGGAATCACCTCGCCGACAATCGACTCAAGCCGGGCGACACGGTTCGCATCTACCGCGGCGGTTCCGGCAGCTCGACCTGATCGGCTGGACCCCTTCCCTCCCTGACCGCGATGGGTTCTCGATGCGCGGTCGGCCAAGCCCTGGGGATGACCGCCACGCCGATCGTTCGAGGCTCTCGGATTCTCTTCATGCCCTATGGGGAAGACGGGTTTGAGCCAATCCGACCCGCCCGCGCGACTCGCGCGGATTCTCCTGTCGCTTTCCCTGGTTGTGTCGATGAGCGCGCTCGGGATGTCCATCCTGCCTTATCCAGGGTCAGCCCCGGCCAAGACCGAACGGCCCTTCGATCCGCCCAAGCCGGGGATGGCCGACCGCCTGGTGGTCCGAAAATCCGAACGCCGACTCTACCTGATGCGCGGCGAGCAGGCGTTGCGGACCTATGGGATCGCGCTCGGCTTCAGGCCCGATGGTCACAAGCGGCACGAGGGGGACGGACGAACCCCCGAGGGACACTACCGGATCGACCGACGCAACGATCGCAGCCGCTACCGCAAGTCGCTGCGGATCTCCTACCCGAATACGCGCGATGTCCGGCGCGCGCGGTTCAGGGGCCAATCGCCTGGCGGGCTGATCATGATCCACGGTCAGCCGAACGCTCGGGGCGGCGCGGAGCCGCTCGCGGGAGACTGGACCCAAGGCTGCATCGCCGTCTCGAATCGGGCGATCGATGAGATCTGGTCACTGACCGCCCTGGGTACGCCGATCGAGATCCTGCCCTGATCCAGTCGATCCGGACCCATGGAAAGCGGTTCAGTCACCGCCTTCCTCTGGTTTCGGATGAGCCATGAAGAATCGCGCCATCTCACGCGAGGCGTCTGGTCCCAAGGGTTGCGCGAAGGCGCCCAGGGGATGGCCTCCAAACCAGCCATGACCGCCGCCGTGAACCAGCCAGAGTTCCGCCCGGCTCGCCCCGCGAGCATCCAGATAGTCGGTACGGGTATAGGCGTATCCGCCCGGAACACGCCCCTCGGCGCTCCGGATCCGGCCATCGCTAGCGTCCGGCCGCGCGCCGAGGGCCTGCTCGATGACGCCCACCGCGTTCATGGGATGCACCGTGGTGTCCGCGTCACCATGAAAAACGATCGCCGGCCGTGGCGGGATACGGCAGCCTGGCGCCGTCGGCCCCTGACGCAGGCATGTCAGGGCCGAGAGGGCATCCTGGGCCGAGGCATGGGGAAGTCCGGAATGGACCCCGACCGCGGCGAACAGATCCGGATGGGTCGCCGCCAGGGTCATTGCCATCACCCCGCCCGCGGACAGACCGGCGACATAGACGCGGCGCCGATCGATCCCGTGGCTCGCCATCACCCGCCGCGTCATTCCGGCGAGCAGTGACGGTTCGCCCTGGTCGGGCTTCTGGTGCTCGATCAGCGGCCAGTTCCAACAGCCCGCGCCATTGGCCGCGCGAGCCTGGGTCGGATAGAGGACGAGGAAGCCCATTTCATCGGCGATCACGTTCATCCGGGTCAGGATGGCGAACTGATCCGCGTCCTGTCCGCAACCATGGAGCATCAGGATCAGTGGACGCGCCTCGTCGAACCGCGCGCACGCCCCGCGAACCGGCACATAGAGCTTGTAGTCGAGTCGACCCTCAAGGCTGGCCTGGTGGCCGCCGATGAACCGCGCCCCGATCGATCCAGCCTCGTCGACGACCTCGAAATCGCCCTCGATGACATCAGGCGAATCGGCCGGATCGCAGTCACTCGCGGCCACGCCCAGTCCACGCTGGATCAGCGCGGCAGCCTCGGCGAGGCGGCCCTCCCGAGTCAGGCGGCCGGCCTCCAACATCATCGCCTTCAGGGTTTCGTTCATGACCTGGGATTCCGCAAGGGCGCACGCGCCGCGTCTCCTCTATTCGAGACAGGGGCTGCGACGCCATGGATGGACGTCTGGCCGACAAAACTATAGCGGCTCGCGGGTTGCCGGTCGCGCCCAGTCCTGCCAGAGTAAAGTTCGACCAGTCACGAAAACAGGCGGCACGCCAGACCGCCAGCCGGAGGAGCGAGCCGCATGAACCCTTCACTCAAGGCCCAGGGCGCCGACAGACCGGCGCTCATCGATCGTCACGGCCGACGGATCACCTACGTCCGCCTGTCCATCACCGACCGTTGCGATCTGCGCTGTATCTACTGCATGGCGGAGGACATGCGCTTCCTGCCCCGCAGCCAACTCCTGACCCTGGAGGAAATCGCACGGCTCGGCCGTTGCTTCGGCGCGCTGGGGGTCACCAAGATCCGCGTCACCGGCGGCGAGCCGCTGGTGCGCCGCAACGCCATCTGGCTGTTCGAGCAACTCGGCGCCCTGCCCGGCATTCACGACCTGACCCTGACCACCAACGGCACTCAGCTCGATCGCTTCGCCCAATCCCTCAAGGACGCGGGTGTCACCCGCGTCAACATCAGTCTCGACAGCCTAAGGCCAGAGCGCTTCAGACGCATCACGCGCCTGGGCGATCTGAACAAGACACTGGCGGGAATCGAGGCCGCCATCGCGGCCGGATTCTCGGGCATCAAGCTCAACAGCGTCATCCTCGGCAACCGCAACCAGGACGAGGTACTGGATCTGACCCGTTTCGCCCTGGATCGCGGCCTCGATATCAGCTTCATCGAGGAGATGCCGCTCGGCCAGATCGGCGACCATGACCGCGCCGAGACCCATTATCCCAGCGACGCCATCCGTCGGGTGCTGGAAGACGCCTTCGACCTGCGGCCGACCACCGAAACGACCGGAGGCCCCTCACGCTATTTCCGCATCGCCGGCGAGAAGACCCGAGTCGGTTTCATCTCTCCCCACAGTCACAACTTCTGCGCCGACTGCAACCGCGTCCGGGTGACCGCCGAGGGACGACTCCTGCTCTGTCTCGGTCAGGAGCATTCGGCCGACCTGAGACGCGCACTCCGCGCCAATCCAACCGATGACCAGCGGGTCCAGCAGGCGATCGTCGCGGCCATGGATCTCAAGCCCCTGGGCCATGAGTTCGATCTCACGGCCAAACCCATCATCCCGCGCTACATGAACATGACGGGAGGCTGATGCCCGAACGCGGGATCAGGCCAGGAACCCTTTTTCCTTCGCTGAATGACCCCGAGGATGAGTCGCGGGTCGGACAGGATCCGTCGCCGCTCGCGCGCAATCAACCCGCCCACCCTTTCGCTGGCCCGCTCCCAACCCCACACTGACAAATGGACGTTGAATGGATGTTGTTGACAGCCGCGCTCCAGGCTCCTCGCCGAGCGCGCACGGGAGCCGAGGTATTACCATGACAGAGAAAGCAAAACGCTCGAACGTGCTCGCCCATAGCCACTATGCCGCGAGTTTCGAGCCCGAGCCGGACGAAGAGGTCTACGACGCCAGGAAGGAGTCGCTGGTGCGCGACATGCTGGCCGAGATCGGCGAGGATCCCGGTCGCGAGGGTCTGCGACGAACACCGCTGCGGGTGGCCAAGGCGATGGACTTCCTGACCAGCGGTTACGATCTTTCCGCCGAGGACATCATCAAGGGAGCCGTCTTCGAGGAAGACGTCAAGGAGATGGTCGTCATCCGCGACATCGAGTTCTATTCGATGTGCGAACACCACATGCTCCCCTTCTTCGGCCATGCCCACGTCGGCTATCTGCCGAATGGCAAGGTCGTCGGACTGAGCAAGGTCGCGCGCGTAGTGGATGTCTTCGCGCGCCGGCTCCAGGTCCAGGAGCGCCTGACCAATCAGGTCGCCGCCGCCCTGATGGAGCATCTCGGCGCCCATGGCGTGGCGGTGGTGATGGAGGCCAGCCACACCTGCATGATGATGCGCGGCGTCCAGAAGCAGCGCAGCACCACCGTCACCAGCGCCATGCGCGGCGCCTTCGACGAGGATCCGCGCACCCGCGCCGAGTTCATGTCCTTCATCAAGACCTGAGGCGGTCCGATCCTCCGCGCGCAACCGAGAACCGCAGCGGGATCAGGAATCGGACGGAATCGAGAGCACCTGACCGGCCCGGATGAGATCGTTGTCGCTCAGTCCGTTCTCGGCCTTCAGCGAGTTGATGCTGACGCTATGGCGCTTGGCGATGCCTGACAGGGTATCACCCTGACTGATCACGTATTCGCGCGAGCCACTGGTGGAAGGCCGTGGAGACCGACCGAACGCCTTCGCGGGATTGTTGTTTCGACCACCGTCCTCGTCGACATCAGCGGTAAGAAAGCCCTGTGGGGGATATTTCTTGAAGTAGGCCCGGATGCCGGCCAGGATCGCCTGGGCGACCCGTTGCTGATGGGCATTGCTCGTGAGACGCCGCTCCTCGGCCTGGTTGCTGATGAAGGCCGTCTCGACCAGGATCGAGGGGATGTCGGGGGATTTGAGCACCACGAATCCGGCGCGCTGGACATCGGTTTTGTGGACCGCTCCCACATGCCTCAGGTAGCCCAGGACGGCCGAGGCGGCTTCGGTACTGTGCTCGATGGTCGCGTTCTGGGTCATGTCGAGCAGCACGGTCGCGAGCAGTTCGTCACTGGCCGAAAGATCGACCCCGCCGATGAGATCGGCGCTGTTCTCACGGCTCGCCAACCAACTCGCCGCCTCGCTGCTCGCCCCAACCTGGGAGAGCGTATAAACGGACGATCCATGAGCCTCCGGGTTGTTGTAGGCATCGGCGTGGATCGAAACGAAAAGATCCGCCTTGCTCGCGCGCGCCTTGAGGATGCGCTGACGCAGCGCGATGTAATCGTCCCCGTCGCGGATCATCACCGCGCCTATCCCCGGCTCCTTTTCGATCAGTCGGGCCAGCTTGAGCGCGATGGCCAGGGTCGCGTCCTTTTCGCGCGTACCACCCGGACCGATCGCTCCCGGATCCTCTCCGCCATGTCCCGCGTCGATGGCGACGATGGCCATGCGTGCCCGGCTGGGGCGAGGCGGGGCCGGAGATTCCCGACCCGACATGCGCTTGAACTGGGGACCGCGCATCAATGGGAGTTCATCCGTTCCGGAGATCAACTCGACGACCAGACGATGCCCCGGGCGCCCCTCGGGGAGGGCGGCGAAGCTCTTGACCCGGACCGGGCGCTTGAGATCCAGCACGAGGCGCAGATCACGCTCGCCGCGCACCCCACCGCGCGCACCGACCAGGATCGGATCGTCCACCCTGGCCGCCGGCAACTCGCCCACGAGCCTGGCGTCGACGATGTCGATCACCACCCGATCGGGGCCATCGAGCGTGAAGATCTGGTGGGGTACGGCCGAACTGGTGTCGAGGATCAGCTGCGTCCGGCCCGAATCGGTCGAGACCCAACTACACTCGACCGCCACCTGAGACCCAGCGACAGGTAGGGAAATCAGTAGCAGAAGGAGTACAAAAAGTCTGTTCACGATGTCGCCTCGAAGCTTCTCTTGGGTGCGAACGACACTGAAAAGATAGCAGCTTCGAGCCAACCTTTCCAAACCGATTCCGTGAATTAGATTAAATTCCTCAAGCTTTCATCAGGCTTTGTCGCGGGCAAACAACGCCGTCACCGAAATCTCACGCCTGTCTACTGGGATAATCCCCAATTTCAGCCAGGATCGTCTCTCCACGAGACGTGACCGGCGTCAGACTGAGCGAGCGACCCTCGGCCTGGTAGAACATTCGGATCAGGAGATCGGCCTTGGGCAGCAGACCGGCGCCACGCTCGGGCCACTCCAGGAGCCAGATCGCCTCCCGCCCCAGGAGGTCGCGCAGACCCAGATATTCCAGTTCCTCGGGATCGTCCAGACGGTAGAGGTCGAAGTGATAGAGATGCGCCCGCGCCAGTTCGTAGGGTTCGATGAGGGTGTAGGTCGGGCTGCGCACCGCGCCCTGGTGGCCAAGTCCGCGCAGTATCCCACGGGCGAGGGTCGTCTTTCCGGTGCCGAGATCACCCTCCAGAAAGATCACGCAAGGCGGCTTGAGCGCGCACGCGAGTTGTTCGCCGAACGCGATCTGCGCCTCCTCGGTCGGGAGCCATAACTCCATCCGTATTCTCCATCAGGTCAGGTAAGGGAAAGATCACGCAAGGCCGCGATGATATCGCTGGCGATCAGCCCCCGCTCGCCCCGACGGGCCGCCACGTCGCCCGCCGCCGCATGCAGGCTGACACCCGCGCAGGCGGCCTCCTCCGCCTCGAGACCCTGTCCGCGCAGCGCCGCGATCACGCCCGTGAGAACATCCCCGGCACCGGCCGTCGCCATCCCCGGATTGCCGTCGCCGCACACCGCCGGGGGGCGATGCGAGGATCCCCAGACCAGTGTCCCGGACCCTTTCAGCACCACCACGCCGCCGAAGCGCTCGCACAACAGCCTGGCCGCCTCCAGACGATCACGCTCGACCTCGGCCGTCGTCACGCCGAGCAGACGCGCGGCCTCGCCCGGATGCGGCGTCAGGATCCAGTCCGCGCCCAGGCACGCTGTCTCCGCCAGCAGATTGAGCGCGTCCGCGTCCACCACGAGCGGGATCGACAAGGCGCGCACCCGTTCCCAGAGCGCGCGCCCCCAATCCGAGCGGCCGAGTCCGGGACCGATCGCCACCACATCGGCGCGCTCGAGCAGGGGATCCAGATCCTCGGCGCGTTCCACGCCGGTCACCATCAGCTCCGGGCGGCCCAGATTCAGCCAGTCCGCGTGGCGCGGATGGGTCGCGATCGTGACCAGTCCCGCCCCGGAACGCAAGGCGGCTTCTCCGGCCAGACGCACCGCGCCCGACAGGCCCGGCGCCCCGCCGATGACCAGCAGGTGCCCGAAATCGCCCTTGTGGGCGATCCGCGAGCGCGGCGGCAGGGACCGGCGCTGCTGGGTCCAATCGATGCGCCGCACCGAGAGGATCTCGCGTGAATAGACCACGGCCGGAATCTCGAGCGCGCTGAACAGGATCTCGCCCCGGTAATCGGCCGCCTCGCCGATGAAGAGCCCCTGCTTGAGCCCGATGAAGGTGACCGTGACAGTGGCCCGCACCGCGACCCCCATGACCCGGCCCGTGTCGGCATGGAGTCCGGAGGGGATATCGAGCGCCAGCACCGGCACCGACTGGCTATTAATCGCCTTGATGGCCTCGGCCCACAGCCCCTCGACCGGTCGTTCCAGACCGATGCCGAGCAGGGCGTCGACATAGACATCGATATCCCGAGGCAAGCCCTGATAGGGCTCGACCGCGCCGCCGACGGCGCGATAGGCGGCCAGACTTTCCGCCGCGTCGCCACGCGGCCGGTCCAGGTCGCCGATTTGCAGCACACGCGCGCCCAGTCCGCTCGCCCTGGCCAGGCGGGCGACCACATAGCCATCGCCCCCATTGTTTCCAACCCCGGCCAGAACCGCGATCCGGCGCGCGTTCGGCCAGCGTTCGCGGAGCACCCGATAGGCGACCGCGCCGGCGCGGTTCATCAGCTCGATCCCAGGGATCCCGTGTTCCTCGATCGCGATGCGATCGAGATGACGCACCTGCTCGGCGCGATAGAGGGCGTGCGGCAGACATCCCCTGTCCGGCATTGGTCGGTTCATAGGAATTCAACTCCCAGCCGGGGACACGAGGCGGCTTCGGACGTTGTCAGTTGTCAGGGCATCGTAAACAGTTGTTTTTCAGGCCACCGAATTATCAAACCACCGGTGGATGCCGTCACCCTTTGCGCATAGAGCGAGGACGTCGGGTGTTCCGCGCCATCGGCTACCCCGTCGTCCGCCACGCCAGCCGTAATTCAACCGCGATGGTGGTCAGTCGCTTGTCTCGGGTCCATAGGCGGGCGTCACCACTCAGGGCTGTGGCGGCCAGCAGATGGACATCAATGTAGCCGATGCCGCGCCCCATCAGGCGGTGACGATCGATGAAGCGCCGTGTCTCGGGGTCGGTCGCGACCGGTGCGGCTGGCAGCCTGGCCAGCAGTTCCAACACCTCGTCGCGGTTGGCCAGACAGCCGCAGGCCAGCTCGCCGATCACGAAGGGGTGCATTAAGACTCGTCCGGCGTCCAAGGCATCCACCAGGATCGGATCGCGCTGGCGCAGATGGTCGATCCAGACCGAGGTATCCACGAGGATCATGTCAAAGAACTCAGGCGGAATCGGGGCGCCGGCGCGGGATCGACTCGACCTGGGGCTCGCTACCGCCCAGGCGGGCCAGCCGGCGGGCGCTCTCGCGTTCGATCAGCGCCTTAAGACCTTCACGGATCAGCGCGTTGCGTTCGGTCAGACCACTCAGGCGTTGCGCCTGACTGACCAGTTCTTCATCCAAATTAATGGTGGTGCGCATGACGGGGCTCCTGTCAGTTGATGCGCCCTTGTATCTTGAGTCTCGGAGCGCACTTCGGACGTTGTCAGTTGTCAGTTGTCAGTTGTCAGTTGTCAGTTGTCAGTTGTCAGTTGTCAGTTGTCAGGGCATCGTAAACAGGTATTTTCAGGCGCACCGAGAAGAGCATAGTGAAAGGCCCAATCCTTTCAATCCGATCCCGGAGACAACCTGCGGATGGATCCGTGGCGAAAGCCCGGCTGTTTCGTGCCTGGAGGCTTGTGCCACACTTTCGGATAGAACCACCGACCACGACTGAATATGCCTACCGAGCCCGCCGACATCCAGCCCGAATCAGGCGAAACCCTGGCCACGCTCATCAAGACCTGGGGACGCGAGCTGGGCTTCCAGCAGATCGGCATCACGGACACCGATCTCTCGCTCGCCGAGTCGCGCCTGCTTGAGTGGCTCGGCCATGGCTATCATGGCGAAATGGAGTACATGGCCCGCCACGGAACCCGGCGCTCACGTCCGGCGGATCTGGTGCCGGGAACCCTGAGCGTCATCTCGGCGCGGATGGATTATCGGCCAGAATCCCAGGCGGCCATGCAACGAGCGCTCGCGGATCCGGCGAACGCCCTGGTCGCGCGCTACGCCCTTGGGCGCGACTACCATAAGGTGCTGCGGGCGCGGCTGCAACGCCTGGCCGACCGAATCATCGCCAGCATTGGCCCCTTTGGTTATCGGGTGTTCGTCGACTCGGCGCCCGTGATGGAGAAGCCGCTGGCCGAGAAGGCCGGACTGGGCTGGATCGGCAAGCACAGCAATCTGATCCATCCGCGTGCCGGATCCTGGTTCTTCCTCGGCGAGATCTATACCGACCTCTCGCTCCCCATCGACCAGCCGCTGGCCAACCACTGCGGCCGTTGCCAGGCGTGCCTGGACATCTGCCCCACGCGCGCCATCGTCGCCCCCTATCAGGTGGACGGCCGGCGCTGCATCTCCTATCTGACCATCGAGCTGCATGGCGCCATCCCCGAGGAATTGCGACCGCTCATGGGCAACCACATCCACGGCTGCGACGATTGCCAGCTCGTCTGTCCCTGGAACCGCTTCGCCCAGCGCACGGAGGAAAGCGACTTCCTGCCGCGCCATGGGCTCGATACCGCCACCCTGCTGGAGCTGTTCGCCTGGGACGAGGAGACGTTTCTGAAACGTACCGAAGGTTCGGCGATTCGACGCCTTGGCCATGAACGCTGGCTGCGCAATCTGGCGGTCGCCCTGGGAAACGCACCGACCTCGCCCGCCATCGCGACCGCGCTCCAGTCACGGCTCGACCACCCAAGCCCGATCGTGCGCGAGCACGTCGAATGGGCGCGGCGCCGGCACCAGAACGGGGTTCGATTCGGGGCGGTCTGAACCAGGCGGAGCCGAATCGGAATTTCGACAAAAAAAGACGGAGCCAATGGCCCCGTCTCTTGGTGCTTCGATTCCGCCCTGATTCTATAAGCCCGACCGTGCGCGGCGATCAAGCGTGGGCGTGGCTAGCCGATCAGGCGCCGCCGCGCAGGGCGTAGGGCACGAGCGGAAGCAGACAGATGGCCACGACGAACCAGAAGGCACGGCGGTCGTTCTTGCGCAGCATTTCCTCGGACATGGCAGTCACCTCGATTGGATCGTTGGAGAGGAAAAACATGGACAAAAACCGTTCATTCAAAATCGCCTTCAAGGATCCAGGATCCGCTTGCCGACGCTGAAAGCCGGTTATCTTGCCCGTTCGCCTACGATCACCGAGATGGTCACGGCCAAATCGACTTCAACCAATACCCTGTTCAGTCCATGGGCAAATCCTAGTATTTTGCTTGGCGAGCTTCAATTCACACGCAGAAAGTTCTCGCGGTAGTGCCGCAATTCCTCGATGGATTCGCGGATATCCTCCAGCGCCAGGTGGCGGCCGTTCTTCTTGAAACTGCTCGCGACCGTTGGCGCCCAGCGCTGGGCGAGGATCTTGATGGTGCTGACATCCAGGTTGCGATAGTGACAATAGCCTTCCAGCTTGGGCATGAAGCGCGCCAGGAAGCGTCGATCCTGGCAAATGCTGTTGCCGCACAGCGGCGAGGCGCCGGCCGGGACATGGAGCGCGATGAAATCCAGCGTGGCCGTCTCGGCGTCGAGTTCCCCATGGGGGCTGAGCCGGACGCGCTCGATCAACCCGGAACTTCCATGATGCTCGCGGTTCCATTGGTCCATGCCCGCCAGAATCGCGTCTTCCTGGTGGATCGCCATGACCGGTCCCTCGGCCAGGATCCGCAGATCGCTGTCGGTGATGATGGTGGCGATCTCCAGGATACGGTCCTGGAAGGGATCCAGGCCCGTCATCTCCAGGTCGATCCAGATCAGATTGTTTTCACTCTTGCTCATGGGCTGATGTCCGTGATTCGCCCCGGCGAGACGGCCGGGTGCTGGGTCGATGCGCAGTCTAACGCAGGCAAGAGTCGAGCGGACGACGGGTGCTTTCCCTACAATGACGTCACGTCCCCCTACCCAGAGCCAAGCCCATGAACCGAAAGTTTCACTCACGCGCCGTCGCGCCCGCCGCCGCCCTGATGCTCGCGGCCCTGACCCCGGTCCAGGCGTCCGAGAATGCCGAGACCCTCTACCAGGCGCACTGCATCAAGTGCCACGGCAGCGAGATCTATACGCGCGAGGACCGCAAGGTGACCTCGCTGGAGGGACTCGAACGGCAGGTGCAACGCTGCGAACTGTCGCTGGGTCTCCAATGGTTCGATGAGGATATCGCCGATGTCGCGACCTATCTGAACCAGCACTACTACCAGTTCGCGCGCTGACCTCGTGACCAAGCGTCGTCTGTCCGCGCGTCAGATCGAGCGCATTCAAGCCATCCAGGAACGCCGCCGCGAGCGGCTCGCCACCCGCCCGGAACTGGCCCTGTCGGAACTCGACGCCGAGACCGAGCCCGAGGAAGGACGCGTGGTGGTCCGCCACGGCGCCAACCTCGCGGTGGAGGACGCACTGGGGCGCGTCGTCCACTGTCTGGCGCGCCAGAACATCGGTCACCCGGTCTGCGGCGACCGGGTGGTCTGGCAGCCTATCGCCGATGATCAGGGCGTCGTCACCGCCATCCTGCCCCGGACCAGCGTCCTGAGCCGTCCCGATTTCAACGGACACGACAAGCCGCTGGCCGCCAACCTGACCCGCCTGGCGATCCTGATCGCGCCCGAGCCCGAGCCGAGCGGCTATCTGGTGGATCAATATCTGGTCGCGGCGGAAGGCATCGGCGTCGAGGCCATCCTGGTCGGCAACAAGATGGACCTGCTCCAGGGGCCGGCGCGGGCGGATTTCCGGCAGCGCTTCCAGCACTATGCCGCGATCGGCTATCGCACCTTCTGGATCAGTGTGCTTGAGCCGGAATCGATCCGCGAACTGACCGCCGGCCTGGCCGGGCAGACCAGCGTGCTGGTCGGCCAATCCGGCGTCGGCAAGTCATCGCTGGTCAAGGCGCTGCTGCCCGATCAGGAGATCCAGATCGGCCGGCTCTCCAAGGCGACGGGGCTCGGCCGCCACACCACCTCGGCCGCCACCTGCTACCGTCTGAGCGGCGACGGCTCGCTGATCGATTCGCCCGGTGTGCGCAGCTTCCGGCTCGGGGCGATCGATCGGGTGGGACTCCAACAGGGTTTTCGCGAGTTCCAGCCCTATCTGGGACGCTGTCGCTTCGGCGACTGTCGACACGACCAGGAGCCCGAATGCGCCATCCTCGAAGCCGTGAGCGAGGGCCGGATCGCGCCCGAACGGCTCGCCAGCTTCCGTAATCTGCTGAGTGGAATGAGAGCATAAAACTGTTGTCGATTTTTTGCGCAAGCGCGTTTAAAATTTTTCCCTATAGACAAGGTGTCTATAGCGCGACCGTGTTGCGCTCCATGCCCCGCGATGGCGATCGGTATGCAAAGAAGCCTTTGTCCAAGGATGATCGACAAGGCGACTTTTACGGCGAAAGCCGGGTACTGATCGCCGAACGGGTCGTGTTGCCGGTATTGACCGGCCATTCGGTTGAGTACTGTCCAACCAGGACTCCAGTTGCAGGGCAGGTGACCTATCAACGGAGCGCGAATCACCGATGCTCAACTTTGAGCAAGAAAATCGGAACAGAGGGATGAGCATGAGGCGCTATTGGCTCATGAAGTCCGAGCCGGACACCTTCGGCACCGAGGATCTGGCCTCCCGGCCCAACCAGACCGAACCCTGGGATGGGGTCCGCAACTATCAGGCGCGCAACATGATGCGCGACGCGATGCGACCAGGCGACCAGGTGTTCTTCTATCACTCCAACTGCGAGACGCCCGCGATCGTCGGCATCGCCGAGATCGCCGGCGAAGCGCGTCCCGACCCCACCGCCTTCGACCCCGAGGCCAAGTATTTCGACCCCAAGAGCGACCCCGAGAATCCGCGCTGGTATCTGGTCGACGTCCGCTATGCGCGGCATCTCAAGCGCGCTATCCCACTCGCCGAGTTGAAGGCGCTGACCGATGGCGTCCTAGCCGACCTGCCGCTGGTGCGCAACGGCAACCGCCTATCCATCATGCCGGTCAGCGCGGAACAGTGGGAGTTCATCCTGGGATTGGAATAAGGCGATTTCCGGGAAACCTTGTACCCGCGATCCGCCTCGTCATAGACAGGATTAACAGGATTTCGCCGGATTGACAGGATTTATAAGGCTCTGTTTTTAATCCTGTAAATCTTGAAAAATCCTGTCCATTTCCGGAGCTTTAGATTGGGTATGGACTTTCCCGGAAATCACCTAAAGCCCATCACATGAGCTTAACGATCCCGACCTCGGGTAAGCCGAGCATTTGGACGCCGAGTTTGAGCGCCTGCTCGGCGAAGCCTTCGAGGTCGCCCCAACGGTCGTCCGTGTCGATCACGTCGGACATGAACTCGCCCACCACGCGCAGCCGATAGGCGCCGTCCGCCCGTTCGGCGGGCGGCGTCGGCTCGGAGCAGACATAGAGCACCGGCTCCACCCCACCCGCGGGGACAAAGGCCAGGATGTAACGATAGGTTCGACCATCGCCGCTCTCGATCTCCCCGAGCAGCGAAGCGGCGTGGTTGCCCACCTGGTAACGGTGTCGCGGAATCGCGGTCTTGATCACTGGACGTTCTTGCATCGGATCGCTCCTGAACTCGCCTGATTCGCTTCGATTACCGAATATCCGGAGACCTCCGAACATCCGTCACGCCTGACCTTGAGAAGGCGGGATGGGATCGATGTCAGGTCTTTCAACCTAAAAAGAGCTTCCAGCCTCCAGCAGCCAGCTATTGGGTGACGCCCGCAAGAAGCGAAAACATCGGCCATACAACGGCTGGAGGCTGATCGCTGGCGGCTGACCGCAAATGCCCCCGTCATCGATCCGCCGGGCAACCATGGCCGTCCACGGCCTCAGGCGCCCGCGCTGTATTGGATGGTGATTTCCTCGCCGACGAGGATCGAGCGCCGGGCGTAGAGTTCGAAGCCATCGAACTCGGCGTTCGGATCCTCGTCGTGATTGAGCCAGCGCAGCGGATTGCGGCCTTCGCGGCCGATCAACTCTCCGCGCTCGGCGTCATAGACCCAGAGCACATGGGGTCCGTCGGTATCCACCAGCGGCCCCTCGAAGGTGCCGATGTGGTCGCCGGGATCCAAGGCAACCCTGGCGAAACAGCCTTGCCCATGGATCGGCGATGGCCCGACCCGAACCAGTCGCCGCAACCTGTCCGAGCTTTCCGATAAACCCATCGCCTCGACCGCTCGACCAGACTAGCCCTTGCGCGCCTTGGCGAAGGCATCGGCCAGGGCGCCGCCCAGGCCGCCTGCGGGCTCCTCGGGCGCGCGTCGCGGCTCCTTCCCACCGGAACGCCCCGACGGCGAGGGCGATGGCTTGGCCGGCGTGCGACGCGCGTCCCGTTCGGCCGGCGGTCGCGCCTGTCTCCCCGCCCCGCTCGCCAGGGGAGCCGACTCGCCCAGCCGCATGCTGAGCGCGATGCGTTTGCGCTCCAGATCAATCTCCATCACCTTGACCTTGACCAGATCGCCGGATTTGACGACCTCGTGCGGATCCTTGACGAAGCGATCCGCCAGCACCGAGATGTGCACCAGTCCGTCCTGATGCACGCCGATGTCGACGAAGGCGCCGAAGTTGGTGACGTTGGTCACCGTGCCCTCCAGGATCATGCCCAGCTCCAGATCCTTAAGGGTTTCCACGCCATCCCTGAAATGCGCGGTCTTGAATTCGGGGCGCGGATCGCGACCGGGCTTCTCCAACTCGGCCAGGATGTCCTTGACGGTGGGCAGGCCGAACTGGTCGTCGGTGAAGCTCTTGGGGTCCAGCCGACGCAGGGTCGCGGTGTCGCCGATCAGATCGCGGATACCCTTCCCGCTACGCTCGACGATGCGCCGGACCAGCGGATAGGCCTCGGGATGCACCGACGAGGCGTCGAGCGGCTCGTCGCTGTCGGGGACGCGCAGGAAACCGGCGCTTTGCTGAAACGCCTTGTCGCCGAAACGCGGGACGGCCATCAGCTTTTTGCGATTGCGGAAGGCACCGTTGGCCTCCCTGAACTGGACGATATTCTCGGCCAGACCGCGATTGAGCCCCGAGACCTGCGCCAGCAGGGGCACGGAGGCGGTGTTGAGATCCACCCCGACCGCGTTCACGCAGTCCTCGACCACGGCGTTCAGGGCGCGCGCCAGGCGGCTCTGGTTGACGTCGTGCTGATACTGGCCGATCCCGATCGCCTTGGGCTCGATCTTGACCAGCTCGGCGAGCGGATCCTGCAAGCGGCGCGCGATGGAGACCGCCCCGCGCAGCGAGACATCCAACTCCGGCAGTTCCTTGGAGGCCAGCTCGGAGGCCGAATAGACCGAAGCGCCCGCCTCGCTCACCACCAGCGACTTGAGCCCCAGTTCGGGGTGACGCTGGATCAGATCGCGCGCCAGGCGATCGGTCTCGCGCGAGGCGGTGCCGTTGCCGATGCTGACGAGCTTGACCTCATGCGTCTTGGCCAGGATCGCGAGTCGGGCGATGGAGGCGTCCCATTGGTTCTTGGGGACGTGCGGATAGATGGTGTCGGTCGCCGCGACCCGTCCGGTCGCGTCCACCACCGCGACCTTGACGCCGGTGCGCAGTCCGGGATCCAGCCCCAGGGTCGGCAGGCGACCAGCCGGGGCCGCCAGCAGCAGGGCCTTGAGGTTGAGCCCGAAGACCCGGATCGCCTCCTCCTCGGCCGACTCCATCAGACGGCCCTTCAGCTCCAGGTCCAGGCGCGTCATCAGCTTGATCCGCCACGCCTTGCGCACCGTCTCGACCAGCCAGGCGTCGCCGGGACGTCCCTGCTGGCGGACCTCGAAGCGCGCCGCGATCAGTCCGCGACAGATGGCGTCCGGATCCTCGCCCTCGCCCGCCAGCAGTTCCAGGCTCAGGACGCCCTGATCGCGGCCGCGAAACAGCGCCAGGGCGCGGTGCGAGGGAACCTTGGCGATCGCCTCGCGATAGTCGAAATAGTCCGAGAACTTGTTGCCCTCCTGCTCCTTGCCGGCGAGCACCTGGGAGACCAGGAGGCCATGCTCCCAGAGATAGTCGCGCAGCCGGCCGGTCAGCTCGGGATCCTCGGCGAAGCGCTCCATCAGGATCTGGCGCGCGCCTTCCAGGGCGGCGGCCGGATCGGGAACGGCCTTGGCCGGATCGACATAGCCCGCAGCCAGCGCCTCGGGGGCCTGGGTCGGATCCGCGAGGATGGCGTCGGCCAGCGGCTCCAGACCGGCCTCGCGGGCGATCTGGGCCTTGGTCCGGCGCTTGGTCTTGAAGGGCAGATAGAGATCTTCCAGTCGCTGCTTGGTTTGTGCCGCCAGGATCTCGGCCTGGAGCGCGTCGGTCAGCTTGCCCTGTTCCTCGATGCTCTTGAGCACCGCCACCCGACGCTCGCCCAGCTCGCGCAGATAACCGAGCCGCTCCTCCAGATGGCGCAACTGGATGTCGTCGAGACCGCCGGTGGCCTCCTTGCGGTAGCGGGCGATGAAGGGCACGGTCGCGCCTTCGTCGAGCAGCCGCACCGCCGCCTCCACCTGGGATGGGCGGGCGGATAGCTCCTGACTGATGGTCTCGATGATGCTGGTCATAGGGGTCCGTTGGATCGCGATGCGGGAATGATAAGGGTCGGGAGGCAGCCGATGTCGGCCGGGCAGCTTGGGACGAGCGGGGGATTCCAGTAGGCTTGCGCCTCAATCGAGTCGGCAGGCGTCGCCGTAAACGGCCATGATCTGCTTGAGTTCGGCGAGGAGCCGGTGACGCTCGGCCGGGGTCAGTCCCCGGGTCTCCGGCAGCTCGGCGCCGGATTCCAGCGCGGCGATATCCCGCCTGACCTGTTGGCAGCCCTTGCCGCACAGGATCTCGAGACGCGCCTCGACAGGGGATTCATCCAAGGACCGCACAACCGCCTCCGCCACTGGTGGCCGAAGAGTATAAGACGATGACGATTGGGGTCAAAACGCTGACGGAGGCGGCGGGGCGCGAAATCGCAACGGCCGTGCCGATCGACTGGCAGCCGGCGCCCATGGCGCCAAGCCTCGGGACGGGCGATCCGCACCTGTGGCGCATCCGCACCGACAGTCGGGGTATGGAACTGGAGTTGGCCCTGAGCGGCCTGGGAGAACGCCAGCGGGCGCGGGCCGGGGCGATGCGACACGCGGCCTTTCGCGAACGCTATATTCGCGCCCAAGCGGGCTTGCGCCTCATCCTGTCGCGTTATCTCGGCGGCACGCCAGCCACGTTGCGCTTCGAGTACGGTCCGGCCGGCAAACCCTATCTTGACAACCCCGGCGGTTCGGTCTTCTTCAACCTCACCACGACCGGCGACCTGGCCTTGGTCGGACTCTGCGCAGGAATCGGACCCGAGTCCGAGTTGGGCGTCGATTGCGAATGGATTCGGCCGCGCGTCGATATCCTGGCGGTCGCGAGACGCATGTTCGCCCCTGAGGTCGCGCAAGCGCTGGAGAAGACCGCCGAGCCCGAACGTCTGGCCTATTTCCATCGCGCCTGGACCGCGCTGGAAGCGGACGCCAAGTGCGACGGACGCGGACTGTTCCGACCCCGTCTGCCCGGCGCCACCCCGCCCGAGGTCAGGCACTGTATCCCCGAGCCCGGCTACATCGCCGCCGTGGCCCGCGCCCGCCTGCCGCCGCCGTCCGACTGGCTGACCTACGACCTGGACTGGATCTAACCGGCTCGGAGCGCGCGGAGTATACTGCCGCGCCTCTCATCCAGGAGCCGCGCCGTGGAAACCCTTCAGATCCTCTTACTCTCCTTCGTTCAAGGCATTACCGAATTCCTGCCCATCTCCAGCTCCGGCCATCTGATCCTCGCCCCGCTGCTGTTCGGCTACGAGCTTCAGAGCCTGGCCTTCGATGTCGCGGTGCATCTCGGCACCCTGGCCGCCGTCATGATCTACTTCCGCCAAGAGATCGTCCGCATGGCGCTCGCCGTCATCGACTCAATGGGAACCCGACGCTTCGACGATCCGAACGCCCGGTTGGGCTGGATGATCCTGATCGCGACCATCCCCGTGGTGCTGCTCGGATTGCCGTTGAAATCGCTGCTGGAATGGCTGCGCGAGGATGAAGCCCTAGTCGCCCTGGTGATCGCGGGCACCACCATCGGGTTCGGTCTGCTGCTCTGGTGGGCGGACTGGAGCGGCAAGCGTAGTCGCGACGAATACGCGCTCGGCTGGCGGGACGCCCTCATCATCGGACTGCTTCAGGCGATCGCCATCGTCCCAGGGATCTCGCGCTCCGGCATCACCATCACCGCCGGCCTCATGCTCGGACTCACCCGCCGCGCGACCTCGCGCTTCTCCTTCCTGCTCGCCATCCCGACCATCCTCATGGCCGGCGCACTGGAAACCCTGGATCTGCTGAAGGCCGAAGGCCCCACGGACTGGACCGCCCTGCTGCTCGGCGCCTTCGTCTCCTTCGTCGTCGCCTACCTCACCATCCACTTCTTCCTGAAGTTCATCGAGCGCATCAGCATGCTGCCCTTCGTGCTCTATCGCTTCCTGCTCGGCGGAGTCATCCTGTTCCTGGTTCTCTAATCCGCGGTGAGCGCCGCCATCCTGATTGAAGGACGCGACACCGCGAAAACCCGCGACAGCCAAGGGTGTCGCCAAAACCAGGAAGCCTCTCACCGCTCGCAAACGAATGAACGTACAAATACACGAACGCCTGAAAAGCAACATCTGGGAAATCGCCAACCGCCTGCGCGGACCCTATCGACCGCCGCAATACCGGCTCGTCATGCTGCCCATGGTGGTGCTGCGCCGGCTGGATTGCGTCCTGGAGCCGACCAAGGACGCCGTGCTCAAGGAGTACGAGAGGCTCAAAGCGCAGAATATGCCCGAAGGCGCCATGGAACGGCTGCTGGGACGCGCCGCCGACCCGACGCGCAAGCACCCGCTCTACAACATCAGCCCCTACACCTTCAAACGGCTACTCCACGACCCCGAGAACATCGCGCCGAACCTGGTCGCCTACATTACCGGCTTCTCGCCCACCGCCCGCGCCATCTTCGAGCGCTTCAAGTTCAGCGATCAGATCGAAAAGCTCGACGCGAGCAACCGCCTCTTCACCATCGTCAAGGCGATGGCCGAAGAGGATCTGCACCCGGACTACATCGACAACCTGCAAATGGGCTACCTGTTCGAGCATCTGGTGATGCGCTTTAACGAACAGGCCAACGAAGAGGCCGGGGATCACTTCACCCCGCGCGAGGTCATCCGGTTGATGGCCAACCTGGTCTACACCGGCGAGCGCGATGTCTACACGCCCGGCATCTACCGGACCATCTTCGACCCGACCTGCGGCACCGGCGGCATGCTGTCGGAATCCGAGAAGTTCATCCTCGATCAGAACGAGGACGCCCATCTCGCGCTCTTCGGGCAGGAGTACAACGACGAATCCTGGGCCATCTGCTGCTCGGACATGCTGATCAAGGACGAGGAGACCGGCAATATCGTCCTGGGCGACACCCTGGGGGATGGCAAGACCCGTGACGGCTTCGAGGGCCAGCGGTTCCATTTCATGCTCGCCAATCCACCCTTCGGCGTCGAGTGGAAGGATCAGAAGACGGTCGTCGAAGCCGAGCACGCCTTACATGGCTTTGCCGGACGCTTCGGCGCCGGGCTACCCGCCATCAACGATGGGTCACTGCTCTTTCTTCAGCACATGATGTCCAAGATGCACCCATCGCCCGCGGACGGCGGCGAAGGCTCCAAGATCGCCATCGTCTTCAACGGCTCGCCCCTGTTCTCGGGGGATGCCGGCTCCGGACCCTCGAACATCCGCCGTTGGATCATCGAGAACGACTGGCTCGATGCCATCGTCGCCCTGCCGGATCAGCTCTTCTACAACACCGGCATCTTCACCTACGTCTGGTTGGTGACCAACCGCAAGCCGCCCGAGCGGCAGGGTAAGGTGCAACTGATCGACGGCACGCGCTTCTTCCAGCGCATGAAGAAGAGCCTGAACAACAAGCGCAACGAAATCACCGAAGCGCAGATCCGTCACCTGACCCGTCTCTACGGCCACTTCCAGGACGGCGAGACGGCGGAGGTGGCCATCAACGGCGGGACCGAAACCCGTGTCGTCTCGCGCCTCTTCGAGAACCGGGAGTTCGGGTTCCTCAAGGTCACGGTGGAGCGTCCCTTGCGCTTGAATGTCGAGGCGACCCCGGAACGCATCGCCCGGCTGGACGATCAGAGCGCCTTTGCCAACCTCGCCAGTTCCAAAAAGCGCAAGGATGATACCGCCGCCGCGCGCGAGATCGCGGCCGGCCGCGCGCTGCAAGATGCTATCCGCGCCCTGCTGGCGACGCTGGAAGGACATGGACCGGGCCACGTTCGAGGCCGACATGAGCCGCGCGGTCAAGCGGGCCGGCGTGAAGCTCGCCGCGCCGGTCAAGAAGGCGATCTTCGCGGCACTGGGCGAGCGCGATCCGGAGGCCGCGATCTGCCGCGACGCCAAGGGCCAGCCGGAGCCGGACAGCGAATTGCGCGATACCGAGAATATCCCGCTGCCCGAGGGCTCGCGCCTTCCGCTCCCGATGGCCTTCGGGCCGGACAAGCCCAATGATCGGCTGGTCGCCGCGTTCAAGCCGGTCATCGACGACTACATGAAGCGCGAGGTGCGGCCCCATGTGCCGGATGCCTGGGTCGACTACGATAAGACCAAGATCGGCTATGAAATTCCGATCAATCGGCATTTCTATGTCTACAAGCCGCCGCGCCTGCTTGATGAGATCGAAGCGGATATTACGATGCTTGAAGGCGAGATTGCGGGGTTGTTGAAGGGGTTGAGGATATGAGCAATGCCCTCTCTTCAAGTTCTCCTGCGCCGGATTACAAGCATTCTGGTATCGATTGGATCGGGGTGATTCCTGCCCATTGGGAGACAGGTAACATCAGACGGTTCGCAATGATGCGAACTGGCCATACGCCAAGCCGTCAGTCATCAGAGTACTGGGGCGATTGCACTATTCCGTGGTTTACACTGGCTGATGTTTGGCAGCTTCGAGATGGGACAAGGAAGTATCTCGGTAAAACTAAGGAGAAAATTAGCGAAATAGGTCTTCTCAATTCAGCGGCAGAGCTTTTACCACGAGGTACGGTCATTCTGTCGCGAACTGCATCGGTTGGATTCAGCGGAATCATGCCGACAGCAATGGCGACAACACAGGACTTTTGGAATTGGATCTGCGGACCAAAGCTTTTACCTGATTATCTTTTTTGGTTGTTTCGGTCAATGGGACACAAGATCGCCCAGATCACGAACGGTTCCACGCACAAAACGATCTATCAGGGCGATGCCGCATCATTAGAGATTTGCGTCCCACCACTCGAAACCCAGCGGCGAATTGCGTACTTCCTGGATGAAAAGACAGCAAGAATCGACGCCCTGATCGAGAAGAAGCGCGCGCTTCTGGACCGGTTGGCGGAAAAGCGTCAGGCGCTCATCACCCGCGCTGTCACCAAGGGCCTGAATCCCGACGCGCCCATGAAACACTCCGGCATCGATTGGCTTGGGGAGATTCCATATCATTGGGAGGCAGTCCCCTTGCGACGGATCGCCCGAAAAGTGGCGACGGGTCGAACGCCGCCTTCAGGTGCCACCGACTATTTTACGGATGGTGAAATCAATTGGTTCACTCCAGGCGACTTTGGCTACGACATAGAATTGCAAGGATCTACGCGAAAAATCATTTCCGAAGCCTTGGAAGACGGCGTATCGACACTCTTCCCAAAAGCTACTGTTTTCCTTGTCGGCATTGGCGCGACTTTGGGGAAAGTTGCGGTCAGCACCAACGTCGGTTCTGCTAACCAGCAGATCAATGCAATTCTGATTAAGCAGACAAACGATCCTTACTATCTCGCCTATTTTCTACATGGTTTCCGTGAAGAAGTTCGTGTTGCATCAAATGGGAACACATTAGGCATTCTCAATCAGGATGGAACGAAATCTCTTCCTGTTCTCAAGCCGCCAGCGAGCGAACAAAAAGACATCGCAGGTTTCATTAGGGAACAAGACAGAGGAAGCGCAGCTGTTATAGAGGAAATCCGGCGCAGTATCGATTTGCTTGGCGAATACCGCTCCACCCTCATCACTGCCGCCGTCACCGGCCAGATCACCGAGCTGAACTGATCCTATCCGACGAGGAAACCGCATGAGCACACGTTATTACGAAGCCCTCGCCGAGATCCCGCAGGATCATTGCCTCCATTTGCAGCTACCGCCAGATATTCCGGCTGGACCCGTGCGCGTGGCGATCATCTTCGAGGCCAACCCCACGGCCCGTGCCACGGGCGATGACATCAAGCGCCTCCTCCGCGCCATGCCGGACGTCGGCGAAGACGCGGACTTTTTCCGCCCACGCGACCCCGCAATGAGCGGGATGTGGAGCGGACTGGTGCGCGGATTATGAAACCGTTTTCGGTCTGATCGGCGTATCGAGCCCGATACCCATATCAACGGGAGGATCAAGCCATGCCAGCCCACACCGAACGCGACTTCGAAACAGCGATTGAAGCCGGACTGATCGGCGCGGGCGGCTATGCAAAACGCGCGGCCAGCGACTATGACGAAGCGCGTGCATTGTTCCCCGAGGATGTCATCGGCTTTCTGAAGGACAGCCAACCGACCCGCTGGGGTCAGCTCGAAGCACTGCTCCGCGACCGGACCGAAACAACCGTGCTCGACAGTCTCGGTAAGGAACTGGACCTCAAGGGGACACTCCATATCCTGCGTCACGGCTTCAAGTGCTACGGCAAGACCTTCCGGCTCGCCTGGTTCCGTCCGAATTCCCGCATGAATCCCGAGGCCGCCGCGCTCTACGCCAAAAACCGGCTGACGATCACCCGGCAGGTGGCCTTCACCTCGGCGATGAAACAGGCCGATGGTCAGCATCGGCGCTGCATCATCGATGTGACCCTAGCGGTGAACGGGCTGCCCGTTGTGACGGCGGAACTCAAGAACCCGCTCACGGGCCAGCGCGCGGCCGATGCGATCCGTCAATATGAGAACGACCGTGACGGTCGCGATCTCTTGTTCGCGTTCAAGAGGCGTGCGCTGGTGCATTTCGCCGTGGATCCGGACGAGGTGTGGATGACCACGGCGTTGAAGGGCCGTGAGACCGGCTTTCTGCCCTTCAATCGGGGCCACCACCACGGCGCGGGCAATCCGCCGGTCGCGGGCAATTGGAAGACCTACTACCTGTGGGATGAGGTGCTCCAGGCCGACAGCCTGCTCGATATCCTGCAACGCTTCATGCATCTGGAGGTGAAGGAAAGGCAGGTCAAGACCGATCAGGGCGTGCGGACGATCCGCAGGGAGACCATGATCTTCCCGCGCTTTCACCAGCTCGACGGGGTGCGGAAGCTCATCGCGCATGCCCGAGCGCACGGGTCCGGCCACAACTATCTGGTTCAGCATTCGGCGGGATCGGGTAAGTCGAACTCGATCGGATGGCTCGCGCACCGGCTGGCTAACCTGCATGACGACCAGGATGAAAAGGTGTTCCATTCGGTCGTGGTGGTGACCGATCGGCGCGTGCTGGATCAACAGTTGCAGAACACCATCTACCAGTTTGAACACAAGACCGGGGTGGTCGAAAAGATCGACGAGAATACCCAGCAGCTTGCCCGCGCGCTCTCGCAGGAGACGCCGATCATCATCACCACCATTCAGAAGTTCCCCTTTATCGCGCGGGCGCTCGCCACCCTGGAAGGTAAGGGCGAGGGGGTGACGATCGACACCGCAGGCAAGCGGTTTGCGGTGATCGTGGACGAGGCCCATTCCTCGCAGAGTGGCGAGACGGCGACCGCGCTCAAGGGGATGCTGAACCGGGACGGAATCGAAGCGGCGATCGCGGCGCAGCTGTCGGACGAAGAAGATGACGCGCTCACCGAGGAGACCAAGGCGGCGATCCTGCGTGACGCGCTGAAACGCGCGCGTCAGCCGAACCTCAGCTTCTTTGCCTTTACCGCCACGCCAAAATTCAAGACCAAGGCGCTATTCGATGAGCCGGGGCCGAGCGGGTCATCGCCCTTCCATGAATACAGCATGCGGCAGGCCATCGATGAGGGCTTCATCCTGGATGTGCTCCAGAACTACACGACCTACAAGCGCTTCTTCGGCCTCATCAAGCAGATCGAGAATGATCCTGATGTGCCGCGCAAAAAGGCCGCCAAGGCGTTGACGCGCTTCCTGGAACTGCATCCGGTCAATATCGAGCAGGTGGTTTCGGTCATTGTGGAGCACTTCCGGCTTTACGTCATGCACGAGTTGGGCGGGCGCGCCAAGGCGATGGTCGTCACCGGCTCGCGGCTGGCGGCGGTGCGTTACAAGCTGGCCTTCGACCGCTACATCCAGGATCAGGGCTATCGCGGCATCCGTTCACTGGTGGCCTTTTCGGGCTCCGTCGAGGATCCGGATGATCCCGGTTCCTCCTATACGGAAGCGTCGATGAACAACGGTGTGCCGGAAAGCGAGCTGCCCGAGACCTTCGAGCGCGACGACTATCGGGTACTGCTGGTCGCGGACAAGTATCAGACAGGATTCGATCAGCCTTTGCTTCAGACCCTGTACGTGGTCAAGCGGCTTGCGGGCGTGCAGGCGGTACAGACCCTGTCCCGCCTCAACCGGGTGGCACCCGGCAAGGCACGTACCTTCGTGCTCGATTTCGTCAACGAAGAGGACGACATCCATAAGGCATTCAAGCCTTACTATGAGACGACACCCATCGGTGAAAACGCCGACCCGCACCGACTGTCCGAGTTGCACTATCGGCTGCTGGAATGGGCCATCTTTACGCCCGACGATGTCAATGCCTTTGCCGAGGTTTGGTATCGGCGCAAGCGTGATCATTCGGCCGCTGATCATCGGGTGATGAATGCGGTGCTGGACGCTGTGGTCGAGCGGTTTCTCGCTAGGGAAGACACCGAGCAGGATGATTTTCGCGGTCAGTTGATCGCCTATCGCAACCTGTACGCCTTTCTCTCTCAGATCATTCCCTATCAGGACAGCGAGCTTGAGCGGCTCTACACCTTCATTCGCAACCTGATCGCCAAATTGCCACCGCCAGGAGACGGGCAAGCCTTCAAGCTGGACGACGAAGTGGCGTTACGTTTCTACCGCTTGCAGCAAATGACCGAGGGCTCGATCGATCTCAGCCAGGGAGAAGTCTATCCCCTCAAGGGACCAACAGATGTCGGCACAGGCGGTATCCATGACGATCCCGTTCCACTGTCCACGCTCGTCGACGCACTCAATGCGCGCTTTGGCACCGACTTTGCCGCCGCGGATCAGCTCTTCTTCGACCAGATCCGCGCGAGCGCCGAATCAAACGACACAATCATGGAAGCGGCACGCGCCAACAATCTCGATAACTTCTCGTCATTTTTGGCGCGGATGCTGGATGAGCTTTTCATCGACCGCATGGAAGGAAACGAAGAGATCTTTTCACGGGTGATGAACGACAGGGAATTCCGATCAATTGCCCATAAGCACATTGCACGGGAAATTTTCAGGCGTGCGCATGAAGCAAGAATGGAAAATTAAAGCGGCCAGATGATGCGATCTCTACCTTTTGTCGAGGGGTAGAAGAAAGCTGTGATGCCATTTGGATTGATGACGCGAATCTGAATTTGATCAGGGACGCATTGGCACACTGGCCACGGGAAAACCGAGGAGGCAAGAAAAAGCCGGTCGTAACCGGCTGATTCTGATCTTGAATTTGGTGGGTCGTGTAGGATTCGAACCTACGACCGATGGATTAAGAGCCCCACGAACATCCGGGCCAAGCGACCCTTAACTGTTTGAAAGAAAAAGACATCGCTGGCATTGCCAAGGCACCTGAAAGGCCAAATCAGGACCAGAACTGGACCAGATGGCCTCCACCAGACCGGAGCAAGACCGGAAAAATCGTCATCAACATGACGACGTTCTATCGACGTTTCCAGCTTGACCGCTTCAGTTCATGTCGTTGAAGACGGCTTCGAGCGTCTGACCGTCCAGCAGCCGTTCAGTCCAAACATCCAATTCCACTTCGCTGGCCCGCTCCAGGCGTTGATCGACCCAGGCAGGCAACGCGCCAAAGCGGCGGATTAATAAACGGCGTACCACCTTTGCCTCACCTTCGAGCCGACCTTCGAGCCGACCTTGTAACCGGCCTTGATCAAGCCCTTGCTGTTTCCACTCTTCAGTCCAGGTCTTCACTCGTTCGGCTAACATGGCGTGCATCTCCTGCAAGTCGTTGACAGGGGGAAGCTCTGCGCCGGGCACGCGCGCCGGGAGCAATACCCGCTTGAGCCAGACCACGAAGGCGCGGCGCAGTTCATCCTGTTCAGGAGCGGTCAACCAGTCGATCAGGCTGGCTAATACCCGCTCGATGTCTTCAGGCTGGCGACTGTTCTCCAAGCGAAACAGCGCCGCCGCCAGATTCCGCTGTCCGGCCAGATCGGCCTCCGTATAACGGTGCTCATCGAGCAGCAGATACCGGATCTGCGGCTGCCAGCGTTGCAGTTGTTCCGGTAGGTTCGGCTCGATCAAATCAGCCAGACTGGAATGGCACTAAGATAAGTCTCTCGATTTTTAAAAACAAACAGTTACAACCGCTGATGCGGTTTGCGGAATCGGTGTCCTCAGCGCTGTTTCTTCGGGTGGCCATGGTTACGGACCTCTTCCTGTGC
>NZ_NRRG01000043.1 GCF_016583575.1 Thiocystis violacea
AGTCTTATAAGGTTCAAGTTCGTCAAAGATTGGCCGAAGGACTTCCCATTCTTCATCGGAAAGGTCGCTCGGATATCTCAAAGGCCATTTTTCCAGGTCTGAAGTCATCATAATCCGCGAATTAGAATCCGTATTTTGTATAGATTTGGCGGATTTTATGGTGCCAGGCTCTTTGAAATCAAGGGTTTAGTTTTTAGACATCCTCTTAGGGAATTATTTCTCCGTGCTCCCAAATTTCATATTCGCTAATATCAATTTCTGAGTTCCATGAAACAGCATAGCCGCCTGGCTCAATAGATACGTTCTTGAAGAATGCTGGATTTTTTAAAGGAAAAAACATCTCGCTACTTGCGAGGCGATTGATATCGTATCTCTTTCTTTCTCCATTGGAGAACAGAACAACGAGGAAATGACCTTCTTCCGGTATGGCGCTTTGGATTCTTGGAATAATCATGGCTATTGAAGTGGCGGCAGTTTCTTAAATTCTTGCATTTTCCACATTTGTTCGAGATCGGATTGGTAGAAGGTTGCCCACTCTACGACGAGTTTTCTTGCTCTTGCGGGCAAATCGCCCTCTATCATGTCGAGGGTTTCGATGCTAAAGATGGCATTGTGTTCCCCATAGACCGCATGGAAGTGCGGCGGCGGATGGTCGCCAAAGAAGAGCTTGATGATGATTCCGTAGAAACGCGCGATTTCTGGCATGTGCCTCTGCTCTTCATGTGCCCTAACGACCATAGTAAGCCGATCAATGCGCGACTCCACGCTTGATGCTGGCCGCGCTGGGTCGGCTTGTTAGGCCAATGCTTGATGGCAAGACTTGAGCCCGATGTTCCAGCGAAACCCATCGATCACACGCGCCGAAGCATCCTGTTCGCACCACAAACAGCGCTCCGGGGATACCGGGAGCATTCAAGTCTGCCTTCCAGTTCAGTGGTTCGATGGGTTTCGTGACCGACGGGCTTCCGTACTCAATCATCAACGTCGTGCCACGGTCACTCTACCCATCCTACGCTGGCTACGCTGGCCAACGCCAAGCTCAGCGGAAGCACTTCGTTAGGCGATATTTAACGTGGTCTGCCCCGGTTTATTGTTCTTACTGTAATAGATACTATGAGCCGGAGAAAGCGGGCAATATTAAATATTTAAACGAGTATCTGTATATTTCCGGAATTGTTGCAGATAATAACAACTTGATCGCCGCACCGAACAAGGTGATAGTTGCGCGCTTTCACTTCGTCGACCAGTTCAGCAATAGACGCATAATATTCAACATCACGAATACTTCGTCTCACTACGTTTCCGGAATTTGCTTGTTGCGAACTAAAAATCTGTTCAATCCATGCGCTCATCTTGTTACCTCATTGGTTGTCGCTTGATTTGACTCTTCAAATAATACCATCTAATTTAATACTACTTTGCTACTTTTGCGCAAGACTTTGAATATATTTGTATTTTGCGCTCGCCTGAATCTGCGGCATTTCCAGAGTTTAGCGATCTATCAAGGCTATTAATTTTAAGTCCATGATAAAAAATATTTTTTGAGGTCGCCATCAATCTCGCTGGATTGTTCCGTCGTGCCAGCCAAATTAATCTAACAAATTAGCATTAAGCCTGATAACCTATAAAGCCATTGTCAGCGTTATTCGTCGCCGCCTTCCTCCTCGCTTTCATCTTCATTCCAGTCATCTTCATCTTCGTCATCATCACCAATAACCCCTTCGCCGCCACAGCGAGGACATACATCGACGTCTACTGTGCCTTCTCCACAGCATTCATCACATTGAGCAAATGGGTTTTCATGAAGAGAATCATAGCCTGAACCTCCACATTCAGGGCAAGGCACTTCAACATCTTCCCCGCGCCCATGACATAATGGGCAAATAACTTTAGACATTTATTCCCTCCAAGTTGTTTTGATCGTTAGCTGGAAGATCCCAAGCCTAACAGTAAATTAGACAGAAATTTAATTATGGCACTAGACAAATTCCGCATTAGCTATTCTAGGCAGCATCAGCCGAGTCCCTTCAATCGATCAATCAAAATAGCCAGATCGAAGCCCGGTAGGCTGGGGTGAGAAACGAACCCCAGCAGACGCCGCCAATGCAGGGGTTCACTCCCGTTCACCCCAGCCTACCCTACTCGTGAAAAGCAGATGGTCATCCGCCAACGGACGCGCGTTCGGATCCAGCAAGCGCGGTAGGAAACCAGTCTGGATCGAGAATCGCGTCGACGCGCCACGGACAGGATTCCGGGAAATCGTCCAAACCCGTCTCTTCGGATGCCTTGGCGACGGCATCCGACCAGACGCCCGCCCACCAGTCGGCATCGTCGAGACTGACCTTCAGGCTGGGGGTGCTCCTGATGCACAGCACGATGGCGTTGCGCTGTTCCTTGATCGTGCGGCGCCAACCGTTGCCCTGGTGCTCTGGCTGATGCCGCCATTTCAGCCCGTGGGCCAGCAAGAGCGCCATGCGGCTGGCAAGTTCGCGGCGTTCGCTTTTCCCCACGTCCTCGATTTCCTCGGCAATGTGCGCGATGTCCAGTTGCTCGAACCGTCCAGCACGCAGCAGCCGTGCCTGCTCATCGGCCCAGGCCATGATGTCGTCGTCGTAAGCGGTGGCGGTCATCTTGGCCGTGTCTCCAATGGGTCGCGCGACCCATTACGACAGCGTCAGACCCTTAGCGCCGCGGGCGATGCCCGTGGGACCCGAACGGACGACCTCGATGATCAGCCCCTCGGGAAGGGCATCGATGAAGGCATCCAGCTTTTTGGAGGCGCCCGTCATCTCGATGACATAACTGGTGTCGGTCACATCGATGATGTTGGCACGAAAGATGTCTGCGAGCCGCTTGAGTTCCTCGCGGTCCTGGCGCTCGGCGCGCACCTTGACCATCATCATCTCGCGCTCGATGTGCGAGCCCTCGGACAGGTCCAGCAGCTTCACGGTATCGACGAGCTTGTTCAACTGCTTCTTGATCTGCTCGACGATCTCGTCGTTGCCGGTCGTGACCAGGGTCATGCGCGACAGTGTGGGGTCATCGGTGGGGGCCACCGTGAGTGATTCGATGTTGTAGCCACGGGCCGAGAAGAGACCGGCGACGCGCGAGAGCGCGCCGGCTTCGTTCTCCAGCAGCACGGCAATGATGTGTCTCATAGGCGGGTCTCGTGTCGAATCGGGTCGGTTCTGGTATCAGGCCAGTTCGCGGTCGGAGTGGCTGGGCGAGAGCTGCATCTCGTGATGCCCCTTGCCGGCCATGATCATCGGATAGACGTTTTCGGTCGGATCCACGATCACGTCGAGAAAGACGAAACGATCGCGCATGGCGAAGGCCTCGCGCATGGCGTCCTCGAGATCCTCGGGCCGTTCGATGCGCATCCCAACATGGCCAAAGCTCTCGGAAAGCTTCACGAAATCCGGCAGCGCGTCCACGTAGGAGTGCGAATAGCGACTCTCGTAGAAGAGTTCCTGCCACTGACGCACCATGCCCATGTAGCCGTTATTGAGCAGCACCACCTTGATCGGCAGCCGGTATTGCTGGCAGGTCGCCAGCTCCTGGATGCACATGAGGATGCTGGCGTCGCCAGAGATGCAGGCCACCTGCGCCTCGGGATGGGCCAATTGCACGCCCATCGCCGCCGGCAGGCCGTAGCCCATGGTGCCCAGCCCGCCCGAGTTGATCCAGCGGCGCGGCTTGTCGAAGGGATGGAACTGGGCCGCGAACATCTGGTGCTGACCCACGTCGGAGGTCAGATAGAGTTCCCCATTGGTGACCTTGTAGAGCGTCTCGACCGCGAACTGAGGCTTGATCGCCGCGCTCGAACGATCGTACTTGAGACAGTCCAGCCCGCGCCACTCGTTGATCTTGGTCCACCATTCGGCGACCGGGGCCTCGGGCGAGGAGGGCTTGCGCTCCTGATAGAGCCGCAGCATGTCCGCCAGCACGCTCGCCACCTGGCCCACGATGGGGACGTCGACCTTGACGTTCTTGGCGATCGACGAGGGATCCACGTCGATATGGATGATGCGTGCGTGCGGACAGAAGTGCTCGATCTTGCCGGTCACCCGATCGTCGAAACGCGCCCCGATGGCGATCAGCACGTCGGTCTCGTGCATCGCCATGTTGGCCTCGTAGGTGCCGTGCATCCCGAGCATGCCGATGAACTGCCGGTCGGTCATGGGGAAGGCGCCCAGTCCCATGAGGGTGCTGGTGACCGGAAAGCCGGTGGCATGCGCCAGTTCCGTGAGCTGGGCCGAACCATCGCCGAGCACCACGCCGCCGCCGGTATAGAACACCGGTCGCTTGGCCTCCAGCATAAGGTCGACCGCCTTGCGGATCTGCCCCGGGTGCCCCTTCTCCACCGGGTTGTAGGAGCGCATCTTGATCTCGCGCGGATAGACGTAGGGGATCTTGATGTTGGGATCCGTCACGTCCTTGGGGATATCGATCACCACCGGACCCGGACGGCCGGTGGTCGCGATATGGAACGCCTTGCGGATGGTCATGGCGAGATCGCGCACGTCCTTGACCAGGAAGTTGTGCTTCACGCAGGGTCGCGTGATGCCGACCGTGTCGACTTCCTGGAAGGCATCGCTGCCGATGAAGGGCGTGGGCACCTGACCGGTCAGCACCACCATCGGGATCGAATCCATATAGGCGGTGGCGATACCCGTGACGGCATTGGTCGCCCCCGGCCCCGAGGTGACAAGGCAGACGCCGCATTTGCCGGTCGCGCTGGCGTAGCCGTCCGCCGCGTGGGCGGCGGCCTGCTCGTGGCGGACCAGGATATGCTTGAGCGACCCCTGCTTGAACAGGGCATCGTAGATGTGCAGGACGGATCCGCCGGGGTAGCCGAAGACGATTTCCACCCCTTCGTCGACCAGGGCCTGGATGACGATCTCCGCCCCGCTCAGCTCCACCACAGCCCCATCGGGTTGCGCTTCAGTCAGTGCCACCTTGAGCGACCTCCACTCGGCCCACGCCCCAGGGAATATCGAGGAGGCGTCCGCCATGTCGGCGCGCTCGACGGGCGCGCCATGGCGTCCGATCGATCGCGGCGCCAGGAGGCATCGACGCTCGAGAATCCCGCTGGAAAGAGGAACGTTGAAAACGTTAAAAAAGAGAGTGACGTTACAAGGATCGCCAGCGGTGGTCAAGCGGGCATCGGATTCGGGGTGCGGCCAAAAGTGCGCGTATCGGCCATCGTCCCCGCCGCCGACGGCATGTTGGGGTTCAGGTTCGTTCACCACCGGTGCGCGTCTCCAGGACATCGAGCAGATCCCTTGGGCGATCGAGCCGCAGATCCGGCCGGAGATCGGCGAGGCGCTCCAGGGTGTTGTAGCCCCAGCCCACGGCCGCCGAGCGGACGCCGGCGCGATGCGCGGCCTCGATGTCGCGGATCTCGTCGCCGACGTAGAGCAGGCGCTCGGGGGCGATCCGCATCCCATGCGCGAGTTCGCGCAGGGCCTTGGACTTACTGAACAGGCCGGTATCGCCGATGACCCGCTCGAAGCCGTTCAGATCATGACGCGCCAGATAGTCGCGTACGCTGTTCTCGGCGTTCGATGAGAGGACGACGAGCCGATAGCCGCGCCGCGCGAGCACTTCCAGAACCTCCCCGATGCCCTCGACCGGAGGCGTGTCCATCAGCCCGGCGCGCATCATCCGACGCATCCGACGCGCGAGTTGGGGGACGCGATAGAGCGGAACGCCGACCGCGCGGATCACCTCGCGGACGTGCAGTCCGCGCAAATCCAGAAGCTGTTCGCGCGTGAAGGGCTTGCAGCCGAACTCCGGCCCCACCCGCACGAAGGCGTCGAAGGCGACCTCCATGCTGTTGACCAGGGTTCCATCGAAGTCGAAACAGATACAGTCCAGCACGCCCTATCCTGACGAAGACCCGGTTGAAAGGTCGGCAAGAATAAGGCCGCCAGCCGCCAGCCGCCAGCCGCCAGCCGCCAGCCGCCAGCCGCCAGCCGCCAGCCGCCAGCCGCCAGCCGCCAGGGAGTGTGGCCGACCTGTTCTCCAGCCGGCGACGGCCAGGCTCCGCTCAAAGCTGGACCAGGATCTCCGAGTTGAGCGGCAGCACGTCCACCACGGCCCCGGAGCCGATGAGCTGCTCGGTCTCCATGACCTCCATCACGGCGTTCAGCACCTCGGGGTCGCGCTGGGCGATGGCGTTGAGCGCCTCGCCGACGATCGCCGGCCGCGCGGCGGCGGCTTCGGCCATCTTCTGCGAGACCTTGAAGGCGGTTTCGCTCTTGATCAGGCCGACCCGGTTGTCGCCGTCCTGCTTCATGGCGCTGGTGACCTGAACCAGACGCTTGACGACCTTCTCGGTGATGTTGTCGACCATCTGCCGATCGGTGAAGGCGACCTTGCGGATGTAGACCGAGCCCAGCTTGTAACCCCATTGCTCCGAGAGCGGCGAGACGGCGGCACGCACCCGGCGGCTCAACTGGTGGCGGTCCTCCAGCATCTTGTCCATCTCCAGGTTGCTCAGGGTCGAGATGGTGGAACTGGCGACGTTGGCCTGGAGCGAGCCCTCCGGATTGGCGTTGCTGAAGAGATAGGACACCGGATCACTGACCTGCATCTCGTACCAGATGCCGACCCCCATGGGCGTGCCTTCCTCCGAGTTGACCATCTGGTCGCGCTGATAATGCTGACGCAGCGTGGTGGGAACCTGATAGAGCTTGCCGAAAAAGGGTACGAGCAGCGCCTTGGGTCCGAAGTGTCCGATCGGAAAGCGAATACCCGGCTCGTCGAGCGTACCGATCACCTTGCCGAAGAGCGTGAAGACCTGGGCCTCGCGCTCGCGCACGATGGAATAGAGCCCGAGCTTGCGCGCGATCAGAAGCAGAATCGGGATGTAGAGGACACCGAGCGTGAAGGCGATGACGGGACCCATCGCGAAATCGAGATCGAAAGTCATGGCGCGCCTCCTTGAATTATTGGGTCGCGGTCGTGGTCTGGACGATGCGGGCGGCGCGGCCGAGCAGCGGCAAGCGCAGATTGCGGATGTAGACGCGCAGCGCGTTTGGTCCACCGGACGCCTTGATCCGCGTGAGGGTGTCGGCCAGTTCCTTGAGCGGAGCGACCTCGGCCTGGGCGTTGTTGCGGGCGATCTCCACCGCGCGCTTGCTCATGGTGATCTGTTGCTCGGCGTCGGCACGGGCGGTGCTGATGTCGGCGGCGACCTGGTTGCGGGTGGTGTTGATGGCCGAGAGGGCGCGGTCGACCTCGGGCGGCGGATCGATCTGGGTGATGAGCGCGGCGTCCAGCTCGATCCCGTAGCGCGCGCCCGTGGAGCGGCACTGTTGTTCCATGTAGCCGTTGAGCACCGGCAGGTTCTTGCGCAGATCGTTGATGGAGACGCCTTCCGACAGTTCGGAGGCGGTCCCGACCGCGCCCAGCTCGGTCTCGCCGATGAGGTTGTCACCCTTGGGATCGGTGAAATTGGCGATCCGCTCGCGCAGCACCGAGATGAAATAGCCCATGACGTGCTCCAGCGGGCTGTCGACGCCGAAGAAATAGGCATAGAGGTTGTTCTCGGAGACACGGAAGCGGATCTGGCCGCCGACGCCGGTCGTGAGATTGTCCTTGGTCACCGCCTCGACGGTGCTCTGGGCCTTGGTCGGATCCCAGGTCAGGTCGATCGCCTGGGTGACCACCCGCACCTTGTGCACCTCCTGCCAGGGCCATTTGAAATAGGGGCCACCGGGACCGATGACGCGCAGACGCGGGAAACGGTAGCGCTGTTTTTCCTCGTCGCTGAGCGAGGGATCCTCGACCATCAGTCGACCGAGCCGTTGGGCGCGACCGAAGGAGGTGAGGATCGCCCGCTCATCGGGCTTGACGGTGTAGAAGGCGCGGATGAAGACCGCGTAGATCACGAACGCGAGGATGCCGAAGAAAAAAGCGGTCACCTGCATGACTGTCTCCTGCCGATGGGATTCCGGACTTCAAAGCATAGGCCACCCGAGCACACCCGTTCCCAGGAATCGGTCACGGATAGACAACGCCGAGGCCGCGCACGAACTGGAGCGCCCGCTTCGACCTTGGGCGATTTCCAGAACGGTTCCTATCCGTGCCCGGCTCGAATAGACAGGATCAGCGGGATTTCGCAGGAGGGACAGGATCTATAAATCTTTGTAGTGGCGTTCAAACCAGGCTCAGTCCTCGGGGATCCCGCGACAATCCAGGCGCAGGCGTTTACTGGTCCGATCGATGAGCGCGAGGGCGCGCTCGAACTCGAAGTCCGCGATCAGGCGCTCCAGTTCCACATAGCTCGCCTGCATGAGCGCGCCAAGCTGACGGGCTTCACGTTGACAGAGGGTGATCGCGCAGGCGTTGTCTTCCCTCAGCAGGCAGGCCAGCTCACCGAGCACATGACAGACCTGTTCGGGATCGACCGGAGGCGGTCCGTGATCGAGCGGCGGCGGCGCCGATTGCTCCAGGGCGACTCGCAAGGGACGGGTGGCCTGGTCGACCATCCCGATCGCGTCGGCGAGGCGGCCCGGATCCGGCGGCGGATCCTGGCGCAGGAGACCTTCGAGGTATTTCGCCTCCCCGGCGATGCCCGTGAGACCGAGCGTACTGGAAACACCCTTGAGGCCGTGCGCCAGTTCATGGAGCCGGACGTAGTCCTGGGACTCCAGCGCGTCCGCCATGAGGAGCGGATCTTGCGCGTGCGCGGAGACGAAGCGACGCAACAGCGCCAGGTATTTCTCCTGGTTGCCTCTCAGGGTCGAGAGACCCTGGCGCGTATCCACGCCGGGCAAGGCGCCGAGCCGCGTCAGGATGTCATCGTTCGTGGGGGTCTCGGTCCTGGGTTCCGAGTCCCGTCCGAGCGGCGACGAGACGGCTTGCGCCGTCGTCGCCGACGGGGAATCGACCGCCTCGGCCGAGGCCGGCAGCCAGCGGAACAAGGCATCGAACAGATCCATCGGCTCCACCGGCTTGGGCACGAAGTCGTTCATCCCCGCCTCCAGGCAGGCGCGCCGGTCCTCCTCGAAGGCATTGGCGGTCATGGCCAGGATGGGTTTGCTGCGCCAGGCTGGAAGGGCGCGGATGGCGCGGGTGGCCGCGAGTCCATCCATGACCGGCATCTGCACGTCCATCAGGATGAGGTCGTAGTCGCCCACCGCCGCCATCTCCAGCGCCTCGCGGCCGTTCTCCGCCGTCTCCACCGTCAGACCGACGCTGGCCAGCAGTTCGAGCGCGACCTCGCGGTTGATCGGGTTGTCCTCGGCGAGCAGCAGACGCGCGCCGGCGTGACGCACGCGCATCTCGGACTCCGCGGCCACCCAATGGACGTGGGTGGCGCGCTGTCCCGGCTGACCGCGCTCCAGCTTGGCCGTGAACCAGAAGGTGCTGCCCTGGCCCGGCGCGCTCTCCGCGCCCGCCGAGCCCCCCATCAAGCGGGCCAGTTGCGCGGTGATCGCCAAGCCCAGACCGGTGCCGCCGTAGCGACGGGTCGTCGAGGCGTCCGCCTGCTCGAATGACTGGAAGAGCTTGGACTGCTTGTCCGGCGGGATGCCGATACCCGTGTCCTGGACCTCGAAACGCACCAGCAGGCCATCGGCATCCGCGCCCAACAGACGCGCACGCATGGTCATGCCGCCGCCATGGGTGAACTTCACCGCGTTGCTGGCGTAGTTGAGCAGCGCCTGACGCAAGCGGGTGACATCGCCACGCATCCAGGGCAAGGCCGGATCGATCTCCACCGACAGGGTCAGCCCCTTGGACTTGGCCTCGTCCTGGATCAGCGAGGACACCTGATCGATCAGGATGCCGGCCGCGAAATCCTCGTGAGCCATCTCGAGCTTGCCGGCCTCGATCTTGGAAAGATCCAGGATGTCGTTGATGACGGTCAGCAGATGGCGCGCGGCGCTGTCGATCTTCTCCAGCCGATCGCGATTGGCGAGCTTGACCAGATCGCGGCGCAACAGATGCGTCAGGCCCAGGATGGCATTCATGGGCGTGCGGATCTCGTGGCTCATGTTGGCCAGGAAGGCGCTCTTGGCCCGGACGGCGATCTCGGCCTGATCGGCGCGCCGGGCGAGTTCGGCCTCCATCTCGCGCTGCGGGCGGATATCGCGCGCGAAACCGACCGTGCCGAGCACCCGACCCTCATCGTCGAGAATCGGCGCCTTGAAGGTCTCGTAGAGCGCGTCCCGTTCGCTCCCGATCGGCTCCTCGACGGTCCTCTGACAGCGGTTCACCATGACCTCCTCGTCGACCGCCCGGTAACAGTCGGCCTTTTCGCGCGGCCAAAAGTCGTAATCGGTCAGCCCGATCAACTCCCGAGGCTCACGGCCATTGCTCTCGGCGAAGACTCGATTGACCGCGACGAAACGGCCCTCGCGGTCCTTCATCCAGGCCATGTGCGGCAGGTTGTCGATCAGGGCCTGAAGTGAATGGCTCTGCCGGCGCAACGCCAGGGTGCGCGATTCGACCAACTCCTCCAGATGATGACGATGCTGGTCCAGCTCCTCGGCCAGACGCTGCTTCTCGGTCACGTCCTCCTTGACCGCCAGGAAATGGGTGACGCGGCCATCCGGCTGGCGAATCGGGGAGATGGTGGAAACCTCCAGATAGATCTCACCGTTCTTGCGCCGATTGATCAGCTCGCCGTGCCAGATCTCGCCTCGGGCGAGCTGCTTCCAGAGCCGCGCGTAGGTCTCGACCGGCGTCAGGCCGGATTTGAGGAGACTGGGATTCTGGCCGATCGCCTCCAAGCGCGAGTAGCCGCTGGTCGCGACGAAGGCATCGTTGACGAACTCGATACGTCCTTCCAGATCGGTGATGACGATGCTCTCGGGACTCTGCTCCACCGCCAGGGAGAGCTTGCGCAACTCCGACTCGATGCGTTTACGCTCGGTGATGTCGCGGAAAACCCCACGCCGGCCGAGATAACGCCCATCCTCGGCGATCACCGGGTTGCAGATGTGCTCGATCCAGTGTTCCCGGCCATCGCGGGCGCGGATGCGGAAGTACAGGCAACCCTGGTCCTGGATGTGCGAGGAGAGGGCGTGCGCGTAGTGCTCGTTCCAGATTTCCAGATCCGAGGGATGAATCAGACTCGTGATCAGGTTCGGATCGGCCATGAAGTCCTCGGCCCGATAGCCGGTCAAGGCGGCGCAGGCTGGAGACACATAGCGATAGGCGCCCTCGGGGCCAAGCCAATACTCCCAATCTGGGCTGAACTCGGCGAGTACCCGGTAGCGCTCGCGGCTGTCATGCAGTTGCCGCTCATCCTGTCGCCGCGCGAAATAGACCGCGATGTGCGAGGCCACCGCCTCCAGAAGCGCCAACTCCTCGTCCAGGAAGAGCGGCCCATCGGAATCCCAGGGCGGCTCGCGATAGGCCACCAGGATCTCGCCCTCCTGTCCGTCGCCAAGCCTGATGCGCGTGCGCTGGGTCCAGTCCGTCGGCACGAACCCAGGCGTCTCGATCGCGAACTCCGGCAGCCGGATCCGCGCCTCGGCCAGCTCCGGAAACCGCCAAGCCGCCGGCAGACGCTCCACCACTCGCTGCAAGACCTGCTCCAGCGGCACCTCGGGCCGACTGGTCTCGGCCAGCACATCGTAGAGGGCGGCCTGCTCCTTCAGCCGCTCCTGCAAATCCATCTCACGCTGCCTGAGCCGCTCGCTGGCCTCGGCGAGCGAGCGGCGTTGCCGCACGGACTCGGTGCGATCGACCACCGCGCACACGTATTGGTCGATCCCGCCAGTCAAGTCAACGAGCGTGGCGACATGCAGGTCACCGATGAAGCCATCCGAATGGGTTCCGCGAAACCGGATCTCGGAGAGCTTGAGGGTGTTCTCTCCCGCGAGCCGGTTCCAGGCTCGGGTCACCGCCGCCTGGTCCGCCTCGTCGATCAGCCGATTGAAATAATGCTGATGGAAATGGGTGTGCTTGAGATTGAACAGCGCCTGGGCGGCGAGATTCGCCTCCTTGACCAGACCATGACGGTCGACCACCAGCTCGGCGACGGGCAATCCGTTGAAAAATGAGGCGAAGCGTTCCAACGCAAACTGCGTCTGCCGCTGACTGCGCAGTAATTCCTCGTTCTGGATCTGCAACTCGGCCTGATAGATTCGCAGACTCTCGACCATGGCGGTAAGCTGGATATCGGCGCCTTGCAGAAGCTCGTCGGCGATATAAAAGCGTCCCTGATGCAGCGCCGCCAACGCTCGCTCGCGGATCTCCTCGACGGAGAGACCAAGAGCCGCGTCCAGGTTGCCAGCCGCACTAGGCATGGCTTGATCTGAGGTCTTCTGATTCATCACCCTGCGTCGTTAATGGTCTGGCTCATCAAGGATGCGACGGACGCGGGGTCATGCTCGGAGCCAGATGCGAGCACGACATGAATACGCCTCGACCAAGCCGCCGAGTATAGCGGCGTTGGCCGAGCGCGCCCTGCCGGTCGCGCCTTGCCAACTTGGTCCGACCTCTATGATATCCCACTAAATAGCGCGAACGCCGATGGGCTTCCGAGGTTTCGGTCACAGGCCGGAGAGGTCGCGGAACGATTCAACCCGGCCTGGACTCGACCCGTGAACCCATGGAAGTAGGCCGAGCCTGGCGGCAAGGCCGGTCAGGCGTGCCCATCCTCCAAGCTCCGAGGCTCAGGATACAGGGCAGGGGTTCAGGAATCCCGACGGCCGAGCCGATAGAACCCCGGCATGACGCCGTTGCCGGGGTTCGCTCCCGCTCACTCCAGTCGCTCCCGATAGGTGATCGCCTCGGACGCGAGCGCCAGACGCAGATCCCTCATGGCCTCGTCGAGCCCGAGTCGCCCCCGGAAGCCGAGCAGGATGCCGGGATCCTCGCCCATGCGGGGCAGGCTGAAGAGCTTGAGGGCTGGATGGGCGTCGCCGAGACGACGCATCAGCGGAATCAGACGGCTTTCCGGCACGCCCCGGACCTCGACGGCGGACTCCACCAGGACCGCGCACCGACCGAACCTCTGATCCAGCACCCACTCCGCCATGGGCCAGGCCATTTGGGGAAAGCCCGGCAGGAACCAGTGATGACGCAGCGTGAAACCGGGGATCTGGTTGACCGGGTTGGGGATCAGGTCCGAACCGGCCGGGAAATCGGCCATGAGGATGCGGTTGGGATAGGCTTCCGCACCGAACTTGCCCTCGATCAGGGCCGCCGCCTCCGGGTGTCGAACCAGGGGCACACCCGCCGCCGCCGCCGCGCAGGCACGGCTGTGATCGTCCGGGGTCGCACCGATGCCCCCGCAGACGAAGACCGGATCCGCTCGGGCCATGGAGAAGGCCAGATGCGCGGTCAGCGTTTCGGGGTCATCCGGCAGGAGCCAATGCCAGGCGAGTTCGTGACCCCGCGCCTGGATCCGTGTCTTGAAGGCGGCCAGATGGCTGTCCAGCCGCCCGCCGTTGAGCACCTCGTCGCCGACCACGATCAGACCGAAGCGAACGGGCGTTTCCAGCCTCGTCCCGGCCGCCATCAATCAGCCACCGGAAGATGATCGGCGAGGGCCTCGCGCTTGCGATAGACCGTGCCCTGAAAGAGCGCGATCAGCGCCTCCTCCGAGTCGGTGACGCGGATCAGATAGGTCGCGAGCCTGGGATTGAGCGAAACCTCCTCGGCCTCCGCGATCAGGACGCCGGGCCGCGCGGCCTTGAGATAGGAGATGGAGACATTGACCCCAAGCGCGACCGAGCCATGCGAGTTGGAGGCGACCGCGAACACCAGATCGGCCAGGCTGAAGATGGCCGCCCCGTGAGCGAGTCCGACGGCGTTCAGGTGACGCCCCTCGATCTCCAGACGGGCGCGTGCTCGGCCGGGCGCGACCTCGAGCAGCTCGATGCCGACATACTCGGCGAAGCGGTCGTTGCGGAAGAAGGCTTGGATCTGATCGGGAGACATCACGCGCAACCTGCCTGTGTATGAGTAGAGTGGAGATCAAGCGCCGGCGGCGCGCGACCATGCCGAAACCGCGCATGGGCGACCACCATCAAGCGAAATCCTGTCGATCCGGCCCCTTCCTCCGAGGCTCATGGACCAGCAGCTTCCCCCACTCGGGATGAGCGGCGATCAGCCCGAGCGCCTGGGTCAGGAGCGACCGGCCTGGCTCCATCTTGAACCAGGTGGAGGCGCCGGAGGAGTGCGGGAGCGGGATGATGTCCGCTTCCCAGCCCGTTTCGGAACGGTAGGGCCATTGTCGGCCGACCACATCGTTCAGACGGTCGCAGTCCATGAGCCGGGAGATGGCGAGCTTGCCCACCGGCAGGATCAGACGCGGGCGCAACAGCTCCAGCTCGCCTCGCCACCAGGGCGTACAGCGCTCGATTTCGTCGCGATCCGGAACCCGGTCGCCACCCTTGGGGTTCTTGCCGGGGAAACAGCGGCAAACCGCGCTCACCAGCACCCGCTCGCGAAAGGCCGCTTCCTCCAGGCCGATCGAGGCGAACCAGCCGAACAGGGTCTTGCCGGCCGTCCAGCAGAAGGGACGCTTCTGTTCGATCTCGCGCGTTCCGGGCGCCTGACCGATCAGCATCACGGACGAGAGCACGGGGAGACTGTGCACCGGCGGCCCCCACATCCCAGGACAGCGGCGACAGCTCTCCAGCTCGCCATGCAGCCGGATGAGAGCGTCCTGGCGTCCACGCGGGTCGCCGTTCTCGTCGAAATTCGTGCACATGGGGGTCAATCCAACCGGCGAATGATCTTTTCGATCTGCAGGCGGTGCGTGCGATTGTGCAGCGTGGCCAGCGCATGCCACTGACGGGCGTTGAGCGGTCCAAACCAGGGATGCGGATAACGCGACCTGGACAGCAGGTGACCGAGACATTGGATCTGATGATCGTAGCGGTCCACCAGGATCTCGAGCGCCTGGATTCGGTCCGCGCCGGCCTCGGCGCGCGGCTCGACATCCTCGAACAGGATCTCCACGCCATGATGGCGATCGGAGCAGATGGCGTGGATCAAGGCCGTGATGGCGGTGTTCACCCGCACCAGATGGTCCAGCGTCATATAGACGGACCAGTCGCGACTGCTCGACTCGATCCCGGCGAAACGCCGGATCGAGACCCGCCGGCGCCCCTGCTCCTCGCTGATCCGGCGGGTGAGATCGATGGCGCGCTGGGCCTCGTCGCGGAACCGATCCAGGATCCTGGCCGGCGAGACGAGCGAGGCATAGAGCCGCACCCCCAGGTCCGCGACCAGTCGCTCATGCGCCGGGATCGAGACGGCTCGCGGATTGGGCTCGCTCGGCCGCGGTCTGGTCATGACTGGCTCTTGCCCCAGGTATCGCGCAGGCCGACGGTGAGATTGAACACCGGGCGCTCGGCGGTCGAGTCCGGATCGGCGACGAAATAGCCCTCGCGCTCGAACTGGAAGCGTTCCCCCGGCTGGACGCCGCGCAGCGAGGGCTCGACCACGGCGCCGGCCAGGACGCGCCGCGAATCCGGATTGATCTCGGCGCGATAGTCGGCGCCGCCCGCCCCCGGCGTCGGCACCTTGAAGAGGCGATCGTAGAGCCGGACCTCAGCCGGAACGCCATGCTCGGCCGAGACCCAATGGATCACGCCCTTGACCTTGCGCCCCTCTGGATTGCGCCCCAGGGTATCGAGATCGACCCAGGCGCGCAGTTCGCGGATCACGCCCGCGTCATCCTTGACGACCTCGTCGCAGCGGATCACGTAGGCTTGGCGCAACCGCACCTCGCCACCCGGCACCAGACGCTTGAAGCCCTTGGGCGGGACTTCCTCGAAGTCGCTCCGATCGATCAGGATCTCGCGGGAGAACGGCGAGGTCCGGGTGCCCAGGCCCTCGTCCTTGGGATGATTGGCCGCCTCCAGCGACTCGGTCCGCTCCTCCGGATAGTTGACGAGCACGACCTTGAGCGGATCCAGAACCGCCATGCGGCGCGGCGCGCTGGCGTCCAGATCCTCGCGGATGGCGCTCTCCAGCATCGCCATCTCGACCAGGTTCTCGGACTTGGTGATCCCGATGCGTTCGCAAAAATCGCGGATCGCGGCCGGAGTGTAGCCGCGCCGGCGCAAACCGGCGATGGTCGGCATGCGCGGATCGTCCCAGCCCGTGACATGCGACTCGCCGACCAGATCGGTCAGGCGCCGCTTGCTCATCACCGTGTATTCGAGATTCAGCCGGCTGAATTCGATCTGGCGCGGCTTGCAGGGCACGGAGACATTGTCGATGCACCAGTCGTAGAGCGGGCGATGGTCCTCGAACTCCAGGGTGCAGAGCGAGTGGGTGATGCCTTCCAGGGCGTCGGAGATCGGATGGGTGTAGTCGTAGGTCGGGTAGAGACACCAGGCGGTGCCGGTCTGGTGATGCACCACGCCATGCTTGATGCGATAGAGCACCGGGTCGCGCAGGTTGATGTTGGGCGAGCCCATGTCGATGCGCGCGCGCAGGGTACGCGCGCCGTCCGGGAACTCGCCGGCGCGCATGCGCGCGAAGAGATCGCGGTTCTCCGTCACCGAGCGGTCGCGATAGGGGCTGTCGCGACCCGGCTCGGTCAGTGTTCCGCGGTGCTCGCGCATCTCCTCGGCGTTCAGATCGCAGACATAGGCCAAGCCCTTGTCGATCAGCTCGATCGCGAAGCCGTACAGCCGCTCGAAATAATCCGAGGCGAAATAGAGACGATCCTCCCAGTCGAACCCAAGCCAGCGCACGTCCGCCTGAATGGACTCCACGAACTCGACATTTTCCTTGAGCGGATTGGTATCGTCGAAGCGCAGATTGCAGGTGCCGCCGAAGGACTCGGCCAGACCAAAGTTGAGCACGATCGACTTGGCGTGCCCGATGTGCAGATAACCGTTCGGCTCGGGTGGAAAGCGGGTGGCGATCCGGTCATGCTTGCCGGAGGCCAGATCCGCCTCGACGATCTGGCGGATGAAATGGGTGCGTGGCGGCTCGGCGGCGTCGGTCATGGTCTCTCGGCGGGAGGATAGGGATAAGATCGCCGCATTCTAGCCGCTCGGGGATTCCCGAGAAACCGACTCCTGAGCCCCAGCCACCCGAATTCGGTCAAACCACCGAGGACAACCCCATGCTGATCCGATTCGAGACCAAGGCCTACGCCACCATCACCATGTTCGGCGACGTCGCCGTGACGCTCATCAAACTGATGGGGCACAGCGGGCGCGTGCCGGGCGCCCTGCTCGCCGAGGACGTACCGGCGGCGCTGGAGCGCCTAAAGGCGGCGGTCGCCGAGCATCCGGACGATCCGCTCGACCCCGCCGGCAACGCCGCGCGGGCGCGCGACGAAGGCCAGCGCGTCAGCCTCGCCCACCGCGCCCTGCCCCTGATCGAACTGCTCACGGCCGCCGCGGCCGACGGCGAGAACGTGATGTGGGAGAGCTGATGCAGGGCACAACGCGATGCGAGTGATCGGGAGCGCATCGTCAACGCCCATCACGGCGTCCGAACCCTCCGCCACTCCAACCCTGAGTCTTGTTGCGCCACCCCACCGCTTGGGCTAACGTTCGGCGCGACCCTGCCGGCCGAGACGATCGAGGACACGCGATGGCCCCCCTGCCCTGGGAGACACGGACATGAAGATGCTGCCCAAGGGCGGGAACGCGCCACTCGCGAGCCGGGGGATCGTGCGCCTGGAACTGCGCTGGGAGGAACACCGGGGGGCCCTGGATGCCGTCTGCTTCGCGGTCGACGAGAGCGGGCGGGTTCCCGAGGACGACTGGTTCGTTTTCTACAATCAACCCCAGGCACCCGGCGACGTCATCCGGATCACCTCGGCCGAACCTGGCCGCGCCGGCTTTCTCCTGCGCCTGGACGGACTGCCCGCGCGGATTCAGCGCTGCGTACTGGCCGCCACCCTGGAACGCGGACAGTTCCGGGATCTGACCGGAACCGTCCTCATGGCGACCGCCGAGGACGGCGAGACGCTGGGCTTCACCCTGAGCGAGGCGGCCGACGAGCAGGCGCTCATCCTGGCCGAGATTTACCGCCACGGCACGGGCTGGAAGTTCCGGGCCATCGGCCAGGGATTCCGGGGCGGGCTCCAGCCGCTGGCCGAGCACTTCGGGGTCACGGTCGGCGAGGCCCCCGCGCATGCGCCAACGCCGGAATGGCAGCACCCTTGGGACCGTCTAGAAGACGATATTCCCGCGCGCTCGAGACGTTTTCCCGTCAAGTCGCTAATGGCGCTCATCCTCCTGGCCAGCGGCGCGGGCGCGCTCTGGCATTTCAACCCCGCCCTGTTCAAGGATCCCGGCGCGCTCTGGCGCGACTCGCAACGTCTGATCGAACGCCTGCCGACGGTCTATCAGCCGCCAAGCTGCGCCTGGACCGACGATCAGGTCTTCGAGCGCTATCACGCCCTGGGCAAGAGCTATGTCACCATCCTCAAGCGTGTCGAGGAGGCCAATCGGCGTCTGTCGGGGATGCGGCGTGAACTCGGCAAGGCCGACTCCGAATGTCCGGCCAGCTTCGGGGAGCAGAGTCAGCGGGAGATCGAGCAACTGGAACAGCTTCCAGTCGGCGACTGGATGGAGGAAGCGACCCAGTTGAACGCCTGCGCCGGTCTGCTGATCAAGCGCGTCGAATCCGAGCTGGGCCAGGAATCGCGCCCACTCATCATCCAGCGGCTGGTCCACGAGGCCGACCGCGCGCGCAACCTGGAGTCGGACCTGACCAACATCTCGCGCGACCTCGCCTATCAGCGCAACAAGACCGGCCGGCTCATCGATGGCTTCAAGGAGATTCTCGAAGCCTGTCCGAGATGAAACCCACTTTCGTCGTCCGGATGAGGCTCGACGCCATCCAGACGCCCCAGAACCATCGCGGGTACCTCAGATGAACGACACCGATCGCCACGCCACCGTCTCGGCCGCCCGTCGAATTGGCGCGCGAATCCTCGCGACCGTCCTCCTGCTGGGCGCCGCCCTGACCGCCCTCCCCATCCTGGCGCAGGATGGCAGCTACAGCTCGCGCAACCCCAACCGCACCAATCCGACCACCATCCTGGAGAGCGAGATGTCGAACATCCGCGCCTCCAACGCCCAACTCGGGGCGCGCATCCAGACCGCGATGGAGAAGCTGGAGGAGGTCGCGCGCCTGACCTCGGAGGACGAAAAAGAGGTCCAGGTCGACAACCTCTTCTTCACCCTGCGCGACGAGGTCTATGGCGTTCTGAACAAGCTCGATCTCAACAGCGACTTCGCCGACGCGCTCAATCGCGCCAAGGAAGGGACCATCGTCCTCAAGAGCTGGTACGAGCGCCAGCCGCCGGACTACCCGAACCGCGAGCCGAGCATCGCCCAGCTCGAGCGCGCCATCCAGGAATACGACGCGGTCGACCAGCGGCTTAACCAGAGTCGCACCCTGGCCCAGGAAAAACTCTCGACCATCATGCGCCAGCACCGGGTGATCCTTCAGGAGATGAAGATCGGCAAGGTGCTGGAGGCGATCGCCGCCGCCCGTTCGGTGGTCGAGGGGCTGAACGACATCACCACGGCCATGACGGTTGTGGAGCAAAAGACCCAGCAGACCCTGCAAACCTCGGTGCCCATCTCCAACTGAGCGCCGACCAACCGACCCAGAGGACATCATGAAGACACCGCACTTCCTGCTTGCCGGACTCCTCGCCCTCACGACCGGACTCGCGCTCGCCCAGCCGGCGGACCAACCCGACATGGGCAAGCTCTTCAACAAGGTGAACCTGGTCGCCGAGCAGCTCCAGGCCAACCTGAACGGGCTGGAGGCCAGTATCCAGGCCAGCCGCGACTCCATCGAGAAGGGCGGCGAGGTGCTGGACGCCATGCTAGCCTCGGTGACCCGCGTCAACGAGAGCATGGCCGAGGACAGCGAGATCTGGAAGGAGCTGGACGCCCTGCTCGCGCTCTGGGAGCAGCGTCGCCAGGGCACGCTCGAAAAGTCGGAGTCGAACCCGGCCTTCCTGCCGATCGCCCAGTCCTGGCAGACCAAGCTCGACAAGGGCCGCGAACTGCGCAACCAGATCAGCACCGAGCGCGCCAATTCCGTGGCGCTAATGCGGGCCATCCAGTCCGACCGCGACATCGTGCTCGCCTACTACGAGCTGGGTCAGGCCGACAAGGCGATCGAGGGGCTCCAGAAGGTCGGCGCCAACCTGGCCAGCCTGAACGCGAACATGCAGGCCATCGTCAAGACCGCGAGCGACGCCCAGCAGGTGCCGATCTCTCAATGAGGGTGGGCGTACCGATCCTGGCGCTGGCGCTGATCGCGCCGCCGACCATCGCCGGCGCGAATGAGCCGGCGATGGGGGCTGCCTCCGAAACACGGCCAATCCCATCCGAGACGCCCGGCGACGAGCGCGCGGCTCTGACCGCCCGTCTCGCCGAGGTACGCCGACTGCTGACCCAGATCGAGGTGCTGGAAACCCAGCTCGCCAACCAGGCCCAGGCTGCGCTCGACCGAGCCGACGCGGCTCGGGATCTCGACGAACGGACTCGCCAGGAGCGTCTCCATACCGAGATCGGCGCCCGCATCGGGGCCTTGCGGACCACTCGCCGCGACCTCGAACGCCAGCTCGGAGAGTTGGAGAAACACCTTTCCTTCGGTCGATCGCCCAGGGACGGAATCCAGTGAACGCCAAGGATCCCACGCCTGACATCAGGCCATCGCGCCCGCAACGTCCCCCTCCGCCGCTGGATATCAGCCGCGCCGGCGGTCTCTTCTCGGAGCGTCAGATCGCCCTGCCGCTGACGATCTCACTGCTCCTCACCCTGGCGCTCTACCCAACCCTGATGCATTTCCTGGATCCGACCCGGCTGCCGGAGGCGCTCGGCCGTTATCTCGGCAACGGCTACTGCCGCTTCATGCTCGCCATCTTCGTCGCGACCAGCTTCTATTCCGCCCTTCAATACCTGGGACTGGTTGGCGAGCGGCATCATCTGGGCCAGCGCTTCGGCCCGAACACCGAGCGGCGCCCATCGCGGCTCCAGGACTGGATCGGTTTTCTCTCCGGACGCCGCCACCAGGACGAGGACACGGTCCCCGCCGCCCTGCAACGCTGGTACGGCCAGGCGCGCGCGCGGGAGGATGTCATCCATCTGAGCGACTACGTACTGCTGGCGCGCGGACAGCAGCACCAGCACAACTTCGCCCCCATCGGTTTCGCCATCTGGGTTCTGCCCCTGCTGGGGTTCATCGGCACGGTGATCGGCATCACCCAGGCCATCGGCGGCCTGGAGACCTCGGTCACACCGTCCGACGCGGGCGGGAGCGGACTGGCCGGGGTACTGGGCGGGCTCAAGTTCGCCTTCGATACCACCTTCGTCGGTCTGGTCCTGGTGATCCCCACCATGCTCGCGCTCCTGGTCCTGCGCGCGCGGGCGCAGAAGCTCGACATGCTCTATTACCAGATGCTGCTCGACCGGCTCTTCCGCGACGCCGACGACTGATGCGCCGCGCCCCGCCCGAGAATCCGATCCCGGAGCCCAATCTCCTGCCCTTTCTGGATCTGGTGTTCGCCTTCATCGGCATCCTGATCGTCATCCATGCCCTGCAGGCGCCGTCCAAACCCCAGAGCGGCCGACCCCCGGCAATCGACGATCTGGCGGTCTGTCTGACCGATGGCCAGGTGAGGCTCTATCCCGGCCCGGACGCCGAGCCGATCCTCTACGCCGAGTCCGAATTCAAGGCGCTCTTCGAGCGCCTGGCGCTCCAGGGCGAGGGGACGCGCAACCTGGCGTTCGCCCTCACCCGCGACTGCTACGGCACCCGCCGCGTCTTCGAGGAGTCCTTCGCCCGCTTCGCCAGCCTGCTGGAGGCGCGCACGGAGCGCCGACGGCTCTTCCGTCTGTCGTTCCGCCCGCTGTCGAGCGCGCCCGAGGCGCTCCCCCGCCTGCTGACCGACTGGCGCGGCACGGAGAGCCCGCGTGGACACTGAGGGACCGGCCCAGGGCGCCTTTCTGGATGTCGCCACCAACCTGCTGGCGATCCTGCTGATCGTGACGCTCTTCTCCCTGATCGGACTGCGGCAAGAGACCGAGGGCGCCAACCAGTCGCCGCTTGCTCCGACCACCGGGGCGCGCTTCGTCGAGCCACGACGCGATCTCTTCCCGCCCTTTTCCAGCTTCTATTTCGTGATCGCCGATCGGGTCTCCCACTGGGATCAGGAGGCGGTGATCGAGGCGCTCGCGATCGCCCCGGACACCGGCGCGGGCCAGACCTGGCAGGGCCGTTTCGAGTGGCTGCCCGAGCCGCTGGTCACCCGCGACATCGACACCTTCCAGCTCCGCTTCCTACCGGACCGCCAGGCGATCCTGGCGCGCGAGCCGCCCTGGAGTCCCGAGCGCACCGAGCGCCTGCTGGCCGAGCTGGCGGCCGCCTCGGCGAGCGCGCGTCTCGCGCCGGTCTTCATCGTCCACCCCGACGGTCTGGAGACCTTCGTGCCGCTGCACGAACGGCTCCAGGCCGCCGGCCAGCGTTTCCGCTGGTTCGCCCAGCGAGCGGACGAGCCGCTGCTGCTCGGCCGACACCCGGCGCAGTTCACGCACCATGCGATCTACTGGTAGGGATAGGCGGTTTTATCTTCTCGCGGCGCTCCTGCTGGCGGCGCTGCTGCCGCTCGCGCTCCGGGGTCTGGCGGTCGATCCATCCCCGAGCGAAACGGGCGGGATGGGCGATTCAAGCGAGGCGCGGGCGGCGGTCGCCGCCTGGGAATCGCTCTGGTCCGAACTGGCCGAGCGCGGCGAGTCCGCGCTGCGTCCGGAGACCGCGGACGCCTCGCTGCGCGCGGCGGGCGACACGGCTTTCATGCGCTATCGCAATCTTTGGGGCCAGATCGAGGGGGACGAGCGACTGGCCTTCCAACTGGCGGCCCTGAGCGGCGATCCGGAGCGCAAGCTCGCACGCCTGCGGCCGCTGACCGAGGCCGGGGATCCCCGCGTTCTCTTCCGCGCCCACCTGGAGTTGGCGCGGCTGCACCTGCGCCGGCGCGCCTTCGCCCCGGCGCGCGAGGCGGCGCGAGCGGCGCTGGCGGTGCCCGAAATACCGGAGCGCATCCGCTCCGATGCCCATTTCATCCTGGGCTATCTCGCCTCGGAGGAGGCCCGGCTCGACCAGGCGGAAACCGCCCTGACGGCCGCCATCGTCGCCGATCCCGGTTTCTGGGATGCCCGCCAACTGAGGCTCGCGGTACTGGCGCGCCGACTCGCCCAACCCGGCCGGAGCGGAGCCGAGTGTCTCGATCGCACCCGCCGCATGATCGAGGATCTGGGCGCCCTGCCCGCCCTGGCGCAGGATCGGACCCAGTTTCGCGATATCGCCGACCGCTTCGCGACCCAGGGCGCGCCCGCCAACGCGGCGCTCGCCCTGCTCTCCGGATTGGGTTATCTCTGGTCCGGCGACCTGGAACGCGCGCGGACCACGCTGACCGGCGCCGAGACCCTGCAAGGCCGATTGCCGGCGGCCTGCGAGCGGCTGATCCTGCGGCAGGTCGCGGCCTGGATACCGCCCGCTCCGGCGGATCGGACCCAGGGCGCCGGGGGGCCGGAATGAAGACGCTCATCCCGCTCGTGCTCTGGACGCTCGGCCTCGGTCTGGCCGGCTGGCGGCCACACGGGCTTGGCCAATCGGCGCGCTGGTCGGCGCTGATCCTGGCGGGCCTGACGCTGGCGCTGTCGCCCTTCTGGCGGGAGGTCGCGCGCGGACTCCTCGGCAGCGCGGATCCGCTCATGGCCGGCCCGGAGGCCGTCTATCCCGCGGTCTGGATCCTGGCGCTGGCGCCGATCCTGAGACGCCGGATCGACGCCCGCGCGCTCGGCGAGACCCTGCTGACCGGGCTCATCGCCGCCGCCATGCTCGGTCTGGCGCTCGACGTCGATCGGCTGGCCTCGGCCGGCCTTGGGGTCGACCGACCGGCGCAAGCGCTCGCGACCGTCCTGACGCTAGCCATCCTGGCGATCCTCTTCCTGGCCGGCCTGGCCGCCCGCCGGCTCATCGGCGACGATCGCCTGCCCTGGGAGGACTATCCCGCCTGGTATGCGGGGCTGCTGCTCATGCACCAGGCCGCCGCCCCGCTCCCGATCGCGATCGACCTGGGCGCCGGGCATGGCGTCTGGACGATCGCGGGCGCGATGATTCCGACCCTTATGGTCTGGCGCTATCTCTCGCCCGGACCCAAGGTTTGAGCGCTCGGCCCGAACCGCCAAACGCCTCGCTCAATCCTCGCCAGCGTCGAGCGCCTCGCGCAGAAAACGAAAGAGCTTGCGCGGGGCCTCCGGCTTGCCGCGTTCGCTGTCACGCTGGGCGGCGCGGACCAGGGTTCGCAACTGCTGTCGGTCCACGCTCGGGCATTGGTCGATGAATTCGGCCACCACCGGGTCGCCCTCCGCGATCAGGCGCTCGCGCCAGCGCTCCAGCGCATGGTGCCGGTCGGTCTCGGCGCGCTCGCGGTTCTCGGCCTCGTCGACCAGGGCATGCACGGCGTGCATGTCCTCGCGCTCCAGCAGGTTGGCGATGCGCTTCCAGTGACGCCCGCGCGCGCGCGGATCCTTGATGCGCGCGGTCTCGTCGAGCGCGGCCCAGGTCGCCTCGCTGAGATTCAGGCGCTCCAGTTCGCGCCGCGGCATGCCGGCCATGCGCTCGGCGAGCGCCTGCAGGGCCAGCTTTTCGCGCTTGATCTGACTCTTGCTCGGACCCTCCGGCAAGTCGTCGACATATTCGTATTCAAGTTCTTCGTCGTTGGAATTCATGCTCGGTCGTCCGTCGATGGGGGGCCGCTCTGGAGATGATCCAGCAGAAGCTGGGGCGAGCGGACCCCGCGATAGTCGTTTACATCCAGTCGATAGGCGAGTCTAACCTCGCCCTGGGCCAGCGCCAGGCGTTCCCCGAGATTGAAGCCGATGGCCTCGATCGGCTGGCCGTCCGGGGGCGCGACCCGCAGCTTGAGGTGTCGCTCGCCGACGATCCGCGCCGAAAGCACCTCGAAGACCCCGTCGAAACGCGGCTCCGGGAAATCCTTGCCCCAGGGGCCGGCCAGGCGCAACAGCTCCGCCGTCTCCAGCGTCATGAGGCGGGCGGGCAAGGCGCCGTCGGAGCGGATCTCAGGCGTCGCGGGGACATCGCCGAGCTGCGCCCTGACCGCCTCGACGAAGGCGTCGCGAAAGGCCTCCAGGGACTCGGCGCGCAGGGTCAGTCCGGCGGCCATGGCATGACCGCCGAAGCGATCGATAAGGCCCGGCCGCTGGCGATCAACACGATCGATCGCGTCGCGGATGTGCAGGCCGTCGATCGAGCGCGCGGAACCGCGCAGCCACCCCCCCCCGGCGTCGGCGAAGGCGATCACCGGCCGATGATAACGTTCGCGGATGCGCGCCGCGACGATCCCGGACACCCCTTGATGCCAGTCCTTGCCGAACAGACAAAGCGCCGGGGGCAGCGTCTCGCCGTCCAGTACGAGCCCGTCCAGCAACCCCTCGGCCTGGTCGCGCATCTCGCCCTCGATCTCCTTGCGACGCTGGTTGAGTCCGTCCAGCACCTGCGCGATCTCCAGCGCGCGCGCCGGATCGTCGGTCAGCAGACACTCGACGCCGAGCGACATCTCCTCCAGCCGGCCGGCGGCGTTGAGCCGGGGCGCGACGAAGAAGCCGAGATCGCTGGCGGTGACCCGCGCCGGATCGCGTCCCGCCACTTGCAGCAGGGCGCTCAGGCCCGCGCTACAGCGTCCGGCGCGGATGCGGCGCAGCCCCTGCTCGACCAGGATGCGATTGTTGCGATCCAGGGTGACGACATCGGCGACCGTGCCGAGCGCGACCAGATCGAGTAGCTCGGCCAGGTTCGGCTCGGGACGATCGGCGCCGAGCCAGCCGCTCTCGCGCAGATGGCCGCGCAGCGCGGCCAGGAGATAGAAGACCACCCCGACCCCGGCCAGATGCTTGCTCGGAAAGTCGCATCCCGCCTGGTTGGGATTGACGATGGCCACGGCGTCGGGAAGCTGGTCGCCTGGCAGGTGGTGATCCGTCACCAGGACCGGGATGCCCAACTCGCGCGCCCGCGCGACGCCCGAGAGACTGGAGATGCCGTTGTCGACCGTCAGGATGAGATCCGCCGCCCGCTCGCTCGCGGCCTCGACCACCGCCGGACTCAGGCCGTAGCCGTTGTCGAAGCGGCTCGGCACCAGAAAGGAGACCTGGCGCGCCCCCAGCGACTTGAGCCCGCGCACCGCCAGGGCGCTGCCGGTCGCCCCGTCCGCGTCATAGTCGCCGACCACCAGGATATGGCCGCCGCCCTGGACCAACTCCGCCAGCAGAACCACCGCCTGGCCGAGTCCGCGCAAGGCCGTCATGGGCTCCAGTGCCACCAGACCGGGCGCGGCCTCGGCCGGCTCGGTCAGGCCGCGGTTGGCGTAGAGCGCGGTCAGAAGATCCTGGGGAGTCCGGGCCTGGGCCAGGGTGTCTTGATCGGAAAGGCGGCGGATGCGGATGGGGGTCACTGGAGAAGGCGCGGCTCGAATGCGGAGGACGGCGGCATCCGCGATCGAAGCTGGTTGAGCCAGACCGGGATGAAAGCTTGGCAGTGTATGGCCAATCCATCGGCCGCACCACCGGCGACGCCAAGCGCCGCTATCCGAAACTTAAGTGAATGATCGTGAGCCGACCCCCTCAACGCGGGCTGTCGATCAGCTCGATTCTGAGACGTTTGCCGACGATGGCCGCCGCCCGGTTCAGCGTGTCCAGTCGCACCTTGTCGTTGTCGGGGTCGAGCAGGCGGTCTAGTTGCGAGCGGCTGGTCCGCATCCGTTTGGCCATTTCCACCTTGTTCAGATGCTGGCTTTCCATGGCCTGCTGGAGCTGCCAGGCTATAACCCGTTTGGCCGCGACCTGGCGGGCGTCTTCAAGGCGGCCTTCCTCCTTGAGAAAGTCTTCGAGGCTGGAACCGATGTTCGTTTCCTCAATCATCCTGTTCTCCTTTCATGCGTTTAGCGGCGACGCCCAGTTCGTGGTCCGGGGTCTTCCGCGTCTTCTTGATGAAGGCATGGAGTAAAATCATCCGTCCTCCGGCCACGCAGAACAGGACTCGAGCGATCCGCCCGGACGACAGGTTACTGCGCGCTTCCCACAAGCCTTTGTGATTGCGCATGGCCCGGCACAGCGGCATTCCCAGCGGCCAGCCATACTCCAGGGTTTGCAGGTCATCTCCGACAATCTTGCGATCCGCGGGGTCAAGCGCCCTGAGCCACTCCCTGACGGGCTCCCTCCCAAGGTTCGTCCGGTAGAATACAACCGTGATCCGTTTTTGATCGTCCGTCATGGAATGCACCTCGCCTAGCTGAACGTACTGTAAAAGGTACATTCCTGGCAACAACAATCCACGTCACCTCCGCACTGGTTTCCCCCTGGGCTTTCCTTTCCGCTGTTGACCGTCCCGTAAGGAATGGCCGCGTTCCTGGCGGCGGTCGGCCTGTGCTCATGGACCGGCCATTCGTTACCCCCAGACAGTCCTGAGCTAGCCGGGGTTAGGTTAGAACACATTCGCCCTGTAGGACCGGGAGCCGGACCTTGACAAGTTCATTTTTCGGATTACATTGTTAGCACTCGCACCTATAGAGTGCTAACAAACCCTGAACCGTCCGATCAACTCCACATTTCCTCAAGGGAGATCCCACATCCATGAACCTCCGTCCCCTGCATGACCGTGTCGTCGTCCGTCGCAGCGAAGAAGAGCGCACCTCCGCCGGCGGGATCCTGATCCCGGATAGCGCGGCCGAGAAGCCGATTCAGGGCGAGGTCGTCGCCATCGGACGCGGCAAGCTCCTGGACAACGGCGATGTACGCCCGCTCGACCTCAAGGTCGGCGATCGGGTGCTGTTCGGCAAGTATTCCGGTACCGAGGTCAAGGTCGCGGACGAGAAACTCCTGGTGATGCGCGAGGACGACGTCATGGGCGTGATCGAATAACGACCCGCCGACACCCCGTCCACTCCCATCCTTCGTTTCACCATATCGAGGCTCGCCCAGAATGGCCGCAAAACAGATTACCTTCAGTGAAAGCTCGCGTACCCGCATGCTGCGTGGCGTCGACATCCTCGCCAACGCCGTCAAGGTCACGCTCGGTCCCAAGGGCCGCAATGTCGTCATCGAGAAGTCCTGGGGCGCACCCACCATCACCAAGGACGGTGTCTCGGTCGCCAAGGCGATCGAACTGAAGGACAAGTTCGAGAACATGGGCGCCCAGATGCTCAAGGAAGTCGCCTCCAAGACCTCCGACATTGCCGGCGACGGCACCACCACCGCGACCGTGCTGGCCCAGGCCATGGTCCGCGAGGGGCTCAAGTCGGTCGCCGCCGGCATGAACCCGATGGACGTCAAGCGCGGCATGGATCAGGCTGTCGAGGCCGCGATCAAGGAGTTGCAGGTGCTCTCGCGCCCCTGCTCCACTAACAAGGAAATCGCCCAGGTCGGCACCATCTCCGCCAACTCGGACGAGTCCATCGGCCAGATCATCGCCGAGGCGATGGAGAAGGTCGGCAAGGAAGGCGTCATCACGGTCGAGGAAGGCAAGTCGCTCAACAACGAGCTGGAACTGGTCGAGGGCATGCAGTTCGACCGCGGTTATCTGTCGCCCTACTTCATCAACAACCAGCAGAGCCAGAAGTCCGAGCTGGAAGACCCCTTCATTCTTCTGCACGACAAGAAGATCTCCAATATCCGCGATCTGCTCCCCGTACTGGAGGGCATCGCCAAGGCCGGCAAGCCGCTGCTGATCGTCGCCGAGGATATCGAGGGCGAGGCGCTGGCGACCCTGGTGGTCAACAACCTGCGCGGCATCCTCAAGGTCTGCGCGGTCAAGGCGCCCGGCTTCGGCGATCGTCGCAAGGCCATGCTGGAGGATATTGCCATCCTGACCGGCGCCACCGTCATCTCCGAGGAGGTCGGACTCTCGCTTGAGAAGGCGACCCTCAAGGATCTCGGCTCGGCCAAGACGATCCAGGTCGGCAAGGACGACACCACCGTCATCGACGGCGCCGGCTCCCATGACGACATCAAGGCCCGCTGCGAACAGATCCGCGCCCAGGTCGAGGAGACCAGCTCCGACTACGACCGCGAGAAGCTCCAGGAGCGCCTCGCCAAGCTGGCCGGCGGCGTGGCCGTCATCAAGGTCGGCGCCGCCACCGAGATGGAGATGAAGGAAAAGAAGGCGCGTGTCGAGGACGCCCTGCATGCCACCCGCGCCGCCGTCGAGGAAGGCATCGTGCCCGGTGGCGGCGTCGCGCTGATCCGCGCCATGGCGGCCGTCAAGGGTCTCAAGGGCGCCAATGTCGATCAGGACGTCGGCATCACCATCGCGCGTCGCGCCATGGAAGAGCCGCTGCGTCAGATCGTCGCCAACGCCGGCGAGGAACCCTCGGTGATCATGAACAAGGTCGCCGAAGGCCAGGGTAATTTCGGCTACAACGCCGCCAGCAGCGAGTTCGGCGACATGATGGAGATGGGCGTCATCGACCCCACCAAGGTCACCCGCTCCGCGCTGCAGAACGCCGCCTCGGTCGCCGGTCTGATGATCACCACCGAGGCCATGATCGCCGACGAGCCCAAGAAGGAAAAGGGCGCGCCGGCCGGTGGCGGCGGCATGGATGACATGGACTACTGAGGATAGGACGCCCACGGATGGGCTGATTCCATCCTGAGCGAAGAACGCCCGGCCGGAGTCCTCCGCGCCGGGCGTTCGCGCGTCTGGGTCTTAGGCTGGACGCGCGCGATACCAGGCGGCGAGTTTGTCCCCCGTCATCGGGGCACCCAGATAGAAGCCCTGAACCTGGTAACAACCATGACCTCGGAAGAACCGCAAGTCCGCTTCGGTCTCGATGCCGACCGCGGCGACCTCGAGTCGCAGCGCCTGCCCGAGATGGATGATGGCGTCGACGATGGCCGGCATGCTCCGCGTCGCGCTCATGCGTCGCACCAGGGTCCGGTTGATCTCCAGTCCGTCCAGCGGCATCTGCTCCAACTCGCTCAGGCTTGAGCAACCCAACCCGAAATCATCGAGCACCAGACGAACCCCGAGCACCCTCAGCGCCGCCAGCACGCGCATCGACGACTCCAGATTCAGCAACAGGGTCTCCTCGCTCATCTGCAGCGTGAAGACCGCCGGCTCGACACCGGCGGTCGCGCAAATGGCGGCGAATTGCTCCTGGAAACCCGGATGGTGGAACTGCCGATTCGAAACGTTCAAGGCGATGGGCATCGCCGGAAGACCCGCGGCGAGCCAGGCGAGATGCTGTCGACAGGCTTCCCCGAGCACCCACTGACCCATCTCATGCATCAGCCGGCTGGACTCGGCGATCGGGAGAAAGATCGCGGGCGTGATCTCGCTCCGATCGCTTTGGGGCCAGCGCAGCAGCGCCTCGACCCCGGTCACCTGGCCGCTCCTGAGATCCAGCACCGGTTGATAGGCAAGCCGCAGTTCCCCTCGCTTCATGCTCAGGCGCAAACGCTCTTCCAGCGTCGCCCTGGCTTGAACCTTTCGGTTCATCTCCTCGGTCACGAACTGATACTGACCGGGGCTGATCTGTTTGGCGTGATACATGGCCAGATCCGCGCGCCGCAGCAGGGTGCCGACGCTATCGCCGTCCTGTGGGAAGAGACTGATGCCGATGCTGGGAACGCATTGGAGTTCCACGTCTCCGAACCGGTAAGGGGGTGTGAGCGCGGCGATGAGATGGCGCGCGGAGCGGGCCGCGTCCTCCGCGTCACGGAGATTTCCCAGGACGATGACGAATTCGTCCCCGCCCAGCCGAGCCACCAGATCATCCGAGCGGAAGGTTTCCCGCAACCGCCGCGCCACCCCCCGCAGGAGCTGGTCTCCCATCTCATGCCCGTGGACATCATTGACGGCCTTGAAGCGGTCCAGATCCAGAAAGAGAAGCGCCAGTTGACTGTGCGAGCGCCGGGCGCCGGCAATCATCCGGTGGGCCAACTGCTCGAACAGGGCGCGCGTGGGCAGACCGGTCAGCGCATCGTGCCGGGCCAGATGGATCGCCCGATCCTCGGACTCCTTGCGCTCGGTGATGTCCTGATGGACCAGCAATACCCGTTCGAGCGCGCCGACCTCGTCGCGCAGCGCCTCCAAACGAACCGCGAACCAACGGTAGATCCCGTCCTTGCGGCGCGACCGGAACTGGATTTCGTGATGATTCCCGGGATTGGCGGCGAACAGCCCCAGCGCGAGCAGGCTGCGCTCGCGATCCTCGGGATGCAGGAACTCGGCCCACTCGGAGAGCCGCCACGGCAGCTCGTTGGGGGCGTAACCCATTTGGCGTTGCCAATTCGGAGGAAACGTCAGCGTATCCCGGTTCGGATCCCACTCGCAGAAGGTCAGCCCGGCGATCTCGGCGGCCAGGCCCAGCCGCGCCTGGCTACGCCGCAGGGCTTGATCGCTCTGTTTGCTCGCCGAGATATCGGTCAGAACGATCCGCCATCGGCCGGGGCTGGCGGTCGTTTCCGGGGCCAGGCTGGTATCCAGGCGAACCCAGATCGGCCGGCCTTCCGCCGGCTCAAGTCGTAGCTCGATGGTTTGTCGTTCGCCGCTCGACCAAAGCTGCTGGCGGCCGCGGTAGAGACTCTCCTGATCCTCGGGCAGGATGAAATCGGAGAAGGCCAGGCCCACCAGACTGGAGCGCGCGGTGCCGAGAAGGTTGGTGGCCGTGAGGTTGGCCTCCTCGATCAAGCCCGTATCGCTCAAGGTCAGATAACCCACCGGAGCCAGGTCGTAGAGATCGAAATAGCGCCGTTGGGAAAGCTCCAGCGCCGCCTGGATCCGACGCAACTCCTCGTTCTGCGACTCCAGCTCGACCTGATGGGTTCGCAGTTCCTGGAGCAGACGCTGGGCCTCCTCGGGAGACGTGGGTGGAAGCGGCACCCCGTCCACGCGCAAGCTCCGCTCCTCCGCCCCGTGGCGCGGCACCGAATCGCCGACGGGCGCGACCCTCGGCGGTGGGTCGCGCCGGTCGAACGAATCATGCGACTCGGTGGTCATCAATGCCTCCGGATAACCTGGGTGCCATTCCATGAATCCACACGGATTCTCGCAACCTCGGCCAGTGCGATAAATGCGTATAAAACCTCAGACAGCCGCACGGGGAACCCGGCCCAGGGCATCCTAATTCCGTGGGAGCGGCTTGCAGCCGCGAAGAACTCCGCGCCGATGCTTGAGCCGAAACGCCGGCGCGCGTCGCGGCTGCCCGGCGTCGCGGCTGCAAACCGCTCCCACCGGGTTAGCCGCTTGGTTCTGGCGCGGCGTTTTCAATGGGGGCTGACGGATCCTCGCTGACGCCCTCGATGGCGAACAGGATCACCTCGATCTTCCCAGCGACGGGATCGAGGCCGCGGGCGTTGAGCCGCATGGTGCAGGATCCCACCCCAGGCAAGTCCAGGGGCATCCGATAGTCGTCGAAGCCGGTGCCTTGCGACTGGAGATCCCGCAAGAGTCGACGCAGCGCGGGGGTATCCCATTGGCCGTTGCCCAAGTCGTACAGGCATCGGCCGAGAACCTCCGCTTGGATCGTCCGGAAGCAACGGCCGTAAGCCCGATTGGCCGAGATCACGCGCAGATCCGCATCCAGCACCAGCAGCGGATCGCGCATGGCATCGACCACGCCTTCGGCCAGGACGCGGGCCACGCGCAGTTCCTCTTCCATCCGCCGACGGCTGGAGATGTCCACGAAGGTGATCACGGCGCCCTCGATGACGTTGTTGAGAGTTCGATAGGGTCCGATACGGAGCAGATAGAGGGCGTCCTGCAGGGTCCGAACCTCCTTTTCCAGCGGGATCAGGGTTCTCAGAACCTCGGTCACGTCCTCCACCAGGCTATGGTAATCGAACAGATTGGAGACGATGTCGCCCACCGGGCGCCCGAGGTCGGACTGGATCAACTTGATCAACTGGGTCGCGGCCGGGGTGAAACGGGTGATCCGCGACTGGTGGTCGACAAAAATCGTGGCCACGCCGGTCCCGGACAGGAGATTGTTCATGTCATTGTTGGCGCGCGACAGATCCACGACCTTGCTCTGCAACTCCGCGTTGACGGTGGCCAGCTCCTCGTTGACCGATTGCAACTCCTCCTTGGAGGTTTCCAGCTCCTCGTTGGTGGATTGGAGTTCCTCGTTGACCGACTGCATCTCCTCGTTGGTGGATTTCAGCTCTTCGTTGGCGGTTTCCATCTCCTCTAGGGTGGTCTGGAGATATTCCTCCTTCGCCCGTAGCTCCAGCTCCAGATCGGCGATACGCCGGTCGTCGCCCGTGGGGCTGGCGGAGTCGGTCCCCTCGGCGTCGACGGCGGCCGCGACGGCCTTCGGGATCGCCTCCAGGACCACCAGGTAGAGATCGGACGTGACGTCCGGACCCAGGAACGACTCCGGTCGCACCGTCAGGTTGACCCCGCTGAAATCGCCATTGGTCTTGACCCGCAAATCCGGCAGATGGACGGTTTCCTGGCGGGCCACCGCCCGATGCAAGGCATTGGTCAGGGGTCGGCGCAGCCCCTCGCGCGCCATGTTGAAGATGTTCATGGCCGCATCGCCGTCGGCGGGCTCCAGGTACTGACCGGTACGACCGTAGATGTGGAGGATCTCGCCGCGGCCGTTGATCAGGACGCCCGCCGGCTCGTAATGGCGCAGCAGCGCCGCCTCGGTCAGGGCGCGCAGATCCGGCTTGCTCCGACCCGGCTCCAGCGGAGCCTGAATCGGCGGCCGTAGGCTCGTCTGGAGCGACGGCAGGAAGGAACCCAGCGCGGGGGACGCGGTCGTCAGCGCACCGGGAAGACGATCCTGGCGGATATAGAGCTTCCACTTGCGGCTGATTGGCGCGAACAGGGTCAGGAATTCGCCGATGCTCTCCGAGTTGCCCAGAAAGAGCGTGCCGTATGGATTGAGCGAGTAGTAAAAGAGTGGAATCAGACGTTTCTGCAGATCGCCGTCGAGGTAGATGAGCAGGTTGCGGCAACTGATCAGATCCAGCCGCGAAAAAGGGGGATCCCGGATCAGATCCTGCTCGGAGAAGATCAGCAGATCGCGAGTCGTCTTGCGGATACGGTAGACGCCCTCGTTGGGCTCCTCGGTGAAAAAGCGCGCCAGCCGCTCGGGCGAGAGATCGGCCGCGATGCTGGCTGGATAGACGCCGGCGCGCGCCCGCTCGATGGCGCGGGCGTCCACGTCGGTGGCGAACACCTGCACCTTGAAGGTCTGTTTGAGTTGTTCCAGGTGCTCCTGGAGCAGCATGGCGATGGAATAGGCCTCCTCGCCGGTCGAGCAGCCGCAGACCCAGACGCGCACCGCCGCGCCCGCCGGCTTGCCGGCGAACAGACGCGGAATGACCTCCTGTTCCAGGACGGCGAACGCCTCGGGGTCGCGGAAGAAACTGGTGACCCCGATCAGCAGGTCATGGAACAGCGACTCGATCTCTTCCGGATCCTGCTGGAGGTAGCGCGCGTACTCGTCCCGATGTTCGAGCTGATGCAGCGCCATGCGTCGCTCGATCCGACGCACCAGGGTGCTCTGTTTGTACTGCGAGAAGTCGTGCGAGGTCTTGTCGCGCAGCAGGAGGCAGATCTTGGCCAGGGCATCCTCGGTCTTCGGAGACGAGGCGAATACCTGCGGCACCTTGACGAAGGCATGCGAGGCGTAGGCCATGAGCCGCGCCGGCATGTCCACCGGAGGCAGCATGAAATCCGCCAGCCCGGCGGCGATGACGCTGCGCGGCATGCCGTCGTAGGCCGCCGTCCTGGGCTCCTGGACCATCACCAGCCCACCCTCGCCCTTGATGGCCCTGGCGCCCAGGGTGCCATCGCTGCCGGTGCCCGAGAGGATGACGCCGATCGCCCGTTCATGCCGGTCCCGCGCCAGGGAACGGAAGAAAGAGTCGATGGGCAGGCGCAGCCCGCGCGGCGCGCTCGACTCCAGCAGGTGGAGCCGGCCGCCGAACAGAGCCAGATCCTGGTTGGGCGGGATGATGTAGACACAGTCCGGGCTGACCGGCATGCCGTCCTCGATCTCCTGGACCCGCATGCGGGTATAGCGCCCGACCAGCTCGGTCAGGAGGCTCTTGTGATCGGGCGCCAGATGCTGCACCAGGACGAAGGCCATGCCGGTCGCGACATCCGGGGGAATCCCCGAGAAGAAGGCTTCAAAGGCCGCGAGACCACCGGCCGAGGCGCCGATGCCGACGATGGGGAAGGTCGGGGGCTCGGCGGACGGCTCGGCCCTGACCTCGGATCGAGTCGCCTCGCCGGGCGCGTCGGTCGGGTCCGGTGTCGCGGGCTTCTCGTCGGGTGTGCTAGGCGTGACCATGGCCTGTCTCCGTTAGTGCCGGCGGCCGCGACATGCCGGGCCGCGCGGGGGCGGTTTCCTGGGAGCGTTGGCAAGGTATCACGAACCGCGAACCGATCTCTTATCTTTGGTTGACGCCGGCCATTGACCCATGCTCGACAAGCACAGTCTAATGCCCGGCTTGATCTTCCGGTGCCCCGAGGGAAACCTTCCTTGGGGTTAAACGGGAAGTCGGTGACCCATCCCGGACGGGAGGGGAAAGCCGGCGCTGCCCCCGCAACGGTAGACGAGTCAAGACGCGACACAGGGCCACTGTGAGTCATCATGGGAAGGCGTCGCGTTGGGTCCAGACCCCGCTCGTGAGCCCGGAGACCGGCCAGAGGATCGGCGCCATTCACCCGTTTCGGACTCGCTCAAGTCGGATGCGCACGGCATCCCCGGACCGCGATCCAACGGACGAATGGCTCCACGAACGGGGTCGCGAGGGGCGGCCTGTCGTGACGCCGACCCTGGCCCGTCCCGGTCCCGCGCCCGTCCCGCCTCCTCATCGCCTCCCTCCCCTGTCGAGCCCCGCGGGTGTGCGCGGCTCACCGAAGGAGTCAGAAACCATGAATCATTCCTGGATGCTGGTGGCGCTCGGCGCGCCGCTGGCCGGTCTCGCCGTGGCGGATGAAACGCCAACCCTGCTCGAACCCGTGGTGGTCACCGCCACCCGCACGGCCGAGCCGCGCGCCACCACCCTCGCCTCGGTCACCGTCATCGACCGCGCCGAGATCGAGCGCCGTCAGGCGCGTTCCGTTCCGGATCTGCTGCGTGGCGTTCCCGGCGTCATCCTGTCCCAGACCGGCGGCGCCGGTCAGCACGCCTCGGTCTTTCTGCGCGGCACCAACTCCGACCATGTGCTGGTCTTGATCGATGGGGTCAAGATTGGTTCGGCCACCTCCGGAACGGCGCCCTTCGAGGATCTGCCGATCGAGCAGATCGAGCGCATCGAGGTGGTGCGCGGACCGCGTTCGAGCCTCTACGGCTCGGAGGCGATCGGCGGGGTCATCCAGATCTTCACCAAGCGCGGCGGCGGTCCGCTCGCCCGGCGCCTGACCCTCGGCGGCGGCACGCTCGGCACCGCCAAGGTCGCGGCGGGCGTCTCGGGCGGCGGTGAGCGGGGCTGGTTCAATCTGGGCGCCAACCTCGACCGCACCGATGGGATCGATGCCTGCGCGGGACGCGCCAAACCGGCGGCCGGCTGCCGGGTCGATCAGCCCGACCGCGACCCCTACCGCAACCTGGGGATGAGCCTGCGCGGCGGCTATGCCTTCGGCGAGACCGCCACGCTGGATCTGCATCTGCTCGGCTCCGAGAACCGCGCGGACTTCGACGGTTCCGCCCTGGCCGGCAATGAGTCGCGCTCCGAGCAGCAGGTGCTGGGTGCCCGATCGACCTTCAAGCCGCTGGATCCCTGGATCCTGACCCTGGCCGCCGGACGCAGTTGGGATGCCTACCGGGTGTTTTTCGACGATCCCGAGACCTCGGGCGGAGCCTATTTTCTTGACCGCTTCGAGACCGAGCGCGATACGCTGTCGCTCCAGAACGATATCGCCATCGGCGCGGCGCGCCTGCTCACGCTGGGGGCGGACTATCAGGACGATCGCGTCTCCGGAACGGTCGACTACGCCCGGCGCTCACGCGACAACCTGGGCCTCTTCGGCGAGTATCAGGACCAGTTCGGTCCCGCGAACCTGAAACTCAGCCTGCGCCAGGACGACAATGGCCAGTTCGGCGACCACGGCACGGGCAACGCCGCACTTGGCTATCGCCTCGACAATGGGATCCAGGTTTCGCTCTCCCATGGCACGGCCTTCAAGGCGCCGAGCTTCAATGACCTCTACTACCCTTACTACGGCAATCCAGACCTCGACCCGGAGCAATCCCGAAGCCTGGAGCTGGGGGTCAACGGCCCCCTAGCCCTGGGCGCGGAACTGAACGGGCGCTGGGATCTCGCGCTGTATGAGACGGATATCGATGATCTGATTGCCTACGACGCCAACCTCTCGGCCGCCGCCAATGTGCGGCGCGCGCGCATCCGCGGCCTGGAGGCCAGCGGCTCGGTTGGTTATCGGAACTGGGATCTCAAGGCGAATCTAACCCTCATGGACCCGGAAAACCGCTCAAGCGGCTCCAGCCAGGGTAATCTCCTGCCCCGTCGGCCCGAGCAGAGCGTCCAGATCGACCTCGACCGCCGGTTCGAGCGCTGGTCGGCCGGCGCCTCGCTCTTCATCGCCGGGCGCCGTTTCGACGACTTGGCCAACCAGACTCGGCTCGACGGTTATGCCCTGCTCGACCTGCGGGCGGAGTACGCGATCAACGACGCGCTGCGCGTCCAGGCGCGACTGGAGAACGCCTTCGACGAGGACTACGAAACCGCCTACCTTTACAACCAACCCGGCCGGTCCTTCTATCTGACCCTCCGCTACGAGCCGTCGCTGTCTCGCTAATCCCCGTTTCGAGGCGCCCAGGCGCCTCCCAATGCCATTCTTGAGGTATCTCTCATGCCCACAGGTCTTACCTGGATCCAGGATCCCTGTCTGCCACTGGACGCCATGGCGGCCGACACCGCCCGTCGACGTCAGGATCAGCTCACCAAGCCGCGCGGCTCGCTCGGTCGACTGGAGGAGATGGCCATCCAACTCGCCGGGATGCAGGGCACGGTCACCCCCTCGCCCGATCCGGTGCATATCCTGCAATTCGTCTCCGATCACGGCGTGGCGGCCGAGGGCGTCTCGCTCTTTCCGCGCGAGGTCACGCTACAGATGCTCCACAACATCGCGCGCGGCGGGGCGGCCGTCTCGGTGATGGCGGAGGCGATCGGCGCGCGCATGGAGATCTTCGACCTGGGCATCCTCACGGATCCAGGCCCCATCGAGGGCGTCCAATCGGAACGGCTCGGCGCGGGCACCGGCAACATCGCGCGCGAGCCGGCGATGAGCGAGGGACAGCTCATCGCCGCCCTGAACCTGGGGCGTGCGGCGGTCGAGCGGGCGCTCGCCAATGGGGCCAAACTCCTGATCTGCGGCGAGATGGGGATCGGCAACACCACCCCGGCCACGGCGCTCGCCTGCGCCCTGCTCGGTCTGGAGCCAGCCGTTCTGACCGGACCCGGAACCGGGCTCGATAGCGACGGCGTCTCGCGCAAGGCCCAGGTGATCGCCACCGCCCTGGCGCTCCACGTCACGCCCGAGCGCACGCCGCTCGATCTGCTCGCGCGGCTCGGCGGCTTCGACATCGCCGCCAGTACCGGGGCCTTCATCACCGCCGCGCAACGCGGGATGCCGATCCTGGTCGATGGCTTCATCATCAGCTCGGCCGCGCTGCTCGCCACACGCCTCAACCCTGGGGTGCGCGACTGGATGCTCTTCGCGCACAGCTCGGCCGAGCCCGGTCACCGGCGCATGATGGAGGCGCTCGACGCCGCCCCCTATCTGGATCTGGGGATGCGCCTCGGCGAGGCCACTGGGGGGGCGACCCTGGTACCGCTGCTGCGTCTGGCCTGCACGGTCCACCAGAAGATGGCCACCTTCACCGAGGCCGGCGTGAGCGAGGCCTGAGCCCGTGACCGAGCCGCGGCTGGATCTGCTGCGCCACGGCGAGCCCGAGGGCGGCACGCGCTTTCGGGGCACGCTGGACGATCCCTTGAGCCCGCTCGGCTGGGAACAGATGCGCCGCGCGACCGCCGGGGCGGGCGACTGGACACGGGTCATCAGTTCGCCCTCGCGCCGCTGCCTGGCGTTCGCGCGGGAACTGGCCGAGACGCACGCGATTGCGCTCGCCGAGTGCGCCGCCCTGCGCGAGCGCGACTTCGGCGACTGGGAAGGTCTGGCCCCCGACCAGATCCCGAGCCAGGCGTTGCAAGCCTTCTGGGACGACCCGGTCGGCTACGCCCCGCCCGGCGCCGAGCCCTTTCCGGACTTTCGCGCGCGGGTACTCGGTGCCTGGGGCGACCTGCTCCGCGCGAGCGAGGCCCAGACGCTGGTCGTCACCCACGGCGGCGTCATCCGCGTCCTGCTCGCCGAGGTGCTGCGCATGGCCGACGAGGCTTTGCTGTCGCTGGAGGTTCCCCATGCCTGTCTCAGCCGTCTGCGGCTCTACCCACCGCCGGGCCGAGCGAGCCTAGTCTTTCATGGGACGCTCTGAATGTTTCAATCCACGCCCGGCTAAGCCGGGCGAAACCGCAGGGAAGAGGTTACGCCTCTCCCGTGCGGAATCATCCCCTTTCAACCAGCGGATTTTCGATGAACCTTCGTCCACTCTGGATCGCCGGACGCTTCCTCTCGCGCCTGCCTTTTCCCGATCCCGGCCAGGTTGAGCCGAGCGAGACCGGGCACTCGGTTCCCTGGTATCCCCTGGTCGGGCTGATCATGGGTCTGCCCGCCACCCTGGCGGCCATCGCCCTGTCCGGAACCGACCCCGATGTGGCCGCCGCCCTGGTGCTCATGGTCTGGGTCTGGTCGAGCGGCGGATTGCATCTGGACGGCCTGGCCGACAGCGCCGATGCCTGGATCGGGGGACTCGGCAGCCGCGAACGCACCCTCGAAATCATGAAGGATCCGAGAAGCGGCCCGGCGGCGATCAGCCTCCTGGTGCTGGTCCTGCTCGCCAAGTGGGCCGCCATCAAGGCCCTGATCCTGGCCGGCGAGGTCTGGCTCCTGCCCTTCATTCCCATGCTGGCGCGGGCGCAACTGCCGCTCCTGCTGCTGACCACGCCCTATGCCCGCGAACGGGGGATGGCCTCCGACCAGTTCAACCAGTTACCCCGCCGCGCGGCCTGGATCGCCACCCTGATGGCCGGTCTTGGCGTTCTGCTCGCGGGCTGGACGGGCCTGGCGATGGTCCTGGCGTCCCTGATGCTCGTCCACATCGCCCGACGGGCCATGCTCGCGCGACTCGGTGGATTCACCGGCGATACCGCCGGCGCCCTGGTCGAGGGCAGCGAGACCCTGGCGCTCGTTGTCTGTGTGCTGATCCCCTGATCAGGGTGACGGGCCTGGTCGATGGGTCCAGAGTCGCGCGGCGCGGTCGCGCCAGCCCTCGGGCGCGCCGATCCAGCCGTCCGGCCCGAGCCGGATCTGGATCGCCCCACGGATCGCCGTGTCTAGGGACGCGATCCCCCGCTCCGCCACCCGCGCGCGCACCTCGGCGACGGGGAAGCCGAACTGATTGGCATAGCCGGAGGAGAAAAGCACCCAGTCGGGATCCACTGCGTCCAGGAAGGGCGCCGAGGTCGAGGTCGCGCTGCCATGGTGTCCGGCGACCAGGACATCGCTCCTTAACCCGGGGCCGAGCCGCTCCGCCAGTTCCCGCTCCACCTTCGCCTCGACATCGCCCGTGAGTAGGATGGAACGGCCGCCGGTCTCGATCTTGAGGACACAGGAGGCGTTGTTGCCCTTGACGCCCGGTCGCTCCGGGTAGAGAAACCCAAAGCGCACGCCCGACCATTCCCAGCCCTCCCCCGCCAGACAAGGCTCGACCTTGGCCAGACCAAGCCGCTCCGGCTCACCGCTCAGGATCCGCCCGGCGGGGATGGACGCCAGGAGACCCGCCGCGCCGCCCGCGTGATCCTTGTCCGCGTGGCTGATGACGAGCCGCTCGATCCGCTCGATCCCGCGCGACTGGAGAAAGGGCGCCAGCACCATGGTCCCGGTCTCGAATCCGCTCGGATAGGCCGGCCCGGTGTCATAGACCAGCGTGCCCGAGGCCGTCTCGACCACCGCCGCCAGCCCCTGCCCGACATCGAGCAGCGTGAACCAGACCTCGCCCTGGCGCGGCGCCGGGGGACGCACGGCGAGGAGCGGCAGCAATAGAACCAGCCCCAGCCAGCGACCCGGCAGACCGCGCGGCGCCAGTACCAGCAAGGCGCCCAGCAGGGCGACGCCCCAGACCCAGGACGGCCGCGCCGCCAGATGACCCGAGGCCCATGGGAGATCGGCCACCCACTCCAGGCCGGCCAGACAGAGGTCGAGCCCTTCGGCCGTCAGACGCAGCGGCCAGTCGAGACCGGGAATCAGGCTCAGGAGACTGGCGATCAGGACCAATGGCAGGATGACCAGACTGAAGAGCGGCACGGCGACCAGATTGACCGGTGGCGCGACCAGCGACGCCTGTCCGAAAAACAGGAACAAGAGCGGCAGGAGACCGATCCCAACGGCCCATTGGGCGCGTCCCCATCGCGTCCAGAGGTCGCGGCTCGGCAAGCGCTGACCCAGATTGAAGAGCAGCAGGGCCACCGCGCCGAAGGACAGCCAGAAGCCGTAAGACAACACCGCCCCCGGATCCCAAACCAGCACGCCAACCAGCGCCAGGGTCAGGGCGTGATAGGGGCGCAGTGTGCGCTGCCAGACGACGGACCCCAGCACCACCGCGAGCATGATGAGCGCGCGTTGGGTGGAGACGGCGAAACCGGCCAGACCGGCGTAGCCAAGGGCGGCGAGCGCGCCCGCGATGGCGGCGGCCTTGGGCGCGGCCAGCACGAGCGTCAATCGGGTGCTCATCGACCAGAGCCGGCGCGTGACTAGGAACAGCCCCCCGGCCACCAGACCGACATGCAGCCCTGAAATGGCGACCAGATGATTGGTGCCGGTGCGGGTGAAGATGTCCCAGACTTCCCGCTCGATGCCCGCCCGCTCGCCGATGGTGAGTGCTTGGATGAGTCCGACCTGGGAGGAATCACCCAGAACCCTGGCCAGATGCCCGGCCAGCGCCTGGCGCCAGCGCGTCAGCCAATCGCGGCCGGCAGCGGCGTCCAGACGCTCGGCCGGCCCGGATCCGCGCAGGTGTCCGGTCGCCTTGATCCCCTGCTCGAACAGCCAGCGCTCATAGTCGAATCCGCCTGGATTCATGTACCCGTGACGGGGCTTGAGACGCACCGCCAGACGCCAGCGCTCGCCTGCGCGGAAATCCGGACAGTCCTGATAGCAGGACAGCCGCACCCGGCCCGCGAAGGACAGATCCGTGCCGTCCAGCCTGGTTCGCTCCACCGCGAACAGGAAACGCTGGCCCTGTTCGGTATCCGTCGGAATCGAGACGATCCGCCCCTCGACGCTCAGGGGCGCTCGGGCGAGATCATCCGGAAAGGGCGCGTGCAGAAGGACGGCGGCATGGATCTGCGCCCAGAACAGACCCAGACTCGCCAGGAACAGCAACCGCGATCGAGGGACAAGCCGGGCCAGAAGGGCAGAGGCCAGAAGCAGCGAGGCCCCCGACCAGAGCGGAGGCATGGAAGGCAGGAGGTGAAAGCCCGCGACGCCCGTCGCGAAGGCCAATCCGGCATGGCCCAACATCGATCCCTCGCGAATGGCCACTCGTCAACGCTATCCGACGCGAATGGAGTCGCGGTCCGTCATCGCGATGCGGTCCCCATGACCCAGGTCAACGGTCCAGGCCCGGTCTGCCCTATACTCGCGCCTTCGAGTCGCGCCTGCCCAATCAGTGAGCCTTCCGAGTGAAAAAATGGCTTAAAAGCGTCATACCGACCCCCAAGGCGATCCACGAGAATCGCTGGATCGGCCTCTTCGGAAAGCTCTTGCACGACCCGAACCTCTGGCACCTGAATCGCCGTTCGGTCGCGGGCGCCTTCGCGGTCGGTCTGTTCGTGATGTATCTGCCGCCAGTCGCGCAAAGCATCCTCGCGGCCGCCCTGGCCATCTTTCTGAGGGTCAACCTGCCCATCTCGGCGGCGCTGGTCTGGGTTACCAATCCGGTAACCAGCCCACCCATGTATTACTTCGCCTATTGGCTGGGGTGCCAATTCCTAGGGATCCCGGCGGTCGGCTTCGATTTCCATTTCTGGCTGGACTGGCATAACTGGCTCGACATCCTAATACCGCTGCTGATCGGCTGCCTGGTTTGCGGCGCCGTCTGCTCTCTGCTCGGCTACCTGACGATCCAGATTCTGTGGCGCTGGAAGCTGGTGCGCCAGATCAACAAACGCAAGGAGCGCTATCGCGCGATGGCCGAATCCCGACTCAAGACGCCATCGTCCAACCGCCAGACCTGATCCATGCGCCCCGCCAGTTCGGGGTCGTGGGTCACGATCACCAGACTGGTTCCGATCTCGCGGTTGAGTTCCAGCATGAGCGCGTAGACGCCGCCCGCCGTGACGCGATCGAGATTGCCGGTCGGCTCGTCCGCCAGCAGACAGGCCGGTCGCGTGACCAGGGCGCGCGCGACCGCCGCGCGCTGACGCTCGCCGCCGGACAGCTCGCCCGGCTTGTGGGTGCCGCGATGACCCAGACCGACCCGGTCGAGCAGATCGTTCGCCTTGGCGCGCGCCTCGGCGGGCTTGGCGCCCCCGATCAGCAGCGGAAGGGCCACGTTCTCCATGGCCGTGAACTCGGGCAGCAGATGGTGGAACTGATAGACGAAGCCGAGGTGGCGGTTGCGCAACCGGCCCAGCTTGGCCTCCGACAGCCCGCTCACATCCTCGCCCCGCCAGGAGACACGGCCCGCGGTCGGGCGATCCAGCCCGCCGACGCAATGCAGCAGGGTACTCTTGCCCGAGCCCGAGGTTCCGACGATGGCGATGCGCTCGCCCGCCTGGACATCGAAATCCACTCCGCGCAGAACCTGAACTTCCTGCGGACCCTGTCGGAAGGTCTTGACCAACCCCCGAACTTCCAATACCGGCGCGGCTTCATTCATAACGCAGGGCCTCCGCCGGCTGGGTCTTGGCGGCACGCCAGGCGGGATAGAGGGTCGCCAGGACCGACATCAGGAAGGCCCCGCCGCTCACGGCCAGCACGTCGGACAGATGCACATCGGAGGGCAGCGCGCTGATGTAATAGATGCTCGGATCCAGGAAATGGATCCCGAACAGATTCTCGATCGCCCCCACGACCGGCTCGACATTGAGCGCCAGGATGACCCCGGCGACCATGCCGATCAGGGTTCCGATCAGACCGATCGTGGTTCCCTGGACCATGAAGATCCCCATCACCCGCGCGGGCGAGATCCCCAGGGTGCGCATCACCGCGATGTCCGATTGCTTGTCGGTGACCACCATCACAAGGGTCGAGACGATATTGAAGGCGGCCACGGCGACGATCAGGAAGAGGATGATGCTCATCATCCGCTTCTCCATCGCGAGCGCGCTGAAGAAATTGCTGTGGACCTGGGTCCAGTCGATCAGCCGGTAGACGCCACCCAGATCCTCGGCGATCTCGCGCGCCAGGCGCGGGGCCTCCCACATGTCGTCGAGCTTGAGTCGCACGCCCGTCACCGCCTCGCCCAGACTCAGCAACTTGGCCCCATCGGCCATGTGGATGAAGGCCGCGCTGCGGTCATAGTCGGCCATGCCGACCGCGAAGATGCCGCTCACCGTGAAGCGCTTGAGACGCGGCATCATGCCGACCGGGGTCGAGCTGACCTGCGGGGTCACGACCGTCACCTTGTCGCCCGGTCCGACACCGAGAAAATTCGCCAGATCACGACCCAGGATGATGTTGAACGCCCCATCGACCAGATCATCGACCGAGCCGCGGACCATCTCCTGGCGCAGATCGGCGACCTGATCCTCTTCCAGCGGCTCGATGCCGCGGACCAGGGCGCCGCTGACCTGGGCGCTGTTGACCAGCATCCCCTGGACCTCGACGAAGGGCGCCGCGCCAACCACGTTCGGATGCGCCCGAACCTGTTCGAGCACCTCCGGCCAGTTGGCGATTCCGCCGTAGGGATCCGTCAGGGTCGCGTGCGACGCCATCGCCAGGATGCGCTGCTGGATCTCCTTGTGAAATCCGTTCATCACGGAGAGCACCACGATGAGGGCGACGATCCCCAGCGTGATCCCGACCATGGAGGTACCGGAGATAAAGGAGATGAAGTGGTTACGGCGCTTCGCGCGGGTGTAGCGCAGGCCGATGTAGAGCGGGAGTGGATGATACATAGGGGCGGGATTTAACCATAAAGAGCTGCGGGCCGCCCTAAATTGTCCGTCATGTTTCGCCGCCCGCGGCGGGTAGCGTCGCGCGTGACGCGAGGGATTATTTTGACACCGCTCCGGGAAGCCGTCCCTCGAACGCCCAGGCGCGGTCGGTGAGCATGCGCGCGATCGCCAGTCCGATGGCGATGCCGGCGACGATGAACATGGCCTGGTAGGCGTTGGCGATCGCCTCCAGCGGCATCTCCTGGTTGGCGTAGACCAGCGCCTGATAGGCCGTCGCCCCCGGAATCATGATCAGCACGGGCGGCACGGAGAGCACGATGCGCGGGCATTTCATCCAGGTCGAGACCCAGGCGGCCAGCAATCCGACCAGTAGGGTCGCGATCGGCGCGGCCACCTGCAAGGGCACCTGGACATCCGCCAGATAGAGCCGCAGGGTGTTGGCCAGCATCCCGATACAGGCCGCGGCCAGGGCGATGCGCAGCGGCGTGTTGAACATGATGGCGAAGCCGAGGACGCCGCAGAAACCGGCCACCAGACGCAGCGTCAGGAGGGTCGACTCCGGCAGGTCCAGGGCGGGCGCCCGCAGCGGGACCAGATGGACCAGTTCGGCGACCAGCCAGGCGCTGATCGAGGCCACGGTGATGATCAGGACCGCATAGGTCAGGCGCGCGATGCCGGCACTGAAGTCGAGCCGGGCCAGATCCAGGGCGGCGGTGATGAGCGGAAAGCCGGGAATCAGGAAGAGCACCGCCGAGGTGTAGCCGGCGGCATGGCGCGCGCTGGGAACTCCGAGGGTCATCAGCAATCCCGTGACCCCGAGATAGACCAGGCAGGCGACCATCCCCGCCATGAGTGTGACGCCGAGCTGATTGAGCCGACGCCGCGCCAGGGTGGCGCGCAGCCACTGACCCAATCCCGCCCCGGCAGCGACCCCCAGACACTCGAC
>NZ_NRRG01000044.1 GCF_016583575.1 Thiocystis violacea
GCTCGAATGCCTCAAGCGGGCCCACAAGCTCAACCATTTCGCACTCCGCGCGAAGCTCTATGTCGAGGCGCTTCAGCATGCTTTCGGCGAACTCAGGCGCTTGAAAGCGGCGGCTGCGTAACATCAGATAGTTATATTCAGCCGCTGAATCGAATTTTGACAAGGATTATCGGGCTGCCGAGGATCGCCTGGTCAAGCCGCGAGCATCGGTCTTGAGCCATGGGTAAGAATGCCTTTCGAAACTCGAGCCCTCAGCCACATATTAGGAGATCGATCCGTGACCGAGGCCCAAACCGTTTTTCTGGTGGATGACGATCCGGGAATGCGCGATTCGCTGACACTCATTCTGGAACTGGCCGGCTATCGGGTCAGGAGTTTCGCCTCGCCGGGCGAATTCCTCGATGTCTTTTCGCCCGGCGAACGCGGCTGTCTGGTGCTCGATCACCGCATGCCTGAAATGACGGGGTTGGACTTGCAGAGCGTGCTCCTGGAGCGCGGTTCGCTGCTGCCGATCATTTTTTTATCCGCCTTCGGCGATGTTCCAACCACGGTCCGCGCCATCCAGGGCGGGGCGATCGATTTTCTCGAAAAGCCGGCCAGCACCGAGACCCTGCTGCAACGCATCGAGGATGCCTTCGCCGAGGACCGTCGTCGACGCGACGAGGCGGCGACCGAGCATGACATTCTGGATCGCTTCCGTCAGTTGACCCCGCGCGAGCATGAGGTGCTGACCCTGACCACGCGCGGTTTGACGAACAAGGATGTCGCCCGTCAGCTCGGGATCAGTCCGCGCACCGTGGAGAATCACCGCGCCCGGATGATGGAGAAGATGGGCGCGGGCAATCTCGCGGAACTGTGCCGGATGTCGGCGGTGTGTCAATCGGTCGTGGCCGCGCGCGCCGTCGGTGACTGAGCGGTCGCGGGCAATCCCGCGGACGCTCAAGGCAGTCAAGGTCCATTCTTGAATTCAGTCGCCTGACGTCGCGCTTGCCCTGAATCACCCGCTGTTCCCGTCACCTTCCAAGGGTGCGATCGGCCCTTGGTTCCGCTTTATTAGCCGGAACGAATTGAGTGGTCCTACGGATACCTCGTCTCGCACGGCTCGTCTAATATCCTCTCCCCATACAGGGGCTTGATGTACCGATCGCCCTGTCCCTATCCAGCCTAAGGATTTCATCGCCTCTCGGCGATCAGGCCGAGCACGGAAGCGAGGACTCAGTGATTGCAGCGTCGACTGGGTCACTTGCAATGCTTGTCCACACAGAGACTCGAGACATCCGATGACAATCGATAACGCAGAAGCCAAGTCCATACCCGGCATACCCAACTCCGTGTCCAATCTGGTCAAGGACGAGGCGGTTCGCTGGCGTGAGGCCGCATCCGCGAATCACTGGGCGGTGTTCGATTTACCCGTGCGGGGTATTCCCCAGGGCCAGTCTCCGAGGCTGTCGACCGCTCTCCGCGCCCGTGGCCAGGGTTCGAGGCTCGGCACCGAGATCCATGGTGTAAGGCATTCCTGATCGCTTGCTGAACCTGGACTCGCCTCGGAACACTAGAACAATAAGAGAAGAAGACGAGGAGAAGCATTCGGACCAACACTGAATCCGAGGCTGAATATCAAAAAATCGCGCGCCACGCCCCGGAATGTTTTCTCGATCCGGTTTCGGCAAGGGAAATCAACCGGGCGTGGGCGGGCTTCCAGCCCGCGATAGAGTGCGGTAATACTCGAACTTCCCCCGCCACTTCACCCTCGACTCCGGTGAAGTAAGCGGGGGATTTTTTTTGCGGGGCCAAGTGGCGCGCGACAGGGACAAGGCCGATCCGATTGACGACAGCGGCGTCGATCGGTTACCGTTGCGCGCTTATGTCGGCTGACTTACCTGATCACATCGACCCTTGGCGTGCCGTCAAGAACGGTCTTGCGTTCGACGGCGTGCTGTCCCTAGAAGCGCTCCCGAGATTGAAGGCCGTGGTGATCCCCGATGACGGCGAGTACGTCACCCGGGTCGATTATCGTGTGGTGTTCGAGCGGGATGTCGAGGGGCGTCCGGTTGTGCATGGTCTGGTTCGGTCGCGGCTGAGACTTCCATGCCAGCGCTGCCTGAGCGATGTCCGGATCGACGTCGAGTCGCCGCTACGGCTGGTGCTGGTGCGCACGGACGAGGCTGCCGCCGCGCTTGATGCCGATTTCGATCCCCTGGTCGTCAGTGATGATTCCATACAGCCGATCGATCTGATCGAGGATGAGTTGCTGCTCGCGATTCCGCCTTTTCCGCGGCATGCCTTGGGGGGCTGCGGATTTCCCGATGCGTCGGAGGACGCGAATTTTCTGGCTTCCGATCGAGGCTTGGCGTCGGGGGCGGACGGGGCGGATGATTCCGTCGATTCGGGCGGGCCGCCCAACCCCTTCGCGATCCTGGAAACCTTGAGGCGGGAAAAGTGAGATTCCAGGCTCGCCTGGCCTTGCTCGGTCGCGTCGGCAAGACGCTTGGTTTTAAACAACATCCGGGTTCGCTGACCTTAACTCGGCGCGAACTCTGTTCCTGGAGATAAGAATGGCCGTCCAACAAAATCGAAAAACACCCTCCAAGCGCGGCATGCGTCGCTCCCACGACGCACTGACCAAGCCAACCCTATCGGTCGACCCCACGAGTGGCGAGACTCACCGTCGCCACCATGTCACGGCCGACGGTTTCTATCGCGGTCGCAAGGTCGTGGACAAGGCTGAGTGAAAACCCCTGGCCGCTTCAGTATTGTCCGTTCCACGGGCGGGCGTCGCGTTTCCGGCAAACCCATGAAGCCAAGATGCACCATCGCTCTGGATGTCATGGGTGGCGATCACGGACCTCGGGTCGTGATTCCGGCGGCACTGCGTTACCTGGCGGACAATCCTCACGTCGACCTGATCCTGGTCGGCAACGACGAGCGCATCGCGGAATATCTCGGTGACGCCTCGCGGGAGCGGCTGCGGATTCACCCGACGACCCAGGAAGTGGCCATGGACGAATCGCCGTCCAGGGCGCTCCGGGGCAAGAAAGACTCGTCCATGCGCGTGGCCATCGATCTGGTCAAGGACGGCGAGGCCCACGCCTGTGTCAGCGCCGGTAACACGGGTGCCCTGATGGCGACCGCGCGCTTCGTGCTCAAGATGCTGCCGCATGTGGATCGTCCGGCCATCATCACGGCCGTGCCCTCGCTCTTCGGTCACACCCATATGCTGGATCTGGGCGCGAACGTGGATTGCACGGCCGACCATCTCTTCCAGTTCGCGGTGATGGGGAGCGAACTGGTATCGGCCGTCGACGGCATCGCCAAGCCCCGGGTGGCGCTTCTCAACATCGGTCAGGAAGAGATCAAGGGCAACGAGCAGGTGAAGCGGGCCAACGATCTCCTGGTTCGCAGTGGCCTGAACTACGTCGGCTACATCGAGGGCGACGGAATCTTCCTGGACGATGTCGATCTGGTCGTCACCGACGGCTTCGTCGGAAACGTGGCGCTCAAATGCAGCGAGGGCGTCGCCAAGTTCGTGCGTCATTCGCTGACCAGTCAGTTCAAGCGAACCTGGTTCACGCGCCTGGCCGGACTCGCGGCACTGCCGATTCTCAAGAATTTCCGTCGCACCATGGATCCCAGGCGATACAACGGGGCGAGCCTGCTCGGTTTGCGTGGCATCGTGATCAAGAGTCATGGCGGAGCGGACGAGATGGCGTTCGAGAACGCGATCTACATCGCCGAGAAGGAGATTCTCGCCAACATCCCGCATCGTATCAGCGAGCAGGTCGGCAGGCATCTGGACAGCGGACAGTACAGGGAATCGGCCTGATGAAATTCTCCCGTATCCTCGGGACCGGCGGTCATCTCCCCGCGCGGGTCGTGACCAACGCCGATCTTGAATCGATCGTCGATACCACCGCCGCCTGGATCAGTGAGCGCACGGGGATCGAGAAGCGCCACCTGGTCTCGGAAGGCGAGACCTGCTGCGATCTGGCCGAGGCGGCCTCGCGCAAGGCGCTGGAAGCGGCCGGTATCCAGGCGTCCGAACTCGATCTCATCGTGGTCGCGACCACCACGCCCGATCAGGTCTTTCCGAGCACGGCCTGTCTGTTGCAGCAACGGCTGGACGTGCATGGCTGCCCGGCGTTCGACCTCCAGGCGGTCTGTACCGGATTCGTCTATGCCATGGACGTGGCCGACAAATACATCCGCGCGGGCGTGGCCAAACATGCCCTCGTGGTCGGCTCCGAGACCATCTCGCGGATTCTCGACTGGAACGATCGGACCACCTGCGTCCTCTTCGGGGATGGCGCCGGAGCCGTGGTGCTCGGGGCCGCCGATGAGCCCGGCATCGTCTCCAGTCACATCCATGCCGACGGCGCCTACAAGGATTTGCTGCAAGTCCCTGGTGGCCACGGCAACGGTCGGCCGGATCTCGCCTTCCTGGAAATGAAGGGTAACGAGGTTTTCCGCTTCGCCGTCACCACCCTCGGTCGCATCGTCGAGGAGACGCTTGAGGCCAACGGACTGACCAAGGCCGATATCGACTGGCTGATTCCGCATCAGGCCAACATCCGCATCATTCAGGCCACCGCCCGCAAGCTCGATCTGCCGATGGAGCGCGTGATCGTCACGGTTGGCGAGCATGGCAACACCTCCTCGGCCTCCATCCCGCTGGCCTTCGATCAGGCGGTTCGCGATGGCCGGATCCAGCGCGGCGAGACGCTCCTGATGGAAGCCTTCGGTGGTGGCTTCACCTGGGGCTCGGTCCTGATCCGCTACTGAAACCAACGCCTTCGCGCGAACGCATCACCACGGTTTCCAATGACACAACAACTCGCCGTTTTCTTCCCAGGGCAAGGCTCGCAGGCGGTCGGCATGCTCGACGCGCTCGCCGAGACCCATCCGTCTGTCCGACAGACCTTCGAGGAGGCCTCCGACGCCTTGGGTCAGGATCTTTGGCGTCTGGTCAGCCAGGGTCCGAAAGAGGCCCTGGACCGCACCGAGAACACGCAGCCCGCCATGCTGGCGGCCGGCGTCGCCGTCTGGCGTGTCTGGCGGCAAGCTGGCGGTCGGCCGGTGACCCTGATGGCTGGTCACAGTCTTGGTGAATACGCGGCCCTGGTCGCGGCCGGGGCCATGGGCTTCGCCGATGGCGTTCGGCTGGCCGCGGATCGCGCCCGCTTCATGCAGGAGGCGGTTCCGGCCGGAGAAGGCGCCATGGCGGCCGTTCTGGGGCTGACCGACGCCCAGGTGGTCGCGCTCTGCGAGGACCAGGCCCAGGGCGCGGTGCTCGCGGCGGTCAATTTCAACTCGCCGGGCCAGGTCGTGATCGCGGGCGAGGCGGCGGCGGTCGCGCGCGCCATCGAGGCGGCGAAGGCGGCCGGCGCCAAACGCGCCTTGCCGCTGCCGGTCAGCGTGCCCTCGCACTGCGCCCTCATGCGCCCCGCCGCCGAGCGCCTGGCCGAACGCCTGGCCGATGTCGCGTTGACCCTGCCAGGCGTGCCCGTCATTCACAACGTCAGCGTCACGGCGGCCGACAGCATCGAGACCTTGCGCGATCGGCTGGTCCAGCAACTCCATCAGCCGGTTCGCTGGGTGGAGACGGTCGAGTTCGTGGCGGCGCAAGGCCTTGATACCGCGATCGAATGCGGACCGGGAAAAGTTCTCGCCGGACTCTGCAAGCGAATCGCCGACACCATGACGACGCTGCCGGTCTTCGATCCGAAGACGCTGGAAGCGGCACTGGAGAAAACCGCACATGCTTAACAATGAAATCGCGCTGGTGACCGGTGCCTCGCGTGGAATCGGGCGTGCCATCGCCATGGCGCTGGCCGCGCAGGGCGCGGCGGTCGCGGGTACGGCGACCACCGAGGCGGGCGCCCAGGGGATCGAGAAGGCGCTCGCCGACGCGGGCTACCGGGGCGTGGGTCTGGTGCTGAACGTCTCGGATCAGGCCTCGGTCGACGCGGCCCTCGCTCAGGTCACGGAGCGACTAGGCGTGCCGACCATTCTGGTCAACAACGCCGGCATCACGCGCGACAATCTCCTGATGCGCATGAAGGACGAGGAATGGAGCGCGGTGATCGACACCAATCTGACCTCGCTTTACCGGCTCTCGAAGGGCTGTCTGCGCGGCATGACCAAGGCTCGCAAGGGGCGCATCATCAATATCGCCTCGGTGGTCGGTGCCATGGGCAATGCCGGTCAAACCAACTACGCGGCCGCCAAGGCCGGGATGATGGGCTTCACCAAATCCCTGGCGCGCGAGGTCGGTTCGCGCTCCATCACGGTCAACTGTGTCGCGCCGGGATTCATCGACACCGACATGACTCGCGATCTGCCCGAGGCGCAACGTAACAGCCTGCTCGGCGCCATCCCGCTCGGTCGTCTGGGCCAGCCGGAAGAGATCGCGAGTACCGTGGTTTTCCTGGCCTCGCCCGGCGGCGCCTACATCACGGGCGAGACACTGCATGTCAACGGCGGCATGCACATGGCGTGAGATCCGCTGATTCAAGGCAAATATCGCTTGCAAATCAGTTTTTTAAATGATGATCGCCGCTGGATATCTCGGCTTTCATCGGACCTCGTTTGTCACTAGAATACGCCGTGGTCCAGCGAGGGCCAATTTTTGTCATTCGGAGGAATCAATCCTATGAGCAGCGTTGAAGATCGAGTTCGCAAAATCGTGGTCGAGCAATTGGGCGTGAAGGAAGAAGAGGTCACCGCCGAGGCGTCCTTCGTCGACGATCTGGGCGCGGATTCCCTCGACACAGTGGAACTGGTCATGGCCCTCGAAGAAGAATTCGAGACCGAAATTCCGGACGAAGACGCCGAGAAGATCACCACGGTCCAACAGGCCATCGATTACATCAACGCGCACCAGGCCTGAATCAGCGGCCAGGACAGATTTTACGCCAGGCGCCATGCACCAGGTGTGGAAGAGGGCGCGGCATGGGCTCGTCGAACGTGGCGTTCTGAACGATAGAGGTAAGCGATGGCAGGCAGAAGGGTAGTAGTCACCGGATTAGGCCTTGTGGCGCCGGTTGGGCTCGACGTGAAGTCCGCGTGGGACAACATCCTCGCCGGAAAGAGCGGTATCAAACCGATCACCCATTTCGATATCGAACCGTTCAGTACCCGCTTCGGTGGGCCCATCTATGGCTTCGATCCGAGTCCCTATATCTCGGAAAAAGAAGCCAAGAAAATGGATAAGTTCATCCATTACGGCATGGCGGCGGGCTGTCAGGCCATCGCGGACGCCGGACTGGAGATCGACGATTCCAACTGTCGGCGCATCGGCGTCGCCATCGGATCTGGCATCGGCGGCATCACCGGGATCGAGAACAACTACCAGGCCTATCGCGACAAGGGTCCACGTCGGATTTCGCCGTTCTTCGTTCCGGCCAATATCATCAACATGGTGGCCGGCAATCTCTCGATCAAGTTCGGGCTCAAGGGGCCTAACTATTCGATCGTCTCGGCCTGTAGCACGGCCACGCACAACATCGGCGAGGCGGCCATCATGATCCGCCACGGCTACGTGGACGTCATGATCGCGGGCGGTGCCGAGATGGCGACCTCGCCGGTTGGACTCGGTGGCTTCGCCGCCGCGCGCGCCCTCTCGACGCGCAACGAGGATCCCCAGGGGGCGAGCCGTCCATTCGACAAGGAGCGCGATGGTTTCGTGCTGAGCGACGGGGCCGGTGTCGTGGTGCTGGAAGAGTACGAACGCGCCGTGGCGCGTGGTGCCAACATCTACGCCGAACTGGTCGGCTTCGGCATGAATTCCGATGCCTACCATATGACCGCTCCCTCGGAGACTGGCGAGGGCGCCTGCGATTGCATGCTCCTCGCCCTCAATGACGCGGGTCTGAACAAGGAGCAGGTGAAGTACATCAATGCCCACGGCACCGCGACCCCGGCCGGCGACATCGCCGAGACCATGGCGATCAAGCGGGCGTTCGGCGACCATGCCTACAAGCTGGCGGTCAGTTCGACCAAGTCCATGACCGGGCACATGCTGGGCGCGGCCGGTGGGGCGGAGGCCATTTTCACCATCCTGGCCATCCGCGATCAGACCGCGCCGCCCACCATCAACTACCACACGCCGGATCCGGACTGCGATCTCGACTGCGTGCCCAACGTGGCGCGGGAGATGGAGATCGATATCGCGCTCTCCAATTCCTTCGGCTTCGGTGGTACGAACGGAACACTGATCTTCCGTCGTCCCTGATGCGGACCAGCGACCGCGAGAGCGGATCGCCAGGCCGCGGCTAGTCGCGTGGGATCAAGCAACCGAATCGGCTGGCCATCGAGGATTCTGATCGATGGTCAGGCGGGTGATCGGATCTCGGTTCTCGACCGGGGCCTGCATTATGGTGACGGTCTGTTCGAGACCGTCCGCGTCAGTTATGGTCGTCCCTGCCAGTGGTCGAGACACCTGAACCGGCTCTCCCTCGGCGCCGAGCGGCTCGGAATTCCGATGCCCGACACGGCGGTTCTCTCGGCGGAGGCCGCGGAGGTTTCTCGCGGGCGGGGTGATGGGATATTGAAGATCATCCTGTCGCGTGGTGGCGGCGGGCGTGGCTATCGACCACCGGAACCGGCCCTGTCGACGCGCCTGCTCATGGCCTATTCGCTGGTGTCCGATCAGGAACACCTCTGGCGTGAAGGCGTGATCGCGCGCTACTGTCAGACCCCGGCCTCCATCAATCCGGCGCTTGCCGGCATCAAGCATCTCAACCGACTGGATTCCGTCCTGGCCCGCGCCGAGTGGTGCGACCCGGCGATCGCGGAAGGTCTCATGTTCGATGCGTCGGGAAGCCTGGTCGGTGGGACCATGACCAATGTGTTTTCGTGGGACGGCTCGCGTCTGCTGACGCCGCCGGTCGATCAGGGCGGCATCGCCGGAACCATTCGCGGTCTCACGCTCGAACTGGCCGCCAGGGCCTCGGTCGATTGTCTGGTCACCCGGCTCGATCGCGGCGCGCTGGACCAGTCCCAGGGGCTGTTTCTCACCAATGCGGTTATCGGCGTTTGGCCTGTGAGAGAACTTCAGGGTCGGCGTTTCGATCTGGGAAGCCTTCCCTGGGGCCTACTCACCACGCTGTATCAGGCGGCACGCACTCCGGGTTGATTGACAGATGATAGGGCGTATCGGTTTACTCCTGCTGGTTTTCTCCATCGGTGTTCTGAGCGGTGCCCTGTGGCGCGATTATCGATGCTTCCTGAACATGCCGATTCAAGGCCCCGAGGCGGGGGTTATCCTGGATGTCCAGAAAGGAACCTCGCTGCGGGCGCTGGCCAATCGGATGACCGAGCAGGGTCTCCTCGACCATCCCTATTATTTCACCGCCATGGCCTATCTCCAGGGCGATCAGTCCCGCCTCAAGGCCGGTGAGTATGCCTTGACGTCTGGGATGACCCCACCGGAGGTTCTGGCCCGCCTGATCTCCGGACGGGTGGTCGAATACTCGGTGACCCTGGTGGAGGGACGCACCTTTCGCCAGGCGCTGGCCGTCATCGACGCCCACGAGGTCTTCGGCGGCGCCAATCTCGCGAGTCTCTCCGACGAGGAACTGATGAGCCGGCTTGGTCGCTCCGGCGAGCATCCGGAGGGTCGTTTCTTTCCCGACACCTATCGTTTCCCGCGCCAGACGACAGGAATGGACATCCTCAAGCGTGCCATGGAGCGTCTGGATGGCGTCCTGGCCGAGGAGTGGGAGCAACGTGCCCCGAACCTGCCGATCCAGACTCCCTACGAGGCGCTGATCCTCGCCTCCATCATCGAGAAGGAAACCGCCTTGCCGGACGAGCGTCCCCGGATCGGGGGTGTCTTCGTCCGACGATTGCAAAAGGGCATGCGGCTCCAGACCGATCCGACCGTGATCTATGGGATGGGCGAGCGCTTCGATGGCAATATCCGCCGCGCCGACCTTCGAGAGGCGACGCCCTATAACACCTATGTCATCGATGGCTTGCCGCCGACGCCCATCGCCCTAGTGGGTCGCGAGGCGATCCGCGCGGCCCTGCGCCCGGAGGAGGGCGATCTTCTCTATTTCGTCGCCAGGGGTGACGGGGGCCATGTGTTCTCCAGGACGCTCGACGAGCACAACCAGGCCGTGCGCCGCTACATCCTGAATCAGGGGCCATGATGGACAAGCCGACACCCGGACGCTTCATCACCCTCGAAGGCATCGAGGGGGCCGGCAAGTCGAGCCAGGTGGAACCCCTGGCCAGTTGTCTGCGCGAACAGGGATTGGAGGTGGTCACGACCCGCGAACCTGGCGGATCCCCGATCGCCGAGCGTCTGCGCACCCTGCTGCTGGACCCGGACAACGCCGGCATGAGCGAGACGGCGGAACTGCTCCTGATGTTCGCCGCGCGAGCCGAGCATCTGGAAAAGAAAATTTGTCCGGCGCTGGCGGCCGGCCGTTGGGTGATTTGCGATCGCTTCACGGACGCCACCTATGCCTATCAGGGTGGCGGCCGTGGGGTCGATCCGGCGCGGATCGCGGTGCTTGAGGATCTGGTGCAGGGCGGTCTGCGACCGGATCTGACCCTGGTGTTCGATCTGCCGCCGGCCTTGGGGCTGGAGCGCGCCAGGTCTCGGGCGGGTAGGACGGATCGCTTCGAGTCCGAGACCCAGCGCTTCTTCGAGGCCGTCCGCGCGGTCTATCTCGAGCGCGCCCGCGCCCGGCCGCAACGCTATCGTCTGCTGGATGCCACGGCCCCGATGGACGAGGTGACCCGACGGATCCGCGATGAGGCCCTAGCCTTCATCGAACGGACCAGGGCTCGCCCGTGAGCGCCTCCGATACCGCCAGCCCTCCGGCGATCCCGGTCGATGCCTCCTTTCCCTGGACCGAGACGATCTGGTCCAGGCTCCAGGCCGCCCGCGCGGCGAACCGCCTCGCTCACGCCCTCCTGATCTCGGGGCCGAGAGGTGTCGGCAAGCGCCATCTCGCGGAAGCCCTGGCGCGTTCGCTGCTCTGTCGGAGCCCGGTGGAGCGGGGCCGGGCTTGCGGGCTGTGCGCGGACTGCCGTCTGCTGGCGGCGGGCAATCACCCGGATCTCGTGCGGGTCGGGCCGGATCCCGAAAGCAAATCGGGCGACATCCCGATCGCGGCGGTGCGCCTCTTCAACGAGCGCGAATCCCTGACGCCCAGCCGCGCCGACTGGAAGGTCGCCCTGATCGACCCGGCCGACAAGCTCAATCCGGCGGCCGCCAACGCCTTGCTCAAGACGCTTGAGGAACCCACCGGACAAAGCATCCTCTGTCTGATCGGCGAACGGATCGGTCAGCTACCCGCGACCATCCGCAGTCGCTGCCTGCATATCAAGGTGGCTGTTCCTGAGGAAGCGGACGCCCTGCGCTGGCTGGAGGCCCGGCAGGCGCGCGATGACTGGGCGTTGCGACTGAGACTCGCGCATGGCGCCCCGCTGCGCGCCCTCACCGAGCCCGACGAAGCCTTGCTGGAACAGCGTCGCCAGCGTCTGGCGGGGTTCCTCGCGATCGCCTCGGGTCGAAAGGATCCGGTCGCGGAGGCGGCGGCCTGGAACGCGCTCGGCTCCGCGCGCCTTCTCGACTGGCTCTCCGGCTGGATCTGTGACCTGCTGCGGTTGATGGTGAGCGACGAACCGGTCAGACTCGAAAACCCGGATCAATACGCGGCCCTGGCCGATCTGGCCCGCCGGATCGAGCCGGCGGCCGGGCATCGCTTCCTCAAGGATGTACTCGCGGGACGCGCCCTGGCCGAGACCAACCTGAATCAACAGCTGCTGTTGGAATCCCTGGCCATCGACTGGTTCCGGATCACCCAGGCGGCGACGACTGGAGAGCCTGTCTCATGAGCACGCCCATGAATTCTCTCGGCGGTTTGGGTGGACAACAGCGGATCCTCAGCTTCGCCATCAAGGACCGAAGCGCCCTCTACGCCTCCTTCATGCCCTTCATCAAGAATGGCGGCCTCTTCATTCCGACCACCAAGAATTACCAGCTTGGTGACGAGATCTTTCTGCTGCTCCAGTTGATGGAGGAGTCGGATCGCATCCCGGTGGCCGGCAAGGTGGTCTGGTTGACCCCGCCCGGCGCCGAGGGCAATCGGTCCATCGGCGTGGGCGTCCAGTTCAGCGACCAGGACAAGGGCGCGGCGCGGCGTAAGATCGAGGACTATCTGGCCGGGTCGCACAGTTCCGAGCGACCGACCCACACCATGTAGCCAACCACACCTTGTAGCCAAACCCATGCTGATCGATTCACACTGCCATCTCGACCGCGTGGACCTCAAGCGCCATGGCGGCGACTTCGACCGCATGATGCGCGGATGCGCCGAGGCCGGCGTCGTTCGGATGCTCTGTGTCGCCATCGATCTGGATCACTATCCGGCGATGCGCCGCCTGGTCGATCCCTACCCGACGGTGGATCTCTCCGTGGGCGTGCACCCGAACGAGGACGGCGGCATCGAGCCGAGCGTCGAGCGACTGGTCGATCTCGCGTCGGATCCGCGCGTGGTCGCCATCGGCGAGACCGGTCTGGATTACTACCGTCTCGAAGGCGACCCGAGCGGCCAGCAGGATCGCTTCCGCACCCATATCGCCGCCGCTAGGATCTGTCGCAAGCCGCTGATCATCCATACCCGCGAGGCCCGCGAGGACACCATTCGTCTCCTTCGGGAAGAAGGCGCGGACGAGACCGGCGGCGTGCTGCACTGCTTCACCGAGACCTGGGAGATGGCCAGACAGGGCCTGGATCTCGGATTCTTCGTCTCCTTCTCCGGCATCCTCACCTTCAAGAGCGCCGAGGCGCTCCGCGAGGTGGCGCGCCAGGTGCCGCTCGATCGTCTGTTGATCGAGACCGACTCGCCCTATCTGGCGCCTGTTCCTTATCGCGGAAAATCCAACGAACCCAGCTATCTGGGGCGGATCGCCGCCTGCCTCGGCGAGATTCGCGGCCTGGATCCCGAGCAGGTCGCCGCCGTCACGCAGGATAACTACAGGCGCTTGTTCGGCGGCGACCGGGAAGCCCGAAGGGCTTCGGCCGCGGGAGGCTTCAGTACGCGTTCCTGTGACTGAAGCCGTGAAGGAAGGTCAGGAGGATGATCCGGATGTCCAGCCAGACCGACCAATTGCGGATATAGTCCAGATCGAAATCGACCCGTCGACCCATCTTGTCGATCGATTCGGTCTCGCCACGCCAGCCGTTGACCTGCGCCCAGCCCGTGATGCCCGGTTTGACCTTGTGTCGCAACATGTAGCCTCCGATGAGACCCCGGTAGTGTTCGTTATGCGCGACCGCGTGCGGCCTTGGGCCGACGATGGACATCGATCCCTGAACCACATTGATGAACTGAGGCAGTTCATCCAGTGATGTCCGGCGCAGGAATTCGCCGAAAGGCGTCACCCGTGAGTCGCCCTTGCGGGCCTGGATCACGCGACCTCCGTCCTCGCACACGCGCATGGTGCGGAACTTCCAGACCGTGATCTCCTTGCCGTCGAGCCCATAGCGGCGCTGCATGAAAATCGCCGGTCCTGGTCCGGAGAGCTTGACGCCGATGGCGATCGCCAACATCGGAAGCGCCAGCAGGAGCAGGGCGACGCTGCCGACGGCGAGATCCTCGAGCCGCTTGAGCCAGGCGCTCGGTCCCTGGAAGGGGCTTTCGTAGACGCTGACGATCTTGAGGCCATTCACATCCACGCAGCGGCGATGCAGAACATCGACACGCCCAAGGTCGGGCAGGATCTGACGCGACCCCTGTTCCCCATCGGGCGCGCGCGAGCGCCGATCCTGGACCAGATAGACGGAGGTGGTGCTGTCGGCGAGCTGGCGCACCAGGGTGTTGATCCGACGCTCGGCGCGACCCGGCGGCAGGGCGATGTAGACCACGTCGAGTTCACCGGCGCGGGCGAGCTGGACCAGGCGATCCAGCGAGCCTCGCGTCCTGGAGCTGACCAGAGGCAGGGCCGCGTCCCGGTCGCCATCGTCGAACAGACCCAGGATGCTGAATCCCATCCAGGTATTGTCCGAGGCGGTACGCGCGACGTGCTTGGCGAGTTCGCCGCTGCCCGCGATCGCCAGGCGTTGCCTGTTGTAGCCACGCGCGCGCGCCCAGCGCAGTGAACGGCGCACGGCGAACCGCCAGGCGTTGAGCGCGACGAGGGCGATCAGAAACCAGGACAATAGGGTCATGGGCGGATAGCCGATCGCATCCTGCTGTACGTACACCGCGACCAGCGAAATCCCCGTCACCCCAAGCCAGGCTTCGGTCGTGGCCCCGATCTCCGCGCGAATCGATTCGGTTCGCCAGGGCCGGTAAAGGTTCTTGGCGTCCGCCACGAGATTGAACAGAACGACCCCGATCAGTCCCGCGGTGATGATCGGCACGGAGGCCCCAGCGCCCGTCAGCAGAGCGGCGAGCCAGAGACTGGCCAGGATGATGAGGACATCCGCGAACCGGTGGATCAACGGGAGCGTGCCCTTGTAATCGCGCATGCGCGCCTTGGTGGATTCCCGGTCGAGGACTTCCGACAGAATGATATCAGCCCACATCAGCCGACCCTCCCTGGCGCGCGATCATCCGCCGCCGTGTCTGGGTTCGATCCAGGATCCCTTCGTCCATCGCGGGCGATGAATCCAGGATCGCGCCCCGTCGCCTGAGTTCGGTCAAGATCAAGGCCACGGCCGCCTCTACGCCCATGACGGAGGTGTCGATCGCGATCTCGGGATGCTCCGGGGCCTCGTAGGGGTCATTGATGCCGGTGAAATCCTTGATCAGGCCGGCGTGGGCCTTGGCATACAGTCCCTTCGGATCCCGTTGTTCGCAGACCTCAAGAGGGGTCGAGACATGGATCTCCAGGAATCCGCCCTCGGCCTCGATCAGGCTTCGCACCGCCGCGCGGGTCACCCGATAGGGTGCGATGGGCGCGCAGATCGCAATGCCGCCGTGCCGTGTGATCTCGCTCGCCACGTAGCCGATGCGTCGGATATTCAGGTCGCGGTGTTCCTTGCTGAAGGTCAGTTCGCTGGACAGATGGCGGCGCACCAGATCGCCGTCGAGCAGGGTCACGGTGCGCCCAAGCTTGGATAGCTGCGCCGCTAGGGCTCGCGCGACGGTCGACTTGCCCGCTCCGGACAGGCCGGTGAAGAAGCAGGTGACACCGCTCGTGTCGCACTTGGCGTCACCCTCGCCAGCCATGAGCCCTTCGCTCCAGGCACCATCCGATCCGGGCGCTCCGATCGGCATGGGGTTGGCGCCCGCGAGATCCTCGGCGGGGATCCGCAGGTCGAGCACGGACAGCAGTTCGAGACCCAGGTGGTCCTTGCAGGCGCTGGCGAGATCGCGCATCGGCACGGATCCGGCGACACCTTTACCCAGTTCCATGTCGCGAGGATCCAGGAAATAGTGGGTCGCGCCGCACCGATGATGGACGAACGCGCGCCAGAGCCACTCCCGAGCACCCGAGCCGCTCGGATTGAGCGGCAACAGCGCCAGCCGTGCTCCGCCCGAGGGGTAATGCGCCAAGAGTGAACGGTACTGCTTGACGCGCCGATGCAACTCCAGCTCGGTGGATCGGATCGCGTCCATGACTGGATGGAGGAGTACGAGCGCCCCCAACTCCCTCGCGATGGCGGCGATCGTCCGGTGTCCGGACGGGGGCAGCTCCGCGCTTGGATCGACCACGATCATGCGCGTCCATCCGCCGGCCTTCAGCTCCGCCTTCAGGCCCATCGGCGTGACCCGCAGGTCCGGATAGTCGTGATGCAAGGGCCGGCTGATACCTTCGATACGACCCCCGAGCGCATAAGGCGCGCTCCCTTCATCGGCGATCGTCTCCTCCCCATGCGTCGCGCCGTCGGGGTGAAGAATCGCGCGCTCGCGCCGCCAGTCGGGTTGCCAGACGTCCCCCAGGGTCAAGATCGCCAGCATGGCCCCCTCATCGTCGCGCAGAACCACCCGCTCCTCGCCTTGCAGCGAACCCGCGGTATCGGCGTCGAGATCCAGTGTGAAGGGTCTCGGGAAGAAGGTGCCATTGGCGAGGCACTGGCGTTCGAGGACGGACTCGTAGTCCTCACGCCCCATGTAACCGTCAAGCGGCGCGCAGGCCCCGCCGAGCATCAGTTCGAGATCGCGTGTCTGGCGATCATCGAGCGTGATCGAGCGCAGCCGCATGGCTTCCTGCTTGATCTCGGTCGCCCTGGCCGCGTCGACCAAGAGATCGACGGGCGTGCTTCGATATCCGTGGATGGTGTCGCTCATCGTTTGCTCCAATCGGCAAGGATCGTGTTCGGTTAAGAAGAGGTGTACGGATTCGGCCTCGGGGGCGCTGACCGCGCGGGGATCGGACGCCCGAGGGTTCTCAGGTCCCCGGTGGTGCCATGTGCGCGAGTATGGGGAGCGGGAATTGGCCGGAGGTTTCGGCCGGTTTGAGCCCGTAGAAAAAGCTACAGGTGCGTAACGCATTCCCCTCGGGTAGATAGACCGAGCACAGGATCTCGTCGAAACTCTCCAGCAGTATCCGAAGTCCGTCCGGCGTCAGACGCCAATACTCAAGTCGGTTTGAATCGCGATCCGGGAGATAGGGGCCACAGAGCGGCGACTGAATCCAAATCTGGCCCGATCGTTTGAGGATCCGCCGCAACTCCAGAATCAAGCTCTCGGGTCGGGAGATACGCCCAAGGCCGGAGCAGAGGACGGCATCGAAATAGTCGGAATCCAGCTCCAGCACGACTTGACCGGCCTCACGCGCGCGGCGCTCCACGAGATCGAGACTGATCGTCAGCCAATTGGGTCCGAGCTCCGGCCCATCATCTCCATCGAATACGAACCGCACACAGCGCTTGCCCAGGCCGGCAGTCACGAAATGACTGAACAGGCTATGGAATTCCTCGGTGATCTCACCGAATCCGCTTTGTGATCGCTTGTATTCAAGCAGATCCCGTACAACCTGAAGGCCCTGTTGTATCAGGCCGGTATGAAGGTGCTGGCGCACGCCATCCGAATGTGGGAATGGGCTTTTCTGGGGTGGTTGGTCATTCTCCATAACGGGTAAGCCGCCATCAATTATCAGTGGTGCGACAATGCAATTTACACCTGTCATGCGCTGCTTCTCGTTGTCATGGCTTGCGGGAACTCCAGCGCTCGCCAGCGCCGGAATTCGTGCGGTCAACGTGATGACATTTCATGTGAATGCGGCCGTGCATCACCGACCGCGGCCAGGTCTCCGATAGACCTACATCATGTGGACAATTGAATTACTCGGTACGTCCTCGCGGGGTCTTTGCTTGATGAATAATGCAAACGCGGTGCCATGCGATGAGCGTATGTTCCACCTGGCGTCGATTCTGACTTGAACCCGAGGCGGGATGTTTAGTTGTATTGTTTTTGTTACAGTCCGGGGGGGTCGACCCAATTGACACATGGAGTGAATCCGTGTGCGCTTGGATCCCAAATAGCACGACTATCGGGTTGATTTCCGGTGGCCCGTTCCCGGAGAGACCCCGAGAAACGAATCCGAGGAAAAACTGTGCAAGTTCAAGGAAAGCGTCTATGCTGATCTCGTGTGATTAAAGTTTCGGTAGCCTGGGCTTTAATACCTACATTTAATTTAGGGGTAAATACGCAGTGGCTGGGGGTTAGTACTCAGCCCGAGTGTCGAGAGCTGAATCCGTTGATTTCGTCCGCTGAAGAGCGGGCTTGCAGACTTTACGTAGACAGCCCTTGCCGCCGAAATAAATCCGACTAGACTTGAATACCAAATAATCGGCTTGCACGTTTTGCCTGCCGTGCTAAATTATAATCTGTGTGGTTTTTAGCCTGCCCGGGGTTCCGCTTTTCGTGAATGCGCCGATGACGTCGGTCAGTCCGATTCCGCTGGTCGACGGAATAAAGCCTTATCGCGTCTTGAAATGACTCGCTCAAATATCGGTGTGGATGTGATCCTGGATTAATAATCCGCTCCACTCTTGAAATGAGCGCGCCAGGCGGTATTTATTAAGTGTCTATCGTTTTGGTCGGCCGGTTATGCATCGAAGTGAATTCTGTTTGATGCTTGCGCTGGCTTGCCGTTGTATCGAGATTCTTAAAGGCTATTTTTTGGAGGCCGGATGATTCGGTTTTCGAGCTCGATCGAAGAGCCGCCGCGCATTGTCATTCAGGCTGGCCGGCAGGTACGGTTCAGCGATAGGATTCATTCAGGGACGAGGGGGTTTGACTCGCGAGCGAACATCAACAATAACCATCTCGGTAGTTCATCATGTTGGATACGCGCCGCGCGCTTCTGTACTTGAGGCTGGGCCCCATGGAGGAGCCGATCCCGCCTTCCCTTCTGGGTCAAGAATGGGATGTCCATGAGGCATCGAATCCCCAGGTGGCGATGGAGCTGATGGGCAGGCAGAAATTCCTGGTCGGCCTGTTCTATTGGGACGGCGCCAGCCATGATGTTCACGCGCTGCGTCTCCATGCCGAGATGCTGCACGAGGCGAACAATCACATCAATTGGGTCGCCCTGCTCTCGGGCGTGACGCGTTCCTTCCGTCATGTCTCGCGCGTGATTACCTCCCATTTCTATGACTACCACACCTTACCGCTTGACGCCGAGCGACTCGCCTTCACGCTCGGCCATGCCTATGGGATGGCCGAGATCGCCAATTCCTTTTCCGAGGGCGCCAATGTCTTGACCGGGGGCGAGGGCGAATCGGAATTCGCCATGGTCGGCCAGAGCCCCGCCATGCGGGCCGTCTTTCAGACCATTCACAAGGTCGCCTCCATCGATCTCAATGTGATGATTCGTGGCGAGAGCGGCACCGGCAAGGAACTGGCGGCGCAGGCCATCCATCAGCTCTCGCATCGCGCCCAGGGGCCTTTCGTCGCCGTGAACTGCGGCGCGCTGCCGCGCGATCTCATTCAGGCCGAATTGTTCGGTCACGAGAAAGGCGCCTTCACCGGCGCCGATCGCCGCAAGATCGGTCGGATCGAGGCCGCCCAGAATGGCACGCTCTTCCTCGACGAGATCGGGGATCTGCCGCTCGACATGCAGGTCAATCTGCTGCGCTTTCTACAGGAGAAGACGATCGATCGGCTGGGTGGCACGAACCAGATTCCAGTGGACGTGCGCGTCATCGCGGCGACCCATGTGAATCTCGAACGGGCGGTGGAGGAGGGGCGTTTTCGCGAGGATCTCTATTACCGGCTCAACGTGCTGCATCTGGAGATGCCGCCGCTGCGCGATCGCGGCGAGGATATCGAGTTGATCGCGGACCATTTTCTCCATCAGTTCGCGAACCGGGTGAAACCGAGCATCAAGGGCTTCAGCCAGCCGGCCCTGGAAGCCATCAAATCGCACTCCTGGCCGGGCAATGTTCGGGAGATGGTCAACCGCATCCAGCGCGCCGTGGTCATGGGCGAGGGTAGACTCGTCAAGCCGCGCGAACTCGGCCTGGATCAGGACATCCCGAAATCCATTCTCATGACCCTGTCGGAAGCACGGGCCAAGGCGGAAAAGGAAGTCATCGAACGCACCCTGAGCGAAGCGCGCAATAACGTCTCGAAGGCCGCGCGTCGCCTGGACATCTCGCGCGTCACCCTCTACCGGCTGATGGAACAGCACGCCATTGATTGGCAGGGCAGCAAGGATGATTGAAACGATACCGGGCGATGAGCGACGGGGCCGCGATCATCCTTCCGGCCAGAGCTGACGCCCCCGCTTCGTAGGATGGGCAGAGCGCAGCGATGCCCATCCTGTACGCTCCGAGGCTCAAGATAAAAGGATGGGCAAAGCCCACCCAAGCCGGCCGAGTCTTGCCAGCGAGGCTGGTCGGGCGTGCCCCGCCGATCCCGCCCGACTCCAGATCGCCCGAAATGGCATCAAGAACAGGAACCCCAATGATCCGGACGATCGACAGGGAATGATTCCACCCAGTGACCGACTTGCACCCGCCCAGGCGTGAGCCGACAATCCTCGCCGTAATCCCATGTGTCGCGCCGACGATTGGCGCGGGCCATCCACCTCCGGCGGGGTCGCTCAACCATGCCAACCCATCTTGGTCTTGCCAGGCTGATGCGTCTCGCCCTGTCCGGCGCGGACCTGGCCCCGCTCGGTCAATCCCTGCTGCAACGCGCGACGGACGACCCAAGCGAAAGCGGCGCGCTCCTGGATGCCTCTATCCTTTTCCAGTTTCTCGGCCATCCGGACATGGCCATGACGCTGCAAGGGGAAGCGCTCAAGGTGCGTCGGCTGTACCGATTTCCCACCACCCAGCCCACGCGCCTGCGTCTGCTCGCGCTGGTTGCCCCCGGCGCCATCATGGCCAACGTGCCCCTGGAGTGTTTGCTGGAAGACTCGGATATCGAGCTGAATCTCTATTACGCGACAATCGATGATCCCAACCCCGAGGAGATCCCCGAGCACGACCTCCTCTTCGTCGCCATCGGTGAATCGGACGCGAATCGGCCGCTGCTGGCGGCCTGGCTTCCCCGTTTGATCCAGTGGCCACGCCCGGTGCTGAACGATCCGCGCCGGATCGAAACCATGGCCAGGGACGCCGCCTGCCAGCTTCTCCAGGGTCCGCCGGGGCTGATCATGCCGCCGACGCTTCGTCTCGGCCGCCGTCGGGTCCAGGCGATCGCGACCAGCGAACGCGCCGACCTGGAGCTTCCTCTGATCATCCGCCCGATCGATTCTCACGCCGGCCATGACCTCGCCAAGGTGGAAAGCCCCGAGGAACTGCTGGCCGTCCTCGACGCCGTGCCCAGCGACGAATTCTATCTCTCGCCCTTCATCGACTACCGCAACCCCGATGGTCTCTATCGCAAATACCGCGTCATCCTCGTCGATGGCCAGCCGTTCGCCTGCCACATGGGCGTTTCCAGCCACTGGATGATTCACTATCTCAATGCCGGCATGGACGAAAGCCCGGACAAGCGCGCCGAGGAAGCGGATTTCATGGCGACCTTCGACCAGTCGTTCGCCGTTCGACATGGCGAGGCGCTCGCCGCCATCCATGGCGCCATCGGGCTGGAGTATTTCGGCATCGACTGCGCCGAGACCCAGGACGGCCGACTGCTGATCTTCGAGGTCGATCCCGCCATGGTCGTGCACGCCATGGATCCGGTCGATCTCTATCCCTACAAGCCGCCCGCCATGCGCCGGATCTTCGACGCCTTCCGCGCCATGCTCATCGCGACGGCGGAACGTCACCCGCCCGGCTTGAGTCGGACCTCTCATCGAAAGGCGTAACCTCTTCCGGGCCGTATCACCCGGCTTGGCCGGGCGTGGATTGAAACATGAATGAACTCAACTTCTCCGGAGGACCGGGCGTCCTGCCCGCCTCGGTGCTCGCCGCCACCCAGGAGGCGATCATCGCGGTTCCCGAGGTCGGACTGTCCGTGCTGGGCATCAGCCATCGGTCCGACTGGTTCGCCGCCGTGGTGGAGGAGGCCGAGCGCAACATCCGCCGCCTGCTCGATCTCCCCGACAGTCACGCCATACTCTTCCTCCAGGGCGGCGCCACGCTCCAGTTCTCCATGATCCCGATGCTCTTGCTGCGCGACACCGGCAAGACCGCCGAATATCTGCGCACCGGCTACTGGAGCGCCAAATCCATCCCGCCCGCCCGTCTCGAAGGGGAGGTGCGCCTCCTCTGGGATGGCGAATCGCGCGGCTTCCGTAGCCTGCCCAAGTCCGAGGAGTTGTTCCACGCGCCGGACGCTGCCTATTTCCACTATGTCTCCAATGAAACGGTCGAAGGCATCCAATTCCACGAGATCCCCGGTCTCGACAGCGTTCGCCGGGTCTGCGACATGTCATCGGACTTTCTTTCGCGCCCCATCGACACCGACCGTTTCGACCTCATCTACGCCCACGCCCAGAAAAACCTGGGGCCGGCCGGCGTCACGGTGGTCATCATCCGGCGTGAGCTACTGGAGCCGGTACCACGCGGGATTCCCGAGATCCTCGATTACCGCGCCCATCTCGCCGCCCACTCCATCTACAACACCCCTCCGGTCTTCGCCATCTATGTCGTGCTGCTGGTCAGCCGTTGGCTTCTGAACGACATCGGCGGGCTGGACAGGATGGATGCCATCAACCGACAAAAGGCCGAAACCCTCTACACAATCATCGACCGGTACGCGGATATCTACGAGGGTAGGGCGGCGCACGAGGATCGCTCGCGGATGAACGTCGTCTTTAGACTGCCCACGGCCCAACTGGAAGCGGAATTCCTGCGGCAAGCCAGCGCGGAAGGATTCAGCGGACTCAAGGGACACCGCTCGATCGGCGGAATCCGCGCCTCGATCTACAACGCCATGACGCTCGACGCCGTTGAAGCGCTGAGTCGGTTCATGCGTGAATTCGCCGGCCGGTAGGTGCGACCAAACGTGATGCGTAGGAACGGTGCAAAAATAACCGACACGACGATGGCTCGACTTGCGGCGGGAGCGGTCGGCGACGGATCAACTGTCCTTGTCGGATCGCGCCGCGATCCGCTAGAGTCTGTGTCTTAAGTAGTCCGAGAGAGGAGACGCCCGCATGGCCCTAGCCCAGGACGATATTGCCTTTATCAAGGCCCACCTCGGTGAGTGGCTAGCCGAACAGAGCCTCGGCAAGCCGCCGCTGGTCTACGAGATCGAACTGCGCGAGCGCATGGTGCGGGTGGAGGAAGAACTCAAGCACCAGCGCGAACTGATGCGTCAGGGCTTCGAGCAGATGGAGAAGCGCTTCGAGCAGGTGGAGAAGCGCTTCGAGCAGATCGACAAACGCTTCGAGCAGATGGAGAAGCGCTTCGAGCAGATCGACAAACGCTTCGAGCAGATGGAGAAGCGCTTCGAGCAGGTCGACAAACGCTTCGATGAGATGCTCAAGCGCCACGACCAGCAGTTTCTCTGGCTGGTCGGATTTATTGCCACCAGTACGGGGCTCGTTATCGCCGCCCTGCGCTATCTGTAGCAAGGACGGTTGGAAGCCCAGGCCGGACGGGATAAAACGTAAGGGACGGGTTCCATACCCGTCCCACCTTGGAAAAAACTCGGTTCAGCCAGCGGCGGGGGAGGTCGGGGGTACCCCTCGCCGCTAACCGAGCCGAGTCAACAACTCAGTAAAGCCCAGTCCGTCAAGACGCCTGGCGCAACATTCCAGGAATCGCATCCCAGCCGGATTTGATCTCACGCAGCAAGCGGCTCACTTCATCCAAGGCACTGGGATCATTACGCATGTTGCCTTCGAGCAGACGCCGGGACATGTACTCGTAGAGCATCTCCAGTTTTTCAGCCAGGTCCGCTCCCTGCTCATGGTCCAGCGAACAACGCAGACCATCGATAATCGCGATCGCCTGGCTCAGTTTCTCGCCCTTGACGCGAATATTGCCCTGGTCCATCGCACCCCGCGCCACCGCGATGCGCTCCAGTGCGCCCTCGAACAACATTTGAATCAAGCGATGTGGATCGGCAACGGCGGCTTCCGCGATGTGTCCAGCCTGACGGTATTGATTGAGTTCTCTGCGCATCGCGTACATGGTGTTCTTCACTCCCGACGAGTGGTGAAAGGAAATAAACGGTCAATCGACAAACGGTTCTGCTCCGCTCATGGAGAAGGTAACGGCCGCTCGCGGACTTTCTTTAATCGAAACGAAAACGGCGCGAGCAAGCTCGCGCCGTTGGCCATCGGAGCCGATTGGAAAGCGTCAACCCGACGAGGTAAAGGGTAGACGATCCACCAGGCCAGTCAGTTGGTCGCCAGTGCCCTGGAGACTGTTGACGATATTCTCCATCGCGGTGAACTGGGCGAGCAGACGGGCGGAGACGCCTTCCATGCGACGATCCAGTTTGGTCTTGTCCTCATCGAGACCGTCGAGCTGGGTCTGGATGCCATTCTCGCGCGTCTTGACGATACCCGAGGAGCCGAGGAAGTTGTCGATCAGCCTGGACAGCTCGCCAGCGAAGCCGCGCGAGAAGCCGAACTCGAAGCCCTCCGTCCCGCTGGCCTCGCTCTGGGCCTTCGCCCCGGCGGTGACGCTCAGGTTCAACCCATAGGCCGCCGAGTCGATGTCGGGCAGCAGCACATTGCCGGCGCCGAAACCTTCCACGCCGTCGATGGTGCCGGCGACATCCACCCCGCGCGTGCCGCTCAGGATCGTCTCGATGCCGAGATTGGCCATGGCGTCACTGCGTTCGCTGAAGCTCACCGCCGAGTTCGCCCCGCTGGAGTTGGAGACGAAGCTGAAACGGTTGGCGGCGGTGTCATAGCTGACCGTCAGGTCCAGGCCAGCGTCCGACAACTGATTATCGGCATTGATCGCCGTTTGCAGCGCGTCTCGCAGTTCATCGGCGGTGTTATAGCTCCCGCCGAGGCTGATGGTGCTCGATTCCACACCATCGAGGCTGATCTTGAAGCTGTAGTCGCCGCCGCTGGCATCGAGCGACGTGGTGAAGCTGTCGGTGTCCGCGTCGAAGCTGGCGTGGTCGATGGCATGGCCGTCGATGCGCGCCTGGGTCGCGGAAATTCCCAGCACATCCATGTTGTCCGTCCAGACGGTATCGACCATCTCGCCGGTCTCGGTGAAGGCGACCTTGGAGGCCGAGCCATATTCGCGCGACACGAAGCTGAACGATTGGCTGGATGCGTCATACTCGACATCCAGCCCAACGCCCGCCGCCTTCAACGTGGAATCCCCATTGATCCGCGATTGCAGATCGGCGCGCAGATCCTCGGCCGAGTCGTAGCTGCCGGTGAGCTTGATGGCCCCCGAGGTCACGCCGTCGACCTGGAGCTTGAAGCTGTAGCCGCCGCCCGAGGTATCGAGCGGGGTTGGCACCGCGACCGTTCCGAAATCATGCGTGATCGCCGCGCCCTGGGTCTGCCCGTGCGTCGGATCGCGGGTGATCTCGGCCTTATAAGTCCCGGCGGTCGCATTCGCGGCAAAGGTGCCCTGATTGACCTTGACCGCGCTGTTGGCCGAGGTCGTCTTGCTCGCGAACAGATCCCCGATCAAGTTGAAATTGTTGGCGAAGGCGGCGGTGAATTCATCCTCGCTGATGGTGAGCGAGCCATCCCGCTCGGTGCGAATGCCGACATTGGTCAGCGCCGTGAAGCCGCTCGCGATCCCCGGTACGGCGCCGCCGATCTGCTCGCGCAGACGGCTGATCGCGGTGCGCGCCGAACTGTCGCCGGCCAGATCGCCGCGCACCAGATTGTTATCGTCGTCGCGGGAATAGCCCACCAGCTTCTGAGTGGTCTCCTGGAAGGCGTTATAAGCCTCGACGAAGCCGCGCACCGCCTCCTCCGCCGCGCTCTTATCCGCCGTGACCGAAAAATTCAGGCTCTCGGTGGAGACCTTATTGATGGTGAAGGCGAACCCCTGGATCACATCGTCGATGGAATTGCTCTCGCGCGTCACCGCCAGGCCATTGATCTTCAGGCTGGCGTTCGCGCCCTCTTGGGTCTGGGTCACCTGGTCGAACTGCGACTCGTTGAAGGCAAAGCCGTTCAGGTCCGTATTGTCGACGCTGATACGCAAGGCATTAGAGACGCCCGAGGGCGCGGTCAGGGTGAGCTGATACTGGTCGTCGACCTTCAGCACCGCCGCCTGCACACCCGCATCCTGCGCATTGATCTTTGCCGCGATACTGTCGAGCGAGTCCGTCGCCTCCACCTCGATCGACAGCGCGGCACGCTCGCCGTTGGTGGCGAAGTCGGTCGGCTCGTCGGAGGCGTTATAGGTCCACTCGCCGAAGCTGATCGTCATGTTCCCGGACTTACCGAGTGCGCCATCGCGCTCGTCCTGGGCCTGGGTCGCCAATGAATGGGCGCTCGCCACCGCCAGTACCTCGATCCCGTAGCTCCCGACCTGGGCGCCGGGCGACACCTTATCGGCGGTAATGGCATCCGAGGTGGGCACCGCGACTGAACGGGCATTGAAGAGATCCTTGGTTCCCAGCGAGCCCATCGCGGTCTTGAGCGTATCGAGCGCGCTCTTGAGCTGGCCGTAACCGGAAATCTGCGCCTCCAGCTTTTTCTGACGCGTATCGATGAGTTGCTGCGGCGCGGCGCGCTCCACCTCGGTCAATTGGGAGACCAGTTTGGCGACATCGATTCCCGATCCGGCGCCGAGCGAACTGATGATGTTGGTATCCACGACGATCGCCCTCTTGCCTCGATGAAACCATCTCAATGCCGTTCAGTTAAGGCGATTTCCGGAAATGAGTATCCCAACTCAGAATGCAGAATGGCTGCAAGTCGTGTAGGGCGATTTAAATCGCCCCTACAAGTGGTACGTCCCTGATGCGGAACGGGGTATTCACCCCGTCCCGCACGTTTTCCACCGCCAGCCCAGCACTTTTCCGCGTGTCCTTAAGTCGTTCCGAACGGGGGCGAATGCCCCGTCCAGCTTGGAAAATCGCCCACGCAATGTCGCCAAAAAACCGACAATAACTCGACCCCAGGGCGTCGGTTTTTTGACGAAACCGCCTTAACTGAAAAACACTGTCCGCCCCGAATGGCACTAAGATAAGCTAGCACCTATAAATATCAGCCACTTACGTGAAAGCCCGGATTTTGGCTACCGCCAAATCAGCGGATGCCCTCTGGAATTCCCTAGATTCCGCTGGGTTCCGTAGGGCTTCTGGCTCGCAGATGGCTATGCAAGTAGCTGTTTTGTAGAGGTTACGCGCTTAACTTAGTGCCATTCCTGTCCGCCCCTTACGCCTTTTTATTGAAAATCAACCCCACCAACCCATCGACATACTGCGCGAACTTCAATGTCTCCTCTGTCGGAATCTGACGAATCACCTCCTTGGTCTGCGCATCCGTCACCCGAACCACCATGCGCCCCGAATCGTCATCGAGCTGAAACGACAGCGTCTGCTTGCCGTTCTGCATCATCTCGTTGATCCGATCGACTGCTTGCGCGACCTGCTCGACCGTCCCCACCGGCTCCCGGCCCATGCCCGCCGGGGTTTCCGTCGCCGCGAGACCGGCATCAACCGCACCCGTCGACGGCTCCGCGAGGCGACCTGACGCGGCCTGCCCCCGAGCCGTGGCCGTGGCGTCCAGCGACGGCGTCGGTGGAGTCACGGCTGGTCTGACCGCCGCTACGTTGTAGGATTCGCTGGCCATCATTTCTCTCCCGGTTCAACCGGACGGCCTCCCCAGTGGAGGCCGTCCATCCTTCAGTCTAAGGAAAACTCAGTTTACCGCAGGAGCGAGAGCACCTGCTGCGGCGCCGAGTTGGCCTGGGCCAGCATCGCCGAACTCGCCTGCTGCAACACCTGTGACCGCGAGAGCATCGCCGTCTCCGACGCAAAGTCGGCATCCTGAATGCGCGAGCGCGAGGCCGTGGCGTTCTGCGAGATGCTGGACAGGTTGTTGATGGTGAAGTCCAGGCGGTTGTTGACCGCGCCCAGATCGGCCCGGACATTATTCACTGTCTCAAGTGCGTTATCGATGGCCGTGATCGCCTTGTTCGCCCCTTCCACGGTCGAGATGTCGATGCTGGCGATCGACTGGCCGTCCTGGCCGCCACCATAGTTGCCGACGGTCAGACCAGAATCGGGTAGGTTATCGTCCGTGCCGCGCGTAATGACGATCTCCTTATCGGATTTGAGCGTGAATTCGCCAACGTAGACATTGGCAGCCGAATCGTTGTTGAATCCAAATTCTTCGCCAGCGCCACCTGTAATCGTAACTTCGATGTTGCGCCCATCGGCGGCGACAAGTTGGACGCCACCGCCGTCTTCAGTCCCGTCTTCCCCAGTGTCGATGGCCCGCACGCCGGTTTGGGCGGATTTGGCGTTCACTGCTTCCATGAGCGTCTGACGGTTAGCGCTCCAATCGCTAGCGTCGCTGCTGGCGACGATACTGGACAGGTCAACACCATTGATCGTGAATGTCGTCGCCGTGTCGGTCCCGTCAACTTGGTCAGTCGTATTCTTGGCGATGTTTTCGTTGACGACCGCCGTCACCCCGGTCTTGTCCGAAACCAGATTGAAGGCGGCGGCCTTGGAGATGGCGCTGGCATCCTTGTTGACCGTGGAAGCGGTATCGTCCTTGGCGTAAGACGGCCCCACCGAGACGCCGTTCACGAAGACGTTCCCGGCTGTCATCGCGGTTGTACTGTCAGCAAGGTTCGAGGACACCTGCGTCGCCGTCCCGCTGTAGGTGCCTTCCACGAAGCCGGCGTCGCTGGCATTGCCGGTGGCGCCCGAGGTGATGTTGATGTCCTTACCGCCCGAGGCCACCAGGGTCACGGTGCCGGTGGCCATCGTGGTTGCATTAGCGCCGCCGCTCGTGATGTTGAGCCCCGTATTCAAGGCAGTCAGATTAGCGTCAGCGGTGGTCAACACGATGTTTCGCCCATCCGCCGCCGCTAGGGTGATGCCCCCGTTTTCGGTTCCGCTATCGATCGCGGTGACGCCAGTGCTCTCGGATTCCAGATTGATCGCTTTCACGATGGCTTCGCGGGTAGCCACCGTATTATTATCAACGGTCGATAGCTCGATACCGACACCATTCAGTGTAATGGTCGCGGTTGCGGCTGCGCCTCCGCCTGCGGTCATGGCCGATCCGCCGAGCCGGGTCTCGCCCACGACGGCCGTGACGCCGGTCTGATCGGTCTTGGCGTTGATCGCCGCTGCCGTCGCGATGGCGCTACTGGTCTCGCCAGCGGAAGAGGCGGTATCGGACGCGCCTTTCGCGCCGTCGATAGCGATGCCGTTGATCACGAGATCGCCCGAACCCAGGGATGTGGCATTGTTTCCGGTACCGGTGGTAGTCGCCGCTGCGACGCTCGCGCCGGTTGAGACCCGGCCAGCCGAGCCCACGCCCGCCGTGTCTTGTACACCCAGTGACGCGGAGTCCAACTTGCCGATGCTGACGTCGATGGTCTGATTGGCCTCGGCTCCAATCTGCAACTTCACATCGCTTGAGGTGCCGTCGAGCAGATTCATGCCGTTGAAGTTAGTGCTGGTGGAGATGCGATCCAGCTCCTTCACCAACTGCTGGGTCTCGGCGTTGAGCGTGGTGCGGTTGCCGCTGGTATAGGTTCCGTTCGCCGATTGCACCGCCAACTCGCGCATGCGCTGGAGGATGTTGGACGACTCGCTCAAGGCGCCCTCGGCGGTCTGCACCAGCGAGATACCGTCGTTGGCGTTACGCACCGCCTGATCGAGACCGCGCACCTGCGAGGTGAGTCGACTGACGATGGACGAGCCCGCCGCGTCGTCCTTCGCCGAGTTGATGCGCAGACCGCTGCTCAACCGCTCCATGGACTGACTCAGAGCGCCCTGGGATTTCGTGATGTTGCGCTGTGCATTCAGCGACGACACGTTTGTGTTGATGACCATTGCCATGACTGTTCTCCTGTCGATGTCGAAGCGGCGATCTGCTGGGCCTCAGCGGTCGGCCGTGGGGTGAAAACGGTTGGTTCGCAGTAGTTATCGGCCAGCGGGCTGAAACCTTAAGACGATTTCCGGGAAGGCGTCCCCCGGCTTCGTCTGGCTGCAAGTCTTGTAGGGGCGATTTAAATCGCCCCTACATGGCGGTATGTCCTTTTCCGGAAATGGCCTAAGACCTAAACCCTGCGTCTCTGCGTCAAGGCAAGTTATCGGCCACTCGAAGGCTTCCTCAAGCACCCCGCGCGTCCTGGTCGCCGAAGCGTGATTCCTGTCACATCCGTCCGTCGAGGCTTGCTCGAAGGCTTCATCCAGGGTATTCAGACGCGATGAGCAAAAAATCCACCACAGGTTCCAAGAGATCGCGGGCGACAACCGTCAAACAATCGACGGGCGTAGCTTCACCCACGCTGGCGGAGCAGGATGCACTGGTCGCGTTCTTCAATGCCGGGCGTCTGACCGAGGGCGAGGCGCTGGCGCGCGAACTGACGCGGCGTTATCCGGGCGCCGCTTTTGGCTGGAAGGCGTTGGGCACGGTGCTGCTGGCGGGCGATCGACAGCAGGAGGCCCTGCCGGTTCTCCAGCGCGCGGTCGAACTCTCCCCGCATGACAGCGAGTCGCTCAACAGTCTGGGTAAGGCGCTTCAGGATCTGGGGCGCGTCGAGGAGGCGCTGGCGTGCTTTATCCGCGCCCTGACAATTCGGCCAGACTATGCCAGCGCCCTGACCAATCGCGGTAACGCGCTTGCCCAGATGGGCCAGCCCGAGGAAGGGTTGGCCTGCCTCGATCGCGCCTTGTCGTTGAAGCCGGACGCCCCGATTGCCCACAATGACCGGGGCAATGTGCTCAAGGCGCTGGAGCGATTCGAGGACGCGCTGGCCGCCTATGCGCGGGCTCTCGCGCTGAAGCCGGATTTTGCCCAAGCGCACAACAACATGGGCTCCGTGCTGCGCGATCTGGGGCGGTTAGATGAGGCGCTGGAACACTATCGGCGGGCACTGGAGCTGAAGCCGGATTTCCTCATCGCCAAAATCAACTATGTCAATTTCGTCCCGCGCCTGAATTTCCAGCGCGATCAACCCGCCATGCGGCCAGTGCTCATCCGCGCGCTGCGCGAGTCCTGGTGCCGCCCAAGCCTGCTGATGGCGACCTGCGTCGCGCTCACCAAGATGAATCCGCTGGTCCAGGAGGGGCTCCGTCGTCTCAACGAGACCTCTTCGCTGTCGCCCGCGGATCTGTTTGGAGCGGCGGGCCTCGCGGGACTGGCGAATGACGCGCTGCTGATGAGCCTGCTGGACAGCGCCCCGATCGTCGATGTCGATCTGGAGCGTCTGCTGACCCGGATCCGACAGGCCATGCTGGATACGGTCGCGCTGAACGGGCTTGGCGATCCGTTCACGGCGGTCCACCTGAGCTTCTTCGCCGCGCTGGCCAGGCAAGGCTATCTCAATGAATACGTCTTCGCGGTGAGCGAGGCGGAAAGCACACGAATCGATGCACTGAAAAACGGTCTGACCGTCGCGCTCCAGTATCGCGCGCCCATCGCGGCGCACCATCTGATCGCGCTGGCGGCCTATCTTCCGCTCGACACTGTGCCGGGTGCCGAGACACTGCTGGAGCGCTCTTGGCCGGAACCGGTCATGGATGTGTTGATCCAGCAGATCCGCGAGCCGCTGGAACAGGCCGCGTATCGCCATGGGATGTTTCGTCTGACCGAGATCGCGGACGGCGTTTCCGCGCGGGTACGCAATCAGTACGAGGAAAACCCCTATCCGCGCTGGGTCAAAGCCGGGATCGTCCCGCCCGCGCCAACCATCGACGCCTATATCCGCCAGCAGTTTCCGAAGGCGCGGTTTCAGCCGCTGGGCAAAGAGACGGATGTCTCGATACTGGTCGCCGGCTGCGGCACCGGGCAGCATTCGCTCGAGATCGCCCGGCGCTATCCGGACGCGCGGGTGCTGGCCATCGACCTGTCACTGAACAGCCTCGCTTACGCCCAACGCAAGACGGTGGAAGCCGGTGTCACGAACATCCGCTATGCCCAGGCGGATATCCTGCGACTCGGTGAACTCGCTGCGTCGGATGAATGCGAGGCGTCATTCGATCTGATCGAATCGGTTGGGGTGCTGCATCATCTGCAAGACCCGGTCGCGGGGTGGAAGACGCTGCTGTCGCGCCTGCGGCCGGGCGGATTCATGTCGGTCGGACTCTATAGCGAACTGGCGCGCCGCCATGTGGTCATGGCGCGTGAATTGATCGCCCAACAGGGTTATCAGACGACGGCTTCCGACATTCGCCGGTTTCGGCAGGAAATCATCTCCATGCGTGACGTGCCAGAATATCGTCGCTTAACACAGGGAGACGATTTTTTCGCCCTGAGCAGTTGTCGCGATCTGCTGTTTCATGTCCAGGAACATCGCTTCACACTGCCCCAACTGGCCGATTTACTGCGCGAACTGGATCTGAACTTGCTGGGCTTCGTCCGCGATCCTGCGGTTATCGCTCTCTATATGGAGCGCTTCCACGACGATCCGTCCGCGACCAACCTGGACCAGTGGGACCGATTCGAGCAGGAACACCCCAGGACCTTTGCCGGTATGTATCAATTTTGGGTGCAGAAAAACGGCGTGGCCGTATAAAAGCGACTTCCGCCAGAGAATCGACTCATCCACGAGCGAAGCGCCGCCCGGGAGCGCCGATTTGTCGTCGGTTCTCCTCCCGCACGACACGGCCACCAGGCGGGGCGCATGCCCCGTCCGACCCCGATTCAAAGCGTCTCGACCTCGAACCCGACCAGATTCCGCCCCTCGCGCGAGAACTCCACGCCGATCAGATGGATCGGCTGACCCGCGGCGCGGTATTTCTCAGCATAGCCTCGATCCTTGATCTGCTGCAGGGCACGGCCCTCCGGCGCCAGTTCCACCACCTTGAACTCGAACAGGTAGATATGGCCGTTGAAGCGTACCGTCATGTCGATCCGATCCCGATTGGTGGCGTCTTCCAAAACGATGTCCAGACCGACCGCCGCAAAATAGCTGTAGAAGACGCTGGCGTAATAGCCTTCGTAGCTGGCGATGGGGTTCTTGCGATACCAGTCGTTGGGGATGCTGGCGAAGAAGGCATGGAAGAGGTCTTTCAGGCCCGCCAGATCATTGGATTGGAGCAGGCGATAGAGTTGCTTGCGGTTCCTGACGGCGGTCTCGGGCGCGGGGGTCCAGACCCGCAGTAAGCTGCTGTAAAGGCTCTGGCTAACCTCGCGATTGGGGAAACGGAGCTGATAATAATAGGTGCCGCCGAGCCATTCCTCTCGCGCGATGGTCAGATAGCCCGCCTGAAACATCAGCGCCTCGGTCGGGATGTTGTCGACATCGAAGGTGGAGAGCAGGTCGGCATCGGTCTCCAGTTCGCCCAGCTTCGGCAGCCAGGTTTCGCGCTCGGTCAGCAGCTGGATGAGGAAGGTCGGGGTGCCAGTCTCGAACCACCAGGGTTGAAAGCGGCGGTTGCGAAACAGCAGCAGCAGATCGAAGGGGTTGTAGACCGCCTCGCCCAGCCAGTTGTAGCCGTTGTACCAGCGGCGGATCTCGTCACGGTCCAGGCCATCGAGTTCGGGTGCGAAAACCGTGTCGACATCCTGCTCGGTATAGCCGCAGAGGGCGGAATAGTCGGCGTCGAGGGTGAGGTCTTCTAGGTTGTTGAGTCCGGAAAAGAGACTGACCTTGCTGAATTTGGACACTCCGGTCAGGAAGGCGAAGCGCAGATGGGCGTCTTCGCCCTTGATCACCGAATAGAAATTCTTCAGCCCTTCGCGCATGGCCAGCGCGGCGTCGGAATCGGTGATGTTGTCCAGGATGGGCTTGTCGTATTCGTCGATCAGAATCACGGCGGGTTGGCCGGTGCGCGCATGCGCCTGGCGGATCAGTTCCGCGAAACAGCCCGAAAGACTGGGGTGCTCGCAGACCACGCCGAGCCGTCGCTGATTGTCGTCGAGGATCTCGCGAATTTTCTCGTCCAACTCCGCCCGGGTCTGGAGCACCCCACCGCCGAAGCTGATGGCGATCACCGGATGGTGCACCGTCCAGTCCCAGCATGGATGAATATCCAGACCGCGAAACAGTGGCTCATGGCCCTCGAAGAGTTCTTTCAGAGTATCGAGAAAGAGACTTTTGCCGAAGCGACGCGGACGGGAGAGAAAGTAGTAACCGGAGGTTTGCGCCAGCCGCCAGGCCAGCGGCGTCTTGTCGACATAGTAATAATCCCCCTCGCGGATTTTGGCGAAGGTCTGGATGCCGATGGGGAGTTTGCGACGGGGCTGGGTCATGAGGCTTACAACCGGTGAGTGGCCAAGACGGCCAGTGTAGCGCGTGGAAACCGGAGACTTCGCGAATCGATCGGGCGACACCGGCTCATCGAACCCCAGCGCGTTGTCTGCCCGAGATGGATCAGGATCATTTCTGATGGCATCCGCATCATGCGAACCAGAAAATGCATCCTCGTCACCGGCGGCGCCGGCTTCTCGGCTCGCATCTCTGTAACGGTTTCTTGAAATGCGCGCATGGCGATTGCTCGCATATTCTGAGAATCCTCAACAGCCCGTGGCTCAACGAAGACCATCCAGAGCAGCCGTGACGTTTCTGGCCCCTTGAGCGTGCTATCATCCGATGCGGACAAACTCGCTCCCCGACGTCCTGGGGATCCCGATCGACTGGTCTCGGATCTAAGCCGTGTTGCCCGTGAACTGAACTGGACACCGATTAGCAGCGACCTCGCAACGATGATCCAGCATGCCTATCGGTGGCATCGTGAACATCGTGACCCCGAACCATCCAGACTCACTCCGGAGGCATTGATATCATCACTGTCTCAAATTTGAAAACAGCGGGGCGGATTCAATGATCGCCGCACAAACACTGCCAAGCATGTCTCCCGATACTTACCTGGCTTACGAGCGCGAGAGCGAATGCCGTCATGAGCTCGTGAATGGGTATCTCTATGCCATGACCGGGGCCAGCGATCGCCATGAAGAGATTGCCGCCAATCTGCTGTCGGCACTTCATGGGCATCTTCGGCCCAGAGGCTGCCGGGTCTATGGCGCCAATCTCAAGATCCGCGTCGGTGACGATTTCTTTTATCCCGACCTCTTTGTCCGTTGCGCGCAGGAACGAGGGGACCCCTATTTCAAGACCGATCCGGTGCTGGTGATTGAAGTGCTGTCGCCGAATACGCAACGCTATGACCAGGGCGATAAACGACTTGCCTACCAAAGTCTGCCCAGTCTGCTGGAGTACGTTCTGGTTACCCAGGATCGCCCTCGGATCGTTGTTTTCTCTCGCAGCGAAACGGGCTGGGAGACGCACTTATACGATTCGCTGGAGGCATCACTCTCCTTGTCCTCAATCGCGTTCAACCTGCGATTGTCCGAGATCTATGCTTGAAGTCGGAACAGGGTCAGGCGATGAAACAGGTGAGTTCCGGCTTGCCCCTCACTCACTCAAGTCCGCCCTGCTTTCAACGAGGGCTCGGAAAGCGGCGGCACTTTGCTGAAATCGGCCACCTTTTGCCATACCTTGCCTTCGGAAGACACTGCAACGGTTAAGGCTATGCTTCAAGACGCAAGAATCCTCCTGACCGGCGGCACCGGATCCTTTGGCAAGGCCTTCGTCAAGGTGGTGCTGGAACGTTATCCAAATATCAAGCGATTGGTGATCTTCAGCCGCGATGAACTCAAGCAGTCCGAGATGGCGCAACGCTTTCGAGAAGAGGCGCATCCGGGACTGCGCTACTTCATCGGTGATGTGCGTGACGAAAAACGCCTGAAACGGGCGCTCGAAGGCATCGACACCGTTGTTCACGCGGCGGCTCTCAAGCAGGTACCAACCGCCGAATACAATCCCTTCGAGTTTATCAAGACCAATATCCTTGGTGCGCAAAATCTGATCGAGGCCTGCCTCGACGGTGGCGTGAAGCGCGTCATCGCCCTCTCCACCGACAAGGCCGCCGCGCCGATCAATCTCTACGGCGCGACCAAGCTCTGCTCGGACAAGCTATTCACGGCGGCCAACAACATTCGTGGCTCGCGGGATATCCGCTTCGCCATCGTGCGTTACGGCAACGTGATGGGGAGTCGTGGTTCGGTGATCCCGTTTTTCCTGAAACAACGCAAGACCGGTATTCTCCCGATTACCGACCCCACCATGACCCGCTTCAACATCCTCCTGCAGGAAAGCGTGGAGATGGTCCTGTGGGCACTAGAAAATGCCGATGGCGGCGAGATTTTCGTCCCTAAGATCCCGAGCTATCGGATCATGGATCTCGCACGAGCCATTGGTCCGGATTGCGAGTATCCGATTATTGGAATCCGCCCTGGGGAAAAGATTCACGAGGAGCTCATTACCTCAAGCGACAGCTTCAACACGGTCGATCTCGGGCGCTATTTCGCCATTCTGCCAATGGCCGCGAAATACAGTCGGACTCAATATTGCGAGCGCAGCGGCTGTCAACCCGTGCGTGAGGGATACGCTTACAGCAGCGGCACCAATCCGGACTTTTTTACAGTTGAACAACTGCGCGAGTTAGTCCGCATGCACGTCGCTCCGGATTTTACTATCTGACGCATGATCCTTCCTGATTATTCACGATCCTCAGCCCATTTCGCCCTAAGTAACTATTTGATAATCAATGGTTTCGTGACGCTGGTTGCCGTTGCTCGTCGGAATCTGGCGGGTTAGGCCGAACTCCTCAGGCCCTCCAAGTGGCCGCGCGGGACGGCCCGACGCATAATCAGTAACTTACTGGGTGATTACCACTTGCAAGAGCGGAGCTTGGTAAATAATCAGGTATCATCAAGAATCGCGAGCGTTGGCGGGATCAATTTCTCGATTGGAGTCTCAGGTCGTGGGAAGAATACGTTTAACGAACATCAGATTGATATGCTTCGGAAGAAGGCGTCTATTGTTGGGTGTTATGACGAAAATTTTCTTGGGTTTGAAATGTGCTAAAAAGGCTTCGCGACGCCGGCATTAATTAGTAATGAGTTTTCGCGCATGAACATCGCCATCATTCCCGCCCGCGGGGGCAGCAAACGGATTCCCCATAAGAATATCCGCCTTTTCCACGGAAAGCCCATGCTGGCTTGGTCGCTCGCGGCGGCGCTGGCATCAGAACTGTTTGACCGTATCTTGGTTTCCACGGATTCGGAGGACATCGCTCGCGTTGCGCTTGAGCATGGCGCGGAAGTGCCTTTTGTGCGTCCCGACAAACTGGCGGACGATTACACCGGTACTAATGCCGTAGTCAAACACGCGCTGCAATGGCTGTTGGAACACAACGAGCCGATCGAATACGCCTGCTGTATCTATGCCACGGCGCCCTTCCTGCAACCTGAATTTCTGCGACGCGGCTTTGAACTGCTCAAGGAACGACAATCATCATTTGTTTTTTCAGTGACGTCGTTTCCCTACCCCATTCAGCGTTCGCTCAGACTGTTGCCACAAGGCGGAGTCGAGCCCTGTTTTCCAGAGCATATCCCCAAGCGTTCGCAGGATCTGGAGGACACCTATCATGATGCAGGTCAATTCTATTGGGGAAGAGTCGATGCCTTCCTGAATAATCTGCCGGTGTTTGCGCCAGCCGCTCGACCGCTCGTGTTGCCCCGACATCTGGTGCAGGACATCGATACCCCCGAGGATTGGCTGCGCGCGGAACTCATGTTCGAAGCCTGGCGGGCCATGTCCAATTCAACGCAATGATGAAAGTCGCCATTCGCGCCGATGCCTCATTGTGGCTTGGCAGCGGTCATGTCATGCGCTGTCTGACGCTGGCCGAGGCGCTGCGAGCACGCGGCGCCGAGGCCCGTTTTTTGACCCGCGACCAACCCGGTCATCTGGGCGCGGAAATTTGTGCCCAAGGACATGACTGTAGTCTGTTACCTCCTGCCGTCACGGTTCCTGTGCCGCGATCCGAGCAGGTTGATTGGCTAGGCGTCTCTATCGAGGCAGAACTGACAGACTGTGCGCAAGCGCTCGGCACCGCGGGATTCGACTGGCTGATCGTCGATCACTACGGACTCGATCGACGTTGGGAATCCGCGATGCGTCCCTGGACGCAACGCCTCATGGTCATCGATGACCTGGCGGATCGTCCGCACGATTGCGACCTCTTGCTCGATCAAAATCTGGTCGACGAGGCTGAAACCCGCTACCGCGAATTGATTCCCAGCGGATGCCATCTGCTGACAGGCCCCACCCACGCCTTGATTCGTCCGTCCTTTCACGCCTTGGCCTCAGAGACTGAAGAACGAACCCGCCTTGATCGCCTGCTGATCTTTTTCGGCGGAACAGACCCTTTCGACCTGACAACCATGGCACTCGATGACTTGGATGGCCGCGCTTTATCCGCTGATGTGGTGCTTGGCGCGGGCAACCCGCACCGGGAGCGGATCGAACGAATGTGTCAGGACAGCGGCGGGCGCTGGACACTGCATGTGCAGACTCATCGAATGGCCGAACTCATGGCGAACGCCGACCTGGCACTGGGGGCGGGAGGTTCCACGCATTGGGAGCGCTGCCTGATGGGATTGCCGGCGCTGGTGGTGACGGTCGCCGCGAATCAGATTGCCACGACGCAACGGCTGCATGAGCACGGGGCCTGTCGTTGGCTGGGCGATGCCGAACGGCTAGGCCGGGGTGCGCTCGGCTCCGCGATCGACGATTTACAGCATGCACCCATGTCATTGAACGCCATGAGCCGGGCAGCGCAAGCCGTGATTCCAGCCACGGAAGAGGGAGGCTCGGCGCGGGTGGCACGGATGCTCGCTTTTCAAGCAAAAACTCGTTGAATCATGAAGGCCATATTGAACGCGATCAAGCTAGATACGCACCCTATCGGTCCCGGACACCCTCCGCTGATCGTCGCCGAACTGTCCGCCAATCACGGCCAGGATCTCGACCGGGCGCTGCGCATCGTCGATGCCGTCGCGGCCGCTGGCGCCCATGCGATCAAGTTGCAGACCTATACCGCCGACACCATGACGCTCGACCTTCAGGAGGGCGAATTCTTCATCGCGGATCCGGAGAGTCCATGGAACGGTCAATCACTGTACGCGCTCTATCGTCAGGCACAGACACCCTGGGAATGGCACGCGCCGCTCTTCGAGCGCGCCCGCCAGCATGGTCTGATGGCGTTCAGCACGCCATTCGATGCCAGCGCCGTGGACTTTCTGGAAACCCTGGACCCTCCCTGCTATAAAATTGCGTCCTTCGAGAACGGCGATCTGCCCCTGATCCGTCGGGTCGCGGCGACGGGCAAACCCATCATCCTGTCCACTGGTATGGCGACCCTGGCTGAATTGGCCGCAGCCGTCGACGCGGCTCGTCAGGCCGGATGCGCCGACCTGATCCTGCTCAAATGCACCAGCAGCTATCCCGCCGTGGCGTCAGAGGCCAATCTGCTGACCATTCCACATCTGGCGGCCCTCTTCAAGTGTCCAGTCGGTCTGTCCGATCATAGCCTCGACCCTGGGGTCGCCATCGCCAGCGTGGCCCTGGGCGCGGCCATGATCGAAAAACATGTCACTTTGAGCCGCGCCGATGGCGATCTCGACGGTTCCTTTTCCCTGGAACCCGCCGAACTGGCCGGCTTGGTCCGGAACACACGCCTGGCCTGGGAGGCGTTGGGTCGGATCCACTACGGACCGACGGCCAGCGAACAGGCATCGCGACGTTATCGGCGCAGCCTCTATATCACTCGCGATCTGCGAGCCGGCGATCGGCTGACGCCGGACAATCTGCGCGCCATTCGCCCTGGACTCGGACTCCCGCCCGATGATGTGGGCCGGTTGCTGGGACGGCGCGTCAACCGCGATGTCCGCCGGGGTACGCCGGCGAGCTGGGATCTGCTCGAATGATCCCCTATGGCTGGCATGACATCGACGAATCCGATATCGCCGCCGTGGTGGAGGTGCTGCGTCATGGGCCCCTGACCCAGGGGACGACCGTCGAGCGGTTCGAGCAGGCCATGGCCGCTGACTGTCAGAGCCAGTATGCCGTTGCCTGTAACAGCGCCAGTTCCGGACTCTTGCTCGCCTGTCGCGCGCTCGAACTGGGGCCGGGCGATTGGCTCTGGACCTCGCCGATCACCTTCGCCGCCTCCGCGACCTGCGCCCTGCACTGCGGCGCGCGTGTCGATCTGGTCGATGTCGATCCCGCGACCGGCAATCTCTCACCGACAGCGCTCGCCTGCAAACTCGCGGAGGCTCAATCCCTGGGACGACTCCCGCGTATCCTGGTGCCGGTCCATTATGCCGGGCGCCCCTGCGACATGGCCGCCATTGGCGAACTGGCCCAACACTTCGGTTTCGCGATCATCGAGGATGCCGCCCATGCCCTGGGGGCCAGCGATCACGGTCAGCCCGTGGGAGCCTGCCGATACAGCCAGGCCACCGTCTTCAGTTTTCATCCGGTCAAGCAGATCACCACTGGCGAAGGCGGCATGGTTCTGACCAACGATGCCGAACTGGCGGCGCGCATGGCACGGCTGCGCACTCACGACATCCGGCGCACGGAAGGCTGGCACTACAGCATCGAGGAACCCGGCTACAATTTTCGTCTGACGGACATCCAGGCGGCGTTGGGGCTCAGTCAGCTCAAACGTCTTCCGGATTTCGTGGCGCGCCGCCGCTGTCTGGCGCGGCGTTATCATCAACGACTGTCCGGCTGGCCACTGATGACGCCGCATGGTTCCGATGACGACAGCAGCGCCTGGCATCTCTATGTCATCCGACTGGGTGACCAAGGGGAGCGGCGGATGGTCTACGAGGCGATGCGCGCGGCAGAGATCGGCGTTCAGGTCCATTACATCCCACTCTATCGTCAGCCGTTCATGCAAGCCCAGGGCATGACGTTCGATCCGAAGGCCTTTCCGGGCGCCGAGTCTTTTTACGCAAGCGCCTTGACCCTTCCGCTCTACCCTGGCTTAACACATGTCGATCAGGAGTCTGTTCTGGAAGCCCTACGCACCGCGCTGTCAGCGCTTCACCCCGCGACCCCTTGTTGACTCGTCTGGATTAGACTGCGAACCAGCCGACGACCCCATCCTGAAAATCAATGTTTCTCGCGAGAGACCAATAAGCGACGTGGCAACCCCCGACGACCGAGACCGCATACCAGCATCCGCCGAACCACGGGACTGGCCCTTACCCGCGCCGCCCGGCTCCGCCATTTGCGACGATCGGATTCCGCCATGGCGGGGGGAACCACTGGAAGGGCGTCGACTCCTGGTCGACACCACCGGCGTCGACCAACTCTGGTCTCGCGTGCAGGCTCGCTGGGAGCGGACGCTGCGAAACTATCCGAATCGTTCAGCAAGCGCCGACCGCTTCTCGACCCCGGATGGCTTGGTCTCGCTCGCCGATCAGATCCGCGATGACGACCTCATCCATCTGCACTCGATCGCGGGCCTGGTGGACATCCGCGAGATGCCGAAGCTCTTCGCCGGCAAACGGCTGGTCTGGACCCTGCACGATATGAACCCCTTGACCGGCGGCTGCCATTATTCCCAGGGCTGCACCCGTTACCAAAGCCGCTGCCATGACTGCCCTCAACTGGGGCCAGGGGAAGACGAAACGCTCGATCTCGCGGGCGCCATCTGGGATCTCAAGGATAGGAGTTATCGTCAACTGGACCTGACGATCGTCACCGCGAGCCGCTGGCTGGGCGAGTGCTCGCGTGCCAGCGCATTGCTGGGACGTTTCCCGCATCATGTCATCCCGCCTGGTCTTGACATGGACGTCCACGCATCCTTGAATCGCGCGATGGCGCGGCAGCAACTCGGCCTACCGCAAGAAGGGCTCGTCATCCTTTTTGGCGCGCGTAACCTCGATAGTTACCGCAAGGGATTCAGTCACTTTTTGCGCTCAACCGCCTATCTGAAGCATCTCTATCCAAATCCCCCGCGCGACATTCGTCTGCTCGTTTTTGGTCAGGATGACAGTCTCGGCGACATACCCGCCCCCTATCCGCTCCAGCGTCTCGGTTTCCTCGGCGAGACCAACCGACTCCGAGCCGCCTATTCGGCTGCGGACGTCTTCGTCGTCGCGACCCGCGAGGGCAATCTGCCGATCAGCGCCCTAGAGAGCCTGGCCTGCGGAACGCCCGTCGTCGCCTTCGACATCGGCGGTCTGCCGGACCTGATTCTCCACCAGCAAACCGGCTATCTGGCACGTTTTCCCGATGCACAGGACATGGCGCTTGGGATTCGCTGGGCGCTGGAACAAGCGTCGGAGGCCCTGCGTCATCGCTGCCGTGATCATGTGATCAACAAATATGCGCTGACCCGTGAGACTGAAGACTATCGGGCCTTATACGCCTCTCTCACCACTGGGCGGGACTGAAACACCATGTCACTGCCTGGATCAACCCAAGATTCCCGCTTTGCGTCAACGCTCGCGCCCATTCTCCAGACACTGCCGGACATCGCCCCTATCCCCCTGAACAGCGGCGAGCCCGATTATTACGGTGCAAGCTGGGAGATCGCCGATGCCCTAAGTATCCGCGCGCCTCTGCCATCGCGGGCCGCCTGGTCTCATGGCGTGACGTCCCGGGCGGCCCTCGAAAAGACCGCGCGTCGCAATCAATGCAATCTGGTCTTCACTGAATCGGATGCCCGCTTTCTACGGATGCGAGGATTTCCCGCCCAAGCCGTCGGCGCACCCTTTCTCTACGCCAGAAATCAACAGAATCCAACCCGGATCCCAGGCAGCCTGTTGATCCTGCCGGCACATACCACGACCCATTCGACGCTCGACGAAACCGCCTCGACCCTGCCGCAGGAGGTTCTTGAACTGAGTCGCAAGGCATCGCTGACCTTGGCCTGCATCAGCGGCATGTGTGTCGAGAAGGGACTCTGGACCAGCAGTTTCGAGCGTATCGGGATTCCCTGGATCACCGGCGCCTGGATTTTCGATCGCCATGCACTCCGACGCATGCGGATTCTCTTCCAGTTGTTCGACTATCTGGCCACCAACCAGACCGGATCGCATCTGGCCTATGCCGCCGCCTGTGGTTGCAGGATCTTTTTCACCGAGGATTTGCTGTTACTCAAACGCGCCGATTACCGGCAAGAGCCGCTCTACGTCCAGCACCCGGAACTCTTGGAGGGGTTGCCGGAGGATCTCGATACCTTCCGATCCATCATTCAGCGCGTCTACCCAACATTCACGACAGGCATGGATGGCGCCAGCGAGCAAATTGAGTGGGGCAAATCCACCCTGGGAGACGCCTTCAAGCGCCCGGCCTCGGAGATGGCCCTGCTCTTGGGTTGGCGAACGGACGAAGCCGTCAGCGCCCGCTATTACGCTCCGGGCTATCTCAGCACCAGCACCGCTTCCGATCCCTCCCCCGAGACCGCGCCCAACAACCTCGACCGGGCGTTTGCCGAACAGGATGCGCGACTGAATCCGATCCACTGGCTGACGATCTTCGAGGAGTCGGAGCAGGCGCTCGCCGACGGCGATCATGCCCGCGCACTTCATTTGACCACCGAGATCAAGGCCGCCCGCATTCCGATCCGAGGCGTCGATCGCATCCGCGGATTGGCCCTGCTAGGTCAGCACCAAACAGAGGCCGCCCGCGCGGCCTTGCGCGAGGAACTGCATCTCTTCCCGGAGAGTCCCGACACCCGAGAACGGCTGAAACAGATCGCTCCACCGCCACCACCGCGCAAGAATCCTGTTTCAGAACTCGACCAGATCCATGATCAGATCCAGAACTTCACCAACCTCGGGAGACCGCAGCTCCAATCCCTTTATGAGCTGACCAAGGCCATTTGCGCGGAAGACGTTCCAGGTCATTTCGTGGAATGCGGCGTCGGCGCCGGCGGTTCAGTCGCGCTCATGGCCTATCTCATCAAACACTACTCCCGGCGGCCGCGCCAGATCTTCTGTTTCGACAGCTTCAATGGCATGCCCGAGCCGACCGATCTCGACCGTCATTTACCGGATGGCCAGTCGGCGCGAATCGTCGGCTGGGGCGCGGGTACCTGTCATGCCCCGCAACGCAATCTCGTGGATCTCTGCAACAGCCTGGGCGTTCTTCCGGTCGTGCGTCCCGTGCAGGGCCAGTTTCACGATACGCTACCCCGCTGGCGCAACATCATCGGCGAGATTGCCTTTCTGCATCTCGACTGTCGCTGGCATGACTCGACACAGATCTGTCTCGATCATTTGTACGATCAGATTCAGCCTGGCGGCTCGATTCATGTGTCGGACTATGGAATATGGCAGGGATGTCGGCAGGCAATCCACGAGTTCGCGGCGGAACGGCAATTGAACTTTCAACTGCACGGCATCGGGCCGGATCGCCAAGGGGTCTGGTTTCAGCGCTCCTGAGCCCTCATGGCGAGCCGCCGCGCCAGTTCCGGGCAGGGGTTGCTGACCGGAAAATCGGCTCGCAGCCGATGCAGGCGTGGACGTTTCCGCCAAGCATCACGCTCCAGCCGCAGATGTACCAGAGATCCTTCAGTCAGGCTTAGTCGATCAAGGTGCGTTTCCACCGACGCAATTCTGTCGACCTGGTAGCCATGGAATCGATGCAGATCCAGCACATCGAGATTGTCATCCAGCACATCCGCCGTCAGGCTGCCAAGCCCAACCTCGAAGAAGAGCCAGTTATAGAGATAGGGCGGAATCATCCCGCCAAGACCGAGAAAAGACGCCTCGCCCACATAAAATCCCCAAGGAGCGATATTCCCTCTCCAGTCCCAAGGGCCAACATTGAGCATCCCCACCGGCTCACCGCTGATGAGGATCAGCCAGTGATGATAATCGTCGCGGCGGGCACAGTCCTCAAGCCAGAGTTTTTGCTGAGCGAGGTTGTCATCTATCCGGGTACGCATCTGGGCAGCCACTCGCGGACTGGTGCGCCAGTCGAGAATACGCCGGGCATCGTCCAGGCTTGGCTCCCGGAAAGTGATGGCGCTCATTCCGGATCGGCGCCAAGCTCGCGCAAACGCCGCAGCAGTCGTTCCGCGCGCTGCCGCTCCCGATCCGCGCGCTCCTCGGCCATCCGTGCCCGTTCCTCGGCCACCGCGGCGCGCTGGACCTCCACCTCCGCCGGGGTCGGAATCCACTGGTCATCCTCGCCATACCAACGTAACCAGCGACGGGTCACCCCCTGATAGGTGCCTTCCCAAAGCCCAAGGCCAAGCCGCGCCTCCGCAAGCCAGACGCCAGACCCCTCAATGGGCAGGGGCTTGTATTCATTCAACACCAATCCGAATGGCCGAAAGGTGTTGGTATAACGATCGTAGACGAAGTAATAGGGAATTCGCAGGATCCGCTCATAGACCGTCCACTTGCTCGGCGGTTGGCCGGCCTCGCGCGGGCGCTGCCCGAGATCCTCCTGCTCGGTGCCTGGCGACAGCAGTTCCACGACCGCAAGGGGCGCGGTGCCTTCCTGCCAGATCACATAGCTGAGGCGCAGATCCTGACCATCATAGAGGCGCGGAACGCCAAGCACGCAGAACCAATCCGGGCGCTTGTACCAGCGTGGATGCCTGAGATCGTAATAGAGATTCAGATCACTCGCGGTAAAGACCTCATCGTCCGGATAGCCCGGCGGACGGAAGGTCAGCCGCAGCAACTCAAGCTGAAGCAGATGAAACTCGTCTGGCAAGCCTGGCTCCTCCGGATCTTCGCTCGGCAGATCGTACATGGTCGGCAGGGTCAGTCGGGGTGACAGGGGAGGCTGACATTGCGGGATCATGTTCATGGCGACTCGTCAGGTCAGACAGTGGATGCATAGATCGGGCATGCCGTCATCAAGGATCGGTTGCCCGCAATGGCCATTCAAGCCGTTGGCCGGGTGCGGTCATAACTGATGGATAGCGTTAGGATGGGCAGAGCGCAATGCCATTGACTTAAGCCGTCCGGCAGTAAGCCGGATGGAATCCGGGCTTGAGCTTGCCGGGATTGAGGCGGGGAAACTGTCGGTCCGGACGCACCGCATCGACGGCGTCGGAGAGCCCAAGGATGGCTTGTGTGAGCCGCGTGGTGGGGGCGTACAGGGTGCCGATCAGCAGACGGACCAAGGGTGTGCTTCATGGTGGAGAGGCTGCTGGTCCAGCGCACCTGATAGGCGCGCTTACGCGCGGCATGACGGCGGCGAGCGATCACTTGCGCGAGCCCTCGGACCATACTGGCGAGATTCAGGGCGAGGATCTTGGCGTGGACGTCCTGCGGCACGGCGAGCACGCGGCGCCCGGAGAGGTTCTCGATCTCCAGCCAGCGTTTTTGGCGCTTGTA
>NZ_NRRG01000045.1 GCF_016583575.1 Thiocystis violacea
CCAGCGATCCCGAGACGATCGCCCCGTCCCCTCCCCTCCCGCCACCGGCCCCGAGCCTCAGCGGCGAGGCCGGTCGCCCCGAGCAGCGCGTGCCCATGACCCGCCTGCGCGCGCGCATCGCCGAGCGTCTGGTCCAGGCCCAGCAGAACGCCGCCCTGCTGACCACCTTCAACGAGGTCAATCTCACGGCGATCCTGGCCTTGCGCGACAAGTACAAGGACGCCTTCGAGCAGCGCCACGGCGTGCGGCTCGGTTTCATGTCCTTCTTCGTCAAGGCCGCCATCGAGGCCCTGCAACGCTTCCCGGTGGTGAACGCCACGGTCGACGGCACCGACATCCTCTACCACGGCTACTACGACATCGGCATCGCCGTCAGCTCCCCGCGCGGGCTGGTGGTGCCGATCCTGCGCAACTGCGACCAGCTCGCCATGGCCGACATCGAGCAGGGCATCGCCGACTTCGGACGCAAGGCCAACGACGGCACGCTCAGCTACGAGGAACTCACCGGCGGCACCTTCTCCATCACCAACGGCGGGGTCTTCGGCTCGCTGCTCTCCACGCCGATCCTCAATCCGCCGCAGAGCGCCATTCTCGGCATGCACAAGATCCAGGAGCGCCCGATCGTCGAGAACGGCCAGATCGTCGCCGCCCCCATGATGTATCTGGCCCTGACCTACGACCACCGCCTCATCGACGGACGCGAGGCGGTGCAGTTCCTGGTCACCATCAAGGAGGCGCTGGAGGATCCGGCGCGGTTGGTGTTGCGGGTCTAGATCGGCGCGGTTCGTGGCCCATCCACCCCGCCCCTCGGGCGGGGCAGGGACGCGCCCGGGCGCGCACGTCCTCGGCATCAGGACGCGAAGTCCACGGTCGCCTGGCTGGACGCGCCCGGGCGCGCACGTCATCGGACTCGTTCGCCGTGTCATCGGCGGCGGTGTCGGCCCCTCGGCCAGGACGCACAATCCGAACAACCGTCCCGCCGGGTGCCAAGCGTCTTGGTGAAAGCCTCATCGACGCGCGCCGCGCGGATGTTCTCCAGCTCATGCGCCGGCCCCGAAATGTCGTGGTACGTGACGATAGCCTTCATCAGGCGCTCATACTGCCACAGGCGCGGCAGGCAGCGGCCCAGCAAACGTTGGACCTCGCGCTGTTGTGTCTGCACGTCCCCATCGTTCATGGCGGGCTGGAAACCGACAACCTGAGGGAGATCATCGCGTCCAACTGGACATGTCCTGGGGAAGTCGCCCGTCGGGATCGTTGACGGTGACTGAATTGCCATCCTTGAGCCGGTCTGAGTAAACGACGACGTTGGTTCCACCCTCGTGCGCCTGGCTCGGAAAGAGGATGCCGGTGTAGCCATGGGTCAGCACCATGTCGCCGAGAACCCAGGTTGGGGGCTCGATGTGCCGCTCGAACTTCAGGTGACGCCAGTCCTCGCGCCAGTCATGCCATAGATCGTCCCAGGGGGCGCCGTCGTGGAGCTGGCGCAGGTCGACCAGATCATGCAGGGCCACGGTGTACGAGCACATCGTGCAGGGTGGAGGAAGGGCGAGGTCTGCTGATATTCGCGCAAGGCGGTCACCTCATCCAGCGATAGGTACAGCGCCTCCACGCCTTCCCGGTTGAAGCGCCCCCCTCGGAGTGCGGCGCCGGCGCCGCTGGTGGGCCGGCTGGCCCACTGTGGGGTATGCGCCCGGAATAACGTGGTGCCGGGGGGCAGGTCGACCAGGATCATCCGACGAAGCCGGCGCCGATTGACTCCAGATAGCCGATCGCATCCTCGGTCCGGCCTTCCTGTACCAACTGCAACAGGGTCTTGTGTCGAAACGCTGGAATGGGCTCGTTCTTGACCAGGAAGACGGCGCGTTGCGGGTCCGGCTGTACCGCCGTGGCGGCCGACAACAGGCGCATCAGGTCACGCAGTGCGGATTGCAGTCTTGGCGATTCCGGGTGGGTGCGCAGGGTGTTGCGATGGACCCCCGCCAGCTCGGCCAGATCCTGCTGTTGCAGGCCGAGGATGTCGGCGACGCCCGATGCCGAGAACCGCGACGTACCAGGTTCCCGCGTCGCTTCGAGCACCTCCGCGAAGATGACGGCCATGGCGTTTCTCCTGAGAGCGCATAGACGAGATGCACATTCTACGCACAGTATAGGCATCGCTCAAGTCGCCGCCCGTTCAGCGGCCCGCCGGGACAGGTCAGTCGCCTGCTCTAGGGCGTGTCATCAATTGTCTTCGTAGTGGGATCGTCCGCCCGGCCACCGCTCCAAGGTTGGATCGACGCGCTCGACGCGGATGTCGCGCGACATCCTTGTAGGGGCGAATGAATTCGCCCCTACAACCCGGCATTCGGCTCCAGGGATGGAGGGATCCTTGGTCTCCGGGCTCATCCCTCACAACGAGAATTGATGACACGCCCTAAGTGTCAACCAGCCTGCCTGGCGTTCCCGTGGGCGCTTCGGGTTGGCTCCGCCGCCTGGCAGGTCGCGATGACTCGGTGCACGCGATCAGCGATCTCCATGGCCGTGGCGAGGTCCGTATAAGAGGACTCGTCCAGCTCATGGGAGGAATGATCCTGGCACGGCGGACTCATCATTGACTGCAAGAGTTGGAGGGGTGTGGGTGCCTGCCGACAGAGCGTCGGCATGGTCGTGGGAACGAGAGTTAAACGCGGGGTATTGGCTTGGTGGCTCCGATTCACGGGTATTCCCCTGGGATATTGATCGTACCCTTCCCAAGCCAAATCCAGGCCAAGTTCAAAATAACTTTTATAACAATGATTTAATCACTGGAATCCTCGGGCGACGACGGATTCCCGTCGCTGATGCGAACCGGCCGCCAGAAATCCGTCGCTCTCCTGCTCACACTCGGAGAGTCTTGGGTCTTGAGCCTCGGAGCGTACAGGATGGGCAGCGCTGCGCTCTGCCCATCCTACGCCGCTTGTGTCTTAAGCACCGAGAGTGGAGCACTACCCTATGTTTCTCTCCGAACCAGGACGCTCATTCCCCGGACCGCGCCGGGGCTTGAGCCGCCTGTCCCGTGGCGATCGGGTCGGCGGGTTGGCCATGCCACTTCTCGCGCAACCGCTGGAAGACGACATAGAGCATGGGGATCAGGAAGATCCCGATCAGCGAGGCCGCCAGCATCCCACCAAACACGGCCGTTCCGACCCCGCGCTGACTGGCCTCTCCCGCGCCGCTGGCGATGATGAGCGGAACCAGACCCAGGATGAAGGCGAAGCTGGTCATGAGCACCGCTCGGATACGCAGCCGGGCGGCGTTGGTGGCGGCCTCTAGGATCGACTTGCCTCCGGCGCGTTCGGCCATGGCGAACTCGACGATGAGGATGGCGTTCTTGCTCGCCAGTCCGATCAACACCACGATGCCGACCTGGGCGTAGAGGTCGTTGGGCAGTTGGGCGATCAACAGCGCCGTCATGGCCCCGAGCACGCCGATGGTGACCGACAGCAGCACCGCCGCCGGCATCGACCAGCTCTCGTAGAGGGCGACCAGGAAGAGATAGGCGAAGAGCACCGCCAGCCCGAGCACGATAGGCGTCTTGCCGCCGGCCTCCTTCTCCTGGAAGGCGGTGCCGGTCCACTCGAAGCCGTAGCCGCTCGGCAGGGTACTGGCGGAAAGGGCCTCCATCGCGACCAGCGCGTCGCCCGAGCTGCGCCCCGGTGCCGGCCCGCCCTGGAGCGTGACGGCCCGATAGTTGTTGTAGCGCTGGAGCAACTGGGGTCCGAGGATGAGTTCCGGGGACATGAGGGCGCGGATGGGGATCATCTCGCCCTCGCTGTTGCGTACATGGATGCGGTAGACGTCCTCGAACTGCTCGCGATCCATCTCCTCGCCCTGGATCTTGACCTGCCAGACACGCCCGAATTTATTGAAGTCGTTGACGTAGTAACCGCCCAGCGTGGCCTGGAGCGCGGTGAAGATATCGCTGATTTTGACCCCCAGGGTCTGCGCCTTCTCGCGGTCGAAGTCGAGATAGATCTGGGGGTTGTTGGTCGCCCAGGTCGAGAAGACCCGCGCCAGCGCCGGATCCTGATTGGCGGCCAGCACCATGGCGCGCATGACGGCGGCCAGTTCCTCGGGCGGACGGCCCTGGAGATCCTCGAGCAGATACTCGAAACCGCCGCCGGTTCCCAGGCCGATGATGGGCGGCAGGTTGAAGGGCATGACCCGCGCGCTCGGGATCCCGGCGGTCTCGACCGCGACCCGCCGGATGACGGCATTGACCTTGAGATCCGGCGTCGGGCGTTCCTCGAACGGCTTGAGCCGGCCGATGAGAATGGCGCTGTTGGACTGGATGCTGCCATCCAGGATGCTGTAGCCGGGCACCGTGAGCACATGGGCGATCGCCGGATCCTTCATGACCAACTGCTCGATCTGCTTGACGACCTCCAGAGTGCGATTGACCGAGGCGCCCTCGGGCAACTGGATCTGGGCCATGAAGGCGCCCTGATCCTCTTCCGGGAGGAAGCCGGTCGGGGTGATCTGGAACAGCCAGCCGGTCGCGGCACCGGCACCGGCCACCAGGAGCAGCACCAGCAACGAGAAGCGCACCAGACGCCGGACGATGGCGGCATAGCCGTCGCGCACCCGATCGATGCCGCCCATCACATAGCGCATGGGGCCGCGTTTGTGGTGGGTCGGCTTGAGCAGGATGGCGCAGAGCGCGGGCGACAGGGTGAGCGCGTTGATCGCCGAGATCAGCATGGCGAAGGCGACCACGGCCGCGAACTGCTGGAACAACTGCCCGGTGATGCCGGGGATGAAGGCGACCGGCAGGAACACCGAGAGCAGCACCAGGGTGATGGCGATGATGGGTCCGGTGATCTGGCCCATCGCCTTTTTCGACGCCTCGCGCGGCGACAGCCCCTCCTCTTCCATGAGCCGCTCGACGTTCTCAACCACCACGATGGCGTCATCGACCACGATACCGATGGCGAGCACCACCGCGAGCAGCGAGATGGTATTGGCCGAGAAGCCAATCGAGAGCAGGAAGGCGAAGGTGCCGACTAGGGCCACGGGCACGGCGATCAAGGGGATCAGGGTCGCGCGCCAACTGCCGAGAAAGAGGAAGACCACCAGGATGACCAGGACGAAGGCTTCGAAGAGGGTATGGACGACCTTCTCCAGACTCGCCTTCACGAAATCCGTGGTGTCGTAGACGATGGTGTAGTCCATGTCATCCGGAAAGCGCTCCGAGAGCTTTTCCATCGCCGCCTTGATGCCGTCGCCGACCGCCACCGCGTTGGCGCCCGGAGCCAGATAGATGGCCATGCCGGCGGTGTCCCGGCCGTCGAGACGGCTGACCGAATCCGACTGCTTGGCGCCCAGTTCCACCCGCCCGACGTCCCTCACCAGCACCGTCGAGCCGTCCGGGTTGGCGCGCACCACGATGTCCTCGAACTCCGCTACATCGCTCAGCCGGCCCTGGGTCTGAAGGGTGATCTGGAACTGCTGATCCGGGGTCATGGGCTGGGCGCCGATGCGCCCGACCGCCGCCTGGACGTTCTGGCTCTGGATGGCGGCGATCACATCCGATGGAGTGAGATTGAGCGCCGTGAGTCGGTCCGAATCCAGCCAGATACGCATGCTGTAGTCGAGCGGCCCGAACTGGGAGACCTCGCCGACGCCCGGCACCCGCGCCAGGGTGTCGATGACATTGATGGCCGCGTAGTTGCTCAGGAAGAGCGCGTCATAGGCGCCCTTGGGCGAGGAGATGGCCACCACCTGGAGCATGGCGGTGGACTTCTTCTTGACCGTGAGCCCCTGACGCTTGACCTCCTCGGGGAGCTGGGCCATCGCCAGGTTGGCGCGGTTCTGGACATTGACCGTGTTGATGTCGGGATCGGTCCCCAGCGCGAAGGTGACGTTGAGCGAATAGCTGCCGTCGTTGGCGCTGGTCGACTTCATGTAAAGCATCTTGTCGACGCCGTTGATCCTAGACTCGATCGGCTGGGCGATGGTCGACTCGACCACGGCGGCGCTGGCGCCTGGATAGGCGGCGGTCACCGAGACCTGGGGCGGGACGATGTCCGGGAACTGGGCGACCGGGATCTGGGTGATGGCGATCAGACCAGCCAGGGTAATGACGACCGAGATGACGATCGAGAGCCGGGGCCGGTCGATGAAGATATCGGAGATCATGACGCGGCGCCCCCGCCGACCGCCGGGGCGGGCGTGGCCTTGACCGCCTGACCCGGCTTGACCTTCTGAATGCCCTCGCTGATGACCAGTTCGCCCTCCGCGAGCCCCTGGGTCACGACGATATTCGCCCCCTTGCTCGGGCCGGTCTGGATGCGGCGCATCCGGGCCTTGCTCTCGGCATCGACGACCAGCACGAAGACGCCCTGCTGATCGACCTGCATCGCCGATTGCGGGATCAGGATCGCCGACTCGGGCTCACCGCTGCTCACCACCAGGCTGGTGTACTGGCCATCCACCAGGATGCCGTCCGGGTTCGGAAGCTCGGCACGCAGGGTCACCGAATCGGTTCCCCGATCGGTCGTCACGTCGACGAAATCCAGGTGTCCCTCATGCGGATAGAACTGACCGTCCGAGAGCCGCGCCCGCACCGCGACCTTATGGATGTCGCCGCCCTTGGCCTTGACCTGGTTGCGCGCCGCGAGCAGCTCGCGCTGGGTCACCGGGAATTGGATATAGATGGGATCGCGGCTGACGATGGTCGCCAGGACGCCGGAGGACGGGCTGACCAGGTTGCCGACCGTCAGGCTCGCGAGCCCGATGCGGCCCGCGACCGGGGCGATGATCCGGGTGTAGCCCAGATCCAGTTCGGCCGCCTTGAGGGCCGCCTCCGCCTGGGCGATGCTGGCCTTGGCGACCGAGGCCGCCGCCTGCAATTCATCGACCTTGGCCTTGGCGATGTTCTTCTGGACCAGCAACTCCTGGCCGCGCTTGAGCTGGGCGTCCGCGTTCTGGTAATCGGCCTTGGCCTTTTCCACATCGGCCTGGCGCTGATCGACCACCGACTGATATTGGTCGGGCTCGATGACGAAGAGTACATCGCCAACCTTAACGGACTGCCCCTCCGTGAAGCGCCGCTCCTTGAGGAAGCCCTCCACCCGTGCCCGCAGTTCGACCCGATTCAGCGCGACCACCCGGCCGACGAACTTGGCCTCTTCCTCGATGGTCCGCGCCTCGGCCTTGACCGCCACCACGGCCGGCGGCGGGGTCTCGCGCGCGGGGGCTTGCTCGGCCCGCTCGCAACCCGAGAGCGCCAGCGCCAGTCCCGCGAGCAGCACAAACGCGCACGCGCGGCGGGGAAATGGGAGAGACAGGGAATCGCGACAGGAGAGCGCGCGTGGCAGCGACGCCTGGGGTTCCAACAGGACGGCCTGGGGTGACATCTGAGATCCTCGTCGAATTGAGCGGCGGGCTCATGCTAGCTCAAAAGCCTTCGGGAATGGACAAAGCCGTGCTGTTCGCGCGGGGTGGCCGATGGGCACACCCGTGGGAGCGGCTTGCCGCCGCGAGAAACCTCGCGTCGGCGCTCATCGCGGCTAAAAGCCGCTCCCACGAAATCCTATCGGCGTCCGCGCCTACCCGCCCGACCCATCGCCCCACCTCAGGATCCAAAGGTCTGACCAAGCTCCTGGCGCACACGCTCCAGCAGATGCTCGACCTCCTCGGTCTGGTAGTCGCGGCGCTCCTGACGGCCCCAAACGGGCGCGGGCCAGTAAACATCCTGTCGATAGCGGCAGATCAGATGGATGTGGAGTTGGGGGACCAGGTTGCCGAGGGTCGCGATGTTAAGTTTGTGCGGCCGGTACTCGCGCTCCAGGAAATCGCACACCAGATCCATTTCGTCGCGGATCCGACGGCGCCGCTCCGGTTCCAGACGATGTAGTTCCAGCTCCCGCGTCATGGGCACCAGGATGAGCCAGGGAACCAGGGCGTTGTTCATCAGGAGCAGCAGACTCTCCTGGGACGCACCCAGCGGCCAGGTGTCGGCCTTGAGCCGTTCGTGCGGCTCGAAGTCGCGTGGGCCTTGGGATCCGGTTGATTTCATGCGTTGACCCTCGTTTCGGAGACCGACGAATAGACGGCCTTGGCGCCCGGAACGCGATGGCCCCGGAGCAAATAGGTCTGGATCCGATCCGCGGCGAGCGGGCGCGCGAACAGATAACCCTGCACCGCCAGACATCCCTCGCGAACCAGGAATCGATACTGCTCCTCGGTCTCCACCCCCTCGGCCACGACCTCCAGCCCGAGCCCGTTCGCCAGCGAGATGATGGTCCTCACCACCGTGTCACTCGGAGAAGCACCGCCGATAGCATGGACGAAGCTACGGTCGATTTTCAGGGTATCGATAGGGAGGTGCTGAAGATAGGCCAGCGAGGAATAGCCGGTGCCGAAGTCGTCGATGGCGATCCGCAGCCCCTGGGCGCGCAGCCGGGCCAGTGTATCGATCAGGTAGGCATCCTGATCGAGCAGCAGGCTCTCCGTGATTTCCAGTTGGATCGAGCGCGGCGGCAGCCCGCGCGCGACGTCCAGCAGATGCTCGACCAACCCCCACTGACTGAACTGACGCGCCGACAGATTGAGGGATACGCCGAGCGACAGACCCTGACGCGACCAGAGGCCAAGCTGGCGTCCGACCTCGTCGATGACCCAGGCGCCGAGCGGCAGGATCAGACCCGATTCCTCCGCGACCTGGATGAATGAATCCGGACCGATCAATCCACGCTCGGGATCCAGCCAGCGCAGCAGCGCCTCCACGAACAGGGTCTCTCCGGTCTCGACATGGACGATCGGCTGGTAGTCGAGGACGAATTCGCCGCGCTCCAGCGCCCGGCGCAGGCGCGCCTCGATATCGAGCTTGCGCGAGGCGGCCTCGCCCATGGCGGGGGTGAACACCCGGTAGGTGTTGCGACCCTTGAGCTTGGCGACATACATGGCCGTATCGGCGTGCTTGAGCAGGATCTCGGCGCTATCGCCATGTTCCGGACAGAGCGCGATGCCGACGGACAGGGTGCAGACGATGCTGTGAGGCGCGATATCGAAGGGCTCGCGGAACCGATGGATGACCCGCTCGGCGACCAGGCGGGCGATCCGGCCCGCCTCCTCGCCGCTCAGGAGCACCGTCAGTTCGTCCCCGCCCAGTCGGGCGACGGTCTTGAACAGCGTGCCCTCGCGGATGTTCTCGGCCCGCGTGACCTCGTCCACGGCGGCCTCGAGACGCGCGGCCGCGCCCCGCAGCAGTTCGTCGCCAATGCCGTGACCCAATGAGTCGTTGATCCGCTTGAACTGATCCAGGTCGAGAAACAGCACCGCCACGGGATCGTCGCGACGACTGGCGCGCTTGAGCGCTTCGGCCAGATCCTGATTGAACTGTTGCCGGTTGGCCAGACCGGTCAGCCCATCGCGATAGGCCAGATGCTGGATCACCCGCTGGCGCCGACGCCGTTCGCTGATATCGCGAAGCAGGATGATGACCTGATCGGCGTCGATGGCGATGAAACGCGCGTCGAACGCCAGGGTTTCCTGATCGCCATCGGGGCGTTCCAACTCGATCTCCCGGATCGAACGATCCTCGAGCGAGGCCGCGATCTCCTGCCTGACCACCGCGCAGATGGATGGCGGCAGCAGTTGCGAGATCTCGGTCACGCTCGCCTCCGGCCTGTCGCCGAGGCCCCGGAGCACCCGTCCCGGCTTGAAATGCAGGATGCGACCCTGGCGATCGACCCGCAGCAAGGCATCCGGGATCGCGGAAATCAGCGCGCCCTGCCGGGCCTCGCTGCGATGCAGGGCGGCGAGCGTCGCGTGGCCGCGCAGCAGATAGCGAATACGGTGGACCAGCAGTGACCAGTTGAGCGGCTTGGCGAGAAAATCGGTCGCGCCGGCTTCATAGGCACGTTCGATGGATTCGATGTCGTCGAGTCCGGTGACCATGAGGATTGGAATCAGGGCGAATTGCGGCTCGGCACGCAGCCGCCGACAGGTCTCGAAACCGTCCATGCCGGGCATCATGACATCCAGCACCACCAGATCCGGAGACCTCTGGCGCACGGCTTCCAGCGCCTCTTGACCGCTCAGGCATCCGACGCACTCGAAACCGAAGAGATCGAGGCTGGAATCAGCCAGCGGATGCATCACCCTGTCGTCGTCGACGATGAGGATCAGGGGTTTGCGCTCGGGCACGACCGGCCGGGTCTCGTCGGATCGGTCGGGATCCGGGAGGGCTCCATCCGATCCAGGGCCGCCACTCGGAACGACCAAAGGCCTTGAGACCTCCACGGGATCCAGCGAGCCCCCGTGGCCGGCGACGGCCTCGCGGCTCTCGCCATCGGCCCGCTCCGGCAGCGCCAGGGGCTGTGTCTCGGCCGGCTCGCTCGGCGGATCCTCGACCCCGGCTGGTCGACGACCGGCCGGGGTCGACCAGCGCCGCAGGGTCTCGCGCAGTTGGGACAAGGAGATCGGTTTGGCCAGATAGTCGTCCATGCCCGCGGCCAGGCAGCGCTCCCGATCCCCGGTCATGGCGTGAGCGGTCAGGGCGATCACGGGCAGACGCCTGGCCGTGGCCGCGGAATCGCGCGCGCGGATCCGGCGGGTCGCCTCGTAGCCATCGAGGCGCGGCATCTGGCAATCCATGAGGATCAGATCGAAGGGCTCGCGCGCGCTGGCCTCGATCGCCGCCCGCCCATCGCACACCAGCGTGGTCCGGCATCCCAACTGCCGGAGCATGGCCTCCGCGAGCTCCCGGTTCACCGGATTGTCCTCGGCGACCAGAACCCTGAGCTCCAGCGCCTCGCTCCGACCCACGATCCCCGGCGTCTCGGGCCAGTCGCCCGGCGTAACGGCCGGTCCCGCTGGATCCGCCGGACAGTCGCGATCCGCGACCTCGCCCCCGAGCCCTTGTCGAGGCTGGACCAGCCGTTGGTCGCGCCCTCCCAAACGCCCCAGCATGTCGTTGAACCCGGCGATCAGACGGCCGATGTCGTCCTCCGCGCCCGGCGCCGCGCCGAGGCGGTAATCCGGCTCGCTGGTGACCGGCTCCATGACCGCCAGGAGCCGCGACATGGGCGCGCCGACACGGTGCTGGAGCGGCTCGGACAGGAGACGCGCCAGCGTGGCGGCCGACACCAGGATCCCCAGCAACAGCCAGGGAGTCGAGCGCGGATCGGCGTGGAACCCGACCAGCGCGGCCTCGACCGCCAGCGAGCCGATCCGCTCGCCATCGGAGAGGATGGGCACGGCGTACTGGAGCGTCCGGTCCGTGAAGCGATGGCTTCCGCCGTCCTTGAGCAAGGCCGGAATCCAGTCGGGATGATCGCCCGGACTCGCGCGGGACGGCTCGTCCGAAACCGGCCACTCGGCGGGATGGATGGCGAGCAAGGCACCATCCGCGTCCATCAGCCAGCCGCGCCTGACATCCGGATCCGCCCGCAGCGCCTCCAGGAGTCGGACGGCGGTCTTCTCGTCACCGAATTCCAGCGCCAGGCTGGTGGTCCTGCCGATCGCCTGGGTCAGCACCGAAAAATGACTCACCAGGGCGTGGCGATACGCGATCGACCACAGGGCGAGCAGGGTCAGCATGACCAACAGGAGCGACACCAGGGCCGCCGCCACGAGGATGCGCCGAGGCTTGCGGCTGATGGCATTGGGTGGTTGCAGGTTCATGGCGTGGAATCCAAACCGTCGATGAGCATCCCGGACTCGCCGGGGCTTGGCCTTCCTTGAGACGATCGCGCCGGCCGCGGCTGGAGCGACGCCGGTCGGGGGTTCCGGAAAGCGGTCATTGGGATGATGGCGCGTCCTTGTCGAGGATCAGGGTTGAGAGTCGCAGCAGCTTCGAGCTCAATCGAATGCCAACACGCGCGAGCGCCGCGCGATTGATGAAGGTCCGCAAGCGGCCCCCTCGACGAACCAGACCGATCATCCCACCCCGGCTGGCGAAAGTCTCGGAATCACCGACCGTCAGCACGGGCCTTCCGCTCAGTTGTTCGAACATGGCCGGCACCAGATGCTGGAACCCATGATCGACATACAGTAGATGACAGGGCTCCCAGCGCGCTGGATCCTCCCCCACCGCCACCAGCTCCAGGGTGCGTCCACCCAGCGTCTCTGCCGTCAGAACCCGCTCCAGATTGAGGAGAAGCCCGCGATTGCCCGCCACGCAATAGCGAATGGGGCTGCTGGACGAGGCGAAGGCGGTCGGTGGCCACTCGACGAAGGCGGCGAAGTTGTAGAGATAGACGGCCCGGACCTCCAGCTCCGCGAACGTCTCCGCCGCGCCCATCGCGCCGCCGGGCAGACTCAACCAGAGGCCCAGGAAGGCCAAGCCCCGGAGGCGAGCGGCTCGGGTCGTCTGGCCAGGCCGCCTGGGTTCCCTCGCCCGCCAGGACACTCGCCCGCGTCTCTTTCGTTCCATGAATCGCCATCCCTGGATGTCAGTATGTGAATTCGACCCGCAGCAGAATTTCCCGAGCGATCTCGTGCGGTGTGCTCCCCAGCGTCTCCACGCCGTATTCCAGATGGGACGGGGACAGCAGGTTGCGCCCGACCAGGGCCAGGGTCAGGCGAGGGTCCAGCCGCCAGGCCAGTCGGGCATCCAGCTCCCCATAGGCGTCCACGTCGAAATCCGGCAGTTGGTCGACGAAGCGAAGATAGAGATCCAACTCCAGGTCATGGCGCGGATCGACACCGACGCGCAGCCCGGCCTGCTGTCGCGGATAGCGTCCGGCGAGCGCCACCCCCTCCGGATCGGTGCTGCCCGAGACCGGATTCAGATCCATCCCCATCAGCGAGTACCAGGCCTGGAGCCGCCAAGACGCGCCGGGGCGCCAATCGACCACCAGATCGAGACCATAGGTCCGTCCCTTCAGGAGATTGTCCGGCGTGACCGAGAGGATCCAGCGCGGAGAGGGATCGAGTTCCAGCCGTAAATCCGAGTATTCGAGCGTTCGCAACTGGTCATAGTCGTTATGGAACAGGGCCAGATCGATCCCCAGGACCGGTGCCGGCCGCCAACGATAACCAAGCTCGTAGGCGATCAGGCGCTCGCTGTTCATCCGATCCTCCCCCGTGAAGCGCGCGATCAGCGGCATCCACTGAGTATCGGGGCTCGCCGCCACGACCGTGCTCACCCCGACCAGGTCGTATTCGCCGCGCGAGGGGGTGCGCGCGGCGCGTGAGATCGCGGCCCAGAGCGTGGAGTCGGGTCGCGGATTCCAGCGCGCGCGCAGGCTGGGCTGAATCTCGAAACCGGTGAAGTCGTTGTGTTCCAGCTTGGTGCCCAGGGTGAGGTACCAGCGATCCGGCACCAGGGCGATCTCGTCCTGGACGAAGGCGCTGAACAGCTCGAAGGAACGCTCGGCGGGATCGGCGGCGCGAACCTCCGAGCCCTCGATGAGACTGCGATACCAGCGATAACCGAGGCCCAGGTTCAGGTCGTGCCGTCGCACCGGGGCGAAGCGGTGGCGATACTCGACCTCGAAGGTGTCCAGATCCTCCCGGATGGAGGCGTCGTCGGTGCTGGTCGCGGTCTCCATCTCGAAACGATCATGGGAGATCCGTAGCGTGTCGCCCGCGCCCGAATCGCGCGCGTGCTCCCATTGCAGCATCAGGTCGCTCCCATCGATCCAGGGATCGTGCGAATCGACCGAGAAGAGATCGCCCCAGAGGCTGAGATTGTCCGCGGGGGTCAAATCCCAGTCGCCACGAAACCCGACACGATCACCGGAGAGATCGTCCTTGTCCGAGCCGTCCGCCAACCCTTTTTGGGGCAGGCGATCCTCATGCTTGGCATAGAGCCGGAGATAGCCGGTCTCGCCGATCGCCCCGCCCTGACGCCCCGCCAGACCCCGTTCGCGATCGCCCGCGTAACCGGAAACGAGCGTCCCTTCCGTGCGCCCGGCGTGCTTGGTGATGACGTTGACCACGCCGTTGACCGCGTTGGCGCCCCAGGAAGAGGCCCCCGGACCGCGAATGACCTCGATGCGCTCGATGTCCTCCAGCAGGGTGTCGAAGGACTCCCAGAAGACCCCGGAAAACAGCGGCGTGTAGACGCTGCGACCATCGATCATGACCAGCAGCTTGTTGGCGAAGCGGCCATTGAAGCCGCGCGCGGTGATCGCCCACTCGGCGCTGTCCATGCGCGCCACGCTGAAGCCCGGCACCAGCCGCAACAGCGCGGGGATGCTGGTATAGCCGCTGCGGCGGATGTCCTCCTCGGTCAGCACGTAAACCGCCGCCGCGCTGTCGGCCAGCCGCTCCGGACGCTTGGAGACGATCGAGACCTGGAGATCGGCCAGTTCCTCCAGGCTCATGCCCTTGAGCTCCCCGAGGCTTCCGCCCGAGGCGGTGATCGGAAGGACGAGCATCAGGCCCATGGTGGGCAGGACGGGAGCCCTGGCGGGGGGAGTGGGAGTCAGTCGCGTCAACATCCAATCGGGGGCTCCATCGTTCAGTCTCGTACTCAGGCGCGACGCTCGCGGCGCAGCGCCTCGGCCAGGGATTCGAAATCCGCCTCCAGCCGAAGGATACACGTCTCGGAGTCCGGAACTCGACCCTCCGCGGCGAGCCGCTCCAGATCCCGGCAAGCCACGCTGAAATCCGTCGCGCCCAAATTCGCGGCCCCGGACTTGAGACGGTGCGCGGCCTCCTGGACGGCGCGCGGATCTCCCCGACCGAGGGATTGCCTGAGTTGCCTCAGGGTGACCGGCGTGTCGCTCAGGAAGAGGTCGATGATATAGGTCAGCAGATCCCGCTCACCCGGCTGCTGCAGGGACCGGATCTGCTCCAGCGCCGAGGCATCCAGCAACGAGCCGTCCGTCGCGGGGGCGCCCGCGGAGCGCCCGGCGGAACGTGCCGGCGGCTCGCCCTGGGGAAGGAAGCGCGCCACGACGCCCGCCAACTGCCGGCGGTTGAAGGGCTTGAGCAGGAAGCCATCCATCCCGAGCGCCAGGCATCTGGCCTGGGTCTCCTTCTGGACATCCGCGGTCAGGGCGACGATCGGCAGACGCCGGCGATCCGGCTCCCATTCGCGGATCAGCCGGGCCGCGTCGAATCCGTCCAGACCCGGCATGTGGCAGTCCATTAGAACCAGGTCGAAGCGCTCGGTCACGACCCGATCGTAGGCCGCAAGCCCATCGTCGACCAGGATGACCTCGCACCCGAGAGACTCGAGCATGCCCAGCGCCAACTGCTGATTCACCGGATTGTCCTCGGCCACCAGGACACGCCCCTTGAGGCGCGGACCGTCCGGGACGAGCGGACCGGATCCGGTCGCTCGGCCGATGGGCTCCGGATCCAACTCCAGGCGCGCGGTCAGAACGAAGGTGGAGCCCTCGCCGGGCCAGCTCTTGACCTGGATATCGCCGCCCATCAGACGCGCCAGTTTGCGCGAGATCGCCAGTCCCAGCCCGGAGCCTCCGAAACGGCGCGAGGTGGAGGTATCCGCCTGACTGAACTCCTCGAAGATGGTCTCGCGGGCCTCCTCCGCGATACCGATTCCGGTATCGCGGACCGAGCAGCGCAGCAGGATTCCGGCGTCCGCGAGTTGGTCCGACTCCAGCAGGATATCCACCCGCCCGCGCGCGGTGAATTTCACGGCGTTGCCGGCGAGGTTGAGCAGCACCTGGCGCAGGCGCGCGCCATCGCCGATCAGGGAGCGCGGAACCGAGGCCGCGCGCCGCGCGCCCAGTCCGATGCCCTTGCGACGCGCCTGCTCCTGGAGCACCTCCAGGACATCGTCGAGCACCTCTTGCGGATCGAACGCCACGCACTCCAGTTCCAGCCGGCCCGCCTCGATACGCGAGAAGTCCAGAATGTCGTTGATAATGTCCAGGAGATTGAGGACCGAGCGATGGGCCGAGCGCGCGAGTCGACGCTGCGGATCGGACAGATCCGTGTCCAGCAGCAGCTCGGTCATGCCGAGCACGCCGCTGATCGGGGTGCGGATCTCATGGCTCATGGTGGCCAGGAAGGACGACTTGGCCGAACTGGCCGACTCGGCCGCCTCCTTGGCGGCCTTGAGTTCGATCATCGCCTCGGCCAGGGCATCGTCGCGCTTGCGGATCTGTTCCAGCATGCCGTTGAACCCCTGGGTCAGGCGGCCCAGCTCGTCCTCGCCGAAGACACGCGCCCGTATTGTGTAGTCCCCCTCGCGCGAGACCTGATCCATGGTCCGCATCAGCGCCATCAACGGGCGCGAGAGCAGACGCTGAAGACCCGAGGCGAGCAGATAGGCCAGCAGCAGCGCGGGAGGCAACACCAGCGCGGCGATCATGAGCTGGCGCCGCGCGCTGGCCTCCAGCGGCGCCAGGTCGAAGCGCAGATCGATGAAACCGACCGGACGCGAGTCGACCCGGATTTCCTGGATGACCGAGAGGTGCCGGTCGTGGAAACGCGCCACGCCGGGGGTCGAATGCTCGAAGGATGTCTCGGCGATCTCGCGCAGACGCCACGGGTTGGCGTTCGCCCTGGTATAGGCGGCCAGCCGGTTGCCGTCCGGCTTGAGGATCCAGCCCGTCAGCACCTCGGGCTGCTCGCTCAGGGCGCCGAGGATCTCGTTGGCGGTCGAGGGATCGTCGAAGACCAGCGCGGCCGAGGCGTTGAGACCGATGACGCGCGTCAGCGCGGTCGCCGAGCCCACGAGGTTGGCGCGCTGCGCGCGATGCTCCGCGAGCATGTAGGTCAGGGTCGCCAGGACCAGGACCAGACTGGTGCTGGCGACCACCATGAGGATGATCTTGGTCTTGATGGGCAGACGACGGACGAAAGGGATCATCGACGTCCCATCACGACCAGCCGCTGGCCGGAGAAACGGCCGTCGCACCCGTCGCGGGCGAGCAAGGGAAAGGATGGACCAGTCGAGCGGCGCCCGACCGGATCAAGCGGCGCGGTCTGAAAGCGGATGGCGGCATGATCGAGAGTCGGTCGCCAGGAAACGGGCAGCGCGCGATGCTACGCCCGGAGGATCCGTCGATCAAGAAATGGACAGCCGGCGGGCGCCACCAGATGCGTACAGGCCCCGCTAGCCCGCAAGAAGTGAAACCCTCGGCCATGAACGGCGGGCGGCGAATCGCTGAGGGCTGACGGCTCTTTCTAGTTTCATCCAGATACGGCTCGCCAGGCGGGACAGGCAGGCGGTTTCCGAGAGACAATCAGCGGCTAGAGATCAGGCGACCGTCAAGAACGAGAGGTTGGCGCCGTCCGTCCCACGGCGGGATTTGGAACGACGGCGAACATCGCTCCAAATCCTTGAGCCCATCGACGACCAAGGGTCATGACCAACACGGACACTCAAGCCATCCCATCCAGCCCGCGCCCTCCCACCAACGGCAGGCTTGGCATCGTTCTCGTCTACGCGGTGTTCGCGGGCCTCTGGATCCTGCTGTCCGACATGATGCTGGACTGGCTGCTGAGCGATCCGGCCGACCTCGCGCTCGCCAGCGCGCTCAAGGGCATCGCCTTCGTCACCCTGACCTCGCTGCTGCTGTATCGGCTCCTGCGGGCGCCGGTGCGCCAGGAGGCCCGCGCGCCGGGGGCTGACGCCGAGGCGCCGGGCCTGACGCCGACCCGCGCGCGCCTGCCGCTCGCGATGCTCGGCATCGTGCTCGTGGCGCTCACCCTGGCGGCCATCCTGCACACCTTCAGCGAACAGCACGACACGACCGGGCAGCGGATTCACGCCATCGCGGCGCAAAAACGGCAACAGATCACCGATTGGCTGAGCGAGCGGCGCTCGGACGCGACCCTGGTCCAGACCAGCGGCGTTCTCGACGAACTGTTCCGGCGCTGGCAGGTCGATGGCGATATGGCGAGCGCGGCCGCCTTGCAGGCACGCCTGGAAAACCTCATCCGCGTCAAGGGTTTCAGCGCCGTCACCCTGCTGGATTCCCAGGCGCGACGCCTCTGGGGCACGGCCAGCGCGCCGGTCCGGATCAGCCCGGAATTAGCGGCCGCGGCGCAGCTCGCGAGCCGTGACCGCGAAATTAAGCGCCTCGGTCCCTATCGCGGCATCGCCGGTCATGCGCGGCTGGACTATGTGGTTCCCCTCGCGGGGATCACGCCGACGCCGCTGATCGTCCTGCACCTGGATCCAGGGGGATGGCTGAGCAAGATCCTCGCGCACTGGCCGGCCCCGGACATCAGCGGCGAGGCGCTGTTGTTTCGGCGCGAGGACAGCCAGACCGTTTTCCTCGCTCGGCCGAGTCACCGCGAGGACGCGGCGCCCGGAGTGCTCCAGGCGGTGACGACGCCCGACGCCATCACGGCTTGGGTGCCGCGCGACGCCGAGACGACCGAGCGGACCCTGATCGGTCGCGATTACCGTGACCTTGACGTACTGGCCTCGATCCTGTCCATTCCCGACACCGACTGGTATCTGCTCGCCAAGATCGATCTGTCCGAGGTCGATGCCGGGGCCGCGCGGATCTCCATTTGGATCGCCCTCGCCGGTCTGCTGGCCCTGTTCATGATCGGCAGCGGTTTCCACCTGCTGCGCCAGCGCCAGCAACTGGCCTTCGCCGAGCGCATCCGTCAAGCCCAGGCCGAGCGGCACCTGGAGAGCCAGCGCCTAGGCTGGGCCTTGCAAGCCGCCGCCGGCGGTGCCTGGGACTGGGATCTGCCGAGCGGAGCGGCCTGGTGGTCACCCGAGATGTACGATCTCTGGGGCGTGGCGCCCGGCACGCCGATGCATTTCGAAAACTCGGTGGCCCCTGTCCACGAACAGGACCGGGACCGCCTCATCGGCGCCGTCCAGACGGCGATCGAGCAAGGCACCGAATACCATTGCGACTACCGCATCCACCACCCGAAGCGCGGGGTGCGCTGGATCTCTTCCCAGGGTCGTCTGATCCTCGGCGAGGATGGGACGCCGCGGCATCTGCTCGGTCTGAGCTTCGACATCACCGAGCGGCAGGCGCTGAACGAGGAGCTCGGGCGTCACCGTCACCACCTGGAGGAGCTGGTGAGCGCGCGCACCGAGGAGCTGCGCCGGCAAAGCCACACCTTGCAGGCCCTGATCGACAACCTGCCGCACATGGCCTGGCTCAAGGATCGCGAGGGCCGCTTCCTCGCCGTCAACCGCGTCGTCGCCGATTTCAATGGAACAACCCCGGAGAACCTGCTCGGCAAGACCGATTTCGATCTCTGGCCGCACGCGGTGGCCGAGCGTCACCGCGCGGAGGATACCGAGGTGATGGACAGCCGCCGCGCCATGACCCTTGAGGAGCGCCTGGCGACGGATCCCAGCCAGATCTACGAGACCTTCAAGGCGCCCATCCTCGATGTCGATGGCGCGGTGCTCGGCACCGTCGGCTTCGCGCGCGACATCAGGCCGCAACGGGACATGGAGGCGGAAATGGAGCGGCGCGCCGAGCTGGCCGAGGCCGCCACCCGCGCCAAGAGCGCCTTCCTGGCCAACATGAGCCACGAGATCCGCACGCCCATGAACGCCATCCTGGGCCTGACGCATCTGCTGCGCCGAGACGGCGTCACCCTGGCCCAGGCCGAGCGACTGAGCAGGATCGATACCGCCACCCGCCACCTGCTCACCATCCTCAACGACATCCTCGATCTCTCCCGCATCGAGGCCAACCGAATGTCTCTGGAAATCGGCGACTTCGCGCTCGAATCCTTGCTGGATCAGGTGCGCTCGCTCATTTCCGAATCCGCTAGGGCGAAGGGCTTGACCCTGACCATCGGCAGCGAGGGCGTGCCGCGCTGGCTGCGGGGCGATGTCAGCCGCTTGCGTCAGGCGTTGCTCAACTACGCCAGCAACGCGATCAAATTCACCGAGCGGGGGACCGTCAGTCTGCGCGCGCGCCTCATGGGCGAGGACGCCGACGGGGTGCTGGTGCGTTTCGAGGTCCAGGACAGCGGCATCGGTATCGCGCGCGACAAGCTCTCCGGGCTCTTCCGCGCCTTCGAGCAGGCCGATACCTCCACCACCCGCCGCTATGGCGGCAGCGGGCTGGGGCTGGCCATCACCATGCAACTGGCGCGGCTCATGGGCGGGGAAGCCGGAGCCGAGAGCACGCCTGGCCAGGGCAGTACCTTCTGGCTCAACGTCCGGCTCGAGCGTGGCCAGCGCGACCGGCCGACCGCGCACTGGGCCGGGGCGCTCGCCGAGGGGCAGTTGCGCGACCGCCACGCCGGCGTCCGACTGCTGCTCGCCGAGGACAATGCCGTCAACCGCGAGGTCGCGCTGGATCTGCTGCATGCCGTCGGGCTCGAGGTGGACACCGCCGAGAACGGCCAGGTGGCGGTCGAGAAGGCCGGCACCGGAGACTACGCCTTGATCCTGATGGACGTGCAAATGCCCATCATGGACGGACTGGAGGCGACCCGCGCCATCCGCGCCCTCCCCGGCTGGGCCGACAAGCCGATTCTGGCGATGACCGCCAATACCTTCGAGGAGGATCGGCTGGCCTGTCTGGAGGCCGGGATGAACGACTTCATCGCCAAACCCGTCGCGCCTCTCGATCTCTTCGACGCCTTGCTGCGCTGGTTGCCGTCGGAATCCGCGGCGGCGCTGCCCGCCGCCACGCCAGAGGCCAGCAAAGACCGGTTGCCGGTCCCTTCCGACGGCGACCACGGGCCGCCATCGACCGAGGCCATCCTGGCTCGCCTGATCCGGATGCCAGGCATGGACACCGCCCAGGGCCTGTCGGCCATGAGCGGACAACGGCAAAAATACCTGAGGTTGCTGGAGCGATTCGTCGCGACTCATCGCCGTGACACGGACCGCATGGTCGAGGCGCTGGAGACCGGCGAGCGCGCCTCGATCCGCGCGCTGGCGCATGGCCTGAAGGGCGTCTCGGCCACCCTGGGAGCGAGCGCCGTCGCCGAGGCCGCGGCCAGCCTGGACGGCGCCATCCGGGCGGATCCCAACCTGGCCGCCGAGCGGATCCGGGAGCTGATCGCGGCGATCGACCAGGCGCTCGCCCCCTTGGCGCGGGTTCTGGAGCCTCTCACCTCGCAACCGCCGCCCGCGCTCGACGCGGCCACCGCTCCAGCGCCGGATCCGCGACGATTGGGACAGGTTCTCGACGCCCTGACCGCCCTCTTGCGCGAGAACAACACCCGCGCCATCGGTCTCATGCAGGCCGAGAAGCCCCTGCTGCAAGTCAGTCTGGGAGCCCGTTTCGAGCAGGTCGAGCAGTTGGCCATCGGGTTCGAATTCGAGGAGGCCCTGGAGCTGATCAAGCAAATCCAGCACCGTCCGGCGGCGGACGACTGAGGGCGTTCATTGTTGCGACCGCAGCCACAAAACGAACAAGGGTTCGATCGCGAATGGGACGCTTGGCGTATAAATAGCCGCGTCTCGAACCCAGATGACAGCAACCAACCAGCCGTGACGGCTACAGCGGGAAACAGCCTTATGAAATCGACCCGCCACCTCTATCCAACCAAGACCGCCTTCGAGGCCGCGTTCCAAGTCGTGCGCCGGGCGGGCATACCTCAGATTCCCGATGTCGTGCTGGCACTGCGCAAGGAGATGGGTCAGTTGGAGCCGGACCTCCGGGTCGCGGCCGACCTCATCGCGCAGGATCCCGCCCTGACCGGTCAGCTCCTCAAGACCATCAACTCACCCGCCTTCAACCTGAGTGCGCCGATCACCAGCGTGTCGCAGGCGGTCGGACTCTTGGGTCTGGGGCGCCTGACCACGATCGTGACCGCCGAGGCGATCAATCGGATGATGGGGGTCAATCAAGGCTCGGTGCGGGTGCTCTGGGAGTCGATCATGGAGAATGCGCGCGTCATCACGGCCATCGCGCGGGTGACCTCTGGAATCAGCCAGGACGAAGCCTATCTCTTCGGCATCATGCACGATGTCGGTAGCCTGATTTTCGCCAATGTCTCGGACAATTACATCTCCGAGTGGAGCTTTCGCGGCAACAGCGAGCCGAGCGTCTTGTTGAGCTACGAACGGAGCACGCTGGGCGTCGATCACACGACGGTCGGCTTCCTGCTCGCGCACAACTGGAAGCTCCCGGAGCCCATCGCCCTGGCGATCCTGCATCATCACAGCGTCAAGAACCTGGAGGTCGACGAACCGACGATCCCCTATCTGATCGCGCTGGCGAAGCTCGCCCACTATCTGGTGGCCCTGTCCCACGGCACCCACGACACGCCCGAGATGCAGGACTATCGCGAGCAGGCCTGGCAGACCCTGGATATCGGCGAGGGCGACTGGCAGGATCTCAACGAACAAGCACTCCATGGGGGGTGGTAGTCCAGGCTCGCCGCCGTGTTTCCAGGGTTTTCGATTCATGGCCGCGCACAAACCCAACGAGGTCATGCAACACACCATGGAGACTCAATTCTGGCTGGATCGTTGGCAACGTCGAGAGATCGGCTGGCACCTCGACGAGATCAATGCCCATCTACAGGAACACTGGCCCCGACTAGGGCTGGAGCGCGAGACCCAGGTCTTCGTGCCACTGTGCGGCAAGACGCTGGATCTCATCTGGCTGGTCAGCCAGGGTCATCGCGTGGTTGGCGTCGAGATCAGCGAGACCGCGGTCGAAGCCTTCTTCGCCGAACAGGGGCTCAGTCCCCGGATCACGGAGACCCCGCCCTTTCGGCGCTACCAGATGGATGAGCTGACCCTGTTATGCGGCGACTTCTTCGATCTTGAGCCGGCGCATTTGGAAGGCGTGGGCGGAATCTTCGATCGCGCCTCGCTGATCGCCCTGCCTCCGCCCATGCGCGATCGCTACGCGCGCCATCTGCGACGCCTGTTTCCGAGCCCGATCGACAGTCTGCTCATCACCCTGGATTACGATCAGGAGCAAATGAGCGGCCCGCCCTTCTCCGTCCAGCCCGACGAGGTCGGGCGGCTGTTCGAGGATCGCTACCGGATCGAGGCATTGGCGAATTTCGACGCGCTCGACGACTCGCCCAACTTCCGTCGCCGGGGGCTGACCCGTCTGCGCGAGCGCGTCTATTGGCTCAAGCCGCGTTCCTGAGGCGACCGGAGGCCCAGAAGTCGTCGAGGGCCGTGAACGTCTCGCCCGGCTTCTCCCAATGAGGCAGCCCCCGATGGGGGGCCAGCGCCAGCATCCGCCAACTCGGATGAGCCGCGACGAACGCCGGCAGACGCGCGAAGTCGATGTAGGGATCCTGATCGGCGATCGCCAGCACGGGCAGATTCCCGAGTTTGGCGTAGAGCCGATCCATGGGCTCGGCGCTGAAGAGACCTGTCGAGAGGAACGTCAGCGGCGCATGACGCGCGCCGGGCTGGTGCGACGTGGCGTGGGCATAGGCGACCATCTCGTCCGGAATCCTGCCGACGAAGGATCGTCCGAGGAAGTAGCGGATGCTGGGCCTGGAGGCGACCAGATCGTAGATCCGCTGACTCAGGACCGGCCGTTTCACGAGCCCCGAGATCAGCCTGGCGGCGCTCGGTCTCGGCAGGGATTGCGAACCGAAGCCGGTCGGGGAGATAAGCACCAGCGAGGCGAAGCGCTCCGGCGCGTCCCGCGCGGCGCGCGCGGCGAATTCCGCGCTCAAGGAAAGGGCGATCAGATCCGCCGGCTCCCGAACCACCGTATCGAGAAACTCCGCGATCGCCTGGGCATAGCGCTCCGGCGAATACCCCGTCTCGCGCCGCTCCGAGTGACCGAAGCCGGGCAGGTCGAGACTGTAAACCGGGCGACTCTGACGGTAGTGCTCGAACAAGGGCCGCATCTCGAAGCTGCTGGAGGCGGCGTTGATGCTGTGGATGAGCACCAGTGGCCGTCCCTGGTGGCTAGAGTCGGCGTAATAGGACAAACGCCATCCATCGCTTGTCGTGAAAACCTCGCGCGGAGCCCTCAGGGCATCCGACGAATGGGACTGATCCTTGACGACGGAACTCATCGAAAATCCTCTGGTTAAAACCGCTCGTAGGATGGGTAGAGCGAAGCGAAACCCATCACCCCACCAAAGAGCACCGAGTACAACGGTGCTCAAGTCTCTGTAACGGCTTGCCGGTTAAAACCGCTCGTAGGATGGGCATCGCTCTCGCTCTGCCCATCCTACGGGTCGAGCATCGGCCGGTTTCACAACCGCTCAGGCGTGAAAAGTTCCGCAATGCGGGCATTGGTGATGCGGTGGCGGAAGTAACCGGTTGCAATCCGGGTTGGAGCATCGAATCACCGGCGCCTCCCCAAATTTTTCCGCGTAATCGATGGGATTCTCACGGATGAGCGCCCCAGGCATCGTCCGTCTCAACATCTCGGAATATTGAGCAAACTCGGAGCTTAGGTCTTTTGCCGCGGCGGGCTTGGCCTTGCGACTCGACGGGGCTTCCGGAAGCGGAGATTGCCGCTCCGGCTCGGGCAAACCAGTCTCTTTCACGGCGTCCTGGCCAGCCGCATCGTCCGCGGACATCCGGCCGCCGAGAAGCCACCATTTAACACCGCTTTCCGAGCATGAAGCCGGTCCGGGCCTGAAGAACAGCAGGAAGGCGAAGGGACCAAGAACAAATCCAGCGATGGCCGCTCGGAAAATGTTGAATCCCCTCTTCGTGCTGGCGAACACCCCGACCGTCATTCCCAGAAATGCCAGAATCAACGCCACGTATAAGACCGAGGCCTCCAAGCTCAGGTCGCCAGCATCGGGAGCCGCCCAGGACCGCGTCCAACCCGCTAGCCATATCAATGGGATAAGAAAGGAGAAGCGCTTCATGGTAACCCGCTCTGGTTGTTCCGAGGCAACTCATGCCAGATCGACATCGGAGACTAACCCATTCAGTCAGGAAAAAACTCGAAGCAAGTCTCGGTTGGCCCCAACTTCCCCGTCGCGGGGCGCCATGCCGATCGGGAGCAGGCGATGCTCGGGGCGCGGTGTGGGCATCGAGCGAACACTGGAGAGCGCGATGACGAGTCTTTATGAGCAGGATTTCCACGCTTGGAGCAACGAGCAGGTTTCACTTCCGCGCGCGGGGAAGCTCAGCAAAGAGCAGGGCATTCGGTTAGCATCGCACTTGGCAGGCAACCCGAGCCTAGAATCGAAGCTTGATGAGGCCATCTTGCCGGCCTACCGGCTGGCCGCGATCGAAGCAGAGCGCGAAACCGGATTATTCGGAGTCGAGCTTTCCAAGCGACGGCCCCTTTTCGTTCGAGCAACCGATGGATGACCCCACCCCGCACTGGGCCACCTCCCCGGCGTTGGTCTGGTCCGGCGGTTCAGCGGCCTTCCATTCCCGGCGCCGCGAGCATCCCGTCGTAGATCTCCCAAGCCGCTCTCGCCTCCTCGGCGCTGACCTTGTCGATCACATGTCCAAGGTGGACCACGACATAATCGCCGACCGCGATCGCTTCATGCTGAAGCATGAACAGGCTCGCCTCCCGCTCGACGCCCTTCGCCTCGCACCGGGCGATGAAGCCATCGATAGTCCGCACCTGCATGGGTATTCCGAAACACATCGCGGGATTCTCCGTTGACGTCAGTGCCTTGACGCACAGGCTAGGCGTGTCCCCGCCCGGCGGCAAGAACCTGGATCATCATTTCAACGAATCCGCTTGGGATCATCCGGAGAACATCAGCATGAAACCCCGTACCCTCATTCTTGGCATTGGCAATATCCTCATGACCGACGAGGGCGTAGGCGCCGAGGTCGTGCGCCGTCTGGAGGCCGCGCTCGAACCCGACGAGGCCATTGCCTTCATGGATGGCGGAACCCTGAGCTTCACGCTCGCGGGTCCGATCGGCGAGAGTCAACGGTTGATCGTCGTGGATGCCGCAGCCTTGAGCGATGCCCCCGGCAGCCTCCGACTCTTCGAGGACGAGGCCATGGACCGGCAACTACGGACCCAGGCGCGCTCGGTCCACGAAGTCAGTCTGTCCGACCTGATGGACATGGCCCGGCTCTCGGACAGCCTGCCCGAACGGCGCGCCCTGATCGGCATCGAGCCGGGCGTCATCGATTGGGGCGAGCGACTGACCCCGGAGGTCGAGGCCGCCGTGCCGCTCGCCATGCGCCTAGCCATGGATCTGCTCGCGCGCTGGGATGCCGAGTGGACGGCCGGAAGTCCGGTCCGCGAAAGTCCGACCTGAGCGATCGAAATGTAACCACCCTACCCCGCGCCATGGCCGCCAAGTCTCTCCACGAGGGTGGAACTTCGTCACAAAAGCATATTCGTGCTTGCTGAATTTCTGAACCCGACTGCGCTGAATCAAGTTCAACGCCGTCGAATCGGCCTAGACTTTCCTCATTCGACGCCGAGGTTAGACCATGTCAGGCTTGGATCCGATCGCCAGCCAGTCCTCGCCAGGCCCCGCCTGCGCGAAGGCTCCGCGTGACCATGGGCACGCGCTTTCCATCCTGCACCAGATCCGCCATGCCCTTGGGATCCTGATCGAAACGGGTGAGGAAACGCGGATCGACCTCAACGCCATGCCCTTCGGACCCGGCGATCTGGAGCGGCTGACCGATGTCCTGGGCCGGGGCGAGGTCCAGGCCAGCGTCGAGGCACTGGGTCCGACGCTCATCCAGGAGACGGCCATCCCCGGCGTCTGGCTGGTGGACTATCGCGGCACGGAAGACCAGCGACTGACCCTTCATATCGAGATCGCCCTCACACCGGAGATCCTGCGCCCGCGCCCAGAAGACCTCGCGGAGTCGATCGCCACGCTCGACTCCCGAATGCCCAGGCGGGATCTGGAACCGGGCGACTCGCCACCAACGTCCTGACACCCGACAGGAGGGCCCATGGCCGCCCGCAAGACCCCCGAGAAAACACTTGGCGAGAGCCTGCGAGATCACGGCCTGTCGCGCCGCGGATTCTTGAAGTTCTGCGCCGCCACCACTTCGATGATGGCGCTGCCGCCGAGCCTGGCGCCGGCCATCGCGGCGGCGCTGGAGACGGCGAAACGCCCCTCGGTCATCTGGCTCTCTTTCCAGGAATGCACCGGCTGCACCGAGTCGCTGACCCGCAGCCATGCCCCGACCCTGGAGGATCTGATCCTCGACTTCATCTCGCTGGATTATCACCACACCCTACAGGCCGCCGCGGGCGAGGCCGCCGAGGAGGCGCGGCTTCAGGCCATGGAGGCGAACAAGGGAGAATATCTGGTGATCGTCGACGGCTCGATCCCAGGGCCGGACGCCAACCCAGGCTTCTCGACCGTCGCCGGACACAGCAACTACCAAACCCTGATGGAGACGGTCGAGCACGCCGCCGCCGTGATCGCGGTCGGGACCTGCGCGGCCTTCGGCGGAATTCCCCAGGCCAAGCCGAATCCGACCGGGGCCATGTCGGTCATGGATCTGGTCAAGGACAAACCAGTGGTCAACGTCTCTGGCTGTCCGCCGATCCCCATGGTCATCACCGGTGTGCTGGCCCATTACCTGGTCTTCGGCCGACTGCCCGAGCTGGACAGCTATGGCCGTCCACTCGCCTTCTACGGCCAGTCGATCCATGACCGCTGTTATCGCCGCCCCTTCTACGACCGGGGGCTCTTCGCCGAGAGCTTCGACGATGAAGGCGCCAAGCTCGGCTGGTGTCTCTACCGGCTGGGATGCAAGGGGCCGAGCACCTACAACGCCTGCGCCACCATGAAGTGGAACGACGGCACCAGTTGGCCGATCGAGTCCGGACATCCCTGTCTCGGCTGCTCCGAGCCGAGCTTCTGGGACGCCGGCGGCTTCTACGAGCCGCTGTCCGTACCCCTGACCCTGAGACCCGAAACGCTCCTGCAGGCGGGCGCGGTCGGCGCGGTCGTCGGCGGCGGGCTCGCGGCGCTGGCCCGTAAAAAGGTCAAGGACGCGGCGGGCACGCGCCAACCGGTCACGGTCGAAGAACTGGAGCAGAAACTATGAGCGGCTCGATGGAGTTCCTGCTGTGGACCAAGGGTCCGATGTTCGACATCGCGATGGTCATTTTCGCCATCGGTCTGCTGGCGCGACTCGCCGAGATCTTCCTGCTCGGCCGCGCCCGTAACTACGCCGAGCCGCGCGCGGGCGAGTGGCCGGCTGGCCTGCGGACCATGCTCACCCGCACGGTCGCGGACCGGGGCACCTTCGAACGCGCCCCCTTCAATGTCGTTGTCGGCTGGATCTGGCACCTCGGGTTTCTGGCCGCGCTGCTGCTGTTCGTACCCCATATCGAACTGGCCAAGGGCCTGTTCGGGATCTCCTGGCCGGCGCTGCCGAATCCGGTGGTGGATTTCCTCACGGCGATCACACTCCTGAGCCTGGTCGCGACCCTGGTGCATCGGCTCAACCATCCGGTGAAGCGACGCATCAGCACCATCGAGGACTATCTGGTCTGGACGGTGGTTTTCATGGTGGTGCTGACCGGCTATCTGGCCTATCACCGGATGGTCAATCCCTATCCGCTGGCGCTCGGCATGCACATCCTCAGCGCCGAGATCCTGCTGATCCTGCTGCCCTTCACCAAACTCACGCACATCCTCACCGCCTTTATCGCGCGCTGGTATAACGGGGCCGCCTTCGGCCGCAAGGGAGTTCAGTCATGAGCGAGCTGACACTCGAACGGGGTCTCGCCGCCTTCCGCGCCGAGATCGACGCGCCGACCGCCGCGTTCTTTTCAAGCTGCGTGCATTGCGGTATCTGCGCCCAATCCTGTCCTTTCTACCTGGAAACCGGCGATCCCAAATACACGCCGATCCTCAAACTCGAACCCCTGCGCCTGATCTGGGAGAACGAATTCACCCTCCTGGGCAAGCTCAAGGGTCTGCTGGGTCTCCAGCGCAAGGTCACCGACGCCATGCTGGCCGAGTGGGAAGAGCTGCTCTACGACTCCTGCTCCATGTGCGGACGCTGCTCCATGGTCTGTCCGGTCGGCAACGATCTGGCCTACATGATCCGCAAATCGCGCGAGGGCATGGTCCAGTCCGGGCATGCGCCGGAGGGGCTGATCAGCGCCTCGGTGCGGGCGATCAAGACCGGCAGCCCCATGGGTCTGCAATGGAAGACGCTCGCGGTGCAGATCAAGCATGTCGAGGACAGCACGGGTCTGAAGGTTCCGGTCGACCAGGTCGGCGCCGACTATCTGGTGATGCTCTCCTCCATGGAAGTCATCAACTTCCCCGAATATCTCGAAGCCATCACCAAGATCTTCGACCACGCGGGCGTGACCTGGACGCTCTCGACCCAGTGCTTCGAGGCGACCAACGCTGGCATCCAGATCGGCAACAAGGACATCGCCGCCCAGTTGGTCGAGCGGGTCGTGGCGGCGGCCGAGACGCTCAAGGCCCCCAATGTCATCAGTCCCGAATGCGGTCACGCCTTCACCGCCATCCGCTGGGAAGGCCCCAACCTGATCGGTCGCGCCTACCCCTTCCGGGTCTTCCACATCATCGAGGTGCTGGAGGAACTGCGTGTCGCCGGACGGATCAAGACCGAGGGCAAGGAGATGGATCGGCTCTCGCTGCACGATCCCTGTAACCTCGCCCGCAAGAGCGGCGTCATCCAGCAACAGCGCAACCTCATGGACCTGGTGGCCGACAACTTCGTGGATCTGAAGGAGCACGGCAAATACCAGTGGTGCTGTGGCGCGGGCGGCGGAGTGAGTTCGAACGAGCGCGCCGAGCCGCTCAAGATGGCCGCCTTCAAGCGCAAGAAGGCCCAGATCGAGGAGGTCGCGCCGGAGCGCATGGTCACCATGTGCGCGACCTGCCGGACCCAGCTCGAAGAGGGTCTGGAGGAGTTCAACATGGACATCCCCGTGGTCGGACTGACTGAAATGATCGCCGACCATCTGGTCGAGAAGGAGACAGGCTCATGAGCGAACGACTCGTCGTCGACCCTATCACCCGTATCGAGGGCCATCTGCGCATCGAGGCCCGGATGGACGGCGCCAACATCGCCCAGGCCTACAGCTCCGGCACCTCGGTGCGCGGTATCGAGACCATCCTCAAGGGCCGCGATCCACGCGACGCCTGGGCCTTCGTCCAGCGTATCTGCGGGGTCTGCACCCTGGTCCACGGCATCGCCTCGGTGCGCTCGGTGGAGGACGCGCTCAAGATCGAGCTGCCGGCCAATGCCCAGTTGATCCGCAATCTCATGATCGGCGCCCAGTACGTGCACGACCATGTGATGCACTTCTATCACCTGCACGCGCTCGACTGGGTCGACGTGGTCAGCGCCCTGAGCGCCGACCCCAAGGCGACCTCGGCGCTGGCGCAATCCATCAGCGGCTGGCCGAAATCCTCGCCCGGCTATTTCGCCGACACCCAGAAGCGGATCAAGACCTTCGTCGAATCCGGCCAGCTCGGCATCTTCGCCAACGGCTACTGGGGCCATCCGGCCTACAAGCTGCCGCCCGAGGCCAATCTGATGGCGGTCGCCCATTATCTGGAGGCACTCGCCTGGCAGCGCGACGCGGCCAAGCTGCACGCCATCTTCGGCGGCAAGAACCCGCATCCCAACTTCCTGGTCGGCGGCGTGGCCTGCCCGATCGATCTGAATTCGGACTCGGCGATCAACGCCAAGCGGTTGGCCGAGGTCCAGCGCCTGATTCAGTCGATGGTGACCTTCGTCGATCAGGTCTATGTCCCGGACACCCTGGCCATCGCGGGCTTCTACAAGGATTGGGGCACGCGCGGCGAAGGTCTCGGCAACTTCCTCTGCTATGGCGATCTACCCTCGGGCGCGGCCATGGATCCGGCGACCTTCCTCTTCCCGCGCGGCGCCATCCTGAACCGCGACCTCTCGACCATCCACGAGGTGGATCTGCACGCGAGCGGCGAGATCGAGGAATTCGTCGCCCACTCCTGGTATGACTATTCGACGGGCAACGACCAGGGATTGCATCCCTACGACGGCGAGACCAACCTGGAGTACGACGGGCGGGGTGGCGTCCAGCCACCCTACACCCAGCTCGACATCGCGCAAGGCTATTCCTGGATGAAATCCCCGCGCTGGAAGGGACAGGCGGTGGAGGTCGGTCCGCTCGCGCGGGTGTTGCTGCTCCACGCCACCGGCCACGCCCAGACCAGGGAACTGGTCGAGATGACGCTCTCGACGCTCGACCTGCCCGTGGAAGCCCTGTTCTCGACCCTGGGACGCACAGCGGCCCGCACGCTGGAGACCAAGATCCTGGCCGACGCCATGCAGGGCTGGTACGACAGCCTGATCGCCAACATCAAGGCCGGAGACACCAAGACCTTCAACGAAACCCTCTGGGATCCCTCGACCTGGCCGCGTCAGGCGCGCGGCGCCGGCATCATGGAGGCCCCGCGCGGCGCGCTGGGTCACTGGATCGTGATCGAGGACGGCCGGATCGCCAACTACCAGGCGGTGGTTCCCTCGACCTGGAACGCCGGACCGCGCGATACCCAGGATCGGCCCGGCGCCTACGAGGCGGCCCTGGAGCACAATCACCAGTTGGCCGACATCAAGCAGCCGATCGAGATCCTCCGCACCATCCATTCGTTCGATCCCTGCATCGCCTGCGCGGTCCATCTCACGGATCCCGAATCGGGCGAGGAACTGCGGATCAAGGTGACTTGATGGGCGGGTCCGTCTAGGCCCAGGCGGTGGCGACACCCGCAGCCGCCCTGTCCATCAACACCTCCACAGGAGCCGTCGAGACGACCCTGGCCACCGGCGAATCCGCGCCTTCGCGCCAGGCTCGCAAGGCTTCCCGCTTGCCGCCGCCGGTAACCAGGATCAGAATGGCCGCGCTGGCCACGAGGGCGCGCGGTGTCAGCGAGACCCGATCCGGTGGCGGCTTCGGCGCCTGATGGACCGGCATCACCAGTGATCCGAGCGGAATCGCCTGGCCTGGAAACAGGCTCGCCGTGTGTCCGTCCTCGCCAAGCCCCAGCACGACCAGATCGAACGGGAGTCGCGGCCGGATCAGTGATTCGTAGCGCGCGGCGGCTTCCTCGGCACCCAGTTCGGCGGGGATGGGATAGCGATTCGCCGCTGGGATCGGCACCCGATCCAGGAAGGCGCTGGCGGCGGCCGAGCTGTTGCGATCCGGATCTTTCTCCGGGACACAGCGCTCGTCACCGAAAAAGATGTGCCATCGGTCCCAGTCCGCGGATTGATCAACGAGTAAAGTATAGGCGGCCAGGGGGGTTCGCCCGCCGGCCAACACCAATTGAAACCGCCCGCGGGCGCCGATGGCCTGATTCGCCGCGGCGAGCATGCGTCGCGCCGCCTCGGTCGCGACCTGCTCGGCGGACTCGAAACAGTGAAAGGCGATCTCTGTATCGGACATGGAACAATGAACCTTTTGACGAAGAGATGGCGTCCGGCGGATAGCCTCGCGTCAACCAATCCACACAATCATTGGAAGTGATTGCCCCGATGAAGATACTCCTGGTCGACGACTCGAAATCCGCGCGCTATGCGTTGAGACTGCAACTCCAGCGTTACGGCGTGGAAGTGGATACCGCCGACTGTGCGGAATCCGCCTTCACGAAGCTCAAGACATCTCTCCCCGACGCCATCCTCATGGATCATATGATGCCAGGGCTCAATGGCTTCGAGGCCCTGGAGGTCATTCGGGAAGACCCGCGTACCGCCGCCATCCCCGTGATCATGTGTACCTCGCACGAGGAGCCGGAATTCGTCGCCACGGCGAAGAAAAAGGGCGTCTTCGGCATCCTGCCGAAATCCGCCGCGCCCGAGCTGCTGCCGGAGATGATGGAGCGGCTGCAAGACAAGCTGAAGGCTGGAACCGGACGGGCACCCGCCGTGGAGCCAAGCTCCGCGACCAGCGCGCCGGCGGACCGGGGACCGTCGAACGAGGCGATCACAAAACTGGTGGACAACCGCCTGGAACAGCGTCTGTCCAAGCTGCTCCCGCCCCTGGTCGAGGAACTGCGCCGCGACCTGACCGAGAGCATCCTGAACGAATCCCATCGGATGATGGAGCAACGCCTAAGCTCCGAGCAGACCGCCAAGCGCTCGGCGGCGCCTCAGCCCACGATGGCGGATCTCCAGGCCATCTCGACACGCCTCGCCACGGAGACCCTGCCCGACCTCATCAAACGCGCCATTCTGGCCGAGCGCGGCGTCATCATGGAATCGCTGGAGAAATATCTGCGCGATGTCCAGCCACGCGCGGGGGCGAGCGGATCGGGCACCCAGGAAGACAGCCAGGACATCGCCCTCAAGGCGGTTAGCATGGCGCGACGTGAATCCCAGGAAACCCTCAAGACCGCGCTCGGCGCCTCGCAACAATCCATCCAGGCCCTGGAGCAGGGTCTGCAAAAGGCCATGGGCAAGGTCTACGGACTCGTCGCACTCGCCGCCGTGCTTGGGATGGGCGCGGCCGGCCTGGTTTATTACCTGCTCAAGCTGGCCTGAAAGGTCGGCCAGACGCCCCGCGTAAGGAATCACCCGATTCCAACGCGGGTAGTGCTCCAATCCGAAGGATGGGCAGAGCGAGAGCGACACCCATCCTGTACGCTCCGAGGCTCAAGATGAAAGGATGGGGCGAGCGCGGCGAGGCCCATCCTCCACGCGCGGATCCTCTCGATTGGGGCACCGCCGTCTTTACTAATCAGTGGCCCTGATCGCACTCTGAGGTTCCCTTTATCAAAACTCCTTCGTCAATCCGTTGGAACAGAACATACAAGGATGGGTAGAGCGAAGCGAGACCCATCGATCCCCGCGCCGACATGACCGATTCGCACCCAAACAAATAAGCCCCGCCTCCTCAAGGCGTTCAAAGGTAAGGCGTTGGCCGGGAAGATCGACGAACCGCGCGCCGAAACCGAGCGGGCATTGGCCACCAAGGAAGCCGCCTTAGCCGAAATCGAACGACTCAAAGCCCTACTTCAACCCCAAACGGATTAGCGCAAGCCAGGGTTTCACGACGAGCGACCATCGACCCACTCCAGCAACCCCCAAGCGTCGTAGTCGTAGGATGGGTAGAGCGAAGCGAAACCCATCGAACCCCGCGCCAAGGTTCCAGGTTCCGCGCCACAAAAAACGCCCCCGGTCTCCCGAGGGCGTTCCATGAGGCGTTGGAGCGATAGTCACCGCATCTCGGGCACAACGACGACTCAACCCCGACATCAATCAGACCGTCCGCCGAACCTCATCGGCGCCAGCAGGTTGCCGCATCATAGCCCGTGGCGGCGTCAACCACGTTTTTCCGTCCCCAATGATTGATCGTCAGACTGCCGCATTTATCTTTATGCTGAACGCTATCTTCTTTAGGTACAGCGCGAAACTCGAAGGAGGTTTCATCGGACGTTCCTTCAGGTTTAAATTCATAGCGATTCGGCATATCGCCTTCCACCGCGCATCCGGAATTGCTCAGTGGATCTGGATCACCTGGAGGCGCATAGCTGGAGCTACCGGTATAGCGCCGCTCCATACGGTTCGCGATTTCCAGCAGACAGCCTGCGGCATTGGCGCGCCAAGATTTGAGTACATGCTCTTGGTACGAAGGATAAGCAATCGCCGCCAGAATACCGACAATGGCGACAGTGATCATTAGCTCAATCAGAGTGAAGCCAGGATGCCAGGAACGCTTGACCATTAGGTTGTCCTTTGGATGATCAGACTGTGATTCGCCCACCGCCATCGGAACGACAGCGGCGGGCGAAGATGGACGAAGCCTCAGCGCAGTTGGCGCCAACTTTGGCGAGGTGGGCCGCCGGGCAGTTTGCGTTCGTTCAGTAGAATCACATCGGTACCGCTTCCTCCGGTGGATACCGAACCGCCGAAGTCTGTCGTGAAGCCGATGTAGGGAACCAACGAGGCATCCGCATCGGGATCATCAGGATCCGCGATCTTCTTGACATCATCAATGTCGAAGACACCATCTTCGTTGACGTCAAAGCGCGTCCAATCGGAAATCCCACCAGTCAGCGAATCAAGCATGAAAATCCAGCGGTAAGCCGTGCCAGCCATGCAAGGGTCATCCGACGCCGTGGGTACGATGCTGGTGAACACTGCCTCACCACTGCCGGGAATGATGCCCGCCTGATAATTGATGCGCTCCCCCTGCGCGCCATCCACGGGCGAGATCAAGTCCACGTACCAGCCGCGATGCGTTGCCCAACTGATCGTGTTATTCGAAACAATCCGCCATTTTCTTTCGCCGATGACATCCTCATACAGAAACTCCTGCTCCAGTAAAGCCGCCCGGTTCGTGGTCGATCCGCCGGTCCAAGCCAGAGTATCGGTTTCAGTTTTCAGCTTGGCATTATCCCAAACACCATAGGCTGTCTGTCCCAGCAAATTGGTCGGATCGCTGGTGCGCATATACTGGCCCGTGCCAAAGACAACGAGATTGCCTCCCTCTGGATGCTTGGTGAAATTCACGGCAGCGGTAATCGGTTGTCTATTGCCATTGGCATCCTGGGCAACAAAGAGTGGGGCACCGTTGGAGGCCAGGGCAAGCGCATTACCCGTCAGGTTGAATTTCCAGAGATTGCCCTTTAGGTCACCGGCATAGGCGCCAGCGATCTGTTGGTCGCTGTCGAGCACCAAGGCCGCTCCCGCGAGACCGTTATCGGCGTCGGTCGACACAGTCAATTTGTCAATCAGCGCACCCGTTAGGGCATTGGTAACGAACAGGGTCGCGCCAGTACCGCTGTCGAAGCCGTTGCCGAATACCGCCACCAATTGGCCTTTCCAATATCCAATCGCAGGTGTCGGCGGCATCTGCCCGACCATGTAGCCGAGTTCCTTATAATCCGGCCCATCGAAGGCCGTATTGTCTTCCGGCTGGCTCGTATCCGAAATCTCCCACAGCACATCCTCGGCCGCGAAGTTCTCGGGGTCGCTCACATCCAGTGCGAACACGGCCCGACCTCCAGCACCCAGGGTACCAATCAGGATGGATTGGTCGTCGGCATGCGCAATGGATGCCGAACCATCGACGTAATAGCGATGGGTATAGCCCTGGCTGGTGAGATTGGCCAGCGCCGGAAAGACGGCATTTGGCACGTAAGCGAAGGTTTCGGAACCATCCGCCGCGTCAAAGGCATGCAGCATGCCGTCATTGGCGCCGACATAGAGCGTATCCGTGCCTTTATCGTACACGGGATTGGAGTTGACGATGTCTCCCAAGACGTAATCACGCTCGCGAAAATCGGTATCGCCCGACCCTTCACGAGTGGAATCTCCACGCAACCAACCGAGCACGGCGGCCTGTTCGGTCTCATCCGCGCCCAAGGCGTCCTGCTGAGCCGCAGTCAACGTACCCCAGGTAAAGGCTATGCCGGCCGCATCCCTGTCCGCGTCGCCCGGATCGAAGGTAAAAATGTTTCTGTCGGCGTGCGGCGGTAAACCGACGGTGTCGGTGTTCCAGACTTCCTGGCTCAGTTTTCCATTCGCATCCACTTCCGACGCGATGACCGTGCCGCTCCAATCCTTGCTGTCGAACTTTGCCAGAAAGGCGCGTGTATCCGTGTCGATCCGGACGCTATCCACCGAGATCGACGAAGCAGAAGATTTACCGAGCAGGATCATGCTCTCGAAAGCGGTTTCCAGTTGCTTTTGCAAGGTGCCGGCATTGGTCACCAGAAAGTAATTTGGCGATGCCTCGCTACGAGCTAGACCCTCATTGCCCTCCGAGCCGTACTTGGCGGCGTACCAAAGCGGATTCTCCAGAACCGTGGCGACATTAGACGCACCGCTTACCTCGAACGTCCGTGTCGCGAACAGCGGTAATGGATTACTACAAGCGGTTGCCGGAGAGCCGCCCGCGCAGTCGCCGGGCTCGAGCCCTGAGCGCGTGTCAAGGAAATAGCTCTGATCGCCGGCCTCGCTCGTATCAACGTCACGAACCTCCAGATAAACGCCATCCTTGGTCGTACCGGAGATCACGTAACCCATGTGTTGAACAATGCCGCCCGCCGCATACTGCGAACTCAAGGTGACAACCAACTCTTCAGTACCGTCATCGTCAGCATCCTTGACCTCTAGCGTGTACGCGACAATCGCGTCCATGTCATGATCGGCGCCCTGCTCGACATCCTCGTAGTTGATGCGGAATTTGATGGAAGGAAGTCCATCATTAATCTCAGGATCCGCATCCGAACCGTCCTCCGCGGTATTCGCGAATTGCTCGATAAAGAAGTCGACTATAGTATTTGTCGGCTGAAATTTACCTTCAGTAGGATCAATTCCACTTGAATCCCATTTCACCGACTTGGCAAACGGGACCAGCGTCACCCTAGAATCACCGACCGGAATCTCGATTCGAGGCAAGGGAGAGGCAAGGGCGACCGCGAACGTATTGATGTCCTGTTTGTCCTCGATATCGCTTCGCAAATCGTTATTAAAAGCGTAACGGGCGATCCCGGCGGTATAATAACCACCCTCCTTGGTCGGCTCCGAAGGTGACAGCCCCCTTATGGATCCCAGCCCAGTAACACTCTTGGCGCTAGGCGCGCCATCATATTCCGTTCCAGATTGCCCGATAAAATGCTCGCTAACAGTCCTACCTTCCTCTGCCCAGATCGCATTAGCCTCATTAGTTGCATTCAGCCCTGGAAAAACACCAGGGAAACTTCCAAAAGCACTACTAATACCTGGCACCTGATCGGTATCATAGGATGGATTGACGTCGCTGATAATAAGTTGAACGCCCGGAGAGCAGTATAGATCAGTGGCCTTACCCTCGGTAACTCCAGTCTCCGCGTTCACGGTATAGGTGTAATAAGGATCTCGCCAGTCAGGGGCCGGAAATTCAAGCGAGGTATTGAGAGGGTGCTGTAGAGGAACGACCTCCTTCTTATTGGTAAGGCTCGGAGTAAACTCATAGGTCGACGACTTGCCCTGGCCTGAAAAATAGCGAAGCGTCTCATAAACCATTTCCCCGATCGGGTTACCCCAGTCGGGATATTTTTTAGTCGATGTCGACATTGGGAACTTCGTTTCATGACTCACATAATAGTAAGCATCGCCTCTCCCAAAATCGACCACACGCATTCGATCGATTGTCTTGACAATACCCAGGAGATCCGTGAACTGACCCGTTTGCGTATTGATTTCATTTTGGAAGCTCTCGATATTCTTCCGCAAGAGACCGCCACGGGTGTTGTAAGGATGGGTGTAGGATCCGGTGAGCAGACCAAACATCATCTCGTTGTTTTCACCGTAACGCTGCAATACCCCCACAGGTTTCATGGTGCCGGCAGGATAGGTTTTGCAAACGGCATCTGGATACGTCTTATTACAAACCTCCACACGGACAAAATAGTCGACCATAGTCGAGGCGGGCACCGTCCGCTCCATGCTATAGGTAGTGATCTGCGGAACGCTGCCTGTCTCGCCTAAAGGACCACGCAAACTGAGAGCTGGGACGGTTGCCCAAACGCCGCCCGCCGGCTTCCAAAGGAGTTGGTAACTATCGCCGCCAGTGATCTCCTCATGATGGAAAGACAGATCGTGCCATCCCGCTTCGAGCGTTACGGTTCCAATGAGGTGAGGATTCGTATCGCCGTCAATGCCACCAACGCTATTAGCAATTCCATCGGATCCATAGACAATAGTGGTAGCGGTTCCTGTCTTTGCGGCATGTCCGTTATACCAATACGCCGCAAGCACGCCATCAATATAGACTTCGACGGCATCGTCGCCATTAGTCGCGAATACATAATCACCAGCGGTCGGCGCATATATCTTGCCTTCAATGGTGGTTAGATAATATTCACCACCACTGCAAGGCGCTACACTACTATAAGGATTCCCGGACCCGTTGATTAAGCCGTTCGTTATGTTTCCGCTGCCGCATTTTTGAGTATCGGTACCCCATTGGGTGATCAAATTCTGAAAACCTTCGGCAGTACTAGGATTAGTACCCTTAATAGGAACACTAGCCGTTGTGCAGCTCTTATTCGAACCATTATTGCAATTAGTGCCCGCAACGGGGTTTTCGATAGCTACCCATTCCCATATCCGAAACTGCGAGTCGTTCAGCACGCGCATCCGCGGCTCCATGTTGCCGGATTTCAGTAGCGTGGTATTGGCGAATAGATGTCGCGTACCTTCGGAGGGTGTCGAAAGAGGGGTATAGTCGCTGATTTCATAGCCATCATGCGCGGGACTATGGTATTCCTTGCCCCAGCTATGCGCATCCTGCGGAATATAAGAGCGCTCCAGGACGGTTAGGCAATCATCCGGCAGGCAATCGTCGCCTTCGTCGCCCTCGTCGATGATACGACGCCCGCCATACAGCACCTTGCGCAGCGCATCTATTCGCGCGGTCGTGATATAGTTAAGAAAATCGCCACTCCAACTATCGCTGCATTTTTTATTCGTCGCGTTGCCGATCGGGCTGAATCGATCATTAGTATAGCCGTAGCAGAGATTGGAGTCGAAATAGCCGAAATAGTCCACGTCCTCGGGTTTGTATCCGACGTCCAGGACGCCGTCACCGTTGAGATCCGAAGCGTCATTGTACGCCTCGTAATAAAGAGTATGATCGCGCCCCATGACCAGCATGGTCAGCGGCGGAGCCGTGATGTCTCCACCCATGAATAGTGGATACTGCGCTGGCTCGGAATACACCGAAGATGAAAAAGCCATGATGGCCAGGCCGAAGCACTGCAGCAGCGAACGGAACCTTAAGCCAGATTCGCGGTTGACAATATTGATTATCATCACCTGCTCCTGAATACAAAAAATGAAATCCTGAAAACATCTAGGATCGCTGTTTACCGCTTATTGGCTTTTACAAGCCCGCCGACGCTGACTGCCATAGAGACCGAACAATAGCTCTTGTCGAAACAGCGACAAGACGACCTCGATCCCTTCAAAACCGCTTAAATACCGTTGATTGCAAAACAACCGTCATCCCCTTGGGAGACTCGGCCTTTGCCGTGACGAAGTAGAATCCACCACAGGTTCCCTCGGCCTCCGCTTCCTCGCTCTCATCCTCGCTTTGCTGCGGCGGCACGCGAGTCAAGGCATAAGCCCTATGCGGAAAGACCGTATCGAGCTTAACCACATTAGCGTCATTCCAATCGGTATTATCCGGATCTGGTTGACCAGCGGTGTTGCTATCAAGAAACGTACAATCCTTATCGATTACCTGCAATTCTCCGGCCTGCAATGCGGCCTCGGCGTTTTGAAACACGAGGTTTCGATCACTGACATTGCCCGCCATTTTTTCCTGCATGGTCGAACTCTGAATCGCGGTCACGCCAACGATCGTCATCATCATCAGAAAAACGAGACCGATGACAAGTACCACGCCGGCCTGTTTTTGTATGCTGTTTTGCCTATTCATGTGTTGCATTCCAATATGACGCGCCATCCGAACCCCTACAACTCGGAACTGGGGGGCTTTGTCCATTGATCGAGACCAAGGCAAGGCAGCTTGTTGCGCAGATAAACCGTCGATGTGAAGACTTGAAATAAGCGCTTTCGATCCGCCGCCGCCAAGGATGAGGCATCGAAAACGCCCGAGCCATCGCCGGCATCGGGGAAAGGCAGCTTCATGGCGCTATCGACGATGTTAGCGTGACTGTCATCCATGCTCCCGAGTAACAGGGACACTTTTACGGCGTTGACCTCGTTCCAGTTCGCGATTTGATCCGCAGTTTTATAATCGGTGAGATCGGGCTGATTTTCAGTAGCGCAACTGGAGGCAAGGCTGTTGGTGCCATAGAGAAACTGCAAGCCATAGACGCCGGTAATAAGTTCCTCGGGATTTGGCTCGAATACATTTTTTCTGTAGAGAGATGGCACACCGTCGCCGTTGTTTTGAACGTAATAAATATTCACTTGCAGACGGTAGATCGCGCCGATGGTATCCTCTATGAGATAGCGCTTATTCGTCGTCGCACATGCATTTGCCATGTCGATATCGCTAATATCATTGGCGTAGCGACTGCCAAGGCTGACGTTGATGTCAGGGTCGGGCGGACTCTCGTACTCCTGGTTGCCTGGCGGGGAATAGTCCAGATGGCCCAGTGAAAGTGGCTTGAATTCCAGTGTATGAAAGCCATCGCACGGTGTGTTTTTCCTGATATCGGTGATCTGAAAAACCGTGGCATGCTCGCAAGTGCTGGCGACCACAATATTTCCTATTTTGAGGTCTGCGGCATATTCATCCAGAATGACAAGAGGCGGAGACGGGGTCAGCGGGTCTTCATCGATGTCGTGCCGTATGATCGGAATTGGTCGACCAAACACCCGGCGACTGACAATCACGTCATGATCTTTGTTCGCATCATCGATGCCTAACTTGTCGAAAAGATCTAAGGTACTGATAAAAGCAGGGGGTGAGGACGGTACAAATGCGATCCCTTGACCGTCGAAACCTTCGATCGGGGCTTGATTATTGATGTTGTATAACCACCAGTCCAGCGCTTCAGCGGTGGTGTCGGGGTTCGTGTTCACCGGATTGACCAGCGCGAGTGCGTTGTAGATTCTATACGTATCATCCGAGAACCCGTACATCAGGCGCGCGGGCGAGAGTACTGCCGAAAGTTCTTTTTGCAGCATCAAGCTACGCTGACAACCGAGGAGCCCGGCCTGACGCAGCTCTTGTGTCATCGTCTCCAGAACGTAACGTCCGTTTTCCTGCACGGCGCCAATCGCTCCGTTATTGGTATAGCTTTGCTTGCTGCCGACAAACAGGGACAGAATACCGCCCGTGAGAAAGAGCCCAACGGTCATGGCGACGAGTATTTCGACCAGCGTAAAACCCTGCTGAGGCGACGTGCGAGTCCAGCGAAATAAGCCGACATTTTGAGTATTCATAATTGGATAGTGATCTCGAATTCGTCTCTTAGATCTTCACCAGAATCAGTGTCCTCTTGGTCGTCTGGCTCTTCCTCCCCAGCTTCGATCGCGCGTGCGCGTGACTCGTCCCAAGAGATTTTGATTCTGACACTATCTGCTAACAGCTCGATCTCGCGCTGAGCGCTGCTAGAGAACAAACAGGAAATTCGATTCTCCCATTCGCTCAAATCGTCTTTCGCTACGGGGCCGATATCCGAACGCGAGAATTCTTCGTCACAGTCATCTAGAGCTTCGCTAATGGGGACATATCCGGAAGCGTTGGCGGCGTTGGCGCGAATCGCATCGGCAATCTCATAGGCCAGGCTCGCCGCTTGGCTACGCTGATAGGCGCTGTAATTGAGCTTTTGCGAAATGGCCTGCAAGCCAGCTAGACCAAGCAGGCCGATGGAAAGCACCAGCGCGGCGATCAAAACCTCAATGAGCGTAAAGCCCTGCTGATGCTTGTCATTCGCTCTGAAACCGATCGCTTTCATGGGCATGTTCCATTTTTAATACTGAGTCGGCCCGTAGGTTCAATTACAATGGCGCGTACTTTATCGGAAATTGCTATGCAAATACTTCGGTTATTAGTTACTGGCCAAATACTTCCATCTGCGAGATAGCGCACATTGTCAGGAAAGCCGTTAGAAGTTATCACAACAGTATCGCTCGAAGGCTGACTTATCCGTAATAAAGTCTCGGTACTTCCGGTACTGGTGTTGCGGTCGCCGTCCCCATTGCTATCCAGAAACACCAGCCACCCATCCTGCCAATCGGCGCTCGAGTCACAGGCGGGGGACGTTGCCAGGATGTCATCGGACTTACAGACAGTCACCCGCCGGCCACGGGAAACGGCCTCCGAGCGAGCCAGTTGCAGCGAAGTGGATAACTCATTGGTCAAGGCCGCGATGCGGTTGGTTCGCATGGCCTCCTGAAAACTCGGCACCGCGACCGAGAGGAGAATGGCCGCCATCGCGATGGTCATGACCAATTCGACCAGCGTAAAGCCAGGGGTTCTCCGCAGTGTTTGGGGCTGACGGCGGCGGGATACTGACTGGGTTCGCTTTGACATGGTGATCGATGACTCTGTGTTGATACTGGGTCTCTAGTCGCGGCGGACAGCCAAGGGCTAGCAACCCGAGCCGCTTCGATAGCGTTTAGATACAAGCCAATCAGGCCGCTTTTTCCCGGATTACCCGTAATTCTAGAACGCGACCAGAAGCGGGGTTGAGTGCTACCTCACAAATCATGATGCCCCGTGGTCTAAGCACGATTCCTGCCAAGACCGAGTCGGGCGTTTAGGAGCAGGCGTACAGGGATTTTCAAATCAACGGCGAGGCGTTGAGATAGCCGCTCAGGCGGCCAGTTCGGTCAATACCTCGGGATGCTTCGCGACGATTCTCAGCAAGCACAGCACCGCGCCCGGCGGTACGAATCGCCCCTGCTCCCAGTCGCGCAACGTCGCTACCGGGGTTTGAATCAGGTCGGCGAACCGCGGCTGCGAGAGACCGAGCGCCTGGCGCGCGGATCTGACGAGCATCTGTTCCGGGGTCGTGATGCGTGCGGCGATGCCGTCGTGCATCTCGGCCAGGCTCTCGCGCAGGCCCGGCAAGGTTTCGCCCGCGTCCTGTTCGATGGCGTTGGCGATGCGGTCAATGTTCATCGGCTGGCCTTTTTGATGTCGTTGGGTTGGATGCTGGTCTGTTCCGACTTCGGATAGATCTCGATCAGATAGGTCGGAGTTTCGATCACGGTGCGCATGGGTCGATAATGCGGGAATCCCGTATTAGGCGCAATATCTTAGGCGGGACGGGGTATTTACCCCGTCCCGAACGTTTGCGGGCAGCCGGCAAGCGCGGTTGAAACGGTTCCGGACGGGGCGGATGCCCCGTCCGGCTGGGAATTATGAGCGGTGAGTTGCCAAAACGTACCTTTATTGATACGATTCAGCCAATGAATCTGCCAATTTTAGATGTTCGCTTCTTCGCCACGGATAGCGGCAACGAACCTGTGCGCAATTGGTTGAAGTCTTTGCCAGCCGCCGAGCGGCGCACTATTGGCGAGGACATCAAGACCGTGCAGTTTGGCTGGCCTCTGGGAATGCCTTTGGTACGCAAACTGGCTAAGGATCTTTGGGAAGTCCGCATTTATCTGGCTGACCGCATCGCTCGGGTGTTGTTCACTGTCGAGGATCACACCATGGTATTGCTGCACGGTTTCATCAAAACGTCACAGGCCACGCCGCTGGAAGAACTCGATATCGCTAGGAGCCGTCTGAAACAATTGAGGAGCGCACGATGAATCAGCACATGGGCAGCCGTTTTGACGACTTCCTGGCGGAAGAAGCCACACTTGAAGAAACCACTGCCGTGGCGATCAAGCGAGTGGTGGCGTGGCAGATCGCGCAGGAAATGAAGGCGCAACACCTGACCAAAACGGCCCTGGCGAAAAAAATGCACACCAGTCGTGCTGCACTGAATCGTTTGCTCGATGAGAACGACACCAGTCTGACGCTGACCACGCTTACCGGAGCGGCCAGGGCGCTGGGCAAGAACCTGCGGATTGAGTTGACGGGCTGAGTCCTTCAAGCGGGACGTGGTTTTCTTAGGCGGGGGTATTCGCCCCGTCCCGAATGTTTGCGGGCATCCGGCAAGCACGGTTGAAGCGGTTCCGGACGGGGCGAATGCCCCGTCCGGCTGGGAGGGTTTCACGCCGTCAGGCGTAGTTCCGTCCTCAGTCCAGCGCGCGTCGCCAGTGTCAGCAGCATGTCCAGGCTGAAGTCTTCCACTTTCCCCCTTGATCAGCCGCGAGACGCGCGGCTGGGTAATCCCGAGCTGTCGCGCGGCCTCGGCTTGCGTCCAGCCATGTGCCTTCAACTGTTCGGCGGTGCGGATCATCACCTCGGTACGCAGCTTTAGCACCTCGGCTTCGGCGGGATCGAAACCCAGATCGATGAAAACGTTGCCGCTGCTGTCGATGATGCGCGTGTCGCGTTCCTTGGGAACGGCGGGTGAATGGGTGTGGGTGCTCATGTCTGTTCTCCAATCAGCTTGTAGCGTTGTGCCGCTAGGTCGATGTCGGCTTTGGCGGGTTGGCGTCGCGGTAGCGATGACGACAAACGAGCACACCCGTGGGAGCGGCTTACAGCCGCGAACAACCTCGCGTCGGCGCTCGTCGCGGCTAAAAGCCGCTCCCACCGGGGCGACTCAAACCTTGCGGACGGGACGGATGTCCCGTCCGGCTGGGGAACGCGGGCGTCTCGCCCGCCTCGCGGGAAGAGGCCCGCGTTCCCAGTGATGGCCGCTATGGGCCAAACGACGATCGACGCCCGTCACAGCGTCCGGATCCATGAGTCCCCGGCGATCCCGCCCCCGCTTCGC
>NZ_NRRG01000046.1 GCF_016583575.1 Thiocystis violacea
GCACAGGAAGAGGTCCGTAACCATGGCCACCCGAAGAAACAGCGCTGAGGACACCGATTCCGCAAACCGCATCAGCGGTTGTAACTGTTTGTTTTTAAAAATCGAGAGACTTATCTTAGTGCCATTCGGGCCAATCCCGAACCCGGCTGACATGCCCATGCTTGACCGGATTGAAATGGACGTAGTCCAGGTGGCGGCTGAAGTCGAGATCGGAGCGAATCGCGTGCTCCCAGAAGCGCCGTTGCCAGATCCCCCGCTCACCGCGCGCGACGCGGGAGCGGCAGCGTCGCTCGGTGGCTGGGATGGCGCGGACGAAACGGATCTTGATTGCCTTGATGCGATTGGAGAAATCCGCGTCGCCCTCGGGCAAGGTGATGACGCAGTGCATGTGGTCTGGCAACACCACCCACCCGTCGATCCGGAATGGACGCTCCTGGCGCGTACGGCGTACCGCCTCGCGCAGCGCATCAATGTGACGCACCAACAGATCCGAGCGCCGCTCCAGCAGATTGATGGTGAAGAAGTAGGTCCCGCCCGGAACCCAGAAGCGACGATAGCGCGACATCCAGTCATCCTTCGGGAGATATCGGGGTTGCTCGGGCGGAGTATCGCGCCCCGAGCCCCGATCGACAACATCCCACACCCCGCGCCGGCATCGATCGGGTCGGGCTGACGGGATTGCGCCCGTCAGCCCTCCCACACCACCGGACATGCGGTTTTCCGCATCCGGCGGTTGGAATCACTCGCCATCTAAATCCATCGGCTAGGGAACCCCTTGCCATCTCCAGCGTCCCCTCCGGGTGATCCACACCCCTCGGTTCCACCGTCCCTCAGGGTAGCTGCCGCCGTTGCAACGCCCTCGGGTTTCAGATGACTGCGCGGTGGTCGGCCCCATCCGTTCGGATCGGCTCGTGCTTCCTTCGGCCCTTCGCTCCACCCACGTTACCGGGCTTCTTCGCTACTACGGCCTCTGCTGACTTCTCGAACCCTCTCAGGTCCGAGATCTCCCCGGGTAAGGTGCCAAGACTTTCGGCCCGTGCCGTCAAGCTCTACCGGATGCGTCTTTCGGTGACGGTTGGATTTCGCGGTCCCTAGCACGCTCATCGCCCGCATCCGGCCTCTCTGCTTGTTCGTGTTCCTACGGTCGTGCCTTTGATCCACGCTTCTTTCAGCTTGGCCTCACGGCGTCCACCTTGCGCTTCACTACGGTTGTCGTCACTCTCTCCGGCGACCTCTTTGCAGGTCGCAAGTCTTGGCCCATGCCGGGCACACTAGGGCGGATGCCCGATAGGGCGATCCGCCATTCAGACGCCGAACCGATCCACCAACATTGGTAGCAGCCAAGGAACAGCACCGACAGTGGCGAGGTCAGTGGCACCCAAATGGTGGAACCTCCTATCGGAGTTCCACCCTACGCGGGATTTATAGAATCTCATGTATTCTGAGGTAGATATTACCCGTTTCAGCAGCCTTGCGGCGTTTTCTCAAAAGTAATTGCACGAGATCTATGCGACCTTCCAGAACTGCCATAAGATCGCTGCCGTCCATGAGTATGACAAGCCTCCGACCAGAGGAGTGTGCTTTAACTGCGTCCTCGGAGAACCCGTTTATTGACAGAAAGAGACCGAGTGTGTTCTCAAGTTTCCGTGATAGCTTGCCCGCCATTCCATCTAGATCCTTTGCTGCAACTAAGTCCTTTTGCCATTTGGCTTCAAGCAAATAGTCAGTTCCTTCAAAACTAAACGCCCCATCGACTTGCTCTCCAGTAATGCGAAACGAAGCCTTCGGATCAAGATCAAAAAGATTGAAAAGACCTTTCAGTATCTTTTCCAAATTAAACCCCCTTTGCTGAGGATTCTCTGAGCTAACCAGATCAAAGAATTCCTTTTTCAAGCTTTCAAGCTCTTGCTGCACGGCATTTACTTTCATCAGGCGTTCATGGGCTTGTTTTCGACGCTCCTCAGCTTGCTTCTGCTCTTGCTCTATATCCTGATAGCCTCTTAATTGAGCGCGAAGCGCTTTAATGGCGGCTTCTGCCTCTTCTGCCTTCTTCTCTCCCTCTTCTAGCTTTCTGAGGTGAGAAAAATTACTAACCTGGCAGACCTCCGACATCAGGCGAATTAAGTCTAGCTGGTAGACTTCCTCGTTCGTTGCCAAATAATCGATCAAGGTTGCAACAATATTTCGCTTGTAGTCATCCCAGTTGAGACGGGACAGCACTTGAGGATCAGAGAGACATTGGGATAAAAAACTACGTAGCTCAGACTTATACCAATAGACGAGGGTCAGCGCTTCCTTCAATGCCTGCATGGCTGCTGGAGCGATTTTTCTTGGCATTTTGGTTATCCCTGTTCCTAATGTACAATTTTTAGATCTACCCGGCCTGCCGTTGCAGGTCCGATTGAGCGACTGGTTGGACCATAGTGAGCACGTAAAGCGCAATGCGCAGCAATGCCGCCATATGAAGGTTGACTCCATACGGCAGAATACGCTGCGCTATTCCGCCCTACGATCCCGTCACTGCCGACGATTTTACACGCCAGCCACCCAAAACCTCACCGCCTCGTCACCTCCTCAAACCAAGTCCGATGATGCTGCTTGGCCCAAGCCCGGGTGACGGTGCCGTACCACATGGCGCGGACGGTGCCGGTGACCCAGATGGCGGCGTAGACGTGGACGAAGATGAGACAGATCATGACCACGGCGGTGGCCGAGTGGATGACCGCCGCCCAGCGCACCAACTCGACCGGGAAGTCGAAATAGGCGCGCCAGAGGATGATGCCGGTGGGGATGAGTAAGAGCATGCAGAGCAGCAGCAGCCAGAACATCAGCTTCTGGCCGCCGTTGTATTTGCCTTGAGCGGGCATGCCCTCATCGATGCCGTTCACCATTTCGCCGACGCGTCCGATCCATTGCCAGTCGACCCGGCGCATCAGGTTGTGCTTGGTGAAGCGGATCACCATGAGGATGAAGGCCAGCCCCATGATGACCCCGAAGATGGGGTGGAGGATGCGCGTCCAGGTTCCGCCGCCGAAGAGCAGGCTGAAGGGGTAGAAGGCGGGATGGAAGAGCGCCAGGCCGGACATGCCGAGCAGGATGAAGCTGATGCCGACGATCCAGTGGTTGGCGCGCTGGCCGGCGGTGTAGCGGATCAGGTCTCGGGGGTCGCGTCTCATGCCTCTTCCTCCTCTTTCTCGATCTCTTTGGAGACGGCGTTCGGCCCCTTGGTGACGTAGTGGAAGAGGCTGGCGAAGCCGACCAGGGCCATGGTGGCGATGGCCAGTGGCTTGGTGACGCCCTTCCAGATCTCGACCAGCGGGCTGATGGCCGGATCGCGCGGCAGGCCGTATAGCTCGGGTTGGTCGGCGTGCTGGAGGACGTACATGACGTGCGTCCCGCCGACACCCGCCGGGTCATAGAGCCCCGCGTGGGCGAAGCCCCGCTCTTTGAGGTCCGTCACCCGCTCCTCGGCATGGTCGATCATGTCGGTTTTGCTGCCGAAGGTGATGGCCCCGGTCGGGCAGGTCTTGACGCAGGCCGGTTCCAGCCCGACCGAGACCCGGTCGGAGCAGAGCGTGCATTTGTAGACCTTCTCGTCCGTCTTCGAGAGGCGCGGGATGTCGAAGGGACAGCCGGTGATGCAGTAGCCGCAGCCGATGCAGTTCTCCTGGTGGAAATCCACGATGCCGTTGCTGTACTGGACGATGGCCCCCGGCGCCGGGCAGGAGGCCAGACAGCCGGGGTCCGCGCAGTGCATGCAGCCGTCCTTGCGGATCAGCCATTCCAGCCGGTTGGGCTCCGGCTCCACCTCGAAGAAGCGCATCAGGGTCCAGGTGGTGTCGTTGAGATCCTGGGGGTTCTGATAGCTCCCGAGGTTGTGCCCGATCTCCCCGTGCAGGTCGTTCCATTGCATGCAGGCGACCTGACAGGCCTTGCAGCCGATGCATTTGGAGATGTCGATCAGCTTGGCGACGTCCAGCGTCCCGCGCACCCCAGGCATGGGGGTGGTGGTGGCGGAACGGGCCTGAATGTCGAGCGATTGCAGCGCCATGTCCGCCTCCTAGACGATCGTCTGGATTTTTTCGACGTTGACCAGGAACGCCTTGAACTCGGGCGTCTGGGTGTTGGCGTCCCCCACGAAGGGCGTCAGGGTGTTGGTGAGATAGCCGTTTCTGGCCACGCCCATGAAGCCCCAATGGATCGGGATGCCGACGGTGTGGACCTGTTTGCCCTCCACGCTGAGTGACCTCAGTCGTTTGGTCACCACCGCCACCGCGACGATATGTCCCCGATTGGACCGCACCCGCACATGATCGCCCGAGCGGATGCCCCGTTCGGCCGCCAGCGTCTCCCCGATCTCGACGAACTGCTCCGGCTGGATGACGGAGCTGGAACGGCAGTGCTTGGTCCAGTAGTGGAAGTGCTCGGTGAGCCGGTAGGTGGTCGCCACGTAGGGGAACTGATCGGGCTTGCCGAAGCTGTCCCAGTCGCCCTTGAACACCCGCGCCGCCGGGTTGGCCCGCGCCAGCGGGTTGTCCGGGTGCATGGGATTGTTGGCGAGGGGCGACTCCATGGGCTCGTAATGCTCGGGGAAGGGACCATCCGCCATCTTGTCGACCGCGAAGAAGCGGGCGACGCCCTCCGGGTTCATGATGAATGGACCCATGCCGTCCGTTGGGTTGGAGTCTGGCTTGAAGTCCGGGATGTCGGACCCGCCCCAGCGCCCGTTGACGCCGTCCCAGGCGACCAGCATTCGGCTCGGGTCGTAGGGCTTGCCCGCCGGATCGCAGGAGGCGCGGTTGTAGAGCACCCGCCGGTTGGCCGGCCAGGCCCAGGCCCAGTCGAGCGTCTGCCCGATCCCGTAGGGGTCTGAGTTATCGCGTCGGGCCATGAGGTTGCCCTTCTCGCTCCAGGCCCCGGCGAAGATCCAGCAACCGCAGGCGGTCGAGCCATCCGCGCGCAGCTCGGCGAAGCCGTTGAGCTGCTCGCCCTTCTTGACCAGCACCTTGGTCGCGTCCTTGGGATCGGTGACATCCGCGAGCGCCCGGCCGTTGAACTCCCGCGCTAGTTCCTCCGGCGACGGGAAGTGCGGTTGTTTGTACCGCCAGGTCAGGTTGAGGATGGGATCGGGGAAGGCCCCGCCGTCCTTCGCGTACAGCTCGCGCAGCTTGAGGAAGAGGCCGGCGATGATCTCCTGATCCGCCCGCGCCTCGCCCGGCGGGTTGGCCGCCTTCCAGTGCCATTGCAGCACGCGCGAGGAACTGACCAGGGAACCGTCTTCCTCCGCGAAGCAGGTGGAGGGCAGACGGAAGACCTCGGTGGCGATCTTGGTCGGATCGACGTCGTTGTACTCGCCGTGGTCCTGCCAGAACTCCGAGGTCTCGGTGGCCAGCGGGTCGATGACGACCATGAACTTGAGCTTCGACAGCGCCCCGGACACCTTGATCTTGCAGGGCGCGGAGGCGAGCGGGTTGAAACCCTGGCAGATGTAGCCGTTCATCTTGCCGGCGTTCATGTCCTCGAAGACCTGGAGGATGTCGTGGGTCTTGTCGAGCTTGGGCAGCCAGTCGTAAGCCCAGTTGTTCTCAGCGGTCGCGGCATCGCCAAACCAGGCCTTCATGGTGCTGACGAAGAACTTGGGATAGTTCTGCATGTAGCTCAACTGGCCCGGCCGCAGCGGCTTGGGCGAGCGCTTGTCCAGATAGGCCGCGAAGTCCTGCTCTTTCTCGCCGGCCAGCGTCATATACCCCGGCAGCAGGTTGGAGAGCAGGCCCAGGTCGGTCAGACCCTGAATGTTGGAGTGACCGCGCAGCGCGTTCATGCCGCCGCCGGGCTTGCCGATGTTGCCGAGCAGCAACTGCACCATGGCCCCGGTGCGGATCATCTGCGAGCCCTGCGAGTGCTGGGTCCAGCCCAGGGCGTACATGATGGTCATGACCCGGTCCGAGGCCGAGGTCTCGGCGATCATCTCGCACACCTTGAGAAAGGCGTCCTGCGGCGTGCCGCAGATGGTCGAGACCATTTCGGGCGTATAGCGCGCGTAATGCGCCTTCATCAGTTGATAGACGCAGCGCGGGTCCTGGAGCGTCGGGTCGGTCAGCACGAAGCCGTCATCGCCGAGCTGATAGCCCCAGCTCGCCTTGTCATAGCTGTGCTTCTCCGGGTCATAGCCGGTGAAGATGCCGTTCTCGAAGCCGAAATCCGCTTTCACCAGGAAGCTGAAGTCGGTGTAGCTCCGCACATAGTCGTGATGGATCTTGTCGTGGCTCAGCAGGTAATTGATGAGCCCAGCGAGGAAGGCGATGTCGCTGCCGGCGCGAATCGGGGCGTAGTAGTCCGCCACCGCCGCCGAGCGGGTGAAGCGCGGATCGACCACGATCAGCCTGGCCTTGCGATAGGCCTTGGCCTCGGTCACCCATTTGAAGCCGCAGGGGTGCGCCTCGGCGGCATTGCCGCCCATGATGAGGATGAGGTCGGCGTTCTTGATGTCGACCCAGTGATTGGTCATGGCGCCACGGCCGAACGTCGGGGCAAGACTTGCCACCGTCGGGCCGTGTCAGACACGCGCTTGGTTGTCGAACGCGAGCATCCCCAAACTGCGGGCGAATTTGTGGGTCAGATAGCCGGTCTCGTTGCTGGAGGCGGAGGCCGCCAGCATGCCGGTGCTGAGCCAGCGGTTGACGGTCTGACCGGCCTCGTTGGTCGCGACGAAGTTGGCGTCACGGTCCTCTTTCATCAGCCGGGCGATGCGGGTGAAGGCGTCGTCCCAGGTGATGCGCTGCCACTCGCGCGAGTTGGGCGCGCGGTATTCGGGGTACTTGAGCCGGTTCTCGCTCTGGACAAAGTCGAGCAGTCCGGCGCCCTTCGGACAGAGTGTCCCGCGATTGACCGGATGATCCGGGTCGCCCTCGATATGGATGACCTCGGCGTGGGCGTTCTTGGAGCGGTCGCCGAGCGTATAGATGAGGATGCCGCAACCGACCGAACAATAGGGGCAGGTATTGCGGGTCTCGGTCGCGTTCGCCAGCTTGAAGGCGCGCACCTCGGCCAGCGCCGCGTCCGGCGAGAAGCCGAGCAGCGCCAGGCTGGTGGTGCCCGCGCCGGCGGCGCAGACCTTGAAGAACTGTCGTCTGGATAGGTTCATCGTCACTCCGATCACTCCTCTGTGGCGGATTCCGGTCGAGACCATGGCGCTTCAGTCATCCATATTAGAAATGAATGAAATGCCATTATTATGATATTTTAATCAGATGCTTAGCCGTTCGGTTTGGCTCTGGACATGACGCCACTGAATAGCGCAGACGGGCCGAAATGTCCATTGCTCCAAGGCATGCTCCCGCGTCTCGCCAAGCGCGGGTTCCTTCAACGTGGATACCGGATTAAGATCGCGGTGGTTCCTTCATCCATTTTCGAGAAGCCATGGATATCAGACTGACCCAGCTAGCCACCTGTGCGGGTTGAGCGGCGAAACTCGGCCCCGCCGAGCTGTCGCAGGTTCTGCGCGAACTGCCGCTGACCCAGCATCCGGATGTGATCGTCGGATTGGAGCATCCAGACGACTGTGGAGTCGTGCGCCTGTCCGACGACCTGGCGATCGTCACGACCGTGGATGTCTTCACCCCGGTGGTCGACGACCCCTTCGATTACGGCCGGATCGCCGCCATCAACAGCCTCTCGGATATCTATGCGATGGGCGCGCGTCCGGTGTCGGCGGTCTCGGTGGCCGGTTTTCCCGATACGCGGCTGCCGCTTGGCATCCTGACCGAGATCCTGAAGGGCTTGATCGCGGGCGCGGCGGACGGCGGTGTGCCGGTGGTCGGCGGGCATACGGTCAAGAATCCCGAGCCCCTGTTCGGACTGGCGGTGACCGGGGTCGTGCATCCGGACCGACTCGTCCTCAAGGGCGGCGCGCAGCCAGGAGACATCCTGGTCCTGACCAAGCCGCTCGGCATCGGCGTCTTGAGCACCGCGCTCAAGAACGAACGGCTCTCGTCAGCGGGGATCGCGAGGGTCACGGAGGTGATGCTGGCGCCCAACGACAAGGCATCAGCGACGATGCTGCGCCACGGGGCGCACGCGGCGACCGATGTCACCGGATTCGGACTCCTGGGTCATCTGCTTGAAATGACGCGCGCGGCGGGTCTGACCGCCGAGTTGCACTGGTCCAGGATTCAGGTGCTTGAGGATGCCCTGCCGCTGGCCGAGGCCGGATGCTTTCCGGGCGGCGCCAGGAACAATCTGAAGGCGTATCTGGAGAGGGTCGCGTTCGATCCGGCACTCTCCGAATGGCAATCCCTGCTGCTCGCCGATCCTCAGACCTCGGGCGGTCTCTTGATCGCCTTCCCGCCCGAGCGGGTGGACGCCGCCCTGGCCGACCTCGCGGCCCAGGGCATTTCCGCCTGTCGGGTCGGGCGGATGCTGGAGTCGCGCGAGCGCGACGTCATGGTTCTCGCCTCCGGCTCGCCTTGACCAAACAGGAAACGGCGTATCGCCCTTGGTAGGCATCCACGCCACATCAGGCGACGCCGCGTCAACCGCGACCCAAGGGCTGAAAGCCGCTGACCACGCCTCAGGCGCGCGCCGGCTGCGGCTCTCCCGCGCTCTCCCTTCCCACCCGCAAATCCGGCAGAAAGACCGCCAGCAGGCCCAGCAGCGGGAGGAAGGCGCAGAGACGATAGACGGTCTCGATGCCCCAGTGATCCGCGACCAGCCCGAGAATCGCCGCGCCGATGCCGGCCAGCCCGAAGGCGAGTCCGAAGAAGAGCCCGGAGACCATCCCGATCCGGCCGGGAAGCAGTTCCTGCGCGTAGACCACCATGGCGGGGAAGGCGGAGGCGAGCAGGAAGCCGATGATCATGACCAGGACCGCGGAGGTTCCAAGGTCGACGTAAGGCAGGGCCAGGGTGAAGGGCGCGACCCCGAGGATGGAGACCCAGATGACCTGTCGTCGACCGATGCGGTCGCCGATGGGTCCGCCGAGCAGGGTGCCGGCCGCGACCGCGAAGAGGTAGTAGAAGAGGTGGTACTGCGCCTCCCGGACCTCGATGCCGTGGTGCTGCATCAGATAGAAGATGAGGTAGCTGGCAAGGCTGGCCGAGTAGAAGAACTTGGAGAACATGAGTGCCAGCAGCACCGCCAGGGTGGCGCGCACGCGCCCACTGGGCAGGCTGGAGGCCGGCGTGGGCGCGGTCGGGCGCGGTCGGCGCTGCTGGTCGCGATACCAGAGGCCGACACCGGCCAGCACGATCATGGCGACCAGGGCGATGAGCGAAAAGAAGGCGAGGCTACGCTGACCGTTGGGCAGCACGATCCAGGCGGCGAGCAGTGGTCCGATGGCCGCGCCCGCGTTGCCGCCGACCTGGAAGATGGACTGCGCCAGTCCATGGCGTCCGCCCGAGGCCATGCGGGCAACCCGCGACGCCTCGGGATGAAACACCGCCGAGCCGGTCCCGACCATGGCCGCGGCCAGCAGGACCAGCGGAAAGCTGTCGGCGAACGAGAGGGCGAGCAGCCCGGCCAGGGTACAGCCCATGCCGACGGCGAGCGAAAAGGGTTGGGGGTGGCGATCGGTGTAGAGCCCGACCAGCGGCTGGAGCAGCGAGGCGGTAAGCTGAAAGGCGAGCGTGATCAGGCCGATCCGCGCGAAGCTCAGGTGCAGCCCGCTCTTGAACAGCGGGTAGATGGCGATCATCAGCGACTGCATGGTGTCGTTGAGCAGGTGCGCGACGCTGATGGCGCCCAGCACCCCGAAATGGGTCTGGTGGGTCTTGGATTCGTTCATGGGGATCGGATACGGCGACGAAGGCTGGATTTTGAGCGCGGGCTTGTACAATGGCGACCTTTATTCTCGGACGAGGCAGCCACCATGGCGAAATATGACATCTACGGGATCGGCAACGCGCTGGTCGACATGGAGTACGAGGTCGGGCATGAGGATCTGGGCATCCTCGGCATCGACAAGGGGGTCATGACCCTGGTCGACGAGCACCAGCAGACCGCCATCATGAATCATCTCAAGGCGCATCACCACCAGCGCGGCTCCGGCGGCTCGGCGGCCAACTCCATCATCGCCTTCAGCCAGTTCGGCGGAAAGTGCTACTACTCCTGCAAGGTGGCGGACGACGAGCTGGGTCACTTCTATATGAAGGATCTGATCGACGGTGGGGTGGACACCAATCACCACACCGAGAAGGACCAGGGCCACACCGGGCGCTGCGTGGTGCTGGTGACTCCCGACAGCGACCGCACCATGTGCACCTTCCTCGGCGTCAGCGGCAACCTGTCGACCAGCGAGCTGGTCGAGGAGGCGCTGCGCGATTCCGACTGGTTCTACACCGAGGGCTATCTGGTCACCTCCGACGCCGCCCGTCACGCCTCCATCGAGGCCAAGCGCATCGCCGACGGGGCTGGGGTCAAGACCGCCATCTCACTGTCCGATCCGAACATGGTCAAGTTCTTCAAGCACGGCCTGATGGACATGATCGGCTCGGGCGTGGATCTGCTGTTCGCCAATGAATTCGAAGCCATGGGCATGGCCGGCTCCGATGACCTTGATGCCGCGGTGACCTACCTCAAGACCATCAGCAAGAGCTTCGCCATCACCCGAGGCCCCCAGGGCGCCCTGGTGTGGGACGGCCAGACGCTGATCGATATCGATCCGGTCAAGGTCCAGGCGGTGGATACCGTCGGCGCGGGCGACATGTTCGCCGGGGCCTTCCTCTACGGACTGAGCCAGGGCTGGAGCCACCAGCACGCGGGCGATCTGGCCTCCGCCGCCTCCGCCAAACTCGTGACCGCGCTCGGTCCACGCCTCACGTCGGACGAAACCCAGAAGATCCTGAAAGCCTTCGTCTAGCCAACGGACGAACGGACGGAAGGCCGGCCTCCCGGTCGAGCGAATTGCGATCGACTCGACACATCGCCCCTCCGAGTACCGCTAGGATTGCCGGTAAGGATGGTTCAAGCCATCTCAAACACTCGGACCAGCCCCGCGACAAGGCTCGCGGCGGCTGGATGCATTGTGACAGGAGCCGCGTCATGCTGAGCTTCGATGCCCCCTCGCTGCCCTCCCCGCTGATGATGCGGGAATGCACGCGACCGCGCTTCGATACCGATCTGGACACCCTAAGGGACTGGCTTGCCGGGCTCCGCTCTTCCGGTGTGCGGCAGGCTGGACCGGCGCTCATCATGGCGCTGGAAAGCCTGCGCAAGTCCGATCTCTCGGCCAATCGGCGCCTTTCGGTCCTATCGCTTCTGAAGGTTCCGGTCCTCAAGACCTGCGCCGGACTGCCGAAACCCTATGTCGCCGAGAGTGCCGAGGAGGACAAGGCCTGCGGTCTCACCATCGAGCTGCGCCTCACCCGTCTGATGTTCGTCAATCTGCATCGCGCGCTGCGCCAGATCGATCAGGAATATCCCGTCCTGACCAGCCGCCAGCAACGCAAGCGCCTCTGGGCGATTCGCAATCTGTTCCGCTTCGCCAATCGCCAGATCCGCTACGCGGCGCTCTGGAAAACGCCGCTGCCGGCCGGAACCTGGCGCGATCTCCACGAGTTGCATCTCTACCTGACGACCCGTAACGCCCGTTCGCCCTGGGCGCTGGAGGCCAAAGCCCAAGCCCCGGCCCTCGGCGGCTTCGATCATGCGTTCGAGTACAAACTCCTGCTGCTGCTCGGTCTGGCCGCGCGGATCAAGGAGTCCACTCTGAATAGCGAATATTTCATGGATGGATTGGAAGGCTGGGCGGCTCAGACCCAACTGACGGATCCGCATGCGATGCTCGGGCGAATCAGGCTCTTCCTGGTCGAGATCTCCGAGGACGCGCCGGCGCGTCAGCTCGATGGATCGCTGGAAACGCCCATCCGGGGATGGATCCTGCAACCACCCTATCCCTATATCCATGAGCTTGAGGACGGCGCCTTCGGGATTGGTCCGTTCGGCTACCAACCCATCGACCTGGCGCTTCCCGTCTGATTCATGATGAAAATACTTGCCATCGATACGTCCAACGAGGCCTGTTCGGCCGCCCTTCTCGTCAACCAGGCGGTCGATCAACAATTCGAGATCGCACCCAGGCGACATGGCGAGTTGATTCTCGTGATGATGCAGCGGCTCCTGGAGCAAGCCGGCCTGGAACTGCGCGACCTGGACGCCCTCGCCTTCGGCTGCGGTCCCGGATCCTTCACCGGGGTGCGTATCTCGACCTCCGTGATTCAGGGTGCCGCCTTCGGCGCCGAACTCCCGGTCGTGCCCATCTCGACCCTGGCGGCGATCGCCCAGGGTCAGTTCCGTCGCGAGGGACACCGGCGGCTGCTGGCGGCGCTGGACGCCCGCATGGACGAGGTCTATTGGGGCTGTTACGAGGTCGGCGAGGACAATCTGGTCGAACTCTGTCGCGCCGAGGAGGTCTGCCCGCCCGAGCGGGTCGAGCCACCGCCGGGGCCTGGCTGGCAAGGCGTGGGGCCTGGCTGGGGCATCCATGGCGACGTTCTCGCCAACCGGATCGGTAGCGCCCTGGAGGGCGCCAATCCGAATGGGGTCTGCGAATCGCGGGATATCGCCCTGCTGGCCGCGGCGGAGTTGGCGGCCGGTCGCTGGGTTCCAGCCGAACAGGCGATTCCGGTCTATTTGCGCGACCAGGTCACGCGCGTGGCCAAGGCCTAGCTCGGCCGCTTCAGGCGCCGATGATGGCCGGATCGTCGCCCGGCCCGCCGATCATGCCGACTGGTGCCCGTGGCGGCAGTGACGCTTCAGACAACCCACGACATAATGCAGCAGGGTACCGCCGACCCCGAGGAAGACCACCAGGGCCACACCCAGGCGCTGAACCGGCTCCACCATCGATAGCCCCAGGATCAGCCAGGTCAGGAAGGCAATCACAGCGGTGATGGCGAGAATCATGACGAAGGGCCATGGCGAGCGACCGCATTTTGGACAGAGACTCATGAGCTTGGCACTCGGCTGGTCGGAAGACTCAGCGCCCATCGGGGCATCCCGAAGACTGGATGGCGACGCGGAGTTGGGGGGCGACCGAGACCCGATCACCGGCGGATAGGCAATTTGATAGCCCGCTCGATCGAAATTCATTGAAATCAATCAATATCGGGGAAATGATGGTCGATGGAAACGCCCTCCTCCATCGCGAACGCTCCTCGCCACCGATCGACCGACCCGCGCCATCGGTTACTCCAGCTTCTAATGATAGCTCTCGAATCCGTCGAGGGCGGGCGAGCCGTGCGGCGAGCCCTCGCCGAACACCCGATCCAGGGACCGGTTTGGCTCTGCGCCATCGGTAAGGCGGCGGAATCCATGACGCTCGGCGCCGTCGAGGCTCTGGGCGACGCCTGCGTCGGCGGACTCCTGATCACCAAGCCAGGGCACACCGACCCGCGCCGACTCCGAGGGACAGGCCTCGAAACCCTCATCGGCGGCCACCCTGTCCCCGACGCGGGCAGCCTGGCGGCGGGCGCGCGACTGCTGACGGCCATCGAGCGCGCGCCAGCGGAGGCGACCCTCCTGTTCCTCGTCTCGGGCGGTGCCTCAAGCCTGGCGGAGGTTCCGATCGCGGGGCTCGGGCTCGCGGAATTGCAGCGGATGAACCGCTGGCTACTCGGCAGCGGCCTGCCCATCCAGGCCATGAACCTGATCCGCAAATCGGTCTCCCGGATCAAGGCTGGAGGTCTCTTGTCGGTCCTTGCCGAGCGTCCCGTGCGTCTCCTGGCCATCTCGGACGTGCCGGGCGATGCTGTCGGCGTCATCGGATCCGGGCTGCTGGTCGCCGAGCCGGATCTGGCCGAGCGCGTCGGGCGACTGGATCTCCCGGATTGGCTCGCGGACTGGACGCGGCGCGGACTCGCGGAGCGCGGCACGGGGTCCGGCCGTGGACCGGTCACGGAACTGGTCGCCACGCTCGCGATGGCTCAATCCGCCGTCGCGGCGGCGGCCGGATCACTGGGTCAGCCGGTCTGGAGGCACGCGGACCTGATTCAGGGCGACGCGGCGGACGCGGGCCGACGACTCGCCCGCGCCCTGCTCGACGGCGAACCCGGGCTGCATATCTGGGGCGGCGAAACGACCGTGCGACTGCCGAAGTCACCGGGGCGGGGCGGGCGCAACCAGCATCTGGCGCTCGCGGCGGCGATCGAGCTGGCTGGCCACGAGAACGTCCTCTTGATGAGCGTCGGAACCGACGGAACCGATGGCCCGACCGAGGACGCCGGGGCGCTGGTCGACGGCCACAGCCTAGAGCGGGCCGAACTCGCCAGCCTGGACGCCCTGGACGGTCTGGCCCGCGCCGACGCCGGGCGTCTGCTGGAGGCGAGCGGCGACCTGATCCGCACCGGCCCTACCGGAACCAATGTGATGGATCTGATCCTGGGATTGAAATGCTGAACGAACGCACGAGCGATAATCTCTTCGAGGTCGCGGCACATTGTCTGAACGAGCCGGATCCGATGCGCAAGGTCAGCCTGACCCGCCAGGCCGCCGCCGACTGGAAGGCCGGTCGGCTCAGGCTCGACAGCGTCGGCGCCGGCCCCGTGACGGATCTCCCCGGCCGCCCGGAGCGCCTGGAACTGGTCCAGCCCCGCCGGCTCGTCGCCCGCAAACTGACCACGCGCGACGGCCGGGCGGCCATGATCCATGCCGTGGTCCATATCGAATTCAATGCCATCAACCTGGCCTGGGACGCCGTGCAGCGCTTCCGCGACATGCCGACGGACTTTCAGTCCGACTGGCTCGCCATCGCCGCCGAGGAGGCGGAGCACTTCGTGCTTCTGAGCGAACGCCTGAGCGATCTCGGCTACGACTATGGCGATTTTCCCGCCCACGACGGACTCTGGGAGATGGCCCGCCGCACCGCGCACGATCCGCTGATCCGCATGGCCCTGGTGCCGCGCGTGCTGGAGGCACGGGGACTGGATGTGACTCCCGGCATGATCGCGCGCTTCCAGGCGGTCGATGACCACGAGACGGCGGAGCGATTGGGGGTGATCCTGCGCGAGGAGGTGGGGCATGTCGCGGCCGGCTCACGCTGGTTCCGAACGCTTTGTCGAGCGCGTGGAGAAGAGCCGGGCCGGCGCTATTTCGAGCTGCTCGGAGACTACATGAGGGGAGAGATTCGCGGCCCGCTCAATCTAGAGGATCGCCGCCGCGCCGGATTCGACGCGGACGAGTTGGAGCGCCTCCAGGCGCTCTGTCAAAGGCCCGATCAGAGATAGCCGAGCTGATCCACGCCGAAATGGGTCGGCGTCAGACCGAGCCGCGCGAAGCTGTCGTTCTCTGAACAGACATTGCCTTCCATCAGCATCTGGACCTGATCGCGCGTGATCGGGAACCAGGCGAAACGGTCGAGGAGTCCAGCCGTGGCCTTGATCGCCATCGCAGGGGCCGGCAGCATCAGCTTGGTCTTACCGGAAGCGGCCGCGATCAGACCCAGGATCGCCTTCCAGGTGAAACGCTCGGGACCACAGAGACTGTAGGTCTGGGATTCGGTACGCGACTCGCCGAGCGCCAGCACGAAGGCGTCGGCCACGTCCGAGACGCAGACCGGCGCCAGCTCGAACAGCCCCGCCTTCAATGGCAGCAGCCCCTCATAGAAGAGCGGGGCCGGCATGGGACTGTCGATGATGTCCTTCTTGAGCTGGGAGCAGAACTCCATGCGCCCCTGGGGATCGCCGAAGATCACCGAGGGCCTGAAGATGGTCCAGCGCAGACCCGACGCCTTGAGCGCCATCTCGGCCTGATACTTGGTGCGCTGATAGGGCGTCCCATCGGCACGGATCCCGTTGGCGCTCATCAGCAGGAAACGCCCGACGCCGACCGCCTGGGCGGCGGCGATGGTATCGACCACGCCCTGGTATTGCAGCGCCTCGAAGGTGATGCCGCGCGCGGGGAACTCGCGGAGGATGCCGATGAGATAGATCACCGCGTCGGCCCCGGCGAGGCACTCCCGGAGCGCCACCGGATTCGCGACATCACCATGGACGATCTCGCACGCCTCGGGCCGCTCGATCTTACCGTCACTTCCTGGCCGCGCCAGGAGGCGGGGTACGTGACCGGCCGCGATCAGGTGGCGCGTGATGTGAAGACCGACGAATCCCGTACCACCGATGACAGCAACCTTCATGGGCTCTCTCCCGAGCTGAATCAGACTGGCCTCTAGATGGGTGCGTCCCGGAGGCAGTCAAGATGGCCGCCTGTTTGGAGACCCGCCATACGCCGGCCTTGGTACCCGCGCCGCTGGCGAGATGGCCGAGCGCCGGGACAAAGCCGAGCGGGCTGTCGAACAAGGCGAAAGAGGTTAACGCGTGGCTGGCTGAATCGCGCGGGTGACCGGCGGGGAAGCGGGCGACCGATCCATGATGCTGTATCGGCGCGATCGCCTGACGTTGCGCCGGGCGGCGGCGAAGACCTCGGCGATCGCCTCGGAGGCGGCTTTGCGGGCATCCCGGACCACGACCTGACGACCGGATCCGAGCTTGGTGCTCAATTCACAGCGAACCCGATGACCATGAAGCTGGTCGAACTCCTCTTGAACGGTAAACTGGGCCTCGATCGGCTCTCCAGGAAAACGATCCGCGAGCTTCCGAGCTTCCGACTCGATCTGACGACGGATAGCCGCGTCCAGCGCGAGCATATCGCCGCCTATCTTTAAGACCATACTTGACCTTCTCCAAGGACTCGGGCAAACCTTGCGATCTTTGTCGCGAAGCGAGGGCCGAGTGGAACTGAATATGAGGGCAAATGCCTCGGTGATTGACGTCGTCGCAGGGGTGTCCGTCGGTGCGAGGTGGGGCGCGGCATGAGACGTGAGACGACTGACCGATCATGGCGTCCGAGCGACTGAAATGCAAGACCGACATCGCCATACCTGTGCGCGAATCGACGCTATTGGCGCGAATTTCTCCTTTACTCCCCCGATCGAGCCTCCGATGCCGGAAGCCGACGGCCTCCGCGAGCGCGCGAACTAGGCGTGCGTCACCGACACACCGCGGCCGACTGGGCCATGCTGCTGGGGCTCGTGGTCATGTGGGGATCGGCCTTCATGCTGACCAAGATCGCGGTCGCCGGGATCGCGCCGGATCTGATCGCGGCGAGTCGGCTGCTGGTGGCCAGCCTGCTGCTGTTGCCGGCCGCCCGGCTGTTCGCCGGACGCCCCGCGCACGGTCGAAAGCTCTGGCTCTTCATGCTGCTGATCGCCGTCTTCGGCTACGCCCTGCCGTTCTCGCTCATTTCCTGGGGACAGGCCTTCATCGCCAGCGGACTGGCGAGCATCCTCATGGCGATCATGCCCCTCGCCACCCTCGGGCTGGCGCATTTCCTGATTCCGGGCGAGCGGCTGACGCCCTACCGCGTCGGCGGTTTCATCCTGGGATTCGCTGGCGTGGTGGTCCTCATGGGTCCATCGGTCTGGTCGGGGCTCGCCAACGGGGAGAACCCGCGGCTCCCGATGCTGGCGGTTCTCGGCGGGGCCTTCAGCTATGCCGTCTCGTCCGTCCTGGCCCGGCTGCGGCCAGCCGGCGACGCGCTCTTCACCGGGGCGGCCACCACCTCGCTCGCGGCCCTGATGCTGCTGCCCCTGGCCATCCCGAGCCTGTCGCTGGAGACGGCGACCAGGCCCACGACGGCCCAGATCACCGCCGTCGTACTGCTCGGCATCGTCTCGACCGCGCTGGCGGCCATCCTCTACTTCCGGCTGGTGAAGAGCGCCGGCCCGGCCTTCGTCTCTCAACTCAACTATCTGATCCCGCCCTGGGCCGTCGGCTGCGGCATCCTCTTTCTCGGCGAAACACTGGAGCCCAATCATCTGTACGCGCTCGGCCTGATCCTCGCGGGGGTGCTCGCCACCCATCTGGAGCGGGTTCGCCGATGAGATCGAGGACTCAATCGAACAGGTTCCGATACGCCTTGACGAAGGTCTTGTAGGCCTCCCAGCCATCCTTGTCCATCACCTGATCGATCACCCAGCGATTCTCCTCGCCCGCGCCCATCAGGCTCTGGATCTCGAAACCCAGGTGACGCAGGAAGGCGTAGCTCGGGCCATCGTCCGTGAATTGAAACTCCGCGTACTCGCCCGAGCGCTCGTTGAGCAGGGCGATGAAGGGGCCTCCATGGTCGCCTGGCCCCAGCAGATCCTGGCTGTTGTCCTGAACATGGGCGAAAAGATTCCGGGCGAACTCGGTGATGAGGATCCGGCGATCCTGGTCGTCGAACTCGCCGTGCGAAAGCCGGTCGGCCACCTGGATCAGGAACACCAGATACTCCCGAATCACCGCCAGTCGCTGCTCGTCGCTGGCGTAAACGAAGCGCTCGCAATGCAGGTTAATCGCCTTGTCCATCGCGATGCGCCAGGCGATATAGGCCAGCGCGCTGGCGATCTCCGGCAGCGAGCGCTCCCGCTCCGCGTCCTGCCAATGACTTTTGATGCGTAATGCCACGGGTTTCTCCAGGGTCGATCGCCCGCGCGCCCCGGCTGGCGGGACAGCGCCGAACGGCTAGCGTTGAAAACGTATGGTTCTGCTAGGACTTACAGAGACATCCCAACTCGCCGGCACACCAGCGCAAGGTCTCTCGATGTCGATTTCAGCCCTCCATGATCTGGCCGAGACGGTGCAATACAACTGTCACATCTCGGACGCGCGCCACGGCGCGGATGATTCGCTCTGTATCTATCTGATGAGGATGCGCGAATACTTCCGTTGGGAGCAGCGTCTACCCTTCGGCGCGCCGCTCGAACGCGAGCGGGTCGGCGAATGGCTCCAGGCACGCGAACAGCTCTGGGAGGAACTGGAGCAGGCCGAGTGGCGCCCCATCGAGATCGACGGTCGATCCTACGACCCTTTCGATACCGAGACCATCAACACCCAGCTCGCGCCACGCGGACTGGTCTACAGCGGCGGACTCGGCCACCGGGCGAAACCGCATTTCGTTCTCGGCGACCTGGAGCGACAGCAGCGCACGGCGGACCGCTCGATCTTCGTGGTCGCCGGCGAGTACGCCCGCGACCTGACCGCCCCGCCGGCCATGACCCTGGGTCACAGCCTTTTCGTGCGGCGCGAATCCCTGCGTCGTCTGCTCTGGGAGAAGCTGGAGAGTTGGCGCTGGAACCGGCCGAACAATGCCCTGGGCCGTGCCTTCGCCTGCCACGACTTCGACCAGGCGCTCGATGACTCTCTGGAGGCCATGACCGAACGCGAGATCCGCACCCTGCTGCTGCACGAAGAGGGCGAATATCTGGCCGGCCAGCGCCTGGGCGAGGACTGGAACCGCATGCTGCTGGATCTCGCCCATACCCCGGCCGAGATCATGGCGCGCGCCGTGCGCGACCATCTGGCCGACTGTCTGGTCACCCTGCCGGTACTGACCGAGGATGGCGCGACGGCCTCGCTGCATTTCCTGATCGGCAACCTCTCCAACATGCGCCGGGAGATCTTCCCGAGCCTCTGGCTGGCCTATGAGCAGTGGCTGACGAGCCAGGATCCCGCTGTATTCATGGACATCGCCCGACAGGGGCGACGCCATTGGGAAGAGGTCGCGCTCGGGATGCTCGACCGGCACCGCCAAGGGGGCGCCCAGGCGGCCGAGCCGATCCGTGAACTGGTGATCTCGCGATGTTTATAGCCAAGTCTCTCGAAACAGGTCCGAGCGACCCGCGCGGCGCCGGGAGGCGGGGCTGACGCCGGTCTATGTCGGATTGACGCGCTCGCCGACGCGCAGCATCGCCAGGGTGATGTTGTCGACGCCGCCCCGCTCATTGGCGAGACGGATGAGCGCGTCGGCGGCTGAATCGAGCGAGTGGCCCTGGACCGCGATCAGGATCTGTCGCAACCAGTCTTCCGGGACCATCCCGGTCAAGCCGTCGGTGCAGAAGATGAAGAGGTCGCCCGTGGCGATCTCGATCAGGTCGGACGAAACGCCGACGCCAGGCGAGGATCCGAGCGCCCGCGTCAGGATGTTCTCGCCGATTCCGTAACGCCGGGCGTCCTCGCGCGAGGTGAAGAAGCCCTGATCGACGACCTCCTGGATGAAGGAGTGGTCGCGCGAGAGCTGCTCCAGATCCTCGCCGCGCAGACGATAGATCCGCGAGTCGCCGACATGGGCGATGGCCATCCAATCCCAGCCGATGGAGCCGACGACCACCGTGCTCCCCATCCCGGTGTATTCGCTGTTATCCCTGGACTGACGCCAGATGCAGATATTGGCCTCCTCGACGGCGGCCTCGACATAAAGCCGCGCCCTTTCGCCATCGGCGCGCGGCGGCTGGGCGACGCGATGCCGAAAGCGATCGGAGATGGTGTCCGTCGCCAAACGGCTCGCGACATGCCCGGCAATGGCACCACCGACACCGTCGGCGACCACCACCAAGCCATGCTCGGGGAGAACGGCGACCGCGTCCTCGTTGCGCTGGCGCACCCGTCCCTTATCGGTACGCCAGGCAAAATCCAGCGAGAAGGCGCTAATGGGTTGAGAATCCATGGAACCTAGGCGGCGTGGACGAGGTGCCGAACCAGGCGCCCCTCAACCGCCGACCTCGCCATTCAGGCGCGCCGCGAGCTGCTTGGGCTCCACATAACCCGGAATCAGCTCGCCCGAGTCGGTCATGATCGCCGGCGTCCCGCGCAGGCCGAGATTCGCGCCCAGTTCCATGTGCGCCTCGACTGGATTCTTACAGGTCTTGGCCTCGATCGGCTCGCCGGACTTCGCCTTGGTCATGGCCGCGCGGCGGGCGTTGTCGTCACCAGCGCACCAGACGGATACGGCCTCCTCGAACGCGGGACTACCCTTGCCGGCGCGCGGGAAAAAGAGATAACGGACGCGGATGCCTTCCTTCTCGTATTCGCCGATCTGGTTGTGCAGCTTGCGGCAATAACCACACTCGATATCCGTGAAGACGGTGATGGTGTGCTTGGCCTCCTTGGAACCGAAGATCACCATCTCGTCCTCGCCGACCGCGTCGATCAGACGCTTGCGGGCCTCGGCCAGACGGGGCTCGGTCAGGTCATCCCGGGTTTCGAGATCGACGATGTGGCCACTCATGAAATAACGGCCGTCGCCGGTCACGTACATGAGGTCGGTTCCGGCCATGACTTCGTAGAGTCCGGCGATGGGGGCCGGCTGGATATTGGTGATCTCGACGCCGGGCGCGACCTTCGCGAGCGCCTTGCGGATGACCTGCTCGGGCGAGGCCAGGGCCAGGCCGCTGGACAGCGCGAGCGCGGCGACGATCAAGACAAGCTGACGGATGTTCTTCATGGAGGGGATCCTAGTCTCGGAAATTATTGAACTGTAACGGCAAGCCCCAGTCCTCGCCACGCAGCAGGACGATGGCCTCCTGCAGGTCATCGCGCTTCTTGCCGGTCACGCGCACCTGATCGCCCTGGATCTGGGCCTGCACCTTGATCTTGCTCGCCTTGATGGCCTTGACCATGCGCTTGGCGGTATCGGAATCGACACCCTGCTTGAGAACGATCTCCTGGCGGGCGGCGCTCAGGTTGGAGACAGGTTCACCCGGATCCAGGCAAGAGAGGTCGACCTGACGTTTGACCAATTTTTGCCGCAGGATATCCATCATCTGCTGGAGGTGGAATTCCTGCTCTCCGACCATCAGGATCTTGCCATCGGCAAGCTCGAAGCTGGCGTCGATGCCCTTGAAATCGAATCGGGTGCCGATTTCACGGTTGGCCTGGTCGACCGCGTTGCGCACTTCTTGCAGTTCGATCTCAGAGACAACGTCGAAGGAAGGCATGAATGAAACTCTCGGAAAGCCTGAAGTAAAGCGCGCGAGTATAACGGATCAAGCGGGATTGTTCCGTGCCTGGCGCACGAACGCGAACACTCATCCCCTGGGGTGATGCCGGGCGTGGAGTTGCTTGAGCCGCTCACGCGCAACATGGGTATAGATCTGCGTGGTTGAAAGGTCGCTGTGTCCCAGCAGCATCTGCACGACCCGCAAGTCCGCCCCGTGGTTGAGCAGATGGGTGGCGAAGGCGTGGCGCAGGGTGTGCGGAGAGAGCGACTTCACGACCCCGGCCTGGAGCGCGTAGCGCTTGATCAGCAACCAGAACGCCTGGCGCGTCATGCAGTCGCTGCGACTGGTCGGAAACAGATAGTCGCTCACCCGCCCGCCCAGCAGATCCATGCGCGGACCGCGCGCATAGTCGCGCAGCCAGGAGCAGGCCTCCTCACCGAGCGGGACCAGACGCTCCTTGCCGCCCTTGCCGACGATGCGCACCACGCCCTGGGTCAGGCTGACCTGACTTGGGGTCAGGGTCACCAGTTCCGTGACCCTCAGACCGCTGGCGTAGAGCACTTCCAGCATGGTGCGGTCACGATGCCCGCGCGTATCCAGGGTGTCGGGCGCGCGCAGCAGGGCCTCCACCTCGGACTCGCTCAGGCTCTTGGGGAGCGGACGCCCCAGCTTGGGCGCGTCCACCAGCGCGCTGGGATCCTCGCCGATGAGTCCGCGACGCAGCGCCTGCTGATAGAACTGACGCAGACAGGAGAGCAGCCGCGCGCTCGAACGCGGCTTGCGTCCCTGAATGGAAAGCAGGGCGAGATAGTCCAGCAAGTCGAGCCGCTGTGCCTCCACCAGCCCACGCCCGCGCTGCTCGGCCAGCCACTGGGCGAAGGCCCGGAGGTCGGACTGATAGGCCGCGAGCGTGTTCTGGCTCAGGCCGCGCTCCATCCAGATGAGGTCGGCGAAACCCTCGATGACCGCTCGATCATCCGTCATCGAAACACCCTCTCAGCCCGCATGGGGCGCGCCCTCATGGTCCAACAGCCAACGCTTGACCGCGATCCGTCGCCCGCTGGTATCGCCGGCGAATCCACCGAGCCCCCGCCGGCCCACCACGCGATGACAGGGCACGACGATCGGGCAGGGATTCGCGCGGCACGCCTGCCCAACCGCGCGGGCCGCGCTACCGAGTTCCTCGGCGACCTCGCCATAGGTGCGTGTCCGACCGGCGGGAATGGCTCGCAGCACCGCCCAGACCCGTTGTTGAAAGGGGGTTCCCTCAAGCTCGAGCGGGAGATCGAAGGTGAAGGCGGCCCGCTCGAAATAATCGCTCAACGGCCGCGTGATCCAGCTCGGAGGCGGCCCGGCCGCCTCTTCCTCCTGGCGGTTCATCACCGACCCCGCGTCAGGCGCGGGCTGGCCGGATATCGCCGGATCGATCTCCACGCCGGTGAGCACCTCGCCCCGCCAATGCAGGGCAATCGAACCGATCGGACTGTCGATCAATGCATGGGACATGGCTCAACGACCTCCTCGGGATGACCAGCCAGTGAAAAGTATACCCCCCAGCCCAGGGAACAGCCCCGCCGACCTGTGGATAAGTCTGTGGATCAAGGGTTGACATCCAGCCAGGAACCGGACGGAGCACAAACCGATACCTCAGGAACGAACCCTCGACTAAAACAAATAATACTTGATAAACATCGAAATAGAACTCGCCTGACCGTCCAGGCACGCCATCCCGCCAGAGAGCGAATCCGGCCGCGCGCGCTCGGATTTCGTGTGCAAAACCTTGAGCTCAAGTTCGATCTTGGCGCCCGCGCCCTGTCAAGCGGACCTCGGACTCGGCCCAACCATCGAAAGCCAACCAGCGCCGCGACGTGCATCCCGCCCGGCAATCGGTCATCATTTCCCGATGATGATAACGTCGGCGATCGGGAAGCCCCGCTGGCCGCATTTCGAGCCTGTTCCGATGAAAGAACCCTTTTGGGAAACCACTCCACTGCACGCCTTGACGGCCGATCAATGGGACTCACTCTGCGATGGCTGTGGCAAGTGCTGCCTGGAGAAATTCGAGGACGAGGAGACAGGCCGCATCGTCTACTCGCGTGTCGCCTGCCAGTTGCTCGATCTGAATAGCTGCCGCTGCCGGCACTATGACAACCGCGCCGACCTGATGCCGGACTGCGTAACGCTGGTCCCCGAGGTCTTGGCCTCGCCCCAGTGGCTGCCCGAGACCTGCGCCTATCGCCTGCTCGCCGAGGGCCAGCCGCTGCCTGAATGGCATCCGCTCATCACCGGAGACCCCGAATCAGTCGCCGAGGCCGGCCAGAGCGTGCGAGGACGAGTTATCGGCCCGGAAAGCGGAGAGAATCCGCTGATGAACCTGATCGATTGGATCCGTTGAAGGCGGGCCGAAACCCTGGCGTCATGGCCTTCAACCGCCTTACTCGGACTCCAGCGCGCGCGTCAGCAAGCCTGCGCCATCCAACACCCCCATCCCCTCCAGCGCGCCCGACACGGGGATCCGTACCCGCCAGCCGGCGCCGGGCGCGATCGACAGGGGCTCGCCCTCCAGGGTCTCCATCCGCTCCAGGCGAAATTCCCGATTGCCGCCAGGCGCCATCAGTTCCAGTACGTCCCCGACCATGAAGCGGTTCTTGACCTCGATCTCGACCCAGCCCGACTCGCCCCCGATCACATCGCCGACGAAGATCCGGCGCTGGTTGCGCGAGGCGCCATCGGCGTAATTCTGAAGCTCCGAGGGGGCGTGACGACGATAGAACCCCTCGGTGTAGCCGCGGTTGGCCAGCCCTTCCAGATCCTCCAGCGAGGCGCGGCGGAAGGGTCGCCCCGCCAGGGCATCGTCGATCGCGGCGCGATAGACCTGGGCGGTGCGCGCGGCGTAATAGTGCGACTTGGTCCGGCCCTCGATCTTCAGACAATCGATGCCCATCGCCACCAGGCGCCCCACATGCTCGACCGCCCGCAGATCGCGCGAATTCATGATGTAGGTGCCCTGCTCGTCCTCGAACACCGGCATGTACTCGCCTGGCCGCTTGGCCTCTTCCAGCAGATAGACCTCATCGGCCGCCGGGTGCCGCTCGCCGGCGTCCAGGCTCACTTCCCCTTCGGCGGAGCCCAGCCTGTATTCCCAACGACAGGCGTTGGTGCAGGAGCCTTGATTGGCGTCGCGATGGTTGAAGTACCCGGACAGCAGACAGCGCCCCGAGTAGGCGACGCAGAGCGCGCCATGAACGAAGACCTCAAGCTCCATCTCCGGACAGGCCTGGCGGATCTCGGCGATCTCATCCAGCGACAGCTCGCGCGACAGGATGACCCGCGTCAATCCCTGGCGCTCCCAGAAGCGCACCGAGGCGGCGTTGACGGTACTCGCCTGCACCGAGAGATGGATCGGCAGTTCGGGCCACTGCTCGCGCACTAGGAGGATCAGGCCCGGATCGGCCATGATGAGCGCGTCCGGATCCAGCGCGACGATGGGCGCCATGTCCTCGATGAAGGTGCGCAGCTTCGCCCCATGAGGCATGAGATTGGCCGCGAGATAGAAGCGCTTGCCCAGCCGATGCGCCTCCTCGATCCCGATCGCCAGATTGGCGAGATCGAAATCGTTGTTGCGCACCCGTAGGCTGTAGCGAGGCAGCCCGGCGTAGACCGCGTCCGCCCCGTAGGCGAAGGCGTAGCGCATGTTACGCAGGGTTCCGGCGGGCGACAGAAGCTCCGGAGTCTTGGGCCTCAAGGAGGTCAACCCGGCTTCACCGCAGGGGTCGAACACGCGCCCGAGCCGAGCGCGCCTTTGGACGGGAAGAGTCCCGGTTCTCGATCTGTCGCGGGCATCGCGGGTTCCAGGCAAGAAAATCGAAGGTGAAATGCTACGACAAAAGCCCCTTTCCTTCCCGCGATATCCCGTTTTCCGGATATCAAGGCGATTTCCGGGAAGTCCGTACCCGACCGAACGCTCTGGAATTGGACAGGATTAACAGGATCAGAAACAGCGCTTTATAAATCCTGACAATCCTGCTGATCCTGTCTTATGACGGGGGCGGATCACGGGTACAAAATTTTCTGGAAACACCCAAACCTTCAGCCCCGTCCGTCTTGCTCGACAGGAGGGCCTTCGGGTTCCGACCAAGGCGCCCGCGCCCCGCGTCACCAGCCACCGGCTCGCTATCCCAATCCCGCCCCGCATGCAGTAGCATGGCCATCCTCGCCGGGCTCGCTCCACCCGCGAAGCCGCACGATTCCGTCCTTGAGGGTTCCGCCATTGAAGACTCAGATTCTCGCCCCGCGCCTTCTGCTCGCTATTCTGTTCATGGCCCTCGGCACCCTCGGTCACGCCGGGGAGACCGTTCACATCTACAACTGGAACGACTATTTCGCCGAGGACACCCTGGCCGGATTCCAGTCGCGCACCGGTATCCGCCCCGTGCTGGATGTCTACGACGCCAATGAGGTGCTGGAGGCCAAGCTGTTCGCCGGCGGCAGCGGCTACGATCTCATCTTTCCGACCGCCCGACCCTTCGCGGCGAGACACATCAAGGCGGGTCTCTACCAGCCGCTCGACAAATCCAAGCTGCCCGGGCTCGACAAACTCGCCCCCGAAATCATGGCGAGCCTCGCTGGCATCGATGCCGACAATGCCCATCTGGTGCCCTACATGTGGGGTACGTCCGGGCTCGGCCTGAATCTGGACAAGGTGCGGGCCGCCCTGGGCGAGGAGGCGCCGCTCGATACCTGGGCCTTGATCTTCGACCCGGACAAGGCGTCCAGGCTGGCCGGCTGCGGGATCAGCCTGCTCGATGATCCGACCGAGGTTTTCTCCGCCGCGCTCGCCTACCTGGGCAAGGATCCAAACAGCCTGGCGGCGGCCGACTTGGAGGCCGCCGCCGCACTGATCAAGACCGCGCACCCCCACATTCGCTATTTCCACTCGTCGCAGTACATCAGCGACCTGGCCAACGGCGCCCTCTGTGTGGCCCACGGCTACTCGGGCGACATCCTGCAGGCCGGCGAACGCGCGGACGAGGCGGACAAGGGCGTCCAGGTGAGCTACCGCATACCGCGCGAGGGCGCCGCCATCTGGACCGACGTCATGGCGATCCCGAAGGACGCGCCGAATCCGCAGGCCGCGCTGGCCCTGATCGCCTACCTGCTGGATCCGGCCGTGATCGCGGCTGTCTCCAATCATGTGTATTACGCCAACCCCAACCTGGCGGCCACGCCCCTGGTCGAGGCGGAATTGCGCGAGGATCCCGAGATCTACCCACCCGCCGAGGTCAAGGCCCGTCTGTTCGTGCCGAGCGAGCGCGACGAGCGCGAGATCCGGACGCTGAACCGGATGTGGACCCGGCTCAAGGCCAATCGCTGAGAGCCCGCGCGAAGCCTTCCCGTGGCCATCCCAACCGATCGCCGCCCGATGGAGCCCTGGCAGGATCCAAAGGCGGAACCCTACGTGCGTATCGAGCGCGTCACCAAGAAGTTCGGTGACCTCTACGCGGTCGATGACGTTAGTCTCAACATCTTCCAGGGTGAGTTCTTCTCGCTGCTCGGCAGCTCCGGCTGCGGCAAGTCGACCCTGCTGCGCCTGCTGGCCGGGCTGGAGTATCCCAGCTCGGGTCGCATCCACATCGACGGCGTGGACGTCACGGAGACGCCGCCCTATTCGCGCCCGGTGAACATGATGTTCCAGTCCTACGCGCTCTTTCCGCACATGACGGTGGAACAGAACGTGGAATTCGGACTGAAACAGGACCGACTGCCGCGCCAGGAGCGCGCCGAACGGGTCGACGAGATGCTCGATCTGCTCAAGATCACCGAGCTGCGTAAACGCCGCCCCGACCAGCTCTCGGGGGGCAGAAACAGCGCGTCGCCCTAGCCCGGAGCCTCGCCAAGCATCCCAAACTGCTGCTGCTCGACGAGCCGCTCGGGGCGCTCGACAAACGCTTGCGCGAGAACACCCAATTCGAGCTGGTCAATCTGCAGGAACGCCTCGGCACCACCTTCGTCACCGTCACCCACGATCAGGAAGAGGCCATGACCATGTCCAGCCGCATCGCGGTCATGGACGCGGGCCAGATCATGCAGGTCGACACCCCGACCGCCATCTATGAATTCCCGACCAGCCGTCTGGTCGCCGAGTTCATCGGCTCGGTGAACCTCTTCGAAGGCAAGGTGGTGGAGAGCCTGGGCGATCAGGTCCTGATCGAGGCCCGCTTCGGCGGCGTCATCCAGATGCGCAGCTTCCAGCCGCATCCCATCGGCACCCCGGTGATGGTGGCGATCCGCCCCGAGAAGATGCGCCTGTGCGCGCAACGGCGCGCGGACCGCGTCAACCAGCTCAGGGGAACGGTGGAGGACATCGCCTATCTCGGAGACGTCTCCATCTACCGGATCCGGGTCGACGGGGAGCGCCTGGTCGAGATGACCCTGACCAATATCCAGCCCCGCACCGAGCAGGCCCTGACCTGGGAGCAGGAGGTCACGATCGAGTGGTCGCCCACCAGCGGCGTGGTCCTCACGGAATAGCGCCGACATCCGGCACCGAACGAGAACGCTCATGGGCGCCAACGCCATCCGTCATCCACCTGGCCAGCGCCGGCTGAGCCGGCTACTCAACATCGGCATCCCCTATCTCTGGCTGGGGCTGTTCTTCCTGCTGCCCTTCGTCATCGTGCTGCGCATCAGCGTCGCCGAGCCGGCGCTGGCCCAGCCGCCCTACAGTCTGCTGTGGGAATGGGTGGAGCAGGGTCTGCTGCGCATCCAGATCAACCTCGGCAATTTCATGCTGATCCGCGACGACAGCATCTACCTGGCGGCCTTCCTGAATTCGCTCTGGGTCGCCTTTATCTGCACCCTGCTCTGTCTGCTGCTCGGCTATCCCATGGCCTATGCCATCGCAACCGCCCCCGAGCGACGCCGCGTCATCCTGCTGATGCTGATCATCCTGCCCTTCTGGACCTCCTTTCTGATCCGGGTCTATGCCTGGATCGGCATCCTCAACGCCAACGGGCTCCTGAACAACTTTCTGCTCTGGCTGGGCGTCATCGATGAACCCTTGCGAATCCTGCATACCCAGGCGGCGGTCTACATCGGCGTCGTCTATTCCTACCTGCCCTTCATGATCCTGCCGCTCTACGCCAATCTGACGCGACTCGACCCAACCCTGCTGGAGGCCGCCGCGGATCTGGGCTGCCGTCCATTCCGCGCCTTCCTGCGGGTCACCCTGCCGCTGTCGATGGCCGGCATCATCGCGGGCAGCCTGCTGGTCTTCATCCCGGTGGTCGGCGAATTCGTGATCCCCGACCTGCTCGGCAGTCCGGGCAGCCTGATGGTCGGCAAGCTGCTGTGGACCGAGTTCTTCTCCAATCAGGACTGGCCGCTCGCCTCGGCGCTGGCCATCGTGCTGCTCGCGCTCCTGGTGGTGCCCTTCGTGTTCATGCAGCGTCTACAACAGGATCCGGACGAGGTCCAGCCATGAAACGACGGTCCTGGCCGCTGCTCACCATCCTGGCATTCGGCTACGCCTTCCTCTATGTGCCGATCCTGCTGCTCATCCTCTATTCCTTCAACGAGTCGCGTCTGGTGACCGTCTGGTCGGGTTTCTCACTGAAGTGGTACGGGGAACTGCTGCACAACCGGCAACTGCTGGACGCCGCCTGGCTCAGCGTGCGGATCGCCGCCGTCAACGCCACGGTCGCCATGGTGCTCGGCACGCTCGCGGCCAATGCCCTGGTGCGTCACGGCCGCTTCCGAGGTCGCACCGGCCTGGAACTGCTGCTCACCGCCCCGCTGGTGATGCCGGACGTCATCATCGGTCTGTCCCTGCTGTTGCTCTTCGTCGCCCTGCAAGAGTCGATCGGCTGGCCGGACGGGCGCGGCTTCGCCACCATCACCATCGCCCACATCACCTTCAGCATGGCCTATGTCGCGGTAGTGGTGCGCGCGCGTCTCGCGCGAATGGACGCCTCGCTGGAGGAGGCCGCGATGGACCTGGGCGCGCGGCCATTCGGCGTCTACAGGCACATCACCCTGCCGCTGATCGCCCCGGCGCTGCTGTCCGGCTGGCTGCTGGCGTTCACCCTCTCGCTGGACGACCTGGTGATCGCGAGCTTCGTCGCCGGTCCCGGATCGACCACCCTGCCGATGGTCATCTATTCCAGCGTCCGCATGGGGGTTTCGCCGCAGATCAACGCCCTCGCGACCCTGGTGGTCGCCATCGTCGCCTTGGCCGTGGTCATCGCCGGCTTCTCGCTGCGACGCGATCGCTAGGGCGATCCGTCCATCGAAAGCCGCGCGCTCATTGACCCAGGACTCGGTTCCATTCGATTGGGATGCAGGCCAGCGAGAAATTGTTGTAGTCTCCGGACGCGTGAATCGAATCCTCAAGACGGCACCCGAAGGAGCCCAACCCATGCGCGATACAGGTCGTCCAAACGAGCACTCACTGGACCATCACGGCCTTTATAACCTCAACACCATCCACTGGAACCTGCCGACCCCGGCCCTCTACGAGCAGGCCCTGCGGGCACGCGAGGGCGTGCTGTCGCATCTGGGTCCACTGGTCGTGCGCACTGGGCATCACACGGGCCGCTCCGCCAATGACAAATTCGTCGTCGAGGAGACGAGCAGCAAGGACAATATCTGGTGGGGCGAGGTGAACCGCCCCATCGACGAGGCGCATTTCGATCTGGTGCATCATCGTCTGGCCTCCTATCTCCAGATGAAGGACGTCTACGTTCAGGATTGCTACGTCGGCGCCGATCCCAACTACCGCATGCCGGTGCGCGTCGTATCCGAATACGCCTGGCACAGCCTGTTCGCGCGCAATCTATTCATCCAGCCGGAACCCGACGAGCTTGACGGCCTGGTGCCGGAATTCACCGTCATCGACGCGCCACGCTTCCATGCCATCCCCTCGCTGGACAACACGCGCACCGAAACCTTCATCATGCTGAATTTCGCCAAGCGCCTGGTGCTGATCGGCGGAACCAGCTACGCGGGGGAGATCAAGAAGTCGCTCTTCACCGTCATGAACTACATGATGCCGTTCCGCGATGTGCTGCCGATGCACTGCTCGGCCAACATCGGGCCGAACGGCAAGAGCGCGCTCTTCTTCGGTCTGAGCGGAACCGGCAAGACGACCCTGTCGGCCGACGCCGCGCGCACCCTGATCGGCGATGACGAGCACGGCTGGAGCTATGACGGCATCTTCAACTTCGAGGGCGGCTGCTACGCCAAGATGATCCGGCTCTCGCCCACCGCCGAACCCGAGATCCATGCCACCACCCGGCGCTTCGGCACCGTGCTGGAGAACGTGACCGTCCGCTCCGAGGATCGTCATCTGGACCTGGATGACGAGTCGCTGACCGAGAACACCCGCGGCGCCTATCACATCAGCGCCATCCCGAACGCCAGCGATACTGGGCTCGGCGGTCACCCCAACGCCATCCTCTTCCTGACCTGCGATGCCTTCGGCGTGCTGCCTCCGATCGCGCGCCTGACGCCCGAGCAGGCCATGTATCACTTCATCTCCGGCTATACCGCGCGGGTCGCCGGAACCGAGAAGGGGGTCACCGAGCCCTCGCCCGTCTTCAGCGCCTGTTATGGCGCGCCCTTCATGCCCCTGCATCCGCAACGCTACGCGGAACTGCTGGGTCGGCGGCTCGCCCAGCATGGAACCCAGGTGTGGATGATCAACACCGGCTGGAGCGGCGGACCCTACGGCGTCGGCGAACGCATCCGGATCCCGCACACCCGCGCCATGGTGAACGCGGTGCTCGACGGCAAGCTCGATGGCGTGGCGACCCGGACCGATCCCATCTTCGGCGTCCAGATTCCCGAATCCTGTCCGGATGTGCCGGCCGGGATCCTGGATCCCCGGAGCACCTGGCCGGATGGGGCCGCCTATGATGCCCAGGCGCGCAAGCTGGCCGGCATGTTCGCGACCAATTTCGCCAAGTTCGCCGATCAGGTCGACGCGAACATCGCGGCGGCGGGGCCTCGGGCGTCCTGAGGCATGAGCCAGCCGGACGCGATCGAGATCAGTCGCCCGGACGACTGGCACCTGCATCTGCGCGATGGCGCGGCGATGGCGGATGTCGTGCGCCTGAGCGCGCGGCAATTCGCCCGCGCCATCGTCATGCCGAACCTGAGTCCACCGGTGGTCAGCACGGCTCAGGCGCAGGCCTATCGCGACCGGATCCTGGCGGCCCTGCCCGCCGGGAGCGATTTCCAGCCGCTGATGACGCTCTATCTCACCGACCGGACCAGGCCGGAGGAGATCACCCAGGCCCGAGCCAGCGGGGCGGTCGTCGCCTGCAAGCTCTACCCGGCCGGGGCGACCACCAACTCGGAGAGCGGCGTCACGGACTTCGCCCGGCTCCTGCCGGTGCTGGAAGCCATGCGGGATGTCGGGTTAGTGCTGCTGGTGCATGGCGAGGTCACGGACGCGGATGTCGACATCTTCGATCGCGAACGCGCCTTCATCGAGACGCGACTCCTGCCGCTCCTGTCCGATGTCCCCGGACTGCGGATCGTCTTCGAGCATGTCACCACGGCGGAGGCCGTCGACCTGGTGCGCGCCGGCCCCGACACGCTGGCCGCGACCATCACCCCGCATCATCTGCTCTACAACCGCAACGCCATCCTGGCGGGCGGAATCCGCCCCCATTTCTATTGCCTGCCGGTACTCAAGCGCGAGCGACACCGCCTGGCGCTGGTCGAGGCCGCGACCAGCGGTCATCCCCGGTTTTTCCTGGGAACCGATAGCGCGCCTCACCCCCTTGGGGCCAAGGAAAGCGCCTGCGGCTGCGCCGGTATCTTCAGCGCCCACGCGGCGCTTGAACTCTATGCGGAGGTGTTTGAACAGGCGGGAGCGCTGGATCGACTGGAGGGCTTCGCCAGCCATCATGGCGCGGATTTCTATGGCTTGCCGAGAAACACCGGAACTGTTCGGCTGCGCCGCGAGCCCTGGCGGGCGCCAGAGTCCTATCCCTTCGGTGGCGGCCAGTTGATCCCGCTACGCGCGGGTGAATCGATCGCCTGGCGTCTGCTGTCTTGAGCCGGGCGATCGGCGCGGCATCCGGCCCACCGCTAGCGGGCGCCCGCGCCGTCTCCAGGCGCGTCGTTGGAGTCGAATTCGATCTCGTCCCAGAAATCGTCCCGCACCTTATCGGCGGGCGGATTGCCGTCGTACACCAGATTCAGACGTCGCTGTAGATAGGCGTCTCGCCTGAAGCTGTAGGGATCGATAGCGGCATCCTCGACGATTTTTCCAGCCGCCAGGAGATCCGCGCGCTGATCGACGAGTCGGACCCCGACGAGCCCCCAGCGGATTTGATGCTCCCTGAGATTGAACATCGGGTCGGTCGCCATGTCGCCGAACATCCCAAGCGTATCGCGCATGCTGCTCGAACCGAGGAGGGGCATGACGACGAAGGCACCCGACTCCACCCCCCAGTAACCGAGCGTCTGACCGAAATCCTCCTTGTAACTCGGCAGGCCCACATTGGTGGCCACGTCGATGAAGCCCAGGACGCCGACCGTCGAGTTGATGAAGATCCGCCCGACATCGCTGCCGGCGCGCGACATCTTGAATTGCAGGACATTGTTCACCGCCGAGGTCACGTCGGCGATGTTATCGAAAAAATTGGTGATGCCGCGGTCGACCGGCTCGGGGGTCACCTTCCGATACCCATGGGCGATGGGTTGCATGAAGGCCTTGTCGAAATCGGAATTGAAACGGAAAACCGCCCGGTTGTAGGGCTCCAGTGGATCGCGCGGATCCAGTGGCCGATCCGCGCTGGAGGCGCACCCAAGGAACAGCAGGGACACGACCAGTGATCCCAGCAAGCCTGACCGCGACGAGCCAATCTCCATACCCATCATGCTTGGCGAGCCTCCCCCCGAGGAATTGTTGGAATCCTATCACAGCCCGGGCTCCTGTCGGGGCCGAGTCGAGCGGGCATCCGAACCAATCAATAGACGACGGAGACCGAGTAACCGCGACCACGCAGCAGGGCCACGACACCCGTCTCGCCCGCGAGGTGCAAGGCCCCGACAGCGATGAACCATCCACCTTCGTCCAGCAAGGGGACCATACGCTCCGCCATCCGTCGATTGCGTGAATCCACGACGGTCTCGCGCACCAGATCCGCGAGCCGGGGATCCGTCTCGCGCAGGTAGGATTCACCGAGCGCTTGCAGTCTCGCGAGATCGCGACGCTGATAGGCGAGCGTCAGCTCGTCGCACATGGCCGGCAAACGCTCCCGCGAGGCTAGGGTCTCGCTCAACAGCGAGATCTGATCCTCCGTCGACAGATCGTCGAAGATCGCGAGCTGTTCATCCATGGTCTCCAAGCCCAGGATCCTTTTGCGCGCTCCCAGCGCCGAGCGATAGAGCCGCATGTCCAGGAACTCGCCGGTTTTCGACGGCGGCGTGCTGAGCTGGGTCATGATGGCCCAGGGCTTGAAATCCTTGTAGGCCTCCTCGCTCATGCCCAACTCGGCGAGCGCCACCCTGGCGTCCGCGTAGACATCGGGCGGCAATACATCGACGAGCGTGCGGCCATCGGTGTAGGTCATGGTCATCATGGCCTTGATGAGGGCCGGACCATCGGGCACCACCTCGAGCGCGAATGCCGGACAGGCCTCGAAGGCAATCCGCACCGGTGCCGGCGGATCGATCACGCGCGGATCCTCGCTATGGATGGTGCCGAACAGATAGCTCGTCACGGATGAGCCGGGGGCACGAATCTCGAACAGCAGCCCCTGGTGCGTCGGAGAGGCGTCGGCGACGAGTCTCCCGATCAGCAGGCACGAGAACAACGCCAGGATCCAGGGAGACCAACATCGAACACGAATCGAGTGAAAAACGACGCGATCTCTGAAACAGCTCGATAGCATGGGCTTGTGACTCATGACGACGGGAGGGAACGACAGCCGACCAAATTATCCGCCGGCCGGCGCTCGCGAGGATTGGCATTCGCCGCGGACCCACTTATGCTGTCTCGATGAGAGAATTGGAAGATCACCAACCAGGCATCGCACAGCGCTTTCGGGGTTTCCTGCCCGTGGTCGTCGATGTCGAGACCGCTGGCTTCGATGCGCAGCGCCACGCCTTGCTAGAAATCGCGGCGGTCGTCATCCGCATGCGACCGGACGGGCTCCTTGAACCCTCGACAACGCTGGCCTGTCATGTGCTGCCGTTCGTGGGCTCCGAGATCGACCCGCGCGCCCTAGCCTTCAACGGGATCGATCCCGACCACCCCTTTCGCGACGCGATCTCGGAGCAGGACGCGCTCAATCGCATCCTGACACCCATCCGCAAGACGATGAAATCCAATGGCTGCAATCGCGCCATTCTGGTCGGGCACAATGCCCACTTCGACCTCGGATTCATCAAGGCGGCCGTCGAGCGTACCGGCTACAAACGCAATCCCTTCCATTCCTTCAGCGTCTTCGACACCGTGACCCTGGGCGGGCTGATGTTCGGACAGACGGTGCTGGCGAAGACCGCGCGGGCCGCCGGGCTGCGCTGGCAAAACAGCGAGGCGCATTCGGCGATCTATGACGCGGAGCAGACCGCGCGACTGTTCTGCGCGATCGTCAACCGTTGGCGGGATCTGGATCCCGAGCGCTACTGGGAGAGCAATCCGGAACCACTGACGCCCTTGTCACGGGAGTTGGACTGACCCAGGGCTCCGGCGGAGGGTCGCGCAAGGCGACCAACCAACCGCGTCAGTCCGCCTCGGGCTCCGCCTTGGCCGCCGCGCGCTCCATCATGGACTTCAAATCACCGCTGGCGTGCAGTTCCAGGGTAATGTCGCAGCCGCCGACCAACTCACCGTCGATATAGATCTGAGGGAAGGTCGGCCAATCCGCGAACCGAGGCAGGTTTTCGAAGATCTCCGGATCCTGCAGGACATTGACATAGGCGAAGGGAACCTCGCACTCCTTAAGCGCGGCGGAGGCGCGCATGGAAAATCCGCACTGGGGAAACTGGGGCGTCCCCTTCATATAGATCACGACGGCATGGCTCTTGACCTGCTCGCCGATACGCTCCAAGACGTCCATCGCACACCTCGTTGGTATTGAAAAGTTCATTGGCCAAGAGTCGGGACGCGCGACGCCATTTCAAGCCGAGACGCTAACCGAGCGCGTCGACATGCCGCTGCAGCCACAACTCCAGCAGCGCCAGATGCCAGAGCTTGTTTCCCTGGATGCGGGTGTGATGCCGATCCGGCGCGGCCAGGAGTTCATCGAGATAGGACTGACGGTACAGACCGCGCTCGCGGCTCGCCCTTGAGGTCAGCACGTCCCGCATCAGATCCAGGAAGGGGCCACGCACGTACTTGAGGGCCGGCATGGGAAAATAGCCCTTGGGGCGATCGATGACGGCGTCCGGCAGGAGACCTCGGGCCAGCGCCTTGAGCGGGTGCTTGCCACCTTCGCGCAACCTCAGTTCCGGCGGGCAACGCGCGGCCAACTCGACCAAGTGATGGTCCAGGAAAGGCACCCGCGCCTCCAACCCCCAAGCCATGGTCATGTTATCGACCCGCTTGACCGGGTCATCGACGATCAAAGTGGTCACGTCCAGCCGCAGAACCGCGTCGATGAAGGAATCGGCGCCTGGTTCGGCCAGATGCCCGGCGATCAAGGCGCCGCTGTGGTCGTCGCCCGCGTAACCCTCGGTCACCAACCGGAGATACTCGTCGTGATCGCGATCGAAATAATGCCGACGGAAGCGCTCCAGCGGCGACCCGCTCGTCTCGGCCAGCATCCGCGGATACCAGAAATACCCCCCGAACACCTCATCGGCGCCCTGCCCCGACTGCACCACCTTGATTTCGCGTGAGACCTGTTCCGCCAGCAGATAAAAGGCGACGGCATCCTGAGCGAACATGGGCTCGGCCATGGCGTCGATCGCCTCGGGCAGTCGCGTCAGGACCTGGGCGTTGGGCACCAGGAATTTGCGATGCTGGGTGGCGTAGCGCTCGACCACCAGATCCGAGTATTCGAACTCGCTGCCCGCCTCCTCCGGAGTGTCCTCGAATCCCACGGAGAAGGTCCGCTGATCGGATACCCCCGCCTCGGCGAGCAGGGCCACCAGGAGACTGGAATCCAGACCACCGGAGAGCAGCACCCCGACCGGGACATCCGCCACCTCGCTGCGAATCTTGACGGCCTGACGCAGGGCCGCATGAATGGCTTCGAGCCATGCGGGCTCGGTGAGCGGCGACTCCGGGCGGGTGGCATTCAGACGCCAGTAGACCTTTTCCGTCCGCCGACCATCGGCCTCCAGACGCAACCAATGACCGGGGGCGAGCTTGCGCACCCCTTGCAAGATGGTTCGCGGCGCCGGAACCACGGCATGCAGCGTGAACAGATGATGCAAGGCGACGGGGTCGATGCCCCTGTCCACTCCGCCGGCGGCCAGCAGGGCTTGAGGATTGGAGGCGAACCGCAACGCCCGGCCCTGCTCCGACCAGTAGAGCGGCTTGACGCCGAAACGGTCGCGCGCCAGGAACAGCAGCCGCTGGTTGGCGTCCCAGATCGCGAAGGCGAACATGCCGTGCAGACGCTCCACGCAGTCGGTTCCCCAGGCATGCCAAGCCTTGAGGATGACCTCGGTGTCGCCGTCGGAGAAGAAGCGATAGCCCTTGTCCTGAAGCTCGCGGCGCAGGGCGCGGTAGTTGTAGATGGTTCCGTTGAAGACCAGCGCGAGCCCCAGTTCCGCGTCCACCATGGGCTGATTGGAACGGACCGAGAGGTCGATGATGGCCAGCCGTCGATGACCGAAGGCGAGCGCGCCGTCGCTGTAACTGCCGCCGTGATCGGGACCGCGCCGAGTCAACTCGGCCATCATCCGCCCGATCCTCTCCAGATCGGCCGGCGCGCCATCGAAGCGCAACTCTCCGCAGATACCGCACATCGAATGGATCTCCCGCGACTTGTCAGTTGTCAGTTGTCAGTTGTCAGTTGTCAGTTGTCAGTTGTCAGTTGTCAGTTGTCAGTTGTCAGTTGTCAGTTGTCAGTTGTCAGGATTTTACATGCGTTTGTTTATGAAATACTTTTTTCTGGAGAGGCCAGCGCCGTTCGCCATCCTTAGCCTGGCGTTTCGCCTGGCTTCGCGGACGCCTCACCGCCCAAGGCCCCCCAGCCACCGCCGCCGGGCGTCTCGATGGTCAGTTGATCGCCCGCCGTCAGGCTCAGCGAGACCTTTCCGGGTATCTCCCGGCCGTTGAGCCGGTTGCGACCAAGCGCGCCTGGGCCGCCTCCGGCGATTCCCCAGGGCGCGAGGCGGCGACGCTCGGTGAGCAAGGTCGCCTCGGCGGGGGCGAGGAAGCGGAATTCGCGCACCAGTCCGTCCCCACCCGGACGCCGGCCCGCGCCACCGGAGTCGGCGCGCAGCCCGTAGCGGGTGACCCGGATCGGAAAATTTGTCTCCAACACCTCGATCGGCGTGTTGAGTGTATTGGTCATGTGGGTCTGCACCCCGGACCAACCACCGCCGGTCGCGCCCGCGCCCATGCCACCGCCGATGGTCTCGTAGTAGCTCCAGGCGGCCCCTGGGCTCCGACAACCCATCGCGAGGTTGTTCATACTGCCGTGGCTGGCGGCTGGAATCCGGTCTGGGATAGCTTGGGCCAGGGCGCCCATGACCACATCGACGATCCGGGTGCTGGTCTCCACATTGCCCGCCGCGACAGCCGCCGGTCTGGTGGCGTTGAGCAAACACCCCGAGGGGGCCGTGAGGCGGATCGGCTTGAAACTCCCGGCGCACGCCGGCGTCTGGGCCGGCATGAGGCCGCGGAAGACGTAGAGCACCGCCGCAGCCGCGACCGCGAGTGGACAGTTGATGTTGCCGGTGACTTGAGCCGCCGTGCCCGTGAAATCGAGATGCGCGCCATGGCCCGAGATGGTCAGGAGCAGCCGAATCGGGATGTCGGTGAGGCCCTGACCGTCGTCGTCCATCCGGTCCTCGAACAGATAGCGACCGACCGGTATCCGGCTCAGCGCCGCGCGGGCCAGCCGCTCGCCGTAGGCGTTCAGGTCCGCCAGCGCGGCACGGAAACCAGCCACGCCCAAACCCTCGACCAAGTGCCCGAGCCGCTTGAGCCCCAGACGGTTCGCGCTGATCTGGGCCATGAAATCGCCACGCGCGTCCTTGGGGTCGCGCGTCGCGCCGATGACGCGCGCCAGGATTGGCTCAAGGATCTCGCCGGCCCTGACGAGTCCGGTGGGCGCGATCACCACGCCCTCCTCCCCGAGATGGGTGGAGAGCGGCATGGAGCCGGGCGAGGCGGCGCCGATATCGGCATGATGCGCGCGATTCGCGACGAAGGCCGCCAGTTCACCGCCGATGAAGAGTGGCGCGATCAAGGTGACGTCCGGCAGGTGCGTCCCGCCAAGGAAGGGGTCGTTCAGGACCAGCATGTCGCCCTCGGACCAGACGATTTCGGCCACGATGTCAGCCATCGCGAAGGCCATGCTGCCGAGATGGACCGGGATGTGCGCGGCCTGGGCACAGAGTCCGCCGGCGGGGTCGAAAATGGCGCACGAGAAATCCAGGCGGTCGCGGATATTGGGCGAGAAGGCGGCCTGGCGCAGGACAAGACCCATCTCGTCGCCGATGGCGTCCAGCCGGCTGGCGAAGAGCGCGAGTTCGATCGGATTCAAGGCCATGGAAGCTCTGGGCGGCACGGCGGGTTATCGGCGCATGGTCACATAGAGCATGGCCAGGTTGCAAAAGCCCCGACGAAACCGCATGGTCGCCTGACTTCCAGCGGGAGGTGAGCTCCGGCGAACGCGGGTTGAGATACCCGCCACCGGGCCAATTGTCCCATCCACCCTGACCATTCGATCAAGCAACACGAACAGGAGAATCAGACCATGACTCATGAACTGCCCGAGCTTCCCTATGAAAAGAACGCCTTGGAGCCGGTGATCTCCGCCGAGACCATCGACTATCACTACGGCAAGCATCACCAGACCTATGTCACCAATCTGAACAATCTCATCAAGGGCACCGATTTCGCCGAGATGAGCCTGACGGACATCATCATGAAGTCGTCCGGGGGGCTGTTCAACAACGCGGCACAGGTCTGGAATCACACCTTTTACTGGAACTGTCTCAGCCCCAACGGCGGCGGCGAGCCGAGCGGAGCGCTGGCCGAGGCGATCGCCGGCAAGTTCGGGTCGTTCGAGGAGTTCAAGAAGCAATTCGCCCAATCCGCCGCCACCAACTTCGGCTCCGGCTGGACCTGGCTGGTCAAGAACGCCGATGGCTCCATCGAGATCTTCAACACCTCCAACGCCGGCACGCCCATGACCGAGGGCAAGACCGCGCTCCTGACCGTCGACGTCTGGGAACACGCCTACTACATCGACTACCGCAACGCCCGCCCCAAGTACCTCGAAAGCATCTGGGGCAAGGTCGACTGGGAGTTCGTCGCGGCCAATTACGCGGGCTGAGCCGGGCGATTCCGTGCGTGGATCCTTGTCAGTGACACAGGGATCGCGTTATATTCGCTGACTTCGCCTTATACACAGAGGCGGTTTCCCATGTGGAGGAACCGCCTTTTTTATTTTCTTCTGCTGCTTGACCGGGGTCTTTCCGCCATGAGCGAACCCTTGATGGCCACCTACAATCGCCTGCCCGTGACCTTCGAACGCGGCGAAGGCGTCTGGCTCTGGGATACGGATGGCAAGCGCTACCTGGATGCCCTGTCGGGCATCGCCGTCTGCGGATTGGGGCATGCCCACCCGGCCATTCGCGACGCGCTCTGCGAGCAGGCCGGGCGACTGGTGCACACGTCCAATCTCTACGGCATCGCCGAACAGCAACGCCTCGGCGCCCGGCTGACCGAACTGGCCGGGATGGACCGGGTCTTTTTCGCCAACTCGGGCGCGGAGGCCAACGAAGCGGCGATCAAGCTCGCGCGACTCCACGCCCACCGGCGCGGCATCGAGAATCCCGCCATCCTGGTCGCCGAGAACAGCTTTCACGGACGCACCCTGGCGACCCTGTCCGCGACCGGCAACCGCAAGGTTCAGGCCGGCTTCGAGCCGTTGGTCCAGGGCTTCGTGCGGGTTCCCTACGATGACATCGAGGCTATCGAAAACGCGGCCGCCAACCGGTCCAACATCGTCGCCATCCTGATCGAACCGATCCAGGGCGAGGGCGGCATCCTGGTGCCCTCCGAGAGCTACCTGGCGCGGCTGAGGGCACTCTGCGACCGCGAAGGCTGGCTGCTCATGCTGGACGAAATCCAGACCGGGATGGGACGCACGGGCCGGCTCTTCGCCTTCGAGCACGCCGGCATCCACCCCGATGTCATCACGCTCGCCAAGGGGCTTGGAAACGGCGTCCCGATCGGGGCCTGTCTTGCCCGTGGCGCGGCCGCGGAGGTGCTCACGCCCGGTTCGCACGGCTCGACCTTCGGCGGCAATCCGCTCGCCTGCCGGGCGGGGCGCGCCGTGCTGGAAACCATCGCCACCGATGGACTGATCGAGAACGCCGAGACCCAAGGCGCTTATCTCGTCTCCGGTCTGCGCGATGCGCTCGGTCAGACCAGCGGCCTGGTGGAAATCCGCGGCCGTGGCCTGATGATCGGCCTCGAGCTGAATCGGCCCTGCACCGCGCTCGTCGCCCAGGCACTCGACGCCGGACTCTTGATCAACGTGACGGCCGAGCGTGTGATACGGCTTCTGCCGCCGCTGATCCTTGAACGGTCACAGGCCGATGAGCTGATCCACAAGCTCAGCGAGCTGGTCCAAGGCTTTCTGAGCGACGCCTAAGGGCGGCGGCCTCGCTGGAGACACCCTTCGCATGGCACCTCAACCGAATCAACCTCGGCATTTCCTCTCCCTGCTCGACCTCGGCCTTGAAGAAGCTCAAGGTCTGATCGCGCGCGCGAGCGAACTCAAGCGGATGCGCCAGAACCGACAGGAATTCCGACCGCTGGCGGATCGAACCCTGGCGATGATCTTCGAGAAGTCATCGACACGGACGCGCGTCTCCTTCGAGGCCGGCATGGTCCAACTCGGCGGACACGCGCTCTTCCTCTCCCCGCGCGATACCCAGCTCGGCCGTGGCGAACCCATCGAGGACAGCGCGCGCGTCATTTCCCGCATGGTCGACGCCGTCATGATCCGCACCTTCGAGCAGAATACGGTGGAACGCTTCGCCGCCCATTCGCGCGTGCCCGTCATCAACGGCCTCACGGATCGCGTCCACCCCTGTCAGTTGCTCGCCGATCTCCAGACCTTTCACGAGCATCGCGGCGACATCCGAGGTAAACGGGTCGCCTGGGTCGGTGACGGCAACAATATGTGCCATTCCTTCATGGAAGCGGCCCAATTGTTCGAGTTCGAGCTGCGTATCGCCTGCCCGGAAGGCTTCGAGCCGGATCCCGATCTGCTCGCGGCGGCCGGCGACCGCTGCGCCATCCTGCGCGACCCAATGGAAGCCGCCGATGGCGCCCATTTGGTAACGACCGACGTCTGGGCCAGCATGGGCCAGGAAGACGAACAGGAGCGCCGACGCATCGCGTTCGCCCCCTTCCAGGTCACGGATGCCGTCATGGCGCGGGCCAGCCAGGAGGCCATCTTCATGCATTGTCTTCCCGCCCATCGGGGCGAGGAGGTCTCGGCCTCCGTGATCGACGGGCCTCGGTCCGTGGTCTGGGACGAGGCGGAAAACCGGCTCCATGCCCAGAAGGCCCTGCTTGAATTCCTGATCCCGCATTGAGCGCGCAGCGCGACGGCTCCCTCGGAAGACATCGCATCCAGTGACGGCGGTATACTGAACGACTTCGAGCCATCGCTTCCGAGGTCGCTTCAATGCCCCAATACCGCTCCAGAACCAGTACCCATGGCCGCAACATGGCCGGCGCGCGCGCCCTCTGGCGCGCGACTGGCATGACCGACTCCGATTTCGAAAAACCCATCGTCGCGGTCGTCAACTCCTTCACCCAATTCGTACCCGGACACGTTCACCTCAAGGATCTGGGCCAACTGGTCGCGCGCGAGATCGAAGCCACCGGCGGTGTCGCTAAGGAATTCAACACCATCGCGATCGATGACGGCATCGCCATGGGACATAGCGGTATGCTCTACTCGCTGCCGTCGCGCGAGATCATCGCCGACTCCGTGGAATACATGGTCAACGCCCATTGCGCGGATGCCATGGTCTGCATCTCCAACTGCGACAAAATCACCCCCGGCATGCTGATGGCCGCGTTGAGGCTCAACATTCCGGCCGTATTCGTCTCCGGAGGCCCCATGGAGGCCGGCAAGGTGATGCGCCCCGAGGGCGAGGTTCATCTGGATCTGGTCGACGCCATGATCGCCGCCGCCAATCCGAACGAGAGCGACGCGGCCGTCGCGGAGTTGGAGCGCTCGGCCTGTCCGACCTGCGGTTCCTGTTCCGGCATGTTCACCGCCAACTCCATGAACTGTCTGACCGAGGCGCTCGGCCTGAGCCTGCCCGGCAATGGCTCGCTGCTGGCGACCCATGCCGGACGCAAGGATCTGTTTCTGGAGGCGGGACGGCTGATCGTCGAACTGGCGCGTCGCTATTACGAGCGGGACGACGACAGGCTATTGCCTCGGTCGGTCGCCTGCTTCCAGGCATTCGAGAATGCCATGAGCCTCGATATCGCCATGGGCGGCTCGACCAACACCGTCCTGCACCTGCTCGCCGCCGCTCACGAGGGAGGCGTCGACTTCACCATGGCGGATATCGACCGACTGAGCCGCAAGGTTCCGAATCTCTGCAAGGTCGCCCCGGCCACCCAGAAATACCACATGGAGGACGTTCATCGCGCCGGTGGCGTACCGGCCATCCTGGGTGAACTCGAGCGGGCCGGCCTGCTCTACTCCGATGTTCCGACCGTTCACTCGCCGACCCTGGGCCAGGCGCTCGCGCGCTGGGATGTGATGCGCGGCGAGGATGCGACCGCCCAAGCCAGATTCCTCGCGGCGCCAGGTGGCATTCCAACCCAGGTGGCCTTCAGCCAGAATGCCAAGTGGGCGAATCTGGATCTCGATCGCGCCGGTGGCTGTATTCGCGATATGGAGCATGCCTATAGTCGGGATGGCGGATTGGCGGTCCTGTTCGGCAACTTGGCCACGGATGGCTGTATCGTCAAGACGGCCGGCGTCGACCTGGAGAACCTTCGTTTTACTGGCCCCGCGCGTATCTTCGAGAGCCAGGAAGACGCCGTCGAGGCCATTCTCACGGATAGGATTCAGACCGGAGACGTCCTGATCATCCGTTACGAAGGCCCCAAGGGAGGACCGGGCATGCAAGAAATGCTCTATCCCACCAGCTATCTCAAGTCCAAGGGGCTTGGCAAGGCTTGCGCCTTGATCACGGACGGGCGTTTTTCAGGCGGCACTTCCGGACTCTCCATCGGTCACGTTTCACCGGAAGCCGCGGAAGGTGGACTGATTGGACTGGTTGAGGAAGGCGACAGGATCGAGATCGATATCCCGAACCGCCGGATTCACCTTGATGTACCGGATGTGGATCTGGTCGAGCGGCGCGAGTTCATGCTATCGAAGGCTGGGCAAGCCTGGAGGCCGGTGGCTCGGCGGCGTGAGGTATCGAGCGCCTTGCAGGCCTATGCCGCCTTGACGACCAGTGCGGCGCACGGAGCGGTGAGGGACATCCGGCGACTGCGGTAGATTTGACGTGCTCCCTGGCCGCCAAGCGGCCAGGGGGCGGGAGATCGCGGAGGGTTGAGTCGCGCGCGCAAGTCTTTATCGGGCAAAACAAAACCCCCGGTTCCGGAGGAACAGGGGGTTTTGGGGGATAAGGCCCTGGCGGTGACCTACTTTCGCATGGGGAGGCCCCACACTAGCATCGGCGAGACACCGTTTCACGTCTGAGTTCGGGATGGGATCAGGTGGTTCCAGTGTTCCATGG
>NZ_NRRG01000047.1 GCF_016583575.1 Thiocystis violacea
CGTGATGATGAAACGTCGCAACTTGTCACCTGCCGGGTGAGCCCTAGAATGGGCGTATTTTACCTCCATCCTCTTGTTATGTAACGGGAATTCTTGGAAGACGGTTCATTCAGTTCACGGAACCAGGGAAAACCCCGCATCGACCCAAGCTCTCCCACGATCTCGAAATCAGAGGGGTTACGGTCTGAGACGGGTAAAACAAACCTACAACCGGACAAAACTAACTTACAAGGGGTTGGGGAGAGGGTGGCCTCAAGCAATCCTCCTCCTCCGCCGCCATCAGAAACCGCCAACAGGGATCGAGCACCCAACCGCTAATGACCCAAAGCGTCCGCCCCACGCAGACGACCCCCGCCGCACACCGCCAGCCCCAGGGCGCACCCGCCCGCGCCCCTGACGCCGACAACCTCCGCATCGGCGGCCTGACCCGCCTCACCACCATCGACTACCCCGGCGAGCTTGCCGCCGTCGTCTTCTGCCAAGGCTGCCCCTGGCGCTGCCGCTACTGCCACAACACCGACCTGCTCGACGCCCGCGCCGAAGCCCGCATCCCCTGGCCAGACATCCGCGCCTTCCTCCAGCAGCGCATAGGCCTGCTCGACGCCGTCGTCTTCAGCGGCGGCGAACCGACCGCGCAAGGCGCACTCAGCGCCGCCATGCGGGAAGTCCGCGCACTCGGATTCAAAGTCGGACTGCACACCGGCGGCGCCTATCCGGAGCGACTGCGCGCCCTGCTCCCGCTGATCGATTGGGTCGGGCTCGACATCAAAGCCCTGCCGGATGAATACCCCGCCATCACAGGCGTGCCCGGCTCCGGACAACGCGCCTGGGAGAGCTTGGATGTCCTGCTCACCGCCCAAGTCCCGATGGAAGTGCGCACCACGCTCATGCCGGATTGGACGCCGGAGCGGATTGCAACGCTGGCGCATGCGCTGGCTGATGCTGGGGTGAAGGAGTATTGCGTGCAGGCTTGTGATAGCAGCCGGGCGTGGGATGAGAGGCTGGGGGCGAATGTGATGTTGATGAGTGAGCGGATGGGGTGGGTCGAGAGGGAGAGGTTTGCGACCTTTATTGTGCGCGGAGAGTGACGCGCGATTTGCGGAACTGTCTCAAAATGAAGATACATTACAAAATGCAAACATCTTATTCATTCAAAAGAAGAAAACCCGGAAGTGCACCAACACTTCCGGGTTTTCATGGTGAGGCGAACGAGGGTCTGCCTGACCACTCGGCTAAGCTCTCACTGACAAGCGTCTTGGGTAGACGCCTTCAGTGTAGTGCAATCCTTTCGAGCCGAGCAAGCCAAAACCCTCCCACGTTTGCGTTATGGAGGGCATCGCATGGCCTACTCAAACGACAAACCTGTGCACGTCAACGCCTACGTCCGTTACCGTTTTGGACGCTGGGAGAACGTTTGCGAGCACTGGCGTTCGCACCCCTGCCAACTGAGCCTGTTCTAGGTCCGTTCGGCTGGGGTAGTTATCTCTAGGTAGCTCCTGGGGCAAAGCAATTTGCCCCACTGCTGCGACGACTATTACCTCGCCACCGCGCGATCGCCAATCCGAAACCCGCGAGCATGCACGTTATGGGGAACCGCATGCGTTATCATACGCAAGAAAAAAGCCATCGCAGGAAAAGGAGCGTTTCGTGGCCGAAGACAAGACTATCAATCTTATAGACGAATACTACCACCTCAACATCCAGCATCTCCGCTGGAGCTTTTGGTCAAGCATCGTTGCTCTGTTTGTTGGCCTCGGAGCATTAGTCGCTGGCATTTTTCTCGTCCTTCGCGGCGATGCAAACATGGCTAGCCAACTAACTGTAATCGCAGGCGTTCTCACGCAGTTTATCGGAGTAGGGTTCTTCTATTTGTACAGACGAAACCTGAAATTATTAAGCATTCTCTTCGAAAAGTTAATAAAGCATCGCGACACGCTATTTGCAATCCAACTTACACGCGAGATGCCAGAAGATGAAAGATTCAGTGGGCTCAAAGCATTAATAGGCAACCTGTTGTCACGCGGAGAGCCACCGACCGATCCCACAGTGCTAAAAGCGATCATCGACAGCAACAACAAGACCACCAGATAGCTAGCCCACGTAGGGCGAAGGGAGACAGGATCAGGTCTCGTAAAATAGCATTCCGCTGAACCCAAGATAACAAGTGGCCTAGCCTCCGCCTGAAAAGCGAGTAAAAACCACGGGCGTCGCGCCAAGTACCTCAGTAGAATTATTTGTAGAAACTAATTTTCGATTTATAAAAAAGCAATTATTGCAAAATATTGATTTATCAGTATTAAAGATTAAATTGATTTTTATCGCATTCATTACCCATTAACGATTCTATTGAGGTGCTTAACCCGCAAGTTCATCTTTTCCGCGCGCCGCTTTAGGCCATCGGTTAGGCCGCACAGCGCGCACCTCATTCACCCAAGAGAAACACCATGGATACCATCGCCTTCTGGAAACTCATCGACGAATCCCGGCAGGCTTCAGAAGGAGACCCTGAGCGGCAGCTTGAGGAACTCGGCGCCCTGTTGGACGCCTTGTCCGCGCAAGAGATCGTCGAGTTCGAGAACATGTTCGACGCTCACTTTCAGTCTTCGTACACCTGGCCTCTGTGGGGTGCCGCCTACGTGATCGGAGGCGGCTGCTCCGATGATGGATTCGACTACTTCAGGTGCTGGCTCATCTCGCGCGGGGAAAAGACCTTCCATGCGGCGCTCACGAGACCCGACGAACTCGCCTTCCTCATCGATGAGAGCGACGAAGAGGTCGACTGCCAAGTCGAAGGCTGGCAATCCGTCGGCATTGACGCTTGGTGCAGGAAGACCGGACTTGAGTACAGTGCCTTCCCCTCCAGTCCGTCAGGCGCTCAATCGGATGGGCCATTAGGCGACGAGTGGTCTGAAGAGGATCTCGACCGCCTCTACCCCAAGCTGACCAAGCGCTTCGGCTAGCTCGGAATCTCGAGCTGTCTTATCCACTCTCCTTGACCATCTCGACCACCACCTGCTCCAACGCCTTGGCGCGCTCAGACGACTCAAGCGTTATCACGCAGCGGTCGATGGCGGGCCATTTGAGCAGCCCATAGGTGTCATCCAGACGAAACGCCTTCCGCGGCGATTTCGGCTTCGCGCCTCTGCGCAGCACGAGTTGGATGCTCTTGGGAGGATGCAATTTGAAGGTTGCGAAATGGTCGTCAATCCTGAAGCTGGGCGCGTTCCACTTGATCTCTTCGACGATTCGCGTATCGATCGCCTTGATGGCCGCACGCAGCCGCTCCACGGAGCGCTTCGCCAGCTTCGCCGTCAGAGGCGACTTTCAAGGAAACCAGGGCACGCGGATAGAACGACTGGAGGTCCGGCTGAAATTCGGTCAGGCCTTGCGCAGATAACAGGCCTTCAGCATGAAACTACCCGCGTCCGTCTTGCAGTCCACCTCGTGATCGCCGCCCACCAGGCGGATCTTCTTGATCTTGGTGCCCACCTTCAGCGTGGTGGTCGTACCCTTGACCTTCAGATCCTTGATCAGCACCACGGAGTCGCCGTCCGCCAGCGGGTTGCCATTGGCGTCCCTCACCACCCCATCGCCCTCATCCCCGGCCCCGCCGGAATCATCCATCGACCACTCGTGAGCGCAGTCCGGGCAAATATAGAGAGACCCATCGGAATAGGTGTTCTCGCTGGAGCATAGCGGGCAAGACGGAAAAGCGGACATGAGGAGGGATTCCAAGGTCGGATCATGGGGAGCGAGACTTGGTCGAGTTTCGACCAAGGCCTGATAATCGCGGTTTCACAACCGTTTATCCCCTCGCCCCAGCGGGGAGAGGGAACTAAACGCATACAAGGCTTCGGTAGCCAAAGGCTGGCACGGCACGGCAGATCGAACCGGCGCCCGGCAGCTTGACGGTGAACAGATCGAATTCAATCGCGACTCGGTTGTCCATGCCAGACATATCCATTTGCTCAAGTTTGACGCGCATGGCTAGGGCGCGTGATCGCGCTTCGCGTTTGCTGCTTGTGCGTAACGACACTCTTATTTCTGTTCGTCCGAGGGTCGATCTTAGAGCCTCTGGGACAACTGAACGGAACCACCAGACGCAACCGCGACGGTAGATATAGGCGGGATTTCTGGACATGGCAATGGCACACTTTCGCGGCACATTGCACTAAGCCTATGATTTTCAAGGTATGGTGGAGCCGAGGGGGATCGAACCCCTGACCTCCGCATTGCGAACGCGGCGCTCTCCCAGCTGAGCTACGGCCCCATGATTTCAGTTTTTACAACCCGTTCCCGCCATGGGATTCGAGAACGGGCGGGCGGCCATTCTGCCCCTATTCACCGCCTTGAGGCAAGCACCGGTTTACCTCTCGACGATGTCACGGCACGGAGGCGCTTATCCAGCCGACCGTTGCAGGATGAATTGCAGCACGGCCTTGCTGCCGAAGTAGGCCAGAATCAGCATCACGAAACCACCGAGCGTCCAGACGATGGCTGTGCGGCCTCGCCAGCCGTTGCGGAACCGTCCGATCAGCAGTCCACCGAAAACCAGCCAGGCCAGGACCGAAAGCACGGTCTTATGCACCAGGTGCTGGGCGAACATGTTCTCCAGGAAGGCAAAACCACTCAACAACGCAAAGGTGAGCAGGACGAAGCCGGCGCTGATCATCTCGAACAGCAGGCTTTCCATGGTCTGGAGCGGCGGCAGGGTCCGGACGAAACCGCCAGGGTGCCGGTTGCGCAGGTGGTGATCCTGGACCGCGAGCAGGATCGATTGCACGGCGGCGAGTGTCAGCAGACTGTAGGCGAGCATGGAGAGCAGGACGTGGAGCTTGAGCGACCAGCTCGCGGTGGGGCGCATGAAGCCGACGTCGGCGAAATGGGTCTCGAAAATCAGACTCAGCGCCGCGGCGGGCAGCAGGATCAGGCCCAGATTGTCGACCGGCTTGTTCAGGCTCGAGATCAGCATGAGCGCGATGATGGTCCAGGAGGTCAGCGCCAGCGCGTGATAGAACCCGAGATTGATCCCGGCGGTGCTGAAGATGCTGTCCCAAAGCAGCCAGCTATGGAGCAGCAATCCGGCGAATCCGACCGCGAGCGCGAGCGGGCGCTCCGGAATCCAGCCTTCCTTGCGGAACAGGCGGATCCCGATGAGCGCGGCGGAGGCCAGATAACAGAAGGTGGCGACGTAGGCAATGAGGGTATGCGTCATATGCGTGACTTCATGGATCTCGAATGACGGTGGCTGGGGGCCGCGGGTGGTCGTATCGGCCGACAATGACCCTGCATTATACTCACAAGTCCTGCTGTAAGCCGACGGCAACACGCATTCCCGGCAAATCCCACGGGGCCGATTCAAGGTCACCCAGCTCGAGGTCTGATCATGTTCGAGAATCTCCAGGACCGCTTTGAGACCGTCCTGAGCAATCTAAGGGGTCAGGGCCGCCTGACCGAGGACAACATCAAGGACACGCTGCGCGAGGTCCGCATGGCGCTCCTGGAGGCGGATGTCGCCCTGCCGGTGGTGCGCCAGTTCGTCGAGGAGGTCCGCGAAAAGGCGCTGGGCGAGGCGGTGACCAAGAGCCTGACCCCAGGCCAGGTGCTGATCAAGGTCGTCAATGACGAGCTGATCAAGATCATGGGCGAGGCCAACGAGCAGCTTGACCTCGCCGCGCAGCCGCCGGCGGTCATCCTGATGGCCGGTCTCCAGGGTTCGGGCAAGACGACCAGTGTCGCCAAACTCGCCCGCTGGCTTCAGGAGAAGCAGAAGAAGTCGGTCATGGTCGTGAGCTGCGACGTCTACCGGCCGGCCGCCATCGAGCAGTTGCGCACCGTCGCGGCCGAAGTGGACGCGGAGTTCTGTCCCAGCCAGGGCGACGAGGATCCGGTGGCGATCGCCCGGCGCGGACTCGACAGCGCGCGCAAGCGTTTCAAGGACGTGCTGATCGTGGATACCGCCGGCCGTCTGCATGTCGACGCGGCCATGATGGACGAGATCAAGGCGATCCACGCGGCCCTGAAGCCGATCGAGACCCTGTTCGTGGTCGACTCCATGACGGGTCAGGACGCGGCCAATACCGCCAAGGCGTTCGACGAGGCGCTGCCGCTGACCGGCGTGATCCTGACCAAGACGGATGGCGATGCGCGCGGCGGCGCGGCCCTCTCGATCCGCCAGATCACCGGCAAGCCGATCAAGTTCCTCGGCACCGGCGAGAAGACCACGGCGCTCGAACCCTTTTACCCCGAGCGGATCGCCTCGCGCATCCTCGGCATGGGCGACGTGGTCTCCCTGGTCGAGGAGGTTCAGGCCAATGTCGATCGCGACAAGGCCGAGAAGCTGGTCAGGAAGCTCAAGAAGGGCAAGGATTTCGATCTGGCCGACTTCAAGGAGCAGTTGGAGCAGATGAACCAGATGGGCGGCATGATGAGCCTGATGGAAAAGCTCCCCGGCATGAGTCAGATCCCGGATCACGTCAAGAACCGGGCCAACGACAAGGCGATGGGCAAGCTGGTCGCCATCATCAACTCCATGACCCTGCAAGAGCGTCGGTTTCCGGCCATCATCAAGGGCTCGCGCAAGCGCCGGATCGCGGCCGGCTCCGGCACCCAGGTCCAGGACGTGAATCAACTGCTCAAGCAGTTCATGCAGATGCAGAAAATGATGAAGAAGATGAAGGGCGGCAACATGGCCAAGATGATGCGCTCCATGCAGGGCCGCCTGCCGCCGGGACTCATGCCGCCGGGCGGTGGTTTTCCGCCCGGTGGTTTCCCGATGTAAGGGCGCTCCGAATCCCTCACCCAAGCCTTACAGACCAGCCGTCAGGATCAGGAATTCCAGGATGTCCAGTTCCATTACAGAGCCCCCCTTTTCGTCAACCCGAGCGATCCGCGCGCCCCGGCTCGGCGCGGCCTTGAGCCTCCTATTCATCCTTTCGCCGGCTGCGGCGACGCCTTGGGCGGAGGTCAAGCAGCCATCGTCCGGCATGATCGAGGTCATCGGCGGCCCCTCCAACGGCTGTATCGGCGGCGCCTCGGCGTTGCCCGAGACCGGCCCCGGTTATGTCAGCGTGCGCCGTTATCGCAATCGCTATTACGGACACCCGGACCTGATCCGGTTCGTCGGCGATCTGGGCCAGGCCCAGCGGCGACAGACCGACCAGCTCCTGCTGGTGGGGGATCTCAGTCAGCCACGCGGCGGGCGCATGTCATCCGCGCACCGCAGTCATCAGAACGGACTGGACGTCGACATCTGGTTCACGCAGGCGCCCTCGCCCGTCGCGGCCCGGCAGTTGATGGACAATCGGTCCGATCCGGTCAGCATGGTCGCTCCAGGCGGACGCACCGTCAGCCGTCATTGGGGCGAGGATCAACAGGCCCTCATCGAGGCAGCCGCGCGTCATCGGCTTGTCGATCGTATTTTCGTCAACGCGGCCATCAAGCAGGCGCTCTGCGAGAACGCCTCCGGGGATCGCCAGTGGTTGCGCAAGGTGCGTCCCTGGAGCGGACACAATGCTCACTTCCATGTGCGACTGGCCTGCCCCGAGGGAATGCTGGGTTGCCAGGCCCAGGCGCCGGTTCCCCCAGGCGATGGCTGCGGCGCGGATCTGGCCTGGTGGCTCAGCGACGAGGCGCTCCGCGGCGGCGGCAAGGGCTCGACCAAGCGGCCGGCGGAACCCAGGTCACCGCCCGCCTGCCTGGCGATCTTGAAGGACTCCTGAGCGAGGGATGCGCACTGGACCGCGCTCGGGTCGCTGGATGGATCAGGGGTTCAAGGTTTCCTGGAAATCACCTTACCCCCTCAAGGGAGGGCAGCATGGTCGCGCTCGCCATCGGTGAGCCAGCCAAATCAGTCGACGTGGAATCCTCGTTCGGCGCGAGCAACGCGGTCAGGCTGTCTTCATAGAACTGAAGGCGTGTCTCGGTCGTCGCGACGCGTGTGTCGGCCTCACGCTGTTCGCTCGCGTTGGCGAACTGGCGTAGCTCCAGGGATTGCAGCTCCTCCCGGAGCTTGGCGAGACGCTCGGCATCGGCGCGCTCGGCCTTTTCGATGGATTTGAGGTCGCGCTCGATCTCGCGCGCGGTCTTGGTCTCGGTCACCAGGTCCGATCTGGACCAGAAGCTCGTCTTTCTGGCGCCGGGGTTTTCGGATGCCTCGGCGGCATGCCGCGCCAGTGTCTCGGCGAGAGCCGCGGCCTGCTCATGTCGAGCGGCCAGTTCCGCCTCGACCGCCGCGACGCGCGCGCGCGCGTTCTCGACCGCCTCTTCCTGCTTGCGCCCGGCTTCCCGGAGCCCCTGACGTTCCGCGCGCTGCTTGATCTCAAGCGCGCGCAGACGGACCAGTTCCTCGCGCAGGCCGGTCAGGCGCGCCTTGCGGCTCTCCCGCTGACGCCGCTGCTCCAGCTCGGCCAGCTTTTCCTGATGCGCGAGCTGCTGGGCGACCTCGGTCTGGCGGAGCCGCGCCTGGCTGCGCTCTCGCACATGATCGATTTCCTGTTCGCGCAGACGCAACAGCTCACGGGCCTGACGCTGCTCCTCCTCGAATGTCTCGCGTAACCGCTGGAGTTCCGCTTCCTCGCGCGCGCGACGCCAGGTCCAATCCTCGCGGGCCTTTTGGAGTTCGGTGGCGAGTTCGATGCGGCGCTGATGCTTGAGGGCCTTGGTCTCGTTACCGAGCTGGGCCTGAAGCTGGGCCGTCCTCAGGGTCAGTTCGCGATCGAAGGCGGCCAGCTCGCGCTCGCGCCGCTGGCACGCGAAGGCCATTTCCTGTTCGAGATTCTGGCGCCGGTGCTCGAGCAGATCCCGATCGAGCGCCTGTTCCCCCAGGTATTTCAGCAAGGGCTCGCGCACCTCGACCAGGGACCGCCGATCGCTGAAGAAGGAGGCCGGATCCTTTTCATAGGCCAGCCACAGCCGCGAGAACTCGAGCGAATTGAGGCGCTGTCGCGGATCCTCCGGCAGCTCGAAGCCGGGGATATCCGCGAGCCCGCCATCCAGATACTTACGGTACTGCATCTGGATGGCCTCGCTGAAATAGGCGCGCACCGACGCGGGCTCGAACAGCTTGAGCGCGATCAGCGAGAAGAAGAGCACCCCGAGCATGGCTTGCGCGAAGCCCTCGACCGTCTCGAAATGGGGCACGCCGCGCTCCTCCGGGCTGTCCTGGAGCGCCTTCAGGGCCTTGGACCGGGCCGCGAAGGTCAGTCGCGGGGGAAGCGCCTCGACCTGACCGGAGGCCAGCCCGGATACAACCCCATCGATCCGAGTCTGATGCTCCCGTCCGAGTCGTTGCCGCTCCTCGGAGCGCGTCCTCAGGGTCTGCTCCAGCTCGCTGATCGCGCGGGCGACATCGGCGAGGCGCGTATCGAGCGCGGACTGCTTGGCCTCCAGTTGCGAGGTGAGCAGAGCGACGTTCGTCTCCCACTTGCGCGCCTCCGGGCCACGGCCCTCGGGACGCCCATCGCGCCCCAGGATCTCGTCGCCGACCCGCTGTCGAGCCGCTGCCAGATCCTGGCGGAGGATAGCGAGTTCGGGCGCGAATTCGGCCTCGATCTCGCCGCGCCGCCGTACCTCCTTGGCCAGCGATTGGGGCAGGCGCTCGATCTCCTGATTGAGCGGCTCGATGCGCTCGCGATGATTACGCTCGATCTGGGTGGTGCTCTCCGCGACCCGCGACTGGAGCCGCGCGTCGCGTTGCGCGAAGTACTCCTCGACCCCCCTCTGATGATAGGCGGCGATGTCATCGGCCCGGATCAGCTTGCCGAGCAAGGGAGCGGTGACATAGAGCGAGATGGCGACGATGGCGAGACGCACGACAATCCCGAACGTCCAGCGCAGGAGCGGACCCACGCCCTGGTTGAAGCCTGGATTCCAGCGCCGCGAACGCGCGAGTGGTCGCTCCGACATGACCAGCGAGGCATCGATGATCCAGATGATGGCGAAGATCAGGGCGAACAGGAAAAGCCCCGCGATGGGACGCAACCAAGCGCTGGCCTGGGGCACGATGCTAGCCCCGACCAAGCCCCAGACGAGGCCCTCGACGCTCGCCATGAGCAGGATGATGGTCCAGGCGAAACCGAGCCAAACCCGCACGGCGGGCGTGAGGAGGTTGTCCCCATAGGGCCGCAGCCGCAAAAAATTCAACGACACCGGTTTGAACCGCGGCAGGCGTGGTTTGATGCCCATCGTGTGGCGCCCTCCTCCCGATGACCCTTGGATCCGAACCTCATTCTATACCCTAGGCGTGGATCCATCCGATCGGTTCGGCGAGGTGCCGGAACGATCGCGCGGCTTGCGCGGTGGATAGCGTCCCAAGCATGATGCTGGGTTTGGGTCGATCGTGACCGTCCGGAATGGCCCGGCGGCGCGACCCTGAAACGCCATCGCGGCCCCGAACAATTCGAGAGGTTCCAAATTCCATGGATCGTCTGACGCGAAATTCCATCATCATCTCTGTCGCGCTATTCATCTTATTGATCGTCTCGCTGGCCTGGAACAACTACGAGCTGCGCCCGCGCGTCTGGCAACTGGACGAGGTTCTGGACGAGGATCCGGTCCTGTCGAACTATCCTTACGACTTCCGCGTCCTGGTCTTTCTCAACGGGATCGTGACCCTGAGCAGTCCCAATGGCGGAGGAGAGGCGCCGATCCAGCCGTTTCTGATCAAGACCGATCCCGCGCTAGCCGACAAGACGGCGGAGTCCGCGGAAATGGCTGCCGCCGAGCGGCACTTCCGGGAGATCGAAATGCGGGCGATCCAGCTCATGCTCGCGCAGCCGGATGTCGACTCCGTGCTCTGGTCGCTGGATCGGGCCTGGTATCACAGGCATCGGGTACCATTGACGAACTGATGCCGGCGAACGGCTTCGCGCAAGGCGGGCCTTCGAGACGCGCCATCGAGTCGAGACCCGGCGAAAGACGATGATCCCTTGAGTGAATGGCGCCCGCGAGGGCGCCGGGGTCGATGTCACGGAACATCCTTTGGTTAAAACCTATCCCTTCAGGGGGATCATTCCGCGCGGGAGAGGCGTAACCGCTTGCGCGCGGTTTCGCCTGGCTCGGCCGTGCGTGGATTGAAACAAACAAGCAAACAAACATGGAACATTTCTATTTTCTGATCGGGCTTGGCGTCCTCGTCCTGCTCGCCTTTATCCTGAGCCTGAGGGCCAGCCTGAAACGCGGCCGGCGTCTGCCCTACGTGGCGGACAAAACCCTGTTCAGCCCGACCCAGCGCGCCTTCATGGCGGTGCTGGAACGGGCGGTCGGCAAGGAGTATCGGATCCACGGCAAGGTACGCGCGGCCGATGTGATAGGTCTCTCGTCGCGTCTCTCGCGGCGCGACCGTGAGCGGGCCTACGACCGCCTGGGCGATCGCCGCTTCGATTTCCTGATCTGCGACGGCGAGACCACGGCCATCGTCTGCGCCGTGAATCTGTCGCCGCGCTCGCGACTGCGCAAGCAAGCGCCCAGGGATGGACTCGATCGCATCTGCGCCGCCGCCGGGCTGCCGTTCGTGCGTTTTCGCGAGAGCGAGGTCTATTCGGTCGTCGAGATCGAGGAGCATGTCTTCGCGGCGATGCGCGCGCGCATCGCTCCGTCCAAGCTCGACGACATTCCCGCGGAGGAAGCCGCGCCCATGCTGCACGCGCTCTCGCAAGCCATCGACGACGGGCGGCCCGCCAGCCGGGCGCGTTCACGCCAAGCGGTCGCGGAGCGGCCAAGGGCGCCGGTGCCGATGACGGGCGCGCCGACGCGGCCCGAACCGGCGCCTCCATCCGAAACGCCGCGACGACGCGAGCCCAGGATCCAGGATCGCCAGGTTCTGGACGATGAGCCGGTCTTCAAGATCGATCTCGACGCCGACGAGGACGAGCCGGTCCGGGCCAGGCGTTTCTGATCCAGCGCACGAGCGACCAGCCAGTCACGTCCAACAGGCGGCCGGGCGCCGCCTCCACGTCGAGGAGCCGAGGATGAATCCATCGAACGCGGCGATACGTGTCTCTTCCTGGGCGGAGTTGCTCGACGCGCTCTTCGCCGACAGTTGGGTGCCCGATATCGGGCGTTATCGGTCGCGCTACGCCTTCCGCGGGCTCTCGGACGCGAGCTACCCGCTGGAAACCACCCTGATGCGTCTCGGCGGCTCTTACGATCAGCTCGAACGGCATCTGCTGCGCAACTTCCGCAAATACGCCCATAGCCGCGTGGTGGAGCGCGATTCGGTCTGGCACTGGCTCTCGGTCGCCCAGCACTACGGGCTGCCGACCCGCCTGCTGGACTGGACCTACTCACCCTTCGCCGCCCTGCACTTCGCCACCGCGCACATCGACAAATTCGATCGCGATGGCGCCATCTGGGCCGTCAACTACATCGACGCCCACCGCATGGTCCCGGATCGGCTGCGCTCGCGACTGGAACTGGAAGGCGCCAACGTCTTCACGGTCGAAATGCTCTCCGAGAGCGTCAAGACGCTGACCGAACTCGATCGACTCTGCGAACAGCCCTTCACGCTCTTCTTCGAGCCACCATCGATCGACGACCGCATCGTCAATCAGTTCGCCTTCTTCTCCATGAGTTCGGATCCTGCCCTGGCGATCGACCGCTGGCTGGCCGACTACCCGGACATCTGGCGGCGGATCATCATCCCCGCCGAATTGAAGTGGGAGATCCGCGACAAGCTCGATCAGTCCAACGTGACCGAGCGTGTCTTCTTCCCCGGACTGGAGGGTCTGACCGCCTGGTTGACCCGGCATTACAGCCCCAGGAGCTGAAGGGCTCGCCATGGTCGTGGCTCCTGGCGATTCACAGTCACGGCGGATCGACATAACGACTGACCGTCAGCGCTAGAAATTACTGGACTGATTGGGCGGCACTACAGCGGAAAAGACCGTTTCAAGGATGCATCAACGAACCACGCTTCCAATCGAGGTCAGCCTCGGTCAGCTTGAATCCCATCTCTGGGAAGCCGCCAACATCCTGCGTGGCAGTCCGGTCGATCGCACCGACTGGAAGAGCTACATCCTGCCGCTGCTGTTCCTCAAACGACTCTGCGATGTCTGGGATGAAGAGCACGCCGAAATGGTCAAGACCTACGGCGAGGACTTCGCCGACGAGCACCGTTTCCAAGTGCCCAAGGGCGGCCACTGGAACGACATCCGCGAGACCGCCGCCAATGTCGGGGCCGCCATCGCCAACGCCATGCACTGTATCGAGCGGGCCAACCAGGAGCATCTGTACGGGGTCTTCGGCGATACCCAGTGGACCAACAAGGAGCGCCTGCCCGACAACCTGCTCAAGGATCTCGTCGAACATTTCTCGGCGCTGCCGCTCGGCAACCGCTTCGTGCGCAATGACGTCATCGGCGACGCCTACGAATACCTGATCAAGACCTTCGCCGACGCCACCAACAAGAAAGCCGGCGAGTTCTACACCCCGCGCAGCGTCGTGCGGCTGATGATCGAGATCCTCGACCCCCAGGAGGGCGAGACCATCTATGACCCCGCCTGCGGAACCGGCGGCATGTTGCTCGCGGCGGTCGAGCATGTGCGCCACCAGGGCGGCGACCCGCGCACCTTTTTCGGTAAGCTCTACGGCCAGGAGAAGAACCTCACCACCTCCGCCGTGGCCCGCATGAACCTGTTGCTGCACGGACTCGAAGACTTCCAGGTCGAGCGGGGCGACACCCTGCGCAACCCAGTGTTCACCGACCCCAGCACCGGCGGACTCGCGACCTTCGATGTCGTACTCGCCAATCCGCCCTTCTCGCTCGAACAATGGGGCCGCGAGGTCTGGGAGCAGGATCCCTGGGGCCGGGCCTTTGCGGGACTACCGACCGACACCTCCGGTGACTTCGCCTGGGTCCAGCACATGATCAAGTCGATGGCGCCTCTCAACGGCGCGATGGCGGTGATCCTGCCGCAAGGCGCGCTGTTCCGCGGCGGCATCGAGGGCAAGATCCGTCAGCATTTGCTGGAGAAAGACCTGATCGAGGCTGTCATCGGCCTGGCGCCGAATCTCTTCTATGGGACCGGACTGGCCGCCTGCATCCTCATCCTGCGCAACGGCAAGCCCGACACCAGCGCCGGCAAGGTACTGATCGTCGACGCCTCTACCCTGTTTCGCAAGGGCCGCGCCCAGAATCACTTGGAGCCCGCGCATGCCGAACGCATCCTGGGCTGGTACCAGGCGTTCGAGGATGTCGAGGACCACGCCCGCGCGGTGACGCTCGACGAGATCGAGCAGGAAGGCTGGACACTCAACATCTCGCGCTATGTGCTGCCGCCGATCGGCAAGGACATCCCGCCGCTGCCGGAGGCCATCGCCGACTTCAAGTCGGCGCTGGAACGCTGCCGCGTGGCCGAGGAGGCATTGCGCAAGGAAATGAACGAAGGCGGTTGGCTCTCGGGAGAGGAACGATGAGCGACAGCAGCCATTCGTCCCGCCTCCCCCTTGCCCAGCTCCAAAGCTATCTCTGGGGCGCTGCCACCATCCTGCGCGGCTTGATCGACGCGGGCGACTACAAGCAATTCATCTTCCCGCTGGTGTTCTACAAGCGCCTGTCCGATGTCTGGGACGAGGATTGCAGCAATGCCCTGGCGACCTACGCTGGCAACGCGGATCTCGCCAAGGCCGAGGCCGACGAACGCTTCTTCATCCCCGCGGGCGCCCACTGGAACGACACGCGCACCGTCGCCAAGGAGGTCGGCAAGGCCCTGCAGGACGCCATGCGCGCCATCGAGGCCGCCAACCCTGGACGCTTCGACGGCATCTTTGGCGACGCCCCCTGGACCAACAAGGAGCGCCTGCCCGACGCCACGCTCAAGAATCTGCTCGAACACTTCTCCAGTCAGGTGCTCTCGCTCGCCAACGTTCCCGAAGATGAACTCGGCGACGCCTACGAATACCTCATCGGTCGTTTCGCCGACGACGGCGGGCACACCGCCCAGGAGTTCTACACCAACCGCACCGTGGTCCACCTCATGACCCAGATGCTCAAGCCCCAGCCGGGGGAGCGCATCTATGACCCGACCTGCGGCACCGGCGGCATGCTCATCGCCACCCTGGCCGAGGTCAAGCGGCAAGGCGGCGAGCATCGCACCCTGCGTCTCTACGGGCAGGAGCGCAACCACATGACCGCCTCCATCGCCCGCATGAACCTGGTGCTGCACGGCGTCGAAGACTTCGACATCCAGCGCGGCGATACCCTGGAGACACCGCGCTTCATCGAGTCCGACCGGCTGCGCACCTTCGATGTGGTGCTGGCCAATCCGCCTTACTCCATCAAGCGCTGGAACCGCGACGCCTGGTCGTCGGATCCCTGGGGGCGCAACGCGCTCGGGACACCGCCCCAGGGCCGCGCCGACTACGCCTTCTTTCAGCATATCCTCGCCAGTCTCGACCCGCACACCGGCCGCTGTGCCATCCTCTTTCCGCATGGCGTGCTATTCCGCAATGAAGAGGCCGAGATGCGACGCAAGCTGATCGAATCCGACCGGCTCGACTGCGTGCTGGGTCTCGGTCCCAACCTCTTTTTCAACTCCCCAATGGAGGCGTGCGTCGTCGTCTGCCGCGCCCGCAAGCCGCCCGCGCGCCAAGGGCGCGTCCTCTTCATCGACGCCATCAACGCGATCACCCGCGAGCGCGCCTATAGCTTCCTCAAGCCCGCCCATCAACAGCGCATCGCCGCCGCCTATAACGCCTTCGGCGACGAGCCCGGCTTTGCCCAGGTTGGCCAGCCTTGCGGAGGTTGCGGCCAACGGATACAGCCTCTCCATTCCGCTGTACGTCAAGCGTCCCGCCGCCAACGGCGCACCGACCGATTCGCGTACCCTGGCCGAGGTTTGGTCGGCGTGGGAGGAAGACGGTCGCGCCTTCTGGCAACAGATGGACATCTTGGTGGAAACGCTTGACCGTCTGACCGCAAGCGGTGACGCGCATGACTGAGCCAGCACAAACCGTAACTATTCAGGTACCCCAACGCCTATGCCAGTCGAGGCATCGGCGGTTGGCCTTGGAAAGTGAGCACGAGGGCTTGATGGATGTCGACGGACTGCTTGCGTAGCGTGGAGAGATAAGAACGGACGATCGCGAATTCCTCCGCGCCCGCCACGGAGCGGAAACCGCCGGAGACCTTCTGCTTAAGTTTGGGCATGCGCAGGTCGCGCTCGGCCAAGTTGTTATCGAAGGGTACGCGCAAGTCCGTGATAAAACGCAGTACTTCGTTGCGGTGGGTGCGCAGGCGTTCGATCAGGTTGTAGGCGGGTGTCTGTTTGACGCGTCGTCGACTGCCTGGTGGCGGACGGCGTTGGGGATGAAAGCAGGCCGCGTCGGCAAGGATGCCGTCATAGCGGCGGAAAAACTCGGCGACCACGGGATCAGGCAGGGCCGCGAGCCCTGCGGTACGCGCGGCGCGGGTCGCGTCATTGGCGTCGCACAGCAGCGTGATCAAGCGTTTGGGCCAGGAGAGGACAGGGTCGGCTTCGGACAGGGCGATCAACTCCCGCAGATGGTGCGCATTGCAGAAGGCATGCTGGGCGGGGGTGGTCAGATACGCCCGCCAGTGGTCATGGACCAGGATGCCGCGAAAACCGCTCAGGAGTCCGATGGCGGTCAACGCCGCGGCCCCGCGCTTGGCCTGGACGGCATAAAACGTCAAGCAGGTAGTGCACAGCACATGCAGCCAACGCAAGGCGCCGACCACCCGCAATCCCGTTTCATCGGCATGGGCCACGGCACTAGGCACCACGGCCTGACCGATCGCCGCCACCGGCGCGGCCAGGCGCGTGGCCGCCTCACGGCCCCAGGTGACGAGCGTCGCGGGCGACACCAGCAGGCCCACCAAGAGGCTCAGCAACTCAGCGGCGCGTTGATAAGGCAGATGCTGATAGTGGGTCAGGTACACCCCGAACGCCGACAGACCCGCTCCATAGCGGACCGGCGCGGTGACCTGCGGCGGAAAGGGGCTGCGATGGACCTGACCACAGGCACAGACACCGCCCACCGTCCGATACTCGGTGACGTCGCGGCGCACCACCAAGTCGATGACTTGACGGCGCTCGGGCAACACCTCGGCGGCGATCTCGGCCCGGTCACGTCCACAGCTGCAGGCGCCCTCCAACGGCACGATGACCGTCTGCTCCGGATGGTCGACGAGCGCACGGGTGGCGCCCGGATGGCCCTTTTGTCCACCCGGTGGCTTGCCACTGCGCTGGCGTCGCGATCGGGGTGGGGGCTTTTTAAAAGGCGGGTCGGAAGACGGTGGTTTGCTGGAGTTATGGCTGTCTTTGGCCAAGCGCGCTTCCAACGCCTGAATGCGTTCCAGCAACTGCGCAATCTGTCTCGCCTGCTCGGCGTTCTCCGCACGCAAACGCACAACCTCGGCCTCAAGGCTCTCGGGGATCGTGGATGCCGTGGCGAACTCAGACATGAGGTGAACTTAACGGCCACGCTGATGGCTTGGCAAGTGCTCCTGAATAGTTACCACAAACCTTCACGCCGAATTGGGTTTCACCGCCCGGCGAGACCATTGCCGATCTCTTGGATGATCGGCAATGGACCCTCGCTGAACTGGCCGAGCGGACCGGCTTCACCGTTCAGCAAGTCAACGAACTGATCACGGGCCGCACCCCGATCACCGTCGAGACTGCCGCTGGCCTGGATCGCGTCCTCGGTGGCACGGTCGAATTCTGGCTCGCCCGAGAGGCTCGGTATCGCGCCGCGTTGGTGCGCCCGGATGACCCAAGCCGCTTACGGGGATGCGTTCAGTATGCTGGCCCGCCGTTATCCACTCAGGATCTCTGCGCGCCGGTTGACGACCCTGACAATTGATACCTCGACGGAGCAACAGTGATGAAACCAGGATGGCAACGCTGGCGGTTCGAGCAGATGGCGCAGAGCATCAACGAGCGTGTCGACGATCCGAGTCAGGCGGGGGTTGAGTATTACGTCGGACTCGAACACCTGGATTCGGACAGTCTGAAGATCCGCCGTTGGGGCGTGCCGGACGACGTGAGCGCCACCAAGCTGCTGTTCGAGCCCGGCGACATCATCTTCGGTCGCCGTCGCGCCTATCAGCGCAAGCTCGGCGTGGCGGAGTTTCGCGGGATCGCCTCGGCGCATTCGCTCGTGCTGCGCGCCAAGCCCGCCGTGGTCCTGCCCGAGTTCCTGCCCTTCTTCATGCAGTCGGATCTGTTCATGGAACGCGCCCAGCGCATTTCGGTGGGGTCACTGTCGCCGACCATCAACTGGAAGACGCTCGCGAAGGAAGAGTTCGCGTTGCCGCCGTTGGAGGAGCAGCGACAATTTGCGAATCTACTACACGCTGCATCGAATACTCAGCACGAGATATCCATGCTCATGGAAGAACAGCAGACGCTTTATCAATCAGCAGTGGACGCGCTGGTTGAAAGATTGATACCTAATGCAAGAGAACTCTATCGATATGGGGCATCGGGAAGTCGAGGAGTTATTACATTGGGAGAGTTTGCAGTAGTCACTGATTGCAGACACCAGACGCCGATTTTTTCAGACGAAGGAATACCTATAGTTTCGCCTGGCGATCTTGGCTGGGGAGAATTAAATCTAGCTGGCTGCAAATCAATCTCGCCTAATTCATTTGAATCTTTTATGAGCCACATCAATATGCGCTCCGGAGATTTTGTTATAGGTCGCAATCAGTGTGTTGGCATTGTTTCGTATGTCGCAAATCAGAAGATTTTTGCTATTGGGCAAGATACGGTTCATGTGAGAGCACGCCAATCTCCATGGAAATTCATGTACTTGATGTTCCGCTCAACCTTTGTCCAAAGGCAGATCACGCGAGTCTCGATGGGAACGACTTTCAAGAGAATCAACCTGGGAGACATACGGCAGCTTATGTTCCCCGTTCCAGACCAGCAGAGCGAAATTGAATCCGAGCTGATTTTTGACGGGATGGAAGCAGTCAATAAAGCCCTAAAATCGCGCTATGCCGCAGTGATCTCTTTACCGAAAGCCATTTCGATGACGGTGCTAGGCGATAACCTATGACCTTCACCGAATCCAACAGTGCGTAGGTCGGGTTAGGCGCGCATGGCACGGTGTTTTTTCGCTGCTCGAAGCTCGATACGCGCAGTCACCCGCCGTGGTGTCGGGTGACGCTGCGCTAACCCGACCTACGACACTGCTCATCGTGTCAACAAGAGGCCGAAATGATCAACGAACTGGATTCCATTGTCCTGACGACCAATCTTCCCGAATACGGATTGACGGCGGGCGATCTTGGAACGGTCGTGATGATTCACGCGGGCGGCGCAGGCTTCGAGGTCGAATTCGTTACCCTGGATGGAGAAACCTTGGCGGTGGTCAGTCTCTCGGCGGCGCAAGTCAGGCCGGTCGCGCGCCATGAAATCGCGCATGCTCGCGCGATTGCCGCTTAACCGGGGCGAAGGACGATTCATCCATAACAACTTAGGAGCGCGACGGATGAAGACCATCTATCACCCCGATGACGACATCCTGGAAATCCACATCAGCGACAAGCCGGTCAGCCGCGAGGTCTCGCATGGCTGGAATCTGATCATCAGCTACGCGGAAGACGGCAGCGTCGTGGAGGTCGTGTTGCTGGAAGCGCGCGAGCAGGGACTTTATCCGATCGTCATGGATCAGAAAGCCGCTTGATGATGAGGGCATGCACCGATTGTCGCTCAATGAAGCGACGATTGGATTCACGATCCGTATGGACGACTCGGACACAGAGAATTAGGCTGCTTGCTCTGGAAGCGGTAATTGGAAACGTCCCGCGACGACACCGGCAACGGTCAGATCCTCGTCGAGGTTATCCCAACGCAACGCGTAACCATTCAATTCAATCGCAACGGCTTTTAGATCAGTCTCCGAGGCAGTACTGAGAATCTGAAACCGATCCGCGGGAAAACCAACGATACGTCCATCCGTCAGTTCGAGAAAGATCATGCGCCTCTCCGCCCAGGCGCGCAGTGCGGCAGGCTCGCTCTCAACGGCCGTGATAGTCATGGAAACTCTCCAGCAACAGTGGTCGATGCTCGAACACCAGTCGTTCGATTTCTCGCAGTTGACTCGCCGCCATGCCACGATGACGCGCCAGCGATATGGGGTCGAGCCAGAACTTGCACTCACCCTCCGCACCACGAACATGAATGTGCGGTGGTTCGTTCCCCTCGTCGGAGTAGAAATGGAAACGAAAACCGCGAATTCTCAAAACAGTCGGCATCGTTTGAGCAAAATCCCTGGGGGCTCGATCTCGGGGCACAGTCACGACGATTATAGAGCACTCCACGGGAGGTAAGGCATGCCCTTCACCGAAGCCAACACCGTCGAAGCCTATCTGCATGATCTGCTCGCCAGCCCCTTCGGTCGGCATGCCGTCCGCGATGCCGCCAGCTATGGACGCGGGCGGCTCGGCGTGGGCTGGCAACCCCTGACGCCGACCGAGATCCCCCGCCAGCCGCAAGAGGTCTTCGTCGAGTCCTTCGTCCGCGCGGCCCTGATCCGGCTCAACCCCGCGATCGCCGCCCAACCCGAGCGGGCCGACGAGGTGCTCTACAAGCTGCGCGCCATCGTGCTTTCGGTGCGCGGCGATGGGCTGGTGAAGGCCAACGAGGAGTTCACCGCCTGGCTGCGCGGGGAACGTTCGATGCCCTTCGGGCCGAATCACGCGCATGTGACGGTCCGCCTGATCGACTTCGAGGATCTGGACCGGAACCAATACGTCGTCACCACCCAATACGTCTTTCGCGCCGGGCCGGCCGAGCGCCGCGCCGACCTGGTGCTGTTGATCAACGGCTTGCCGCTGATCCTGATCGAGGCCAAGACCCCGGTGCGCCCGGCGGTGAGCTGGGTCGACGCGGCACTCCAGATCCATGAGAACTATGAGCAATTCGTCCCGGAGCTGTTCGCCTGCAACGTCTTCAGCGTGGCCACCGAGGGCAAGGAACTGCGTTTCGGCTCGATCCGGATGCCGGCGAATCTGTGGGGACCGTGGCGGATGGACGAGGACGCCGCGCCGCAAGCGTTGAGCGAGCTGCAACGCGCGGTCGCGGGTCTGCTGAACCCGGCCACGGTGCTCGACATCCTCGCCAACTTCACCCTGTTCGCCACCGACCAGAAAAAAGCGCCGGTTGAAGATCGTCTGCCGCTTTCAGCAATACGAGGGCGCCAACCGGATCGTGGCGCGGGTGGTCGCCGGCTACCCTAAGAAGAGCCTGATCTGGCATTTTCAGGGCTCCGGCAAGTCGCTGCTGATGGTGTTCGCCGCGCAGAAGCTGCGCCTGCATCCGGCCCTCAAGAACCCCACGGTGCTGATCGTAGTCGACCGGCTTGATCTGGATACGCAGATCAGCGCGACCTTCCATGCCTCCGACATCCCGAACTTGGTCAAGGCCGAGACCCGCGCCGAGCTGAAACAACTGCTGCGCCAGGACACGCGCAAGATCATCATCACCACCATCTTCCGCTTCGGCGAGGATACCCCCAGGCAGCGCGTCCACCGGCGGCTCAACGCCGCGAAGCGCGACGCCCGCGCCAAGCGGGGCGAGTCGGCCCAGCACCACCTCGATCAGGCCTGGACCCTTGCGCGCACCCTGGACCCGGCCGACGCCGAGCCGATCATCGAGCACATCGCCAAGCTGGCCGAACGGCTCCAGCTCAAGGCGCCCGACGCCACACGCCCGCCGCCGATGGCAGCGACCGCGCAGGACGTGGACGACACCTCGCCGGTCCTCAACGACCGCCACAACATCATTGCCCTAGTCGACGAGGCTCACCGTACCCAGGAGGGCGATCTGGGAATGCTGATGCGTCTGTCGCTGCCCAATGCCTTTCTGTTCGGGCTCACCGGCACGCCGATCAACAAACGTGACCGCAATACCTTCTACGCCTTCGGTGCCGAGGAGGACGAGCACGGCTATCTGAGCCGTTATGGTTTCGATGAGTCCATCCGCGACGGCGCCACGCTGCCGCTGCACTTCGAGCCGCGACAGGTCGACCTGCACATCGACAAGGACGCCATTGATGCGGCCTATGCCAAGCTGACCGGCAACCTGTCCGATCTCGACCGCGACGCGCTCGCCAAGATGGCGTCCAAGCTGGCGGTGCTGATCAAGGCACCCAGGCGCATTGAGGCCATCTGCGCGGATATCGCCAAGCATTTTCAGGGCAAGGTCGAGCCGAACGGTTTCAAGGGCCTGGTGGTCACCTTCGATCAGGACTGTTGCCTGCTCTACAAGGACGCGCTGGACCGGCATTTCCCGACCGAGACCAGCGAGATCGTGATCTCGGTTGCCGGCAAGGACAAGGACGACGCGCAGTACAAGCCTTACAAGCGCGACCGCGACGCCGAAGAGGCGCTGCTCGACCGCTACCGCGATCCCAAGGATCCGCTCAAGCTGCTGATCGTCACCGCCAAGCTGCTGACCGGCTTCGACGCGCCCATCCTGCAGGCGATGTATCTGGATAAACCGCTGCGCGATCACACCCTGTTGCAGGCCATCACCCGCACCAACCGGACCTATGGCGGCACCAAGAGTCACGGCTTGATCGTCGATTATCTGGGCGTCTTCGACAACGTGGATCAGGCGCTGGCGTTCGATGACCAGGGCGTGAAAAAGGTCGTGACCAACATCGCCGCGCTCAAGGATCAGCTCCCCGGTGCGCTGCAACAGTGTCTGGCCTACTTCGCCAGGGTGGATCGCACGGTCGGCGGCTACGAGGGGCTGATCGCCGCTCAGGAGTGCCTGCCCAACAATGCCACCCGCGACGCCTTCGCGGCCGACTACAGCGTGGTGGGCCGGCTCTGGGAAGCGCTCTCGCCCGATCCCCTGCTCGATGCCGACCGTGAGGACTACCGCTGGCTGTCGCAGGTCTACGAATCGGTCAAACCCTCGACTGGACAGGGGGCGCTGCTGTGGCATGTGCTCGGCGCCAAGACCATCGCGCTGATCCACGAGAACGTCAAGGTTGGGACGATTCACGATGACCTCGATCAGGTGGTGTTCGACGCCGAGGTGATCGAGGCGATCCTCGATGCGCCGGATCAGCAGAAGAAAGCCAAGGAAATCGAGATCAAGGTTGCCGCGCGGCTGCGCAAGCATCTGGGTAATCCGCGCTTCAAACGCCTGTCCGAGCGGCTGGAAAAACTCAAGGAACGTCACGAAACCGGACAACTCCACAGCATCGCCTTCCTCAAGGAACTGCTCGAACTGGCGCGCGAGCTGGTCGAAGCCGAGAAAGACACCCCGCCCGAGGAAGACGAGGACCGCGGCAAGGCGGCACTCACCGAACTGTTTCAGGAGGCCCGCAATCCCGGAACCCCGGTGGTGGTCGAGCGCGTGGTCAACGACATCGACGAGATCGTGCGCGTGGTGCGTTTCCCCGGCTGGCAGCAGACGAGCGCCGGCGAGCGCGAGGTGAAGAAGGCGCTACGCGGGGCGCTGTTCAAGTACAAGCTGCATAGCGATGCGGAACTGTTCGAGACGGCTTATGGCTATATTCGGCAGTATTACTGAGGCACCCATCGCCCGAAGTCGCGTGCGGAAGCCGGGTGCCACCGGGCCGGATTCGCGCGCCGATGGTTGGCCGGGCCGCGAGGAATAAACCCGTGGAATGCTGAACGGCGCACGCCTGCGGGTCGATGTGGATCCGCTGGCGCGGGGAAGGTGAATAGCGGATGCCGTGACACGGCGTCGGAGCTAATAAGGAGAGCCGCCCCCGGCCCGTCCTTGGCCTCGGCGGTCATCATGGAGTTGCCCGAGGGTGCCGCGCCGCCTTCGCTTTCTGGCGAGATTGGCGCGATATCGGTCAGCCGCCCTTCTTGCCCTTGGGTATCGGGGCCTTCCCCTTCTGGAATGGCGTCGGTCCCTTGGGCGCGTTCAACGGGGGTCTGGGCATTGGTGTCTTGGCCATTCTTAAGTTCCTCGGTTTGGATTGGCGACCAAAGGCCATTGAGTCGGGATCGCGGAAGCCTGGAGACGGGCCATGCGCCGTGACATCCCTGGGTAAAGCATGGACCACGCAAGGCTCCGCGCCGTCGAGAGAATGATACACCTTCCCAGGATCGACCTGGCCTCGGGGCGATCCGTCGAACGCGGATGGGCGGCGAAATCCCAACGACCCGATGAGATCCGATCCACCAGCCCGCCCTAGGCATCATCCCTCGGTCTGCCCGGAAGGGGCGGATGCCGATCCAGGCCAGAGTGCGCCCTGAATCCGTCGATCAGTCTCAATCCGCCGCCTGGAGCACATCCAGATCCATCAGCTCCGCCGCGCGCTCCGGCTCGTAGCCGAGGGCGGCATAGTCCAGAAGACCATCCGGGGCGTGGCAGTCCTTGCACTCGTGCCCCTGGCGCTGGATGCCGTGATTGATCATGAGCGCGCCCATCTGACGCATCCAATGGGGCTCGACACCCTTGAGCTTTCCGTCCACCAGCGGGTAGTCGGTCCGCCAGCCCTCGGTGACGCCGAAATAGGACATGAACTCGTCCATCATGTAGAGCTTGAAGGGTTGCTGGTACATGCGCCGCACGATGGGATCCCGAATCGCCTGGATGACCGAGGCTTGGGTGTCGCCGGTCTCGTAATAGCTCGCGTAGTCGAAGGGCAGGATCATGGCCCCGAACGGTCCCTGATTGCCCATGTCCTCGAACATCATGGCGTTGAAGAGCTTGAAGGGATAGATGCGGCTCTCGCCCTCGTTCATGGCGGCGGTCAGGTTGTCCCGAATCATGGCACGCCGTCGCTCGCGCATCTCCGGACTGAGTTGCGAGAGCGGATCGGTCGCCGCCGTCACATAGGCGTCGACATCGATGTCCGGATAGGTCCGTTTCAGCTCGATCGCCTTGGCGCGCACGGCGGCGAGAATCTCCGGATCCTCGATACGCGCCATCTGTCGCATCAGGGGATTGTAGTCGGTCGAGCCATTGGGATTATTCCCCAGCGCGTTGGCGAGGAAGGTGCCGTTGCCGTTGAACCAGAGATAGGTGAAGCCCTTGCCGGGCTTGCCGGAGCGATAGACATCGGTCGGCTCCCAGAGCCCTTCCTCGGCGTCCCAGGTCGGGTGGACCCAATCGCGCAGCACCACGTTGTTCTCCTGCAACTCCCGGATGTGACAGGTCTCGCAGGCAAGGCGGGCGATGTGACCATTCAGCAAGGCCTTGTGCTCGGACTGGTTGTGCGGCGCTCTTGAGTGACAGCCCTCGCAGGCGACGTCCTTGCCCGGCAGATCGTTGGCCACCAGATCGACACCGAAACGGCCGCGCGGAATCTTGTGGCCCTCCGGGACGTGGCAGTCGGTGCATTGGATGTTGGCCGCCGCGTGCAGGTCGTCGGTCGGGCTGAAGGGATTGCCGCGTTTCGCGCCCTTGTGCAGCAGGCGCTGGTTCTTCTCGCCCAGCGACTTGGCCGCGACATTGTGGAGATAGGCGTCGCCGCCCATGTTGTGCTGATGGCAGTTGAGACAGTTGCGGTTGGCGACCGGACCGACGCTCAGGGCCGCGCGCAGGCTCCGGTCCTGATTCCAGCGCGGACCGATGTCGTCGCGCATCACGTAGCGCTGATTCATGTCGTACTCGGCCGAGTGACAGATCAGACAGTCGATCCCGTCCTTGGCATCCACTGGCACGTCGCCGATCGGCATCATCTTCTCGGTCGCCGGATAGTAGTTGCCGCCGATGTGACACTGACCGCAACCCTCGCTGCGCGTCACCGTCGCGCCCTCGGCGTGCTCCGGACGGGTCTCGACCAGGGCCGCCCAGCCGGTCCAGGAGAAGCTGCCCGGAATGCCGCAGGCGCGGTTGATCTTGCCGACCGGGATGCGCCGCTCGCCGGGTGCGTTGACCTTGCGGCCGTCATAGCCGTAGGTCGAGAAGCCATCCGCGTCGCTCTGGAACTTGAAATGCACCGAATTGACGATGTCGTCGAGCGTGTCGACGGTCGTCACGCGACCATCGCCGTGATCGACCTTGGTGGTCGCGTGACAGCGCAGACAGGTCTTGGGGCCTTGGTACTGGCGGATGCCGGCGTCGCGGAAATACTTGATGTGGGATGGCTCGCTCTCGCGCACGAAGGACGGCGTACCCATCAGCATCTCGATCTTGACCTCGCGCGCGAAGTCCGCCTGATCGACGCCGACGATCTCGGCCGCGCGCTCGCGCCGGGCCTGTTCGCTCAGCTCCCTGGACAGAGTCTCGAACTCGGCGTCGGTCAGCGGCTGGCTGTTCGGGTAGGTCAGGATGGCGGAACTCTCCCCCACGTAGAGTTGGAACGCCCAGGGGTAGACGACCTTGTAGCCGATCGCCAGGACGAGCAGCAGGATCGCAAGCGCGATCGCAAGGCGCGAGAACCTGGCATTGGAGAGCGTATGTATCGGATTCTTCATGGCGGATGACTCATGCGTCCCGGGACGGGGTGTGGCGCTCGCGGTGCCAGCCCGTGATCATGGCCAGCGGATTGGTCAGGACGGTCTCGCCGGTGGTGATGATGTACAGATGGACCAGCACGAAGAGCACCAGCGCATAGCTGGTCGCCAGATGGGTCATGGCAACGACCCAGACCGCGCCGATCCCGAACAGGGTCTCGGGCAGATAGACCGAGAAGAGAAAAGACCAGCCGCTGAGAATCAACAGTGGCATGAGGCCATACATGACGCCCAGGTAACTGAGCTGCTGGAGGGTGTTGAACTTGGCCTCGGCGGTGACATGGAAGGGATGGGGCGCGTCACGGAAGATCCCTCGGGCGTAGTAGAGGGACTGCTCGATCAGCCGGCCAGCCAGGCCGCGCCACCGAAGCCGATAGTACCGACCGTTGTCGGTACGGACATTCCCGATGACGAAGGCGATCCAGCCGAGGGTCAGCAGGATGCCGGCGGCGTTATGGATCGGCACCGCCGTCTCGAACGCCAGCAGCCAGGGCGTTCCCGCGTAGTGCATGCTCGCGCCCGAGACCATCAACAGGATGAACAGCAGGGCGTTGACCCAATGCCAGATCCGCAACCAGCCGGGATAGAGATAGAGCGCCTTCATCTGTTTCTCCTCCGGCGATAGGCCAGGTAACGGCCCAGGCCGTGCGCGGTCAGGACCAGCAGGGTCAGGCCGATGATCAGCAGACTGATCCAGTCCACCAGCGGACTGCGACTCATGCCCACGATATAGGCCTCGTTGAAAATCGCCTTGGCGAACAATCCTCGACGGGCCAGATCCTCTTCGGACCGGTATTGATAGAGCCGGTTCAGCAAACGCGCGTCGCGCGAGTGACAGGCGACGCAATCGCGATTGCTGTCCTCGGCCGTCAGGATCTGATGCGAGACGCGGCTCGGTTCGGCCGACGCGGGCGTATGACAGTCGACGCAGCGCACGGACTCCCAATGGGCGTCGCGCTTCGGCAACCAGGCATGACTGCCGAGTTGGGGATCGCGCGCCTTCTCGTGGCAGCTCAGACAGACCTGGTTGCCGTCGCGCACGACCTGGGCGATGTCCGTTCCGACCCTTGAGACCTTGAAGACATGCGGGTCATGGCAGGAGTGGCAATTGAAGCGATCCGCGTGCTTGGCCCCCGGCGCGACATGGACGCTTTGCCGGTATTCCGACTCGACCGTCTTGAGCTGATAGGTCGCCTCGGCCGAGTCGTCCTCATGACAGCCGACGCAACTGAAGGACTCGCGCTCCGCTTCTTCCGGATGCGGATAGCGCCGGTAGCTCTTGCGATGGCATTCCGTGCAGGCCAGCTCGCCGTGGACCGAGTGGGGCAGAAGCCGAGGGGCGATGGAAAGGTCGACGATCTCCCTGGACACCGGATCCCGATAGGCGATCGTCTCCATGGCGTGGCAGCGCAGACAGGCTTTGGTCTGCTTGTCGGCCTCGATCGCGACCGCGGGTCGCCCCAGGCCCAGCATCAGCAGCGCAAGAACGCCGATCAGGCTCCAAGGCGCCGCGGGGCGACCGATTTCAAATCGAATAGGCACGAAAGACATGATCACCTTGGCTTGGCTTGGCTGAAATCGCGTTCGCGTTAATGACACCGAAAGACCAGCGCCTCTCATCGCCACCTCGATCCCGGTCGCCGTCACCGAGCCATCGGCCCAACGGCCCTTGAACCTCAAGCAGCGACCAAGCCGTGGCGGGGCGTATCTACCAGCCGCGCATCGCCTGATAGCGCTCCAGCGCCTCGTCGGTGGGTCCGGCGAAGACGATCTGGCCATGCTCCATGACCAGGGCCTTGGAGCACATGGTGCGGACCAGTTCCTCGGAGTGGGAGGAGAGCACGATGATGGAGACCTGCTCGGTAAAGTGTTGCAGGCGCTCGCGCGCCTTGTTGAGGAAGGCGGCGTCGCCGGCTCCGATCCCCTCGTCCAGCAGCAGGATATCGGGCACGACCGAGGTCGAGACCGCGAAGGCGAGCCGCATCTGCATCCCGGCCGAATAGGTGCGGATCGGCAGGTCGAGGAAATCGCCCAGTTCGGTGAATTCGGCGATTTCGTCCATCATGGAGCGGATGCGCTGGCGGGTGAGACCCAGGAAGAGACCACGCAGGACGATGTTCTCGTAGCCGGTGCTCTCCTGATTCATGCCGAGCCCGATGTCGAACAGTGGAACCGTGCTCCCCTGGACCGCGACCCGGCCGCTGTTGGGCTCGTAGATCCCGCCCAGCACCCGCAGCAGGGTGGTTTTGCCCGCCCCGTTGTGGCCGATCAGGCCGAGCCGATCCCCACTCTTGAGCGAGATATTGATGTCCTGCAACGCCTGCACCACCGAGATCCGCTGCGAGACCGTATCGGCGCGGATCTGTCCGCCGGTCGCGCTCTGAATCAGACGATTCTTGAGCGAGCGCGTGGAGGCGCTGTAGACGGGAAAGGAGACGGAGACGTTTTCCAGTTGAATCGATGCCACGATCGCGTCCTTCACACCCAGTAGGCGATGCGCCACCGGTAGGCCGAGTAGAAGAAAAGGGTGGCCGTCCAGCCAACCACCGTGATGAGAATGACCGTCAGCCAGTTCTCGAGCCCCGGCGCCTGACCCAGGAGGGGCGCGCGCATGATCTCGACCAGGTGATAGAAGGGGTTGAGATCGAGCAACAGCGCCCGGCCCGGTAGCATCTCGGGTCGCCAGATGACCGGCGTGATGAAGAAGAGTACCTGGACGATGCTGCCGACGATCAGGGGTACGTCGCGAAACCGCGCGCTCAGGAGACCGAAGAACAGCGCGATCCAGAGACCGTTCAGCAGCAGCATCAGGAGCGCGACCGGCACCCAGAGCAGGTTCCAGTTCAGATCGACCCCGAACCAGACCGCGACCGCGAAAAACACCCAGATGTTGTGACCGAAGGCGATTAGGGTCGACCAGATGCCGCGATAGGCATAGATGGACAGGGGCGCGTTGAGCTGTCGGATCATCCCCTCCGCCATGATGAAGGACTGACAGCCATCGATGATCAGGCTCGCGATCAGCCCCCAGATGACGAAGCCGGCGGCGAGGAAGGGGAGATACTCGTGAAGATCCTGACCGAAGATCTGGCCGTAGAGGATCCCCAGCGCCAGCACCATGATCGCCATCGAGAGGGTGATCCAGAAGGGGCCGAGCTTGGAGCGACGGTAGCGTTGGCGCACGTCGTGCAGACCGAGCGTCATCCAGAGTTCGCGGCGCCCCCAGCCGGCGGCGATGTCGCTCAGGGCGTGATCGATCTGCTCGCGGCGCAAGCCGTGGCGAAGTTGAATGAGTAGGGACGATTCACCGTGCAGGGTGTCGGTCGACATCGGGGGAATTCCAATCCAAGAATGAAATCGCACGGGGGCGATCGAATCAGCGCGGGTGGGATTCGGGACGGTGTCGGTACGTCCTGGCCTGGATGAGCGTCCTGACGCCGGCGAGACCGGATTCGACCGGTGCCCGGCCCGAACCAGGGGTCTCTAACCACCCGCTTGATAATCCCGGTACTATACCACGGCGTTCCAGCCTCGATCGGACGCCGCTTCTCCCGGACATCGCGCCCAGTCTTCAACCCCGCCCACCAGGGTCATCCGGCGTCGCCAGACGTCGGAACATGGATCAGAACATGGTTTTCAATCTGCTGCGTCCCCTGTGGCGCCTCATCCCCATCGATATCCCGGCGCGTCAACGCTGGCAGCGGCGACTCTTCCGCACCCTGCCCTTTCTGTTCCGATCCCATCCCGGCTTCAAGGCGTTCAAGGAGGCCCGGCTGAGGGGCGATCTGTGGCGCGGCCAGGGAACCCAGCTCGGAGACGCCTCCGTCGAGCCGGTTCCACTGCTCGCCGAGACGCCGCCCGCCAGCGTCCCGGCGCGGCTGATCGCCTTCTATCTGCCCCAGTTCCACCCCATCCCGGAGAACGACGCCTGGTGGGGACGCGGCTTCACCGAATGGACCAACGTGGTGCGCGCCCGCCCCCAATTCCCCGGACATCATCAACCCAGGCTGCCGGGCGAGCTGGGCTTCTACGATCTGCGCGTCCCCGAGGTGATGGCGCGCCAGGTGGAGCTGGCCAAGCTCCATGGGATCGGCGGCTTCGCCTTCTATTACTACTGGTTCGACGGCCGGCAACTGCTTGAACGACCGCTGGAGCAGTATCTCGGCGGCGACCTGGATCTGCCCTTCTGTCTCTGCTGGGCGAACGAGAACTGGAGCCGCCGCTGGGATGGCCGGGACGACCAAGTGCTCATGGCCCAGCGCCACTCGCCCGAGGACGATCTGGCCTTCATCGCCTCGATCGCCAAGTATCTTCGGGATCCACGCTATATCCGCGTCGACGGACGTCCGCTGCTGCTGGTCTATCGTCCGGCGCTGCTGCCCAATCCAGCCGAGACCGCCGAGCGCTGGCGCCACTGGTGCCGGGAGCACGACATCGGCGAAATCCTGCTCGCCTATACCCAGTCGTTCGAGTCGACGCCCCCCGCCGACTACGGCTTCGACGCCGCCGTGGAATTTCCGCCCAACAACAGCCATCCGGTCGACATCACCCGGCAGATCCAGGACCGTGATCCCGATTTCAAGGGCAACCTCTACGACTGGACCATCTATCCCGAGCGCAGCCGTCACTATGCGCCCTGCGACTACCGGCTCTTTCGCGGCGTCAATCCCTCCTGGGACAACGAGGCGCGGCGGCGCGGACGCGGCGCGGTCTTCGTCGGATCGACCCCGGCCGGCTATCGCCAATGGCTGGAGAACGCCATCGCCGACACGCTCCAGCGCTTTCCCGATCCCTCCGAGCGGCTGGTCTTCATCAACGCCTGGAACGAATGGGCCGAGGGCGCCTATCTGGAACCCGATGCCCGTCATGGCTATGCCTATCTCCAGGCGACCCGCGACGCCCTGCGGCGCTCGCGCTCGGCGGTCCGGCGCGAAATCCTGCTGGTGACCCACGATGCCCATCCGCACGGCGCCCAGTACCTGGCGCTGCGCCTGGCTCAGCGGCTCAGCGAGCGATTCGGCTATCGGGTCACCCTGGTGGTGCTCGGCCCCGGCCCGCTGCTGGCCGATTTCGCCGCCGTGGCCGATGTCCATCGACTCGACGAGACGGAGGCCGATCGCGGCCCCGGACGACGCCTGGCCAAACTCTTGAGCGAGCGCGGCCTCGGGGACGCCATCGTCAACTCCACCGCCTCGGGCCGTTTCCTGCCGAGCCTGCGCGCGGCTGGATTCCGCACGATCGCGCTGGTCCACGAGTTGCCCGATCTGATCCGCCGTCACGCCCTGCAAGCCCAGGCCCGCTATGTCGCCACCGAGGCCGATCGGGTGGTGTTTCCGGCGCGCATCGTCCAGGAGGGTTTCGCCCAGTTCGGTCCAGTGCCGGACGAACGGATCCGCCTGCGGCCACAGGGCCTTTACAAGCCGAACCGACTGGCCGGACAGCTCAGCCGGGAGCCGATGCGCGGGGCCTTGCGCGAGCAGTCGCGCCAGCGGCTCGGATTGCCATCGACGGCCCGCGTCCTGCTCGGCGTGGGCTATGGCGACCAGCGCAAGGGCGTCGACCTCTTCGTGCGGGCTGGCCTGGCGATCCTCGCCGAACGCGCGGACTTCCACGGCGTCTGGGTCGGCGATCTGGAGGCCGGGATGAGGCCCCAGGTCGACAGCCTGCTCGCGGATCCGGATCAGCGGGACCATTTCCACTTTCCAGGCCACACCGGGGACACGGATCTCTTCTATGCCGGCGCGGACGTCTACGCCATGACCTCGCGCGAGGATCCCTTCCCCTCGGTGGTGCTGGAGGCGCTCGCGGCCGGAACGCCGGTAGTGGCCTTCGAGGGTGCCGGAGGCTTCGCGGATCTCGCCCCGAGCGGCGCGGTGGTCCTGGTCCCCGGCTTCGACACCGGCGCCTTCGCGCGGACCGTACGGCAATGGTTCGACGATGAGCCGGCGCGGCGCGCGGCGGGCGAGCGGGGCCGCGCCCTGATCGCTCGCGACTTCGGTTTCCAGCGCTATCTGCTGGATCTGCTGGCCGAGACCAGTCAGGCCGCCCCGAGGATCTCGGTGGTGGTGCCCAACTTCAACTACCGTCGCTATCTGCCGGGACGCATCGCGAGCATCCTGAATCAGACGTTGCCCGGCTACGAGCTGATCGTCCTGGATGACGCCTCGACCGATGACAGCCGCCACTGGCTGGAAACCGAGCTGCCGGCCCTGACCCCGGAGGCCGAGGTCATCTTCAACGCCACCAACTCGGGCTCGGTTTTTCTTCAATGGCTCGCCGGGGTCGAACGGGCGCGCGGGGACTATGTCTGGATCGCCGAGGCGGACGATCTGGCTGATCCGGGGTTCCTGGAAGAGGCGATGCGCGGCCTGGCCGATCCCGAGGTGGTGCTGAGCTTCACCCAGTCGCGCCAGATCGATCCCGAGGGCGAGGTGCTGTGCGGCGACTATCTGGACTATGTCGCGGACATCTCGCGCGAGCGCTGGAGCCGTCCCTACCAATGCCAGGGCGCGGAGGAGATCGCCCAGGTCCTGGCGATCAAGAACAGCCTGCCCAACGTCAGCGCGGTCGTCTTCCGTCGCGAGCCGCTGCTCAAGGTGCTGCGCGAACACATCGAGCACATCCGCGCCCACAAGGTCGCGGGCGACTGGGTGACCTACGTGGAACTGCTGCGCGAAGGTTCGATCGCCTTCTCGCCCAAGGCCCTGAACGACCACCGCCGACACCCCGACAGCGTCACCCTGTCACGCTTCGACCGGGAGCAACTGCGCGAGATCGTCGGCGTCCAGCGCTGGATCGCCGCCAGTCATCCGATCGACGCGGACACCCGCGCCATCGCGGACGCCTACGCCCAGAGCCTCTACGAGCAGTTCGGGCTCGCCACCGCGCGGGCACCACGCTACGGCGATCAGGACTCGGCCCCCGCCCAATCGATTGGCTGAAGAGGAAAGGACAGGATTAACAGAATTTCGCGGGATTTACAGGATGGCTTTTCCGGAAATCGCCTCAAACCCGCGGAGCCGGCACGTCAGCCAGCAGGTCACGCAGTACATCGTCCGGTCGGTAGCCCTCGATCTCCAGATCGGCGGTCAACTTGAGGCGATGGCGTAGCGTGGCCGGGGCCATGATCTTGACGTCGTCCGGGGTGACGAAGCCGTTGCCACCGGCGAGCGCGTGGCCGCGCGCGGCGCGCACCAGGGCGACGCTGGCGCGCGGTCCGGGTCCGGTCTCGATTCCGCGCCAGCCACGAGCGGCGCGCACCAGCCGCACCGCGTAATCCAGAACGCTGTCGTCCATTCCAAGCCGGGACGCGGTCCCCTGCAAGCTCAGAAGTTCATCCGTCGAGATGACCGGCTCCACCCGCGAGATGTCCAACTGGTCGCCGATCTGGCCCTGGGTCGCCTGGCGGACCAGGGCCAGTTCCTCGTTCAGGTCGGGATAATCGACGAAGACCTTGAGTAGAAAACGGTCGAGCTGGGCCTGGGGCAGCGGATAGGTGCCCTCCTGTTCGATCGGGTTCTGGGTGGCGAAGACCAGAAAGGGCGCGGCGAGCGGGAGCGCCCGGCCCTCGATGGTGACCTGGCGCTCCTGCATGGCCTCCAGCATGGCGGATTGAGTCTTGGCCGGGGCGCGATTGATCTCGTCGCCCAACAGCAGGTTGCAGAAGATGGGGCCGCGCCGGATGCGGAACTCCTCGCTGCGCGGATCGAACATGGCGTGACCGGTCACGTCGCTCGGCATGAGATCCGGCGTGAACTGGATGCGCGAGAAGTGCCCGGCGACGGCCGCCGCCAGGGCACGCGCCAGGAGCGTCTTGCCGACGCCGGGCAGACCCTCCAGCAGCACATGTCCTCCCGCCACCAGGGCCACGACCGACTCGCGGATCACCTGTTTCTGGCCGACCAGGGCGCGGGCGACCATGGTCTCCAGCGCGGCGAGTCGCTCGGCCGCCCGTTCGATTTCCAGCCCTGGATCGGCTTCTGGCTGATGCATTGGATCCTCCTGGTTAGAGACGGTCCGACCCCGGTCGTCGAGGCGCTCGCGCGCGATCCGGACGGCGTCCGCCCGCGCCGTGGCTCGGCCACGAAGCCTGGAGCCGGATGGCCTGCGCGATGAACCCCTGCGCGTCCCCGGACTGGGTGAAGAGCGCCCGCGCGAGCGCCTCGACCGGCTGGCTGGTGAGCGCGGCGATCCGCTCGGCCTGGACGCGGGGAGCGGCCTGGGCGATCTCCGGATGACGGATCGACCAGTCGTTGAGCAGATGCCGGCGATTGGTCTCGACCAGTTGGCCGGCGTGACCATGACGCCAGAGAAAATCGGCGCTGGCGTCCAGGTGCTCGATCAGATCGCGTCGTCGCCCCTCCGGCGGACCGATCAGGGGACCGAGCCGACCTCCCAGTGACCAGAGCCAGACCAAGAGGAGCAGGAGCGCCGAGATCAGCGCCTCGGGCGCGCGCGACCAGAGGAGCGCGCCCAGCCCCGGCATGGCCGTGTCGTGGAGCAGCCAGACCTTGCCGGCGCCGTCCGGGCGGGTCAGCCAGGCGGTCAGGAAGGCGTGATCCAGCTCGCCGATCCGGGCGTTGGTCATGAAACGGCTGTCGCTGATCACCGTCAGCCGTCCCTGGCCGATGTCACGTCGCGCCAGTCGCGTCCGATCCCCAGCCTGGATGTCCCCTGGGTGCGAACCCTCGGGCTCCAGATAGTAGCGGGCCTGAAATCCGAGGCTCGGTGGCGACTCGACATCCGGGATTTGGATCCGCGCCGTCACCCGATCCTCATCGAGGGCCGCCAGCCGTTCCTCTTCCTCGACGCGCAGCCGGATACCGAGGTCACCGAGGAAATCGTCGGGGATCCGGCCCCCTTCGCTGGCCTCCATGGCTTCCACCAGCAGGCGGCCGCCCCGCTCCAGCCAATGCCGCAGGCGCACCCGACGCTCGGCGCTCATCGGCCCTAGACCCAGGACGACCAGGGTATCGGTGCTGGGCGGGAGGTTCCAGAGGCGTTCGCGGCCGGTGACGCTCTCCACCGGGATGCCGAGTCGCGCGAGCAAGCGTTCGGCCGCCAGCAGTTCGTTGCTCCGGGCCTTGGCCGATTCGCCGACCGGAATCCGCTCCACCCGGCGCTCGAAGTTGGCGAGGAACCAGGTGGTCGAGCCCGCGACGACGATCAGCAGCAGTCCAGCCAGAACCAGCCCCATGAGCCGTCGTTCAGAGATCATGGCGCGCTCGCCCCGGCGTCTTGCGTCCAGCGGCACCAGGCGAGCAGCAGGGCCTCCAGCAACTCCAGACTCGGCTCCTGATGGGCATAGGCGAGCCGCTGCCAGGCGCGGGTCAGTGGCTCCAGCGGACCCAGCGCGCTCCTTGGCAGGTTCCGGACGGCGGCGGCCAGGCATTCGCCCTCGGTGGCGCCATCCGGGACAGGCGGACCGAGCGTCTCCAGATGGGTCAGGCTGGCGCGGTAGAGGAGCGCGAGCGCGCCGCGTCGATCCTCGGCTTGCAGACAGGCGCGCACCGCCGTCGGTACTTCCGCGAGTTCGATCCCGTGCGCCGAGGTTTCCAAGGCGCGCGCCGGGCTCGGCGGCCTCCGGTCCGGCCGTGCCCGTCGGCCGCGCCACGGACGCCAGTCGCGCGACATCCGCAAGCTCAGCCAGACGACCACGCCTACGGCCCCGACGAGCAGCAGCCACTTCAGCACCCGCGCCGACAGCCTCAGGAAGGATGGCAACCCAGCGGGCAGGACCGGCGAATCCTCCGCCGGTTCATCCCCGCGCTCGATCGGCGCCCAGTAAGCGGTCTCCATGGTGGAGCCGAAATCCGGTCCAGCGAGGACGTCCTGGATCAGGGCTCGGGCCTGATCGGGATCCAGGGATGGATGGGGTCGCGCCTGGACATCTGGCGGAACGACGAGCGGCAGGATCGCGATCGCCGCGAGCAGGCCCAGGAATCGACCCTTGGGTTCCAGGCCCGCCGGCTCCGATCGCCGATCCCGCGCCTCGCGAAAGGCCAGCTCCAGATCCCAGGCTTCGAGATCGGTGCGACGGGTCAGATAGAGCGCGAAGCCAGCGCAGACATAGAAAGGGGCGATGACGGAGAAGACGAGCAGATAGGCCAGGACGCCGACCCAGGAGGCCCAGGAGCCCTCTCCGGTGACGGCCGACACCAGGTCGAGACGCGGCAACTCCGCCGGCACCAGGAAGAAGACGGCGAGCAGGAGACTCATCCAGAGAATCACCTCGAAGTGATAGCCGACCAGGGTCAGCCAGAAAGGAACTCCGCCGCCGTCGTTCATGACCCGGCGACGCTCGCGGGCGGCTTGACCGCTCAGCCCCTCAAGCAGGGTCAGCGGCATCAGAAAGGACCGACGCATGCCGATCCGCCGCCACAGCAGATAGGGCCAGAGGCGCCGCGGCCATCCAGCGCGCCACGTCTCGGGAAACCGGCGCCATCCGAGCGATTCGCCGAACAGGGCGCGGCTCGCCCAGAGCAGCAGCGGCCCCTCGTTGAGTGGCTTGAGCCACCAGAGCGCCAGGAGCCAGAGATCCGCGCGAAAGCCGGTCAGGAACAGACAGATGACCGCCGTCGGCAGGGCCGTCCACCACCAGAGCCGCCAGAGCGGCAGGAACCAGGTCCGCGCCATCGCGAACCCGAGATCCAGCCCTTCCCAGGCCCCGCGCGGGCGCGTCCGGACGGCGATCCGGTCAAGATCCACGCGCGCCCCGACCGGCCAGACCCAGATAGAGCGCGACAAGTACCCAACCGACCGCGCCCACCCCATACTTGATCGCCGCCGGGGCCGGTCCGGCCGACCAGAAAGCCTCCACGACGGCGGCCAACACGAGCATGCCGGCCGCCCCTCCCACCAGGATAACCGCGTCGCGCGCGTTGAGGCGCAGGGCGGCCAGTCGCGTGCGGTTGCCCGGAGCCAGCAACGCCTGGCCAAGCAGCAGGCCGGCGGCCCCGGAGATGGCGATCGCGGTCAACTCGTAGGGTCCGTGACCGCTGACGAACGGCCAGAAGGTTCCGCCATGATCCAGCCGCGTCAGATGGCCGGCGACCGCGCCGATGCTCAGCCCGTTGAAGACCAGGATCAGGGCGCTGCCGAGGCCGAACAGCAGGCCACCGGCGAAGCCGCGAAACCCGATGCCGATGTTGTTCATGATGTAGAAGCCGAACATGGCGAAATCCGTGTCCGCCTGCCGATCGGTCTCACGACCAGGTTTGCGGCCGGCGGGATCGTACTGGGACTCCAGCTCCGCGACCTGGGCGCTGTCGATCAGGCTGTAAATGATCTCGGGATCCGCGTGCACGGCGAGCCCCATCGCGATCATCGGCAGGAAGAGCAGCCCCAGGCCCATCCAGAACAGCCGGGCATGGCGGCGCAGGGTGCGCGGGAAGGTGTCCGTCGCGAAGACGAGCGCCGAGGCGAACGGGCGCGATCGGCGTTGGTAGAGCCGGCGATGGCCGCGACGGACGAGATCGTGCAGATCGGCGATCAGGCCCGGGCTGTAACCACGACCGCGCGCCAGGGCATAGTCGGCGCAGAGCTGTCGGTACAGACGCGGAAAACCGCCGAGATCCATCCCCGAAGGAGCACCGCGCGCCGAGGGCCGGCCTTCCAGCCGCGCCAGGAGACGCTGGTATTCGTCCCACGGAGGCGCCTGCTCGGCCTCGAACCGCTCCTGTCTCATGAGGCTTCCAGCCCGCGTCCACGCGCCAGCCAACTCGCCCAGCCCTCGACCCGCCGGACCGCGGCCTCGCCACGTATCCCGCCGTCGGCCGTCAGGACCTCGGCCAGTTCAACGCGGCGCGCGGCGGAGAGACGCGGGCCACGCTCGGCGTAGGAGAGAATGGCCTGCTGGGTTTCCAGCGCGAAACCAGGCGGAACCTGGACGGGCGGCGTATCCGCGATGGTCCTCGGTGGCGCGCGACGCTCCGCGTGGAGCACCAGGGTTCCGGCCGCCAGGTCGCCGAGCCGGCGAAAGTCGTGATCCAGCAGGACGCTGACAAGCCCAACGCCATAGAAGACGGGCAGGAAATCCACCACCCGCAGGAGATTCCGGATCATGGAGGCGGGAAGTCCGACCGGGGTGCCGTCGTCATGGACCACCACCAGGCCCATGGCCCGCTTGCCCGGCGTCGCCCCGGCACGCACCTCGAACACCACCGGATAGAACCACTCCAGCAGGAAGAACCCGATCAGCATGAGCCCTACCCCCGTGTCCGCGAGCGCGCTCAGCGGTATCAGCACTAGATAGAGTCCCGCCCGGACCAGCCCGTCCAGGAAGAGCGCCAGCGCGCGCGGTACCGGCCCGGCGACCCGCAGTTCCAGATCGATGCCCTCGGGTGTCTCGTTGAAGCGGATGCTGTCGATCTGGCGCGGCATGTCCGTTCGGTAGCGGTCGCGACGGCTCAACGATAAAGCGCGAGCGGAAAGTACTCGGTGATGAGGATCACCGGCTGGTGGTCGATGATGATGCGATAGGTCCGGAACACCACCGTTTCACCGTCGTCGGTCCGCTCCAGCCCGACATCCAGAACCTCGCGATAACTCTCCAGACCGCTGTCACGGATCAGGACGCCGATCCCGATCTCGCGGTCGATCAGGCGCCGGCGGAAATCCGGCGGGATGAGATCGATCCGGATCAGCGAAAAAGCCTCCGCGAAGCCGCGCCCGCTGTCGGTTCCGCGCAGCCTGGCGTCTCGGATCAGACAGTCATCGCCGGACTCGACCTGGATCCAGGGCACCGGCTCCAGCGCGGTCTCGAAACGCTGCTCCAGCGTGTCGACCGCCACCGGCTCCCAGAAATAGGCCTCCAGGATCTTGGTCACGGTTCCATCCGTGACCAGCAGGGCGCGCAAAAAGGGGGGAAGCTGGTTCAGCGCCAGGCGTTCGCCCAGGGTCGAGACGATCTCGCCATCGCGGGTGAATCCATCGCGGCGAAACGGCGGCTCGGCGGGAGCGAAGGGGGCTCGGACATGGTAACGGTGCATCGCGGCCCCTCAGGCTGGATCCAGTCGCCGGAAAACCGAGCCCGCGGCGGGGCTGGACGGAGCGGAGCATGGAAGTTCTGACATCGATGACAGGTACTCTCGGAAAATGGCGAAGCGGAAGGAGTCGTTCGGCTCCAGGAAGAATGGGCACGGGAGGCCGCGACCATCGGAATACACAGGGCGGGCGCTGGCGTCGGACGGACATCCGACGCCAGCGCCAAGGCGGAACAGACGTTGGCGATAATACAACTTGTTGGTTTGAGACATCGAATCAGCGATCAAGCCCCTCGTGCGTCAGCCGTCATGGACATTCGGCCGCCGCTGATCGCACTGACGCCACGCCCGTGCCCACTTGGCGGATAACGCTGGAAAGTAACACAAAAATATTTAAAAACATTAGCTTGCAGATAAAAATAGCGCGCTTTTCAAGATAGAATCCTCGGAACGCGAGGAAATCCGCACGGCATCGTTGTAAAAAATCTCACAGTCGGGACGGTTGTGGGCTTGATGTCTCATCGAATTTGCCCCAATCTTTACGCCGGACTCCGGCTCCCACCGTGAAGATCAACATCCGCGCCGGGAGCCCGGACCAACCGGACCAGGTCTCGAACCCACTTCAAGCTCATGGAACATCCACGAGGACGGGTGGTTCGTACCGCACTGGCCCGGTAGACTTACGCGCCTTGTGTTATATACAGAGTGCTTGATAGTTAACATTTTCGGAGATTCAAACCAATGACCAAGATTGTCAAAGCCGCATCCATTTCCGCCGCCGCGCTGCTGACCGCCTCCCTGCTGGGCGGCTGCACCACCGACCAGACCGCTCGCGACATGGCTCAGCAAGCCCTGGACAGTGCTAACAGTGCCCAGGCTTGCTGTAACTCCAACACCGAGCGTTTGGACCGTATGTATCAGAAGATCATGGGCAAGTAAGACCCCTGAGCTGATTGACTCCGGTGTCCCACGAGTTGTGGGACACCGGAGTCCTCCTCCACCGCCTGCTCCACCGCCTTCCAATCGATCACGACGCCCTCGGCATTCGCCACGGATTCTGGAATGGCCCCTCTAGCGCTCTTGCGCTCGCTCTTCTCCCCGGTCTGCACCTCCAGATAGAGATCGTTTCCAAGCCACCCGACCTTATAGGCTTGGTCGATGATGGCCACCGGCGTATCGACGCTCGCCAGACCGAACAACTCCTCGACGCCCTCCGGGTACATACGGATGCAACCGCCGCTGACCTCCATGCCGAGACCCCAGGGCATGCTGGTGCCGTGGATCAGATAATCCGGATTGCTGAGACGCATAGCGTAGCGTCCGAGCGGATTGTCAGGCCCTGGCGGCACCTGGGCCGGCAGAATATCGCCATGGGCGGCATGCGAGGCGCGCACGTTGGGTCCAGGCGTCCAGATCGGATCCTTGCGCTTCTCGATGATCTTGAAACTGCCGAGCGGCGTTCCCATCGCGTCCTTGCCGACGCTGATCGTATAGATCCGAACCTCGTTGGGGTTGTTGGGCGGGTAGTAATAGAGGCGCTTCTCGGCGCGATTGATCACGATCCCCTCGCGCGGCACGTTCGGCAGCACGAAAAAGGAGGGCACCATGACTTCCGTCCCCTCGCCGGGCACCCACATGTCCACCTTGGGGTTGGCTTGACGCATGTCGGCGTAGCCCAGATTGTTCTGGCGGGCGATGTCGAGCAGTGTATCCTTGGCTCGCGCCGTGAAGTAAAAGGGGACTCCGACCACCGAGTCGCCCGCGTTCTCAAGCCTGAATGTCTCGGCCCGCGCATCCTCGATGGCTCCCCAGCCAAGCAGCGACGCACAGACCGCCGTCGCGAGCCACGACCGACCGCGTCCGCCCAGATCAATACCGTTCATAACCTCTCTAACTCCCGATTCAAAGCAATGAAAAAACCATCCCGATTGTCGCACGTTCGCAATATCGGGGTCGCCGCTCACGTCGACGCGGGCAAGACGACACTCACCGAGCGCATCCTTTTCTACACCGGCGCCTCCTACAAGATGGGCGAGGTCCATGACGGGGCGGCCCACATGGACTACCTGGCCGAGGAACAGCAGCACGGCATCACCATCACCGCCGCCATCACCCAGGCCCCCTGGCGCGAGCACCTACTGCAACTGATCGACACCCCCGGACACGTCGACTTCTCGATCGAGGTCGAGCGGGCCATGCGGGTGCTCGATGGCTGCGTCATCGTCCTCGACGGCGTGCGCGGCGTGGAGCCCCAGACCGAAACGGTGTGGCGTCAGCGCTCCCGCTTCAAGCTTCCGGCGCTCCTCTTCATCAACAAGATGGACCGTCCGGGCGCGGATTTCGACCGCTGTCTCGCCGCCATCAGGCAACGGTTGAAGGTGGAGCCGGTGCCCATCACGGTCCCCATCGTCGAGGACGACGCGGTCGTGCATTTGATCGACCGAATCCTGATTCGTTTCATTGGCGAGCAGGGCGAACGGGTCGTCGTCGAGCCCTGTCCGCCCGACATTTGGGAGCGCCACCGGGACGCGCGCGAGGCCATGGCGCTGGCGGCGGCCGAGTTCGACGAAGCCCTAGCCGAGCTGGTGCTGGCCGGCGAGGATCCCACCCCCGAGGCGCTGCGAGCCGCCATCCGCCGGGGAACCCTGGCAGGCGAACTCTTCCCCTGCTTCGGCGGCAGCGCCCTGCGCAACCTCGGCGTGCAGCCGCTGCTCGACGGCGTGGTCGACTACCTGCCGGCCCCGCTCGATCGCCCCCCGGCCGTGGCGGAATACCCGGACGGCGGGCGCGAGGAGATCCCGATCGGCGACGATGGTCCCCTGGCGGCGCTTGCCTTCAAGGTCCAGCTCTGGGAAGGCCGGCGTCATGTCTTCGTCCGCCTCCAACGGGGCCGACTCAAGGCCGGCGACGCGGTCGAGTTCCTGACCGGCGACGGCCGCGTCCTGCGCGAGCAGGTGGCGCGACTCTTCGAGGTGGACGCCGGCAAGAAGACCAAGCTCGCCGAGGCCCAGGCGGGACAGATCGTCCTCCTGGCCGGACTCAGGTTCGCCACCACTGGCGACACGCTGTGCGCGCCCGGCCATCTCCTGAGCCTGGAACGCATCGTCACCCATGCCCCGGTGCTCGGGCTGGCGATCGAGCCGGCCGCCGGAACCGACGCGGACAAGCTCGTCGAGGTGCTGGGCAAGGTCCAGCAAGAGGATCCGACCCTCGTGGTCGAGGAGGATCCAGAGACCGGACAGCGCCTGCTGCGGGGAATGGGCGAACTCCACCTGCGGATCGTCATCGAGCGCATCGAGCGCGAATTCGGCGTCTCCATCCGAACCGGCCGACCGGCCGTGGCCATCCGCGAGACCATCACCCAGCCGGCAACGGCGGAGGCGCTGTTCGCCCCGCCGCCGACACCCGATCCGCGCCAACCGGATCTGATGGCGCGCGCGAGCGTGAGCGTGAAGCCGCTCCCGCGCGGCCAGGGCGAGCGCATCGCGCTGGAACCGCGTCTGCGGCCCGAGGGCGCCGCACTCGACGCCGGGCAGACCCAGGCGATCCGCGAGGCCATCCAGTCCACCCTGGCCTCCGGGCCTTCCCAGGGCGCCCAGGTGCTGGACCTGGCCGTGACGGTGGATCTCATCGAGCTGTTCGGACCTGGATCGACGCCGACGGCCGTGGCCGCCGCGGTCGGCAAGGCTCTGCACAAGGCCCTGGAAGCCGCCCGGCCGGCGCTGATGACGCCCGTCATGCGGGTGGAGGTGGTCGCGCCCGAATCCAGCCTGGGGGCCGTGCTCGGCGATCTTCAGACCCGCCGCGCCCTGATTCAGGCCACCGAGAGGCAGGGCGAGCTGGCCTCCATCCAGGTCGAGGCCGCCCTGGAAACGCTCCTGGGCTACGCCACGACGCTACGCGGCCTGACCCAGGGACGCGGACAGTTCAGCATGGAATTCGACCGCTTCGATCTCGGTTGAGTCCGACCGAAGCGGCTCGGGCGCCATCCCGATCAGACGCCATCCGGATCACGCGGGTCATCCAGGACGACGACCCGGTCGCGCCCGCCGTCCTTCGCTCGATAGAGCGCGCTATCGGCCCTTCCGATCAGAGTGTCGCGCGTGTCGCCCGGCCGCGCCCGCACCAGGCCGATGGAGACGGTCACCGCGCCGATGATGTCCTGGGTGCTCTTGCGCTTGATCCGAAGCTCGGAAACCTTGTGCCGAATCGATTCGGCCAACGCGGACGCGGCCGCCAGATCCTCGTTGACGATGACCGTGAATTCCTCCCCGCCATAACGGGCGACGAAGACCGAATCGCTCATCAGCCCGGCCAAGAGTCGGCCCACGACCTCAAGAATGCGATCGCCCATCAGGTGGCCGTAGGTATCGTTGCAAAGCTTGAAATTGTCGAGATCGAGCAGCATCAGGCAGGCCGGATCATCGACGGTCGCGAGCGCCTGATCGAGAGCGTCGTCGAAGGCGCGTCGGTTGGGGATCTTGGTCAGGGCGTCGATGCGGGCGCTGTACTGGCTTTGCTCCAGTTCCTTTTTCAGCCTTTCCACCTGCCGGGTGGCCGATTCGAGCTCGGATTGGAAGGCCCTGTTGAGATTTTCCAGACTGAGCGTATCCGAGAACAAACCGCCCAGGGCTTCCTGGATCCGTTGCTGATCGACGGTTTCCTCGAACAGGGCCATGGCCTCGCGCAGAACGGCCCCGTACTCACGAGTCCCTTGCACGCTCTGTGAGACGGATTTCGTCAACTGGGTCACGATGTTGACGATGAGATCCCGAGCCCGCGGGCTGTTGGGCAGATAGGTCTTGACGAAATACTCGAAGAACAGCGCCTCGCTCTTGTCCGGATCGTAGGATTGCGGATCCGGGAACTCGTCGAGCAGCGACCGGCTCAGCTCCGGGTTGGCGTTCTGGACATGGGCGTACCAGAGGGCGTAGTTGTAGGGCGTCGGCGGGATTCCCCGCCGGATCATCATGGGCACCGCCATGCGGAGATAATCGGAAGACGTGCCCAGGTCTTCCCTAAATTCCATCCTGTTGACGGTCATGCCTCATCACTCGTATCGACGGCGGGGATCAGCGGGCGGATCGCCCGGAATCCGGGTTCGGGTCGCGCTGGAAGGCCCAATGATAGGCGATGAGCCGATCGACCGTCAGGCCGGATCACGATCCAAGCCCGCGTCTCGCATCGACCAGCGGGTCAGGCCGTCCCCTTGATCACCCGCCCGCGTCGCGGATCAGGATCCCGGAGGCGTCTTGTCCTCCCGCCCGCCCTCCT